>NZ_JBALBY010000025.1:0-59445 GCF_036919575.1 Nostoc sp. | reverse complement strand
CTCCCGGAAAGATGACTGTGACTAAAGTCACACGAGTCGCTTATATCTCAGCGTCTTTAGACGCTGAGTTTTACGCTTACCGGCTGTTCCTATAAAGATTACCAGATCAGGTGTTCATCTACAGCGCTCACAGATTGTAGCAATCAAACCAACCCAGAACGCAGTGCTACAACTGCCGCTTGCACGCGATCGTCTACTGCTAATTTATTCATAATCCCCCGGACGTGAGTTTTGATGGTGTTGGGACTCAGATAAAGTTTTTCGGCAATCTCCGGGTTACTCAACCCGTCTACCATGAGTTTCAAAACTTCTAACTCGCGCCCAGATAAGTTGGCAGTGTTGCTGGTGGGTGAGGGCGGTTTGAGATTGTCAATTACTCGCCGCGCAATTTGGGGATCGAGATAGGCTGCACCATCAACTGCGGCTGCGATCGCACTTAACAATCGTTCCACACTTGCACCTTTAATACAATATGCATCTGCACCGCTAGACAGGGCGGCAATAATTTCTGTCTCCGTTTGATGAGATGTCAGCATCACCACATGAGTTGCTGGCAATGCCGCCTTAATTTGCTGTGTTGCGGCAATGCCATCCAATCGTGGCAATCCAATATCCATAACCACCAAATCAGGTTTTAGTTGCAGTGCGGCTTGAACTCCCAAATAACCATCTTCTGCTTGTCCAACAATTTCCAACTGAGGATGAGCCATTAATGATTGCTCTAATCCCAATTGCATCATCGGATCATCTTCGACAATTAACACCCGCAACGGCGGAGCATTGGCGGGTAAATTTAAGGGATAGCGAGTATCTAAAGACATTTTTATTAGTTATTAGTCCTTTGTCATTAGTCTTTTGTCATTAGTCCTTTGTCATTAGTCTGACTTTTCACGTCATCTGCAAACCTCACTTCCATTGCTCTCTCCTAGAAAGGGAGAGGCTTGGAATTTTTCCCCCAACGCTAGTAGGGGAGAGGTTTCGCGTTGGCTTTTTTAGATAAGGTGAAAAACCAGTGTCTTTTATGAGTTGTTTTGTCTTGTTTACCTGCCAATGACCAATGACTAATGACTAATGACTAATTTTCTATTCTTCCACCCGATAGCCTAACTCTGCTAAACTCACCCGCGACTGTCGCCATTTTGGTTGGACTTTGACAAACAATTCTAGGTAAACTTTCCCAGCGATTAACTTTTGGATTTGTTCGCGGGCTTCACTACCAATTGCTTTGAGCATTGCTCCGCCTTTGCCGATGAGTATGCCTTTTTGGGAATCGCGCTCGACGTTGATGGTAGCAAGTATACGGGTAATGCTGGGAGTTTCTTCTACTAAGTCAATGGCGATCGCTACTGAATGGGGTACTTCTTCACGAGTCAATAATAAAATTTGTTCTCGGATCAATTCACCCATAATAAACCGCTCTGGCTGGTCAGTTACCAAGTCTGGAGGATAATATAATGGCCCAATTTCTAAATGTTCAATTAATAATTCTTGAAGTTGTGGTAATCCGGCACTAGTCTTGGCAGAAAATTTCACGATTTTCCATTCATGGGACTTGCCCATCTGGGTGTAACTATCATCTATAAACTGGGAATCGGGCGGTTGCTGGTCGGTTTTGTTCACACCCAGAATTATCGGTGTTTTGCTGCGACTGAGCAAATCGGCAATATAGCGATCGCCTGCACCACAAGCCACTGCTCCATCTACCACAAACAACAATACATCTACCGATTCAATGGCAATTTTGGCATTTCGCACCAACACTTCGCCCAATTGATGATGGGGCTTATGAATTCCTGGTGTATCTACAAATATTAACTGCGCCTCTGGTGTCGTTAATATACCGCGCAAACGGTTACGTGTTGTTTGTGCGATCGGTGATGTAATGGCAATTTTTTCTCCTACCAATTGATTCATCAAAGTAGATTTACCGACATTAGGACGACCAATAATGCCGATAAAACCTGATTTAAATTCAGGAGGAGCCTGCGGGATTGTGGCTTCTCCTGAAAAAGAGAAGTTGTAATTATCAATACTAGTCACCTTTGGCTCCACCCTCATATTTTACAGCTGGGATAACTTGATTTTTTCTTAAACACAAAACAAACATAAAATCCCCCTGGCATTTTTAGCGATTATTTTTGCCGAGGTTTAATCTACTACTGGCTCTACACTTATATTTTACAGCTGAGATAACTTGATTTTGTTTTTAGATTCAAAACAAACAGTTCCATGACAAAGTTTGTATTAGCCTCAAGGGACTCTGTGTATAATTGAGCAATCAATTCCTCCGTAGGGGCAATTCATGATCCGTAGGGGCAATTCATGAATTGCCCCTACTATTCATAAAAGTAAGTGAATTTACAGATGACCGATAAACGAGAGCTTTCAGAACAGGATATTTGTACACAGTATATTTTACCTGCTTTGCTTAAATCAGGGTGGGATGTCAGCAAGCAAGTCCGAGAACAGGTCTATTTCACTGATGGTCGGATTTATGTAAAAGGGAATCAAACGCAACGCGGGAAGGGGAAAAAAGCCGATTATATTCTTTATTACAAGCCGAATATTCCGATTGCTGTTATTGAGGCTAAGAAAAACATTTATCCTGTTGGTCACGGGATGCAACAGGCTTTAAACTATGCAGATATTTTAGATTTACCTGTGGCTTTTAGTTCTAATGGTGATAGTTTTTTAGAACATGATAAATCTGGTTTTTCTAGTTTAATTGAACGAGAATTAAGTCTTGATAATTTCCCGACACCTGATCAACTTTGGCAGAAATATAAGAAGTTTAAGGAGATTGAAACCCCAGAAGTGGAAGAAATAGCAACTTTTGATTACTTTTTTGATGCTAAAGGTCGCCAACCGCGCTATTATCAGCAAATTGCGATTAATCGGACGGTGGAAGCGATGTCTACGACGGGCTACGCCTACGCTAAAGGTCAAGATCGTTTTCTATTAGTGATGGCAACGGGTTCTGGCAAGACTTACACCGCTTTTCAGATTATTTATCGGCTATGGAAAAATGGCATCAAAAAACGAGTTTTGTTTTTAGCTGATCGCCAATCTTTAATTAGTCAAACAAAACGCGGTGATTTTAAGCATTTTAAAAGCAAAATGACGGTGATTAAAAATAAGAATATTGACACCGCTAATGACTAGCTTTAATGAAGCGAATAAAATCTAATGCTTCAGTTAGTAACTCTGGCGGTAATGACTCGATTTCTTGAGCTAATAATTCTCTCTTCAGCATCTTACACCAAACTTAACTATTTTTAATCCTAGCAGCATGATTGTATTTTATATAAAAAACCGACTCTACAGATCTCTTTATGGAATCGAATAATATAGTGTTTCCTAATCACATCAGGTACGTCTTAGCCCCCTCTCAAAGAGCGGGGAGGGGGTTGGGGGTGGGGTTCTTATACCTCACTCAACCGATAACCGCTATAAATCAAACAGTGGCGTAGAGGCAGAAATTTAAATTTAGTTGTTAACTAATAATTCCCAATACAAACTCGCCTTGATTCACAGCTTGATTGGTTGCAACATCATAAACCAAACCATCTTTTTGAGCGCGGACATCAATTACACTCGGTAAATTACCCTCTTTATTAAAACTGAGAATTTGATAGAGTTTTTCTCCAGCTTTTACATAACTACCTAATTCTATTCTCCATTGAATCATCCCACCTGCGATCGCATAATATTTTTTCCGATTGCTACTAGATGCAAAAGTCATTTCATGGTTTTTTATCTCATCCGATAAATTAGGAATTTGCAGTATACCTTTTTGCGCTAAATAGTTTTTCAAACCGCGTACACCTTTAGCGACTGAATCAGGGTTTATTTGCATTCCTGTTCCTAATTCCAATGTCCAAGCCTCCACATCAAACTTGATTTCTCTACCAAACTCTTTAAAACAAGCTTCCAGTGCTAACCAAGGTTTGATAAAAGCTTCATCAAAAGCATCACCATCGTATTTATCAAGTAAAATTCCAAAATCAAGCCCGAAGTATTTTGCACTGTCTTCTCGATTTCGGAAGTAATAAAGATAGTCTAATGCTTGATTTGAAGAAGTATGTAAGTCAATTAAGTAGTCTGCATCTAAACTCAGATTTTGTAGTTTATAGCTAAAAAGCTCAGTGTAAGGCACACTACTGGGAGAATTAATTTTTTCTAAACTTTTGGCAAATTGTTGCTTAATTATAGTTAGATAATTTTGTCGAACGACCTCTAAATCAAGATGAAGTTGAGATTTCGTAAAAGCTACTAAATTATCAGCTTCTTTCTCGTAATCCCAAAATATGCGATTCCAGTCTTTGGCTTCGTAAACGCAATATCGTCCAGGGGAAAAATGGTGCGATCGCTCATTCGTCCCCATTGGATTACAAACAGGAACTAGCCAAATTTCTCCAACTAAATCTGAATCATTTATTGTTAGCAAAAACTCAATTAACTGATGAATAACGGCATTACCAGCAATTTCTGCACCGTGCAGATTAGATTGAATGTAAACCTTTTTACCAGGTTGATCGCCGATAAATTTGTAAACTTGTAAAGACAAGCGATCGCCCGAAGCCATTTGACGTAAAGCAATAGTTCCAATAACTGGCAGCATAAAAGAACTTGGTGATAATTTGAGTTAATTATGTCCGTATCTGCCTTTAGCTTGCAACCTTTTCTAAAAAACTGTCGAAAGTATTCATGTTAATTAAACCATTTTCTAGCAATACTCGACGTACAGCTAGCAAATGTACAAGCTGAACATACGCTTGCTGTTCGTAAGGTGGTAAGATGACTAAAGTTCCCAATGATGGATGTTGATAGACTTGTTGAGAGCCAGTTGTTGGTACTTTTGCAAAACCTATTTTTAAAAGTAATTCTTCTAGGTCAATAAACTGAATATTTCTAAACATTATGACGAATCACTCCCTTTAACTGCTTTAGAATATTTAATTGTAGATAAATCTGACCATTTTCAATCTCATTGTTGACATCATACGTAAAGATGATTAAATCAAAACCATAATCATACTCAACTCGCTCTACAGAATAACCGGATAAAAACACATATTTTTCGACATGATTGACGCTTAAATCTGCTATGATATGCTCTCTCGGTCGCTTCTTTTTTGCCATTAATTAAGTTTATTATCAAAACAGAATTCCGGTGTCACATATCAGCATGAATTTACCAGAATTTGGTTTTCATTATCTTATTTTAAGATTTAGAGGGTGTTTGAAAAGTATTTAGTTGTGATTTTAGGCACTTCTAGATCCCCCCTAACCCCCCTTAAAAAGGGGGGAACCGGAATCAAAGTCCCCCAATTTATCGGGGGATTTAGGGGGATCTAGAACGTTTTGCTACCAAGAAGAGGACTTTTCAAACAACCTCTTAGCTAAAATCGCTGATTTTACCGTTGAGGGGCAAAGTCTTTTAGAAAACCAAGCAAAGCCTCGTTGACTTTTTGGGGATACTCTGCGGGAACCCAGTGACCAGCACTAGGGACAATAATCTGTCCTTTCAAGTTCGGAACCAACTCCGCCATTGCATTAAGATTCATTCCTGGAAACTTCAATACAACATCTTTCTCACCAGCAATAAACAATGCTGGTTGCGATATCTTTTTACCTGACAACTGGGGAGTAATTTCCATATTGCGATCCATGTTGCGATACCAGTTCAGGTTGCCACGAAAGCCGCTCTGTTTGTACTGTTCAACATAATAGTCTAGATCCTCTTCTGTCATGCCTTTTGGTAGCTGCTGGGGATCGATCAGTCCGTCAAGAAAACCAGAAGTTGATGGTTTCGGATTCAGCGTGATTCCTTCAGGAGCAGAAGCGCTAATACTATAGTGAATTATACGTATGGAACGACGGATATCTGTTTCAAATTCCGCTTCGGCAATTCCGGGCTTTTGGAAGTAGACCATATACCAGAAGTTGTCCCCAAAATTCTCTTGCTTTGTTAATGCTCCAATCGGGTAACGCGAGTAAGGAACACTCATTCCCACAACAGCATTAACTCGTTCCTCATATAGCAGTGCTGTATTCCAAGCTACAGGCGCACCCCAATCATGTCCCACAACAATGAAAGTTTCCTGACCGAGAGCGTCAGCGATTCCGACAACATCCCCCGTTAAATTAAGTATGTCGTAAGCCTCGATCTCTTGTGGAGCATCACTACCGTCATATCCCCGTTGGTTGGGAACGGCCACTTGGAAGCCTGCTTCTACAAGCGGATCGATCTGATGACGCCATAGATACCAGCACTGCGGCCATCCATGAAGCAGGATAACCAAAGGTCCCTGACCCTCAACAACTGTGTTTAGACGAACTCCATTTGTCTCAATCGTGCGAAAGTTGCGGTTTTTCATAATTGAAACTCCTTATCGACATACCCACCAGCTATCAAATAATTTACATGACAATGACTATAGTCAAACCGAGAACAACAATAATTTTCAAAGGTTGAATGCGTGGAGCAATCTAATCAGGACTGACGCAAACAATAGTCGAAAAGAGTGATTTTCTTCTTAGGGCAATTCATGAATTGCCCCAGAGAGCGTGTGGTTTTGCGTAAGTCCTACTAATCTGCGATTATCGATAAATAATCAGACTCACACTGCCCTTTACAGAAATGGAGGATAAAGCAATGGTGCAATATCTGATCAGTCAACAACATTATTATTTCACTCTAAAGTTTTTCTCAGCACTGGGCTGCGGGTTGATAGCCGGAGTCTTCTTTGCCTTCTCGACCTTTGTAATGAATGCCCTTGCCCGACTCCAGCCAGCACAGGGCATTACCGCCATGCAATCCATCAATATCACGGTGATCAATCCGTTATTTATGGCAGTGTTCTTGGGAACGGCTGCGGCTTGCATCCTTCTGGCTATCTCCTCGCTATTAAGGTGGCATCAACCCAGCGCCGTCTACTTGCTCCTCGGCAGCTTGCTCTACCTCGTTGGCACCTTCGGCGTGACAATCGTTTTCAATGTGCCGCTCAACGAAGCGCTGGCGAGAGTCGAGCCGGACAGTACTATAGGTGCGAGCCTATGGTCTAGCTACCTTGCCAACTGGACAATCTGGAACCACATTCGGGCGGCAGCAGCGCTAGCAGCCGCAGCATCGCTCACGATCGCACTCTGCGATCAAGGGGCGTAATCGTAATGTTATGCGATCGCTTGTCTTCATCATCTGCAAGGCGGAAAGAAAAAAGTCAGAAGCGGGTTTATAAGAAGAATTCAGAACTCAGGAGCGGAGCCGGAGACGTTTCCGTTAGCTCCGGTCAGAATGAGCCTATGAATTCTGTACGAGTGAGTGATGAATATTGGTTAAAAGCGAGTGGAATGGTGGGCGAAAAAAATTAAAATATTCTCGCCTTAAAACTCAATACCTTTATGGGTAGAGTATTCACCAATTCTGAATTCTGAATTCTGACTCCTGTTTTATCACTGGCTGTTCCCTTGTTGTCGTAGCAGGTAGTCTAAAATCCGGTCGATACGCTCTAATGCGGCGTTGTTACTACGCTGATTTTCCTCAAGTCGCTCTAAAACCGTTGCCTGTTGGTTAAACAGACGTTGTGTTTGATTTACAAATTCGTTTAGGCGCTCAGAAAGTTGGTCAACCCTTCCCCCTATCTGGTCAACCCGCACCCCTAATTGGTCAAGCTGAGATTGGGTACGGTCTTGTTTTATAGTCAATTCATCAAGCCGCCTGTTTGCTGATTCGGCGTAGCTAGCAGTAGACACTAGCAATCGTTTAACAGTTTCAAGTTCATCTTCTACATGGTCTAGTCGCTGGGCGTTGGTCATTTTAGCGATCGCCTCTTTATCTGTCTGCTAATTTCCATTATTTCAGTTATGCATATCTCGTCTCAATACCATATTTATAAACTTTAAGGATTATTATACTAAATACGTATGTAATTATTTTCTCACATATTTTTCTTAACTGGGAAGCTACAACCGATTTCATTTTCTTAAAAGAACCGCACTCAATTTAATTCGCTACGAATTAATGAAATGCTGTACTCAGAAAACCTTGGCGTGAGGTTTTTAGAAAAATCATTACATACAGGTAATATTTGGAGGCAATATTCATGCAGCACTTGCATCAGGTACTAGAAATAAAAAACTCGGAGTTAGCCCGGTTACTGCGGTTTAGCCTGTATGGACTAGAGGCTACTTTAAATCAGGCTCGCACAGAATTTCCACTAGATCCAGGCGCCAAGGTATGCGATGATCTGCTGCAAGAACTTCATAATCTGTTGCAACCTGCACCCCCACAGCAAAATACTGGTTGGGAAGATGCGCCAGATGATTTAAAATTAAGTCGCCTCCGGGAAGCTTTCGATTCTGACTTAGAACTTAGTTATTATCTGGGTAATTCCCAACTGCAAAGCCAAACAGATTCTGATTTGTGGAATGAGATTCAACGCAAACTGCTGCGGATACCAGAGGATTTGGCTGCATCTTGGCGATCGCACACTTTGGATCTGGCTCAAGAAGTTGGTGCGATCGCAGATAATTCTAATCTGTTTCAACTTCCCTTTATCCGCGATGAAATTATCTACCCCGGTCTGAGTGGTACTATTCAGACTCAGGGATTGAGTTTATCTCAACAAGCTCTTTTAAACTCTCAAATTACCCAAGATAATACATCTGATTTACCAGCAGGTTTCCTATATTTATATATAAAATTTATTGAAATAGACCCGGATTTACATCATGCTTTAAAAAGCGTTTTTAGCTTTGATGTCATCTCTTTAGACTCCAAACCAGAACAGCGACATCAATATATTGACGCTTTAAGCGATCGCTTCCAACGCACCCAAAAAGCTGAGGAAAACGCTGATCCTCTGTCAATTCTCCGTGCTTGGATTGACATGGACGAAGCAATACACTCTTTAGTATTCGTACCACCGGCTGAACGCTATTCTTGGTGGGGAAAGCTGCAACACGAATCACGACGAATCCTGAAGAAAGTCACAAATCAAGCGATTAATGCTGGTAATGAAGTGCGAATTCGCCAATTATCGGGACTTTATGCGGATATCTGTGCTTTATCTAAGGATGACTTACAACTAGACTGTGGTGGTATTCCTGGCGAAGTCTTAACTTGTCTTCGGGTATATGCGCGAATTAATCAAGAAGAATCTCCAGGTCGTGTAATATTTCGCTCATCACGCTAGTTGCTGGCGAGTTTTCTAATTCTTGACATTATCAGGCAAGGCAGACGATTTTGCGATCGCCCCCTTGCCTGATAATCTATTACAGCAGAAATCATGTATTTGAACCACATCTGTCGTAGGGGCACAGCATTGCTGTGCCCCTACCGCGTGGTCTATTTACCTGAAAAAACCTTTAAATCTAGAGGATGCCCCAGAAGTGTAAAATCCCTTGACCAGAAAACGCTTCAAGTGCAACGGCAGATAAAAAACCAATCATTGCAAAACGACCGTTCCAGTTTTCGCTCTGAGGAGTGAAACCCCAGCGCAAAGCATTAGGATCTTCTGAAACCGAAGGCGTAGTCTTCTTAACGTCTGCCATAAATAATACTCCGAGCTTTTATGTTCTAACAGTTATGACTGCATGTAAAGTAATGTAACAGATTTTTACAAAAATGCAACATTTACAAAAATAAATTTAGTTAGCTAGCATATATTAAGTATACGTAATTTTCTGTTAATATGCTGGCGATGGTTAGGATTAAAAGGTCATGTATTTTGAAGAAGAATTCAGAAGTCAGAATTCAGGAGTCAGAATCAATCAGTCGGGGATTCAGACCGCGCAGGAATTGAAGACCACCAAATTTTCAATTTGGTGGGGGTGCAAAAACGCCGATTATTCATCCGCCAGTCGTACAGAATTCATTCTGAATTCTGACTCCTGACTCCTGAATTCTGTTTGATCAAAAAACTAAATTAATATGACATTCATAATTACCTATAGTAGCTGAGGTGTAGTGCGGTGAGTCAGGTGTTAAGCTTGGAATTAAGTGATGAAGTTTACGCGGCATTGCAGCAAAAAGCTGAGGTTACAGGCGTATCTCTTGCAGAATTAGTAGCTACTTCCATAGAACAGCAGTATAGTTCTCTAAGACGTGAAAAGTCGCAAACTGAAATAGAGAAAGAAGCATCTCGTCAACGCTTCCGAAGTCATGCTGGAAGCATTAACCTCGGTTATGCTACAGGAGCGCACAATGAAAGCATCGACGCTGATTTGGTCAAAGCATATAGTGATAGCTCTGAGTAAACAAATTGAGTATTTGTTATTACCCTAAGTGTGACGATTTCTACGAATTATGCTCAAAAGTCCCCTACGATATCCTGGTGGTAAATCGAAAGCAATCAATCAAATAGTTGAATATTTACCAGAGAGCTTTTCTGAATTTCGAGAGCCTTTTGTCGGCGGTGGTTCTGTATTCATTTATTTAAGACAAAAGTTTCCTAATCTAAAAATCTGGATTAATGATTTAAACCGCGAACTATTCTTATTCTGGAAGCTTGCCCAATCCGATCTAGCTCAGTTAGTTAAAGAAGTTCGACATATTAAAGTTAAATATACAGATGGCAAATTACTCTTTGCAGAATTGGCCAATGTAGATGTCAGTAATTTATCTGATTTAGAAAGAGCCATTCGCTTTTTTGTCCTTAACAGAATTACTTTTTCTGGAACTGTAGAATCAGGTGGCTTTTCTGAAGAAGCATTTCATAAAAGATTTACTGATTCTTCAATAGAACGACTAGAAAAGTTAGAAGATATTCTATCAGAAAATGTCCAAATCACTAATTTAGATTATAGTCACCTATTAAAAGAAGGAGAAGATGTATTTTTATTTTTAGATCCACCATATTTTAGCGTTACTAAATCAAGGCTATATGGGAAAAGGGGTGACTTGCACACCTCTTTTGAACATCAGAGATTTGCTGAACTTTTGCAACAATGTCATCATCCCTGGCTAATTACCTACGACAACTCACTGCAAATTCGAGAAAGTTTTCAATGGGCTAATATTTCAGAGTGGGAATTGCAGTATGGGATGAATAACTATAAACAAAATGGTGCGGCTAAAGGAAAAGAGTTATTCATTACAAACTACGAAGTTAAACTTTATTTGGATGAAAAATTACAAGTTCAGAATCTTGCTAACCCAGCTTTGCAGTTAAGCCTTGATCTTTCAAACTAACTTTGATAGCTGACAATTTTCCGGTAGGATAACCCATAGCTCTCAATATAGCGACAACATACAACCCTTAGCTATGATAACTTCCCCGATCGCTGCTCAAGAATCCTCTGTTAGCTGGTATCTCCTGCTGCAACAATTAACAGATGGCCAATCATTGTCCCGTACTCAATCTGCTAAATTGATGCAAGGATGGCTCAGTGAAGCGGTTCCCCCAGAGTTATCAGGGGCTATTTTAACAGCGCTGAACTTTCAAGGCATTTCTGCCGACGAGTTAACCGGCATGGCTGAAGTATTACAATCTCAATGTTCCCCACTCAGCGCTCACCAGTCAGCACTCACTACTGTAATAGATACCTGTGGCACTGGTGGAGATGGGTCATCAACCTTTAATATTTCCACAGCAGTTGCATTTGTCGCCGCAGCCTATGGCATACCTGTCGCCAAACACGGCAATCGTTCTGCTTCAAGTCTCACGGGAAGTGCCGATGTCTTGGAAACCTTGGGTGTAAACTTGAGTGCCTCTAGTGAAAAAGTGCAAGCAGCACTACAAGAAGTGGGGATCACTTTCTTATTTGCCGCTGGTTGGCATCCAGCACTCAAAGCGGTTGCCCAATTGCGACGGACTTTGAAGGTGCGAACAGTTTTTAATTTGCTTGGGCCCTTAGTAAATCCCTTGCGTCCAACTGGGCAAGTGGTAGGGTTATTTACTCCCAAACTTTTGGCAACTGTTGCCCAAGCTTTACAGAATTTGGGCAAGGAAAAGGCGATTGTGCTGCACGGGCGAGAAAAACTCGATGAGGCTGGGTTAGGAGATTTAACTGATTTGGCGGTGTTATCAGAAGGAGAAGTGCAGTTAACTACGATTAATCCTCTGGATTTGGATTTAACGCCTGCTCCCATAGGTATGCTTCGGGGTGGGGATGTCCAAGAAAATGCGGAGATTCTTAAGGCGGTGCTGCAAGGTAAGGGAACTCAGGCGCAACAGGATGCAGTAGCGTTGAATGCGTCGTTGGCGCTGCAAGTAGCGGGTGCGATCGCATTCCTCGATCACGCCCAAGGGATTAAAATCGCTAAGGATATCCTACAAAGTGGGGCGGCTTGGACGAAGTTGGAGCAGTTAGTTGAGTTTCTGGGGGATTGATTTGCGATCGCAGTTGCGGGCGGAATTCTACCACATTACGTTTGATAGTGACATCGTAGTTGCCAAAAAAGTCATGTCCTAAAAGTCCAGTTTCAAGTTCCGCACCGGCGATCGCTACTGCGACTTTATTCACTATTACCCCGCCAACTGCCATCGAATTAACATAGCCCACAGGAAATTCTACAGCTCTGGAACTCGCGGTGTTTGCCTTCGCTTTCCCCACTGGCACGATTCCCAAAGCATCAGCCATCTCTTGGGTGATGACAGTGCCACTCGCTCCGGTATCCACAATCATCTCAAATTTTTGCTGGCCATTGAAAGTGACTTCGACAATTGGCGTGCCACCAATCCGCCTTTTAATCGGGGCTGTAAATACTGCTTGATCGGGAATCAGCACTGCTGACGAGGGCAAACCTGGCTCTGGTGATAACGGTTTTGTTGCGACAGGAGGTAATGAACGTAAGGTAAACTTTGGTGTAGTTGCTGCCTGGGGAACAACAACTACTATTCTCTGACGTTCGGCAACGCGCACAGGGCGAGGATTCGCTTGCTGTTGGGCATATTTGATTTCCCGCCGATATTCACTAATCTTGGTTTGAGCGATCGCAAATTCTAGGCTTTGCCGTCGTACTTTTCGCATCAGCGCGATCGCATCCTGATACTGCCTCACCACCAAATTCCAATCCTCTGGAGATTGAGCAGATTGGCTGATACTCCAAGCGCCAACAGCTTTGTCTCGCCCCATCTCAAAAAGACTTGGTTCACTTTCAGACGGCTCTAGCGGCTGCGCTTCTGGGATAGCTGCTGGTTTTACTGGTTTGACAGTCGGCTGTACTGATGCCAGATCCCCAATTGGCGTAGGTTGCTCATTGCCACCAGTCGCAGTGTCCCGTTTGTCTTCACTACAGGCAACACACAAAACTGCCAGAGCGCTTGATAGAAAAATTAGAGTTGCACGGGATAAAAAAGACTGAAGCATAATTAATTCTAACTGCCCAAGCTTTGCCAAATCCATTCCCGCTACTTTATTTAATTCCCTTTTAATTTTAATTAACTATCCTAAAAATTCCCAATTGCTCAACTCATGGCATAATTAACAATCGTAGTATTGGGAATGGGGAATAGGGAGTAGGGAATAGGGAAGAGTTTTCCCAATGCCCAATGCCCGATCCTCACTCCCCACTCCCCACTCCCCACTCCCCACTCCCCACTCCCCAATCTACTATGACTGACACAATACCAGCTTTACTTGTCCTAGCAGATGGAACCACTTATCGCGGTTGGTCTTTCGGTGCTACGGGAACCGCGATCGGAGAAGTGGTGTTCAACACTGGTATGACCGGCTACCAAGAAGTATTAACCGACCCTAGTTACTCCGGTCAAATTGTGATTTTTACCTATCCTGAATTGGGGAATACTGGTGTCAATCCTGAAGATGAAGAATCATCTCATCCTCAAGTGCAAGGTGCGATCGCGCGTAATATTTGTCAACGACCAAGTAACTGGCGATCGACACAATCCTTACCTGACTACCTGAAACAAAACCAAGTACCAGGGATCTACGGCATCGATACCCGCGCCCTCACCCGCAAAATTCGGATGTTCGGAGCGATGAACGGTGGCATTTCCACAGCCATTCTCGATGAGGCAGAATTGCTAGAGCAGGTACTAGCGGCTCCCAACATGGCGGGATTGAATCTGGTTGGTGAAGTCACCACCTCAACGGCTTATGAATGGTCAGATGCCACAATTCCAGCTTGGGAATTTAACTCTGAGGCTGCGGAAAATCTTGGGGAACCTTTTATTGTTGTTGCCCTTGACTTCGGCGTAAAACGTAATATTTTGCGTCGCCTCGCAAGTTACGGTTGTCGGGTGATTGTTGTGCCTGCTGATACCTCACCAGAAGAAATTCTCAACTACAATCCAGATGGTGTGTTTCTTTCTAATGGCCCTGGCGACCCTGCTGCCGTCACTGAAGGGATTGCAACTGCAAAAGCGCTCCTGTTGAGTCAAAAACCCATCTTTGGTATTTGTATGGGACACCAAATTTTAGGTCATGCACTAGGGGCAGAAACCTATAAACTCAAATTTGGTCATCGTGGTTTGAATCAGCCTGCTGGCTCACAACAACGAGTAGAAATTACCAGCCAAAACCATAGTTTTGCGATTAACCCAGATTCTTTACCTACGGCAGTTGTGGAAATCAGCCACCTAAACTTAAACGATCGCACCATTGCCGGGATACGTCACAAATCTCTACCTGTATTCTCCGTACAGTATCACCCAGAAGCCAGTCCTGGCCCCCACGATGCTGATTACTTGTTTGAGCAATTTGTTCAAGCCATGCGAACAGCACGTCAAACTGTGGCAGAGGTGAGGTAAAAATAGGGAGTAGGGAGTAGGGAGTAGGGGAGTGGGGGAGTGAGGGAGTGAGGGAGAAGAATTTAGTAACCAATGCCCAATGACAAATGACAAATGACAAATGACAAATGACAAATGCCCAATGCCCTATTCCAGCAGATTGTAGACAACTTGCTCAAAAACCATCTATACTTGAGCGTTCACTTTAACTCATGAGGAGGGAATTATTGCTGAGCCACTAAATCTAACCGTTAGCCTGAGGGGCACTCGTGAAGTCCGGGATAACTGTCAGCTATTCCGCCTCACAGGTTTGTTAGATGCTTTTTCTGAGCCGACATTTCGCAAGACACTTGGCAGCAAGATTGTCGAAGGGCCGAAGCACATTATTTTGGATCTCTCACAAATCGATTTTGTTGATAGCTCTGGCTTGGGTGCTTTGGTGCAGCTAGCCAAGCAGGCTCAAACTGCTGAGGGTACTTTGCAAATTGTCACAAATGCCCGCGTCACTCAAACGGTCAAGCTTGTTCGCCTAGAGAAGTTTCTCTCCCTGCAAAAATCAGTTGAAGACGCTCTAGAAAACGTCAAGTAGTCTTGATTGCTTGAACCCAGAGACAAATTCAGCTATCCAAATTCAACATCGGATAGCTTAATTTTAAAACTTCTGGCAGAAAACCTCTCTCCTTGTGGGAGAGGCACAAAGCCAGTTGAGCTATTATGTTTAAAGTTGAGCAGATATAGATACCCAGTTTTGGGGTATGTAATTATTGGCTAGAATATTTGGATAAACAACCAACTATGAAAAAGTTGTCAGAAATACAAAGCCAGCAGATTTATCTATAGTTTAACTTGACTTAATACTGTATAGTTAAAAATTGTCGCTTACTAAGTAAGCATGGCAACGGGATCAAGTAACAGGGTGAGTTTGATGTCAGAATTTTACACCATCTTAGGCACAGAACACAACAAGCAGGCGAAATTTGGTTTATAGACGTTGACATCAGGGTGATCAAAATGCCAACTCTCAATCAAAAAGATGAAATTAGGAAGTAATTCTGATAGTATTGATTATGCTAAGTATACTATCATGGCATACTTCATAAAAATCAGTCTTTGCGAAGAATGCCTGCCAAATTTAGCCCGTCAAGGAATGATTTATTTGTGAAGTCAGAGGAGGAAGAGCTATTAGATGGACAAGATGAAACTCCCAAACAGAGCTTATCTTGGACTCAAGCACTCTTGGCAACCACAGCGCCATTCCAACAGATTTCTTTCTCACAAGTGCAAAAAATTTCTCCTGCTGCTTTAGCATTTTTGGGGGATGCAATTTATGAGTTGTATGTTAGAATCTTCTATCTGCTGCCATTGCAGCGTTCAGGAATTTACCATCGTTTGGTAGTGGAGCAGGTAAGAGCGGAAACCCAAGCGCTACATTTGCGATCGCTGATTCCTCATCTCAGGGACACCGAATTAGAAATTGTCCGACGGGGTAGAAACGCCGCGACAGGACGCCCTAAGCGACTTAATCCCGAAATTTATCAACAGGCAACTAGTCTAGAAACCTTAATTGGCTACTTATATCTCACCGATTACCAGCGTCTAACCGAATTGTTGCAAATACTTCATATAGAAAAAGAGTGAGAACTCAATTTCACAATGGCCACAACATTAGATTAGGCTCAATAAATTGAGGTAATCGGGATAATCAACCATACGCTATATCCATAACTCAAATGCAGAATAAACCGAGAAAAGTCAAGACTTCTAGCGAACCCAATCGTGGACAACCGGTAAAAATTCAAGGTAAACGTGTTGTTACAAATCCAACTCGCAATCCCAGGAAAGTAGATAGCAACCCGATTTCTGTTGCCAATCCGACTCGCAATCCCCGGAAAATAGATAGCAACCCGATTTCTGTTGCCAATCCGACTCGCAATCCCCGGAAAATAGATAGCAACCCGATTTCTGGCAACTCCCGCCAACGATATAGCAACTTATCCCAGCCATCTGTATCTACAGAATCGACAGAAGATAGCGATCTCATCTACGGTCGTCATCCAGTATTGAGTGCGTTGCAAAATCAGCGCAATCTCAACCGTCTCTGGATTACTACCCGTCTGCGCTACGATCCCAGCTTTCACCATTTTCTTTTACAAGCGAAGGAAAATGGCACAGTTATTGATGAGGTTGAACCCAAGCGCTTAGACTATCTCACCAACGGGGCTAATCATCAAGGTGTGGCAGCACAAATTGCTCCCTACGGTTATATCGAATTGCCCGATCTTATTGAGCAGTCCAAATCTGTAAGCGATGCCGTAATTGTCGTGGCTGACGGAATTACTGATCCCCACAACTTGGGAGCAATTATTCGCACCGCCGAAGCAATCGGCGCTCAAGGATTGGTGATTCCCCAAAGAAGAGCATCTGGGATCACTTCTACTGTGATGAAAGTGGCAGCAGGTGCTTTAGAAAATTTTGCAGTAGCGAGAGTTGTCAACCTCAGCCGCGCTTTAGAAGACTTAAAAGAAGCTGGCTTTTGGATTTACGGCGCGGCTGCAAGTGGGAGTGAACCTGTGCATACAATCAATTTCACTGGCCCAATCGTTTTGGTCATCGGCTCAGAAGGTGAAGGTCTGGGTATGTTGACTCAACGCTCCTGTGATTTCTTAGTATCGATTCCTCTACAAGGTAAGACTCCCAGCCTGAATGCCTCGGTAGCGGCGGGTATGGCGCTTTATGAAATTTATCGCCAGCGATCGCAAAGTACGCTGTACTTAGATAAATTACAAAAAATTTCTTTGAAAAAATAACATTAACAGAGTATAAAGAAATGTAAAAGATAATAAAGTAGCATGTCGTTTAACACCCTCTAGCACGTTTATAAATCAGCGAAAACCATGAGAACCATTTGGCATAACCTGAAGGAAGTGTTGATTAATGCATTCGACTATATCGGCTTGGCTTGGTGGGTAGAGATTGTAACGCAGAATCCCCGATGTACCTATTACTTCGGGCCATTTCTGAGTTCTTCTGATGCCAGATTGTCAAGCATTGGATATATAGAAGATTTGGAGATCGAAGGGGCGCAGGGAATTGCTGTGCATATCAAGCGCTGCAAACCCAATACCTTAACAATCGCTGAAGACTTGGGGGAAAGATTTGACCGCAAAGTACAGCCTGTCTTTGGCGGTCAAATTTAAATTAGGCCACTTCCCTACAAGGAAAGGAAGGGGAGTAAAAATCAAAGCCTCTCTCCGCTTCGGGGAGAGGTTTGGAGAGGGGTTCTAAGAAGTAAGTTGCACATCGCGTTAATTCGTAATTTCGAGTTCTAATTACGAATTATTTGCTCAAGAGTCAAAAACTCTTGGACTGTTAACTAGCAATTACCTGCGGGTGTTCTTCCAGCCAATGATCAATATCATTCAGCACCAGCTGGGGAACTTCCCACGGGAAAAGATGGGCGGTGTTGGGATAGCACTGCCACTGAGAATTTTGGAGATGTTGAGCAGTTTCTAAGCTGGAATCAGATGTGATGTGGCGGTCTTGATCTCCAGCAAGTATTAAACTAGGACATTGTATTTGTTGCAAATCTGGAAGTCGGTTGTATCCCGATTGAATTGCACTATAGAGGGCGCGAGTAGCAGCAGGAGAGGTTTGCAAATAAGCTGGTACTGCAACGGTTGCGATGTAATTGTAAGTAGTGGGTGTGTGTTGTTGGATTAGGTAGCGAAAAAGCGATCGCTTGCCGAAAGTTTCAATATTCCATTGCCAACCCGGTTTTATATAGTTTAGTAGGGCAGCAACCCCAGTATATAAATTATCTTGCCAAGTGATAGTCGGATGACTGCCACGGGGTTTTGCGGCTGTGGCCACCAAAATCAGCCCTGTAATGCGCTCTGGCAAACGTAATGCCAACTCCATTGCCAGAATGCCCCCAAGTGACCATCCCAATACTAGGCACTTTTCAATCTCAAAGCGGTCTAGCAGCGCTTCTAAATCAGTCAAATGGTCATTCATATCAAAATTGCTATTGCAGCGACTTTTGCCGTATCCCCGTAAATCAGGGGCAAAAGTTTGATAACGTTTTGATAAATGATTAGTGAAGACAGAAAGACTATGACCAGAACCAGGATGACCGTGTAAACCCAGAATGGGAAATCCTTGACCTTGGATGTAGACATTGAGACGTCTAGCAGTAGTATGATGATGGCGATCGCTCATGACTCGCCGTTCTCCTGTCTACCGAACAAGTGTTCTAAAATGCGTTGAGTCTCAGTTCTCAATCCTCTAATTTCAGTTCTAATTTCTCTGAGTTCAGTGACAATCCCTTCAAAGTTACGCTGAGTTGCTTCATGGTTTAGCTGATGTATCTCAACTACCTGCACCAAAGAATTTACGGTTGAGCGTAGTTGATCCATCGCAACTCTATCAGCTTCTCTAGCAGCCGCGTTCGCTTCTATAGCAGCCGCGTTCGCTTCTATAGCAGCCGCGTTCGCTTCTATAGCAGCCGCGTTCGCTTCAGCCCTTCGTGCTGTCCGCTCTAAGATTGCTTCAATTCGGTCTAACCTTTCTGTCATATAGGAATCATATTTGATTTCTGAAAAAATCTCGGTAGTCTTGTAGTGGACTGTCTACGCTAAAATGTTGCAAAAAAATTGTAGGTTGGGTTACGCAAAGCCTCTACCCAACAGCCTGATATATGTTGGGTTGCGCTCCGCTCCACCCAACCTACGTCTACTTCAATTCAGTCTAACCTTTCTGTCATAGTAGTTCGATCATCTTATTCCTCTAATTGTGTCATACAGCTAATTCTGCTTTGAGGATTTTAAGAAATCGGTTCAAAAACCATTTGGGGAATCAACACTTCGTCTTGTAATTGCCCAATACCTAAAAAGCGAGTTTCTTGATCATAAACTCGCACTATTTCAGAAACATCGAAAGTTAGAGAAATTCGCTGACCTTGACACCATTTTTGAGCAGATGTTGCTGGTAAAGTCACGGATGACAAATGTTTCAATGCTGCATCAGATACAAGAGGTTGAAATGTCTCGGCTTGGAGTTTAGTTTCTAAGTCTGACAAAGTGAGACTATCTGTTAAATCGAAACCACTGCTTTTAGTGCGGATCAAAGCTGCAAGAGTGCCACCAGTTTCTAAGATTGCACCTAAGTCACGAGCGATCGCTCTAATATATGTACCAGAACCACAGGCGATCGCCACATCCAATTCCGGGAAATCTCCTTCTCTCCAGTCCAAAATATCTATCTGAAAAACTTCCACTGTTCGCACTGGAACTTCCACCGTTTTCCCTTGGCGTGCTAAGTCGTAGAGACGTTGACCATTCACTTGGATTGCAGAAAAACTCGGTGGTATTTGCTCAATCTTGCCTTCAAATTGTGCCAGTGCAGTTTTCACTTCTGCTAAACTCAATCCAGCACAAGATCCAGAAGTGATGATTTCGCCTTCTAAATCATCGGTTGTAGTACGTACACCCAGCCGAATGGTAGCCTTGTAAGCTTTGTTTTCTGGGAGATATTGCAATAATCTTGTGGCTTTACCAAGTGCGATCGGTAACACCCCAGTAGCTGCTGGATCTAAGGTTCCCGCATGTCCGACACGTTTGAGGCGCAACAGTTTTCGCACCCGCGCTACGCAGTCGTGGGAAGTCCAGCCAAATGGTTTGTTTAAGTTGAGAAAACCTTGAAATAACACAAAATGAATAGTTACAGCTTCTAAATTCTATTAAATACTTATTTAATGCGATGTGCGACTTATTCTTGAAACCCCGCTTCCATTCCTCTCCCCGAAGCGGAGAGAGGCTTTGATTCTTGCTCCCCAACGCTGGCAGGGAAGGGGTTGAGGGTTAGGTTTGAGAGAAAGTTGCACACAGCGTTATTTAATGCCCAAAGCATTAATATTTAGCAATCCAGGCTTAAGACCCCCACTCGATAGCGTAGCAATAGCGAGTCCGCGTACTCCTGCAAAGAAGCAAGCTACGCGTATCGTCTCGTAGAGAGCGTCTTGATTCTGAATTCTGGATTCTGAATTCTGAATTCTGAATTCTTCTTCCTCCGTGTCCTCCGCGCCTCTGCGGTTTGTTTCTCCCAAAATGCTCAATCAAAACCAAACACCTCTATTAGATGCCTTAAAAGCCAATGCAGCAAGACCTCATGCGCCTTTTTACACTCCAGGACATAAAAAAGGTGAGGGAATATCTCAACCCTTGACTGATTTACTTGGCAAAGCTGTCTTTCGCGCTGATTTAACCGAATTAGCAGATTTAGATAATCTCTTTGCACCCCAAGGCGTTATTCAAGAAGCACAACAGCTAGCGGCTGAGGCTTTTGGCGCTTCGCAAACATGGTTCCTTGTCAATGGTTCAACCTGTGGTGTTGAAGCAGCAATTCTCGCTACTTGTGGCACGGGTGATAAAATTATTTTGCCTCGGAATGTGCATTCTTCTGCGATCGCTGGTTTAATTCTCTCCGGTGCAATACCCATTTTTCTTAATCCTGAATACGATCCAGTTTTAGATATTGCCCACAGCATCACGCCCCATGCTGTAGAATCTGCACTCCAACAGCATCCCGACGCGAAAGCAGTGTTGACAGTTTACCCCACATATTACGGCGTTTGTGGAAATTTGAATGCGATCGCTCACATTACACATCAATATAATATCCCTCTACTCGTAGATGAAGCACACGGCGCACACTTTGCCTTTCATCCAGAATTACCCACTCCAGCTTTAGCCGCAGGTGCCGATTTAACTGTACAATCCATTCACAAAGTACTCGGTGCGATGACACAAGCATCAATGCTGCACATCCAAGGTAATCGGATAGATAGCGATCGCATCAGTAAAGCTTTGCAACTTGTACAATCTACCAGTCCTAGTTATTTACTTTTAGCTTCTTTAGATGCAGCGCGTCAGCAAATGGCACTCCAGGGAAAAATGCTGATGTCTCGCACTTTGCAACTTGCTGAGGAAGCGAGAACGAGAATCAGCGAAATTCCGGGATTATCAGTTTTGAAAATGCCTCGGTTGGGGAAATCTCCCGGCTTTCTGGCTTTAGATAAAACACGGCTAACTGTGACTGTTTCTGGTTTAGGCTTAACCGGATTTGAGGCAGATGAAATTCTGGATGAGAAATTTGCTGTCACTGCGGAATTCGCCTCACTGCAACATCTCACCTCGATCATTAGTTTGGGCAACACCCCAGCCGATATTGAGCAATTAGTCCAAGGTTTTACCACCCTTGCCAAAGAATATCGCCGAACCAACTTGACTGTTAAAAGCCATCTTTGGCAGGATCTTTTCACTACACAGTGTCATGCTTTATGTTGTTCTCCCCGTGAAGCCTTTTTTGCTGTCAGTGAAATACTACCTTTGATACAGACTAATAAACACATCTGTGCCGAAATCGTCTGTCCCTATCCCCCAGGAATTCCCGTGTTAATGCCGGGAGAAGTCATCACCAAATCTGTCCTTGATTACCTGCAACAAATTCAGGCAAAGGGGGGATTTATCAGTGGTTGCAATGACACTAGCCTGAAAACTTTGAAAGTTGTGAAAAAACGTCCTAACTCATAACTCCTGAATTATTGTTGATAAACATTTAATTAATGCAGTCAACAGTAAATCTACGCCTCAACGGAGAATGTAAGTAAAAACACACACTAATGCTGCCAGATATGAAACTTCAATGAAAATAGGTAGCAGACTTATGCCATCTGTGATTTATACCCGTAGCATGATGTTGATGATTCATTCATAAATCAAAAGATGAAATCAAAAACCTATGATATTTGGGGAGTAGTAGTAGCTCCGATTGTAGTCACTCTAGCGCTGGGTTTCTCAGCAAGAGCGAATGCCGTTGAGTTAGGCGCTGCCTCTGATTACAATGTATTTGTTTTAGGAGATATCTCTCAACAATATACAGATATTGAAGGAAAACTTGCTGCTGGCGGTAACGTGAATTTCGTCGGCGGACTGGGAAGTAAACTTTCTAACAATAGCGGCAACGTAGTAGTAGCTGGACAAAACTTAACTCTGAGTAATGGTCAAGTCAACCACGGTAATGCTGTCTACGGAGGTAGTGCCAATGTGTCCAGCAATGAGGGATTTCCACAGGGAACTCTTAGCAAGAGTAATCCCATTGACTTCAATGAAGCCGGGAAAGAATTGCGAGGGCTATCTCAATATTTGGCAACCTTAACTCCTACTGGTAAAACAACAGTTCAATCTTGGGGTGGTATTAACCTTAGTGGCAGTGGTACTGCTTTCAATGTTTTTAATCTTGCAGGCTCATCTGTCTCCAAGACAAACGATTTTCAAATCAAAGGGGACGCAAATTCGACTATTGTTGTCAATATCAGTGGTAAGGATGTGTCGCTGCAAAACTTTGGGTTCAATATCCAAGGCACAGATAAACAAAAGGTGATCTACAACTTCTATGAAGCGACAAACATAACTGCCAGTGCGATCAGTATACTAGGTAGTATTCTTGCTCCTTTGGCTAATTTCAATTTCACTAACGGTCAAGTTAACGGCAACGTGGTAGTAGCTTCTTTGACAGGAAATGGCGAGTCTCACAATTATCTGTTTAATGGTGATCTGCCGGATCTGCCAACTCAGTACTACACTAAGCCTCCTATTCGTACTCAGGTTCCAGAGCCTGCAAATCTGCCCGGTTTAGGATTAATTGCTGTAGTATTTGGTTTATTTCGCCACAAACGCAATCAAGCAACTTGCTTAAAATAATCAGAAATTTTTGGCAGCATGGCGTATGACGCGAATTTTTTAGAGATTTTCGCTCATGCGCTCTTTCCTTGCTCCCTACCTTCTACAATAAAGATAGACTTTATTGAGATTTGTATAGTTGGGGATAAGCTGTCATGGCTCCCGCCGTTTTCATTCAAAATCTGCAAAAGCGCTACGGTACAGTTGTCGCCGTCCAAGATGTTTCCTTTCAGGTAGAACCAGGAGAAATCTTTGGTTTACTAGGCCCCAACGGTGCTGGTAAAACTACTACCTTGCGTGCCTTGTGTACACTGACCACACCAGATGCTGGCAAAATCGAAGTATCTGGGATCTCTGTGTTGGATAATCCGAAAGTAGCAAGACAACGACTAGGCTATGTAGCTCAGGAAGTCGCTATAGATAAGGTGTTGACTGGAAAAGAACTGCTGCAATTACAAGCAGCACTTTATCACCTCCCAGGCGCGATCGCCAAACAGCGCATTCAGACAGTATTAGATTTACTCGGTTTGCAAGAATACGCCAATAAAAAAACCGGAACCTACTCTGGCGGTTTACGCAAGCGCCTAGACTTGGCTGCTGGATTGCTCCATTCACCAGATGTTTTGGTATTGGATGAGCCAACTGTAGGGCTTGACATAGAAACCCGTTTTGTGGTATGGGAATTCCTGAGAAAATTACGCGCCTCTGGGACGACGGTAGTAATTACCAGCCATTACTTAGAAGAAATTGATGCTCTAGCCGATCGTGTGGCAATTATAGATCGGGGCGTTGTGATTGCTAGTGGTACACCTTCACAATTAAAAGATCAAGTCGGGGGCGATCGCATCACCTTGCGAATCCGCGAGTTTTCCGCCATTGAAGAAGCTGAAAAAGCGAAAAACCTCCTGCAACCTTTGCCATTTGTGCAAGAAGTGATCATCAACAGCGCTCAAGGTAATTCCCTCAACTTGGTGGTAACACCTCAGAATGACGGTCTGATTAACATACAGCAAGCGCTGAATGCTGCTGGCTTGCCCATATTTGGCATCGCCCAATCTCGCCCCAGCCTCGATGACGTTTACCTCGCCGCGACAGGACGCACACTGATGGATGCAGAACTCGCAGCAGTTGCCATCCGCGATCCCAAGGCTGAGAAAAAGCAGAATATGAGATAGGGGATAGGGAGTAGGGAGTGGGGAGTAGGGAGTAGGGAATAGTAAAAAATAACAGGTAATCAGCAATGCCCAATTCTCCAGTCCCAATTCTCCAGTCCCAATTCTCCAGTCCCAATTCTCCACTCGCAATTCTCCACTCGCAATTCTCCACTCCCCACTCCCCACTCCCCACTCCCCACTCGCAATTCTCCACTCCCCACTCCCCACTCCCCACTCCCCACTCGCAATTCTCCACTCCCCACTCCCCACTCCCCACTCCCCACTCGCAATTCTCCACTCCCCACTCCCCACTCCCCACTCCCCAATTAATTATGAGCGTTACTCCTAAATCTGATATCAATTGGCAGCCAGCGACATTACCACAAATTGACGCTAATGCTGCACCTAACTTTTTCGGTGAATTGGTACAAGAGACGTTGGCTTTAACTCGTCGCTTGTTTATTCAGTTGCAACGCCGTCCCTCATCTTTGGTTGCTGGAATTATTCAACCAGTGATGTGGTTAGTGCTATTTGGGGCTTTGTTCCAAAATGCACCTAAAGGTATATTTGGCAATACAACAAATTATGGACAATTTTTGGCCGCTGGCATAATTGTGTTTACAGCCTTTGCTGGGGCGCTGAATGCTGGTTTACCCGTAATGTTTGACCGCGAGTTCGGCTTTTTGAATCGTTTACTCGTAGCACCCTTAGCATCGCGGTTTTCCATTGTTTTTGCTTCGGCAATTTTCATCATTAGCCAAAGTTTGCTGCAAGCAGCAGTGATTGTAGCGGCGGCGGCGTTTTTGGGGGCTGGACTACCAGATGTAGCGGGTTTAAGTGCGATCGCTCTAATTGTCTTTCTCTTAGCTTTGGGTGTAACAGCCATCTCTCTCGGTTTAGCTTTTACCCTACCCGGACACATTGAATTGATTGCAGTGATTTTTGTCACTAACCTGCCATTATTGTTTGCTAGTACTGCTTTGGCACCTCTATCCTTCATGCCTCAGTGGTTGCAGGTTGTAGCTACCCTGAATCCTCTCAGCTATGCGATCGAACCAATTCGTTATCTTTATCTTCATAACAGTTGGGGATTAGGTAGTGTAGTCATGCAGGCTCCTTGGGGTAATGTTACCTTTGGGGGAGCGTTGCTGGTGTTGTTTGGCTTTGCCCTTGTCGCCTTGCTGAGTATTCAACCCCAACTGCGTCGGACTCTTGCTTAAGATAAAATAGAGCAATTTTAGGGTCAAAAAACCATGAAAAAACCATTTTTACAAATTACTAGACTCTTTGTAGCTACCGTGGCCGGAATTAGCTTTGCTTCCTTGCTGATGGCTCAACCAAGTTCGGCTCAAGTCAGCAGCCCAGCAGATGCTTTTCCCAGTACTAGTACAACAGACCAAAATACCGATCCGTTCTCCCGTTCAAACTCAGACAATTTCAATATGCTTGACTTGGTTCATCGGGCGAATTTCGGAACTCTCAACTGGAATTCTGACCAACAGAACGAAGAATTAGACTCAGCAGCAGCAGCCTTTAAAGCAAGGCAACAAAAACTAATTCCAGGTCAACAACGAGCAACTCCCGGTTCCCCATCGGTCATCATACAACCATCACTTACCCCGCGATCGCTTACACCACCATCAGGTAACTGAATTCAAACAAAGAACCCCAAGCCTTTAGGGTTTGGGGTTGAGACTACGCTCTTAAAAAATCCTTAGTTATCAGGTAAAAAACTACAGCCCAAGTGCAGCTAAAAGATCGCTAGCATGGGTGGTGGTATTTACAGCACTATCAACATGGATAATTTTGCCGTAGGGGTCAATTACGTAGGTAACGCGCTTGGCATAACCGCCGCCATCCACATCGAAAGCTTTGATCAGGGATTTGTCGCTGTCAGCCAGTAGGGGAAAATTCAAATTATATTTTTGGGTGAATGCCTGATGGGAGACTTGATCATCTGCACTCACTCCCAAGATGACAACATTTTTACCTTGATATTGAGACTGGGCATCCCGAAAACTACAGGCTTGTTTGGTGCAGCCTGGCGTGTCATCTTTGGGGTAAAAATACAAAACGACCGTCTTTCCGGCAAAATCAGCTGACGAGACTGTGTTGCCGTTTGTATCTTTGGCGGTAAATGCCGGTGCATTCGTACCAACTGCTAGAGACATAATTAACCTTTCCTGTTTGAGATTGTTGATGCACTTGAAATTTTACATTACATTATTGATTAAAATAATTACCGAAGAAGAATTCAGAATACATCCGCCTGAATCCAGAATGGATTCTGTACGATGGTTACGTAGCTCTGCCGAACTACTGGATGGAGAATCGAGGTTTAGAGCAAGCGATTTGAAACGCGCGTGATATTAAATTCTTTCCGTGACCGAAACCCCTGACTTGACTGCTGGGGTATTCTGAATTCGGAATTCTGACTCCTTCTCATTGAAAAATATCATAACTCTAGTTTAAATAACTAATTTTGGTTAAATCAGGTAGCTGGGACAAGAAAAAATATATCCTTAAATAAATCTTATTAGAAGAAAAATTTCTACCCATACACAATGGCTGCCGTTGATTCCCAAAACCCAAATATTTTTGTCTATCCTCAAAGCACAGTAGAAAGAGCCGAGCGATCGCTAGTGTGTTCACCCTTTAATCTATCTTTATTTGAAGTCATGGGACATCAGAGTGTGTCATTGAGTGCGATCGCTCTGGAAAATGGACTCAAGCAGGGCTATACTAAACGCCCTTTATCAGAATTAGCCTGTGACAACGCCTTGGGCTGGCTGATCCAAGTGGGTGTATTGCGGCGAGAAGTCGATGGGCAAGGAATTACAGATAGTTTTCGCCTCACTCCCTTGGGACGGCAGTTGGTGGAACAATATCAGGGAAAAAATTGGCGGACTCCTTCATGGCGCGATCGTTTCTATGATGCTGTGATTCGTTGGTTGCGGATACCTTTTTAGAAAAAAAAACCAAAGAGTTAGGATTAGGCAATCAAAGGGAACAATATATACGGAAACATCACATCTATTCATGAAGTCTTTACCATAATCATTTGACTAAAATTTGTGATGCTGGGCATTGGGCATTGGGCATTGGGCATTGGGCATTGGGCATTGGGCATTGGGCATTGGGCATTGGGCATTGGGCATTGGGCATCGTATATAGTTCATCTCCCCCATCTCCCTCATCTCCCTCATCTCCCCCATCTCCCCCATCTCCCCCATCTCCCCCTGCTCCCCTATTGTTTGCTCCTAAAAATTCATCCTGTATCTGGAAAAACTAACTAATAGCGACTATGAAATCAATTATGGTGGTGGGGACAACATCTCATGCAGGGAAATCACTTTTAACTACAGCTATTTGTCGCATTCTGTCGCGGCGTGGCTGGCGAGTGGCTCCCTTTAAAGGTCAAAACATGGCTTTAAATGCTTATGTCACTGCCAGTGGTGGAGAAATTGGCTATGCCCAAGCAGTACAAGCTTGGGCTGCGGGAGTCGTGCCTTGGGTAGAAATGAACCCAATTTTACTCAAACCCCAAGGGGATATGACTTCCCAAGTAATTATCAAAGGTAGGTCTGTAGGCAAAGTGAGTGCCTCAGATTACTACGAGCAATATTTTGAGCTAGGGTGGCGGGCAATTGAAGAATCGCTACAGCATTTAGGTACAGAATTTGACTTGGTAGTTTGTGAAGGTGCCGGTAGTCCAGCAGAGATTAACCTCAAACACCGCGACTTAACTAATATGCGGGTGGCAAAATATTTAAATGCGCCAACCATGTTAGTAGTTGATATTGATCGGGGTGGTGCTTTTGCCCATGTCGTTGGCACCTTAGAGTTATTAGAACCAGATGAACGCGCCTTAATTAAGGGTGTAGTAATTAACAAGTTTCGAGGACAGCGATCGCTCCTAGATCCGGGAATAAAATGGTTAGAAGAACGTACAGGTATCCCCGTTATCGGTGTTATACCTTACTTACAAGATGTGTTTCCAGCAGAAGACTCTCTTGACCTACTAGAACGTCAATCATCGTCGAATAAAGCCCAAACTGACCTCAACATTGCTGTCATCCGCTTACCCAGAATTGCCAACTTCACCGACTTTGACCCACTGGAATCAGAAAGTACAGTTTCAGTAAAATACCTCAGTCCTAAGCAAGATTTGGGACATCCTGATGCCGTGATTATCCCAGGAACAAAAACCACAATTGCTGATTTGCTACTGCTGCAAAAAAGCGGTATGGCAGAAGCTATCCAAAACTATGCTGCTTCTGGTGGAACGGTTTTAGGTATCTGTGGCGGCTATCAAATGCTCGGTCAAATCATTGCTGATCCAGAAGGGATAGAGGGACAAGCTGGTAGATTTCAAGGGTTAAATCTTTTACCAATTAGAACTGTAATTACAGGACAAAAAATTGCTCGTCAACGCCAAGTTACCTCAAATTATCCCCAACAGGGCTTGCCAGTGAATGGCTTTGAAATCCACCAAGGGCGATCGCGCATTGAACAGCAAGGCATAGATCCCGAATCCTACCATGCCCTATTTGACGATATTAATTTAGGGTTAGTAGATAGTTGTCAATCGGTGTGGGGAAGTTACCTGCACGGGCTTTTTGACAATGGACCTTGGCGACGGGCTTGGTTAAATCGCCTTCGTCAACAGAGGGGTTTAAAATCTTTGCCCACAGGTGTTGCTAACTACCGGGAACAGCGAGAGCAGATTTTGGACTCCCTAGCCACTGAGGTTGAAAGCCATTTAGACTTAAGTCTGTTTTTGTCTTAAACTAAAGTGCTTGAAGAAGAATGCAGAATTCAGAATTCAGAATTCACCAATCTTTCAGTCAGGGATTGGGACCCGCCACTACGAAAGTTGACCACCAAATCGTAGATTTGGTGGGGTCTTAAACCCGGTTATTCATCCGCTTTTTCGGTCAGAATTCATTCTGACTCCTGACTCCTGACTTCTGAATTCTGTTCGATGACAATACTCAATTAAATGCGTAATTATTGATGATTGTTCGTGTCCACTTTTTACCAGATGATGTCACAGTAGATGCCGAAGTGGGAGAAGCCCTGTTAGATGTAGCAGATCGGGCTGGGGTATTTATTCCCACAGGTTGTCTCATGGGATCTTGTCACGCTTGCACCGTCGAATTAGAGGATGGAGAGATCATCCGCGCTTGTATCACCGCAGTACCGCCACGCGAGGAATTGACGATTAATTTGTTTAGCGACCCAACTTGGTAATGTCCCTCCTGTTACAATACCCTTGGATTAAGCATTTTTTTCTTCTCTCTGTTTCCTCTGCGCCTCTGCGGTACCCTGCGGGAAGCCGCTTTGCGTCTACGTTAAATTGACTTTTGATAAAGAGTTTTAGCCTTAACCCAAGCGTATTGCCTCCTGTTATTGATTAGATTTTTTGGATAGACAGCAAGAAACTTTGACCCATTGTTTCTGACTGTGGCGATCGCATTTTTTAAGAAAATTAATGCCAAAGAAAATCCGGTAACTGAAGCAAATGCTTTGTCAATCAGGTTTTACAGAAGTCCCACGAAAAGGCAGTCACACCAACTGGGTGCATCCCCTCTATAGTGGAAAAATCACGATTTCAGGCAAAGATGGAGCAGATGCTAAACGCTACCAAGAGAAGGAAGTAAAACAGGCAATTGAGGAAGTAGAAGGAAAAAAAGAAGATGAGTAAGCTTAAGTACCAAATGGTTATTCAGTGGTCTGAGGAAGATGATTGTTTTTTAGTAGGATTCCCTGATTTTCAAGGACAACGCTGGCGGACTCATGGGGATACTTACGAGTTGGCTGTGGTAAATGGAATTGAAGCCTTAGAGTCTCTAATTATTGCTTACGAAGCTGTAGGTGATCCACTTCCAGAACCAACAGTAAGTAGGATGCGTTAACGCAATTTACTAGGTTGTAACTAATGCTTAACAATTTGCGCGATCGCGGGTTATTTTGGTTTAAATAGTATTTTCACGTATTATTACTGATTTTTTACATTTAGAGAATTTTTATAGTTAAGGACTAGGAATCCTATTGTCATAACAGGCAATAGTTAATATGTCAAATCAAATAGTTGCAAGGATTACACGTAGAATTACCAAGCCTATTTTATATATTATTGCGGTTATTTTGTATTTAAAAAATTTGTCTAGTTTAGTGAATAAGAAGCTTGCTGTAAAAGAAGATTTTCGCTTAAGTCAAAAAGGAATAGATTGGCTGGAAGAATGGAATACTGAAGCAGAAATAGCTACCAGTATTTCTCAAATCGCTCAAAAAGTTGTTGAAATATTAGTCAATGTCCCAGGTATAACTCAAGCCCACAGTAGAGATTTCAGAAGAGCAAGACCGGGCGAATAGAATTCGCGGCTACACAAACGAAGTCCGCCTGCGCGGACTAAGGTTTCTTAAGGTTTCTTAACCCACGGAGGTGGGTTTTGCCTGTGTAGACGCGGTTTCTAACCGCCCTTTTAACGTTAAGTTGACACCAATGAGCAATGCTGTGCCCCTACCAAGGTATTTGTATCATTATTAAAGTAAAACGGTATGACTTCTGAATTCTGACTTCTGACTTCTTCTTCAAAAATCAAAGGTTGTGCGAATCACACCCACATACTGCGGATCATTTCTGCTGTCGTTTTCCGGGTTAAGAATCACCCAAAAACCAGGAGTCACTGAGATGTTATCATTTAGTCGGTAGCGATAGAATGCTTCGATATGGTAAGTGTTGTCTCGGTCTTGACGGACATTACTGTTAGAGACATGCGGCGGTATACCAAAGAGAATTCCTGGCAAGTTACCCCTACCCCCCACATCTGGAAACGACATCCCAATCGCCCCAAACCAGACATTGGCATTGTCACCACTGTTAACAAATAGAGAATCGCTTCCACCCCTGCCATTGGAAATATCACTCAAACCAGAGTTCTTGGCATTTGCCCAGATATATCCACCCCAAGCATGGATTTGGAAATTCGGGGAGAAGCGATAGAATCCCTGTGCGCCGACAATATCGTTGGAAGTAGCAATGTTGTTGCCAAAGGGAGCGTTTGACAGGACACTACCCGTCCCAGCAGCGATATCGACTACTCCAGCAGGGCTATAGCCATGAGAGTAGGCCACACCAATAGCTCCTTGCTTACCATAATAAGCTAAGTGCGCCAGGGCGTTGTAGCCGCCATCAAACAAGCCGTTGCTAGCCGATGGGACATTGGGACTGCTTGCTAAATAGCCCAAGGTGAGAATCAAGTCTTTGCTAATGTTCCAGTTAGCGGCTGCACCGCCGCCACCTCGCCGGAATAAGGGACTGTATGACCCAAAAAGTGAGAGAACGCCATTGCCGTCGTCAGCGATTGTGGCGGGAGTGACGGTGGTTGAAATATCGGTGTAACCAATGCCTGTGGGACCAACAACGAAGTTAAGAGAATCACTGACTGGGAAGTAGTAACGAATGTGGGGAACTAAAAGTGTATTGTTGCTATCATAATCGAAGTTCAGGCGTGTCATCCCTGTGCCTGTGGCTGCGGCAATTTGGCTTGTACCATTGGAATTCGTAAAGTTGCCAAACTCCAGCCGGACTCGCAACAAATCTTTGCCGGTGAAACTGCTCTCAAAGTTTAGACGACCCCGGTTTGCAAAGTAGATACCGGATTCATTGCGATTTCCACCCACCCTATTACCAAAGGTATCGCTAATGGCGGTAATAATTTGAGCATTCAGTCTGGTAGTGGTGGAAAATTGCTGCCCTTCTAGCGTTGCTGTATGTGCCTCCAGCGTATCCACCCGCCCACGCAGAGTTGTCAATTCTGCCGCAAACTCTGTTTGCAAATTTTGCAGCACTGCCAAATCTTCTTTCTTGACTAAATCGCTAGTACCCGCAGCAATTAATTCATTCACCCGGTCTAAGCAGGCATTTAAACCAGCTGCAAACTCGTAACGACTCAAAGCACGATTGCCGCGATAGGTTGCGTTAGGATAACCGGCAATACAGCCATAACGTTCGACTAGCGATTGCAGCGCCTGGAATGCCCAATCGCTCGGTTTGATATCAGAAAACTGGGAAACAGAATTGACTTGCCCCTGCAAATTTGTATTAGCATCTGCTGCATTGGAATCATCTTTTTGAGGTGCTGCCCAAACTGCTGGAATTGCCAAAAATAAGATAAAAAAACTATGAAAAAGAATTTTAATCATTGACTTATTACTTGAAAATGGTTGAATTCTGACTTTCTAACTAAAGAGATTACACTCGAACCAAAGCTTCGAGATTATGAGCCAATACGCTTTAGTTAAGGCTTAACTCTTTGTCGAAGTAAATTTTTTTAACGAACCGCTAAGGACGCAAAGAACGCAAAGGAAGAGAAGGAAGAGAAGGAAGAGAAGGAAGAGAAGGAAGAGAAGGAAGAGAAGGAATAAACGCTTAACTCAACTGTATTAGGTTATGAGCTAATCAGCATGAAAGTTACATATTTTAAGTTGAGGTTTTAGCTTACTTAAAGTAACGCTATGACTTTTTGCTCATTGCTACTTTTAGTCGCCGCTTCTATAATTCTCATTACATTAATTCCGTCTTCGGCAGTAACCGCAATTGGCTGATTATCAACAATTGATTTGTACACTGCATCGTAATAACCTAAATAACTGCCTTGTGAACTTTTTACTTTTTCCCGAATTACTTTTGTGTCTTTTTCTGTATGAAGTAAGCCATATTCACTTTCCGGCTCTGTATACCAATCAAGTGTGTTAGGCTTCATACCCGCTACTAAATACTCTTCTTGTTTATCAGCCCTGCTTTTCAGAAAAGAACCCTTAGTACCATGTATGATATAGGCAGGCGTAGGCTCACGCACAAGGAAACTTGCTTTTAATTTGACGCGCAGTTTGTCATAGTATAGTATCAACTCAAAATAATCATCTACCTGCGATCGCAGCCTAGTGATGCGGATGTCTGCAAAAATAGCATCAGGCATCCCAAATAAATGCAAAGCCTGATCTATTAAGTGCGGGCCTAAATTGTTTAATGTTCCTGCCCCCCAACCTGGAATTTCTACATGTTGTTTACGACTGAGGGTTGGTTTATATTTTTGAATTTGAAATTCTGCTTCAACAATATCACCCAGCAAGCCCTCCTGTACAATTTTTTTAACTGTTTTAAAATCACTATCCCACCTGCGGTTTTGATATACAGATAATTTCTTTCCCTGTTTGTGTGCCAATTCTTTCAGGTTTTTGGCTTCTGCTACCGTTGTGGTAAATGCTTTTTCTACCACTACATGTTTGTTTGCAAGCAAAGCCTGTTTAGTATAATCGTAATGGGTATAAGTGGGTGTATTTATTACCACTAATATCACTTGATCATCTGCTAGCAATGCTTCCAAAGAAGGATAGCTTTTTACTCCAGGATAATCTTGCTGTATCAGTTTTTTGGATCTTTCCCAAGAACCGGCTAATTTAAATCCGGGATGCAAATCAATGAACGGCGCATGAAATACCATGCCGGACACACCATAAGAACAAAGAGCCGTATTGATAGTTTCCATCTTTTTACTGATTGACTGAAGCGAGAGTTTGTATTTAGTTCACCAAATTAATTTTGAGAAGTTCGTAGTGGGTGGCTCTAGTACCGCAAGGCGGAAGTCAAAAGTCAAAAGTCAAAAGTCAAAAGATTGATATAGCGCTTCTCGGCCTTGTGAGGTACAAGAACCCCACCCCCAACCCCCTCCCCGCAAGCGAGGAGGGGACTATGATGTACTTCATGTGATTAGGAAACGCTATATATCAAGGCTTGTGCCTGTTTGAAATGGTAGGTTTATTTACGCCGTGTTGTACTAGCCCTTGTCTAAGCACTAAAGTACTTACTACAAGCTCCCTTAACCTGTGATAATATTTGTGGCAAAATCAGGACTGTGAGACTACGAATTACGAATTAGGAATTACGAATTACTAATTACATATCTTCTAACTCAATTCCTTTGGTTTCTTTAATAAAAAAGAGAATGAAAAAGAATGAGATAGCCGCCGCAATTGTATAAAGTCCATAGGCAGAACCTAGACCGAAATATTGCAATATGGGAGGAAATGTTGTGGAAATGACGAAGTTGGCAACCCATTGCATGGAAGCAGCAACTGAAAGTGCAGCAGCTCGAATTTTGTTATTAAACATTTCTCCTAATAGCACCCAAACTACTGGACCCCAGGAGAAACCGAAGCAAAACACATAGAGGTTGGCTGCGATGAGAGCCACGGTACCTGCGCTTCCGGTGAGATTGGGGTTCCCAGCAGCATCTAGGGGAGCAGTGCCAAAAATAGAAGCCATCGTCCCCAAGGTGAAGGTCATGCCAATCGACCCTAGTATGAGCAAGGGCTTGCGACCAAATTTATCTACGAAGGCGATCGCAATCAATGTTGTAATAATATTTACGGCTCCTGTAATCACTGTGATTGTTAAAGAATCTTTTTCGGAAAACCCGACTGCCCGCCACAAAACACTGCTGTAGTAGAAGATTACATTAATACCAACAAATTGCTGTAATACAGATAAGCCTATTCCTATCCAAACAATGGGGAGGAGTCCGCCACTTCTGCCTAAGAGGTCAGAAAACTTGGGTTCGCGCTCTTGAAGCACTGTTTGCCGAATTTCTTCGATTTTTGCCAGGACATCACCCCCCAATATCTTGGTCAGAACGTTAGTAGCTTCTGGCTCGCGTCCTTTGGCAACTAAGTAACGGGGGGATTCAGGAATTGTAAAAGCCACCATCCCGTAGAATACTGCTGGTGGGACTGCTGTCCAAAACATCCAGCGCCAGGCTGCAATCCCAAACAAAAACGGCGAGTCTGCTGAACCTGCTGACACAGCAATAAAGTAATCGGTCAATAAGGCGATGAAAATTCCTACTACGATCGCTAATTGTTGCAGAGATCCTAACCTTCCGCGCAAATGGGTGGGAGAACATTCGGCAATGTAAGCTGGCGCGATGACGCTAGCAACGCCGATTCCAATCCCACCCAATACTCGCCAAAAGATAAAATCCCAGATAGTGAAGGCCATCCCAGAGCCAATGGCACTGATAGTAAACAACGCCGAAGCAACTACCATTGCCTTGACTCGACCATAACGGTCTGCAATCTGTCCGGCAAAAAAGGCTCCTACCGCAGAACCCAGTAACGCTAGGGACACTGCTAGCCCTGTTAACCAACTACTGATGTTAAAAGCTTTTGCTATAGATAAAACCGCGCCGTTGATAACTGCGGTGTCAAAACCGAATAGAAACCCGCCGAGTGCCGCAGCACCAGCAATCAAAATTACATAAAATGTGTTGGATTTACGACGAATAGTAGTGGAAGACATAGTTATAAGGAGTGGGGAGTGGGGAGTGGGGAGTGGGGAGTGGGGGGTAGGAGAGTAGAAACCAAAGGTTCATATAATGGAGTTCCAAGGCTCATTAATGGAGTTCAAAGGTTCATTAATGGAGTTCAAAGGCTCATTAATGGAGTTCAAAGACTCATTAATGGAGTTCAAAGGCTCATTAATGGAGTTCAAAGACTCATTAATGGAGTTCAAAGACTCATTAATGGAGTTCAAAGACTCATTAATGGAGTTCAAAGGCTCATTAATGGAGTTCAAAGACTCATTAATGGAGTTCAAAGGCTCATTAATGGAGTTCAAAGACTGATTAATGGAGTTCAAAGACTGATTAATGGAGTTCAAAGACTGATTAATGGAGTTCAAAGACTCATCCTCTATTCTCAATGCCCAATACTTTGACAACGCTCAGTACAAGTGGCCAATGCCCAATTCCCAAAGAAATTAATTCTTTACCGTCTGGAACGTCTGCGTAACCGATCAATCATTACTGCCAAAATAATTACTAGTCCTTTGACGACTAGTTGCCAGAAGTAAGATAGGTTCAACAAGGTTAAACCGTTGTTGAGAATAGCAATGATTAATGCACCTAGAAGGGTGCCGCCAATGGTACCAATACCACCTGTGAAGCTGGTTCCACCTAGAATAACAGCTGCGATCGCATCTAATTCATAACCCTGACCTAATACGCCACTAGCACTATAAAGACGGCTAGCACTCATGATTCCGGCTAAACCTGCCAGTAATCCACTAATACCATAGACGAATAGCAAGACACGATTAACTTTAATTCCAGTTAATCTCGCTGCCCGCTCGTTACCACCAACTGCATATATCTGCACTCCTAAAACAGTTTGTCGCAACACAAACCAGCTAGCGATTACAGTCAGTAGCGCAATGATTACTAGGCAAGGAAGGGGACCGACATAACTATTACCCACCCAAGCAAAATTGATATCCCGGTTAATCAGCGTTGTCCCCTTGGCAACCAAAAAGGCTACACCTCGCAAGGCAGTCAGTGAACCCAAGGTAACAATAAAAGGTGGTACATCTAAGAAGGTGATGAGGGCACCGTTGAGTAAGCCTAAAAACAATCCTGCCAGTAATGCAGCAGGCACAGCCGCCCAACTTAAAGCCGGTAGTAGCGATACCAGCAACGCAACTACCGCAGAAACAGCTAAGATTGACCCAACTGAAAGGTCAATACCTCCGGTGAGAATCACAAAGGTCATTCCGGTCGCCAGCACAATATTGATTGATGCCTGACGCAAGATGTTAACGATGTTACCGCCGGTGAGGAAGTTGGGAGAAAGGAATGCAAATAAGATGCAGATAATTACTAGGATTGGCAAAATACCCGCAACTTCCAGGAGAGTGCTAATTGATTTCTGGTTGCGGAATATGGGATTGTTGGCTAATTTATTGGGCGGTCTGACTGTTTGACTCATGATGCTAATACCTCCGATGCTCCAGTTGCATAGTGCATAATCTTTTCTTGGGTGATTTCTTTACCAAGACTGCCATCCAGTTCGCCTACCAGCTGTCCTTCTCGCATCACTAAGACGCGATCGCTCATGCCGACAATCTCCGATAGTTCGCTGGAAACCATTAAAATAGCAACACCTTGCGCTGCTAATTCGCTCATAATTCGGTAAATTTCGCTTTTGGCACCGATATCTACGCCGCGTGTCGGCTCATCTAACATCAGTACTCTCGGCTTTATAGCTAACCAACGCGCTAGCAGTAACTTCTGTTGATTACCACCAGAAAGATCGAGCGCTCTAATTTCCAAATTGGCCAGGCGGATATTAAAGTTTTCCACCGCGTCTGTTGACAGGCGATTAACTGAAGCCCAATTAACAATTCCAACCTTTGCATCCTGCTTGAGTGTGTTGATAGCAATATTCTTCCGGGCGCTCATCTCCAGAAATAAACCTTGATCTTTGCGGTCTTCTGGGACGTAGCCAATTCCCGCAGCAATGGCATCACTGGGCGTATTAATTTCCAGTTTTTTACCATTCAAAAATACTTCACCACTGGCCTTGCGGTCTGCACCAAAAATCAGCCGCGATAGTTCTGTGCGTCCTGCACCAACCAGCCCTGCTAAACCAACAATTTCTCCAGCATGAACTTTAAAACTAGCCGGCTCAATCTTCTTACGCGCGTCGCTCATATTTCTGACTTCCAGCACGACTGGGCCAGGATTCATTTGCCGTTGATGTTCATAAAAGTCTTGCATGGAGCGACCGACCATCATCTGCACTAATCGCTGTGGAGAAATTTCACTGCGTGTGAGACTGCCAATATATTGACCATCACGCAACACGCTAATCCGGTCAGCTAAGGCATAGATTTCTTCCATGCGATGGCTGATGTAAATAATGGCAATGCCATCACTCCGCAGTTTGCGAATTACGTGAAACAAATGCTCGGTTTCGCGGTCAGATAGTGCTGCTGTTGGTTCATCCATCACCAAAACGCGGCTTTTATCCTTCAGCGCCCGCGCAATTTCTACTTGCTGCTGTTCTGCGATCGATAAGGTACCAACTACAGTCTGTGCTGTAAAATTGGCTCCAAGGCTCTCCAGCACTTCCTCTGCTTCCAGTTGCATCCCTTTGCGGTCTAAAAACTGACCTCGCTGCAACTCGCTACCCATAAACATATTTTCGGTAACGGTTAAATTCGGTGCAACATTCAGTTCTTGATAAATGAGATTAATACCCGACTTACGTGCTGTCGCCGGATCGGTAATTTTCAAGGTTTGACCATTGATGCGAATTTCTCCTTCATCGGCAATGTAAGCCCCAGCCAGGATTTTCATCAATGTGCTTTTGCCTGCTCCGTTTTCACCCATGAGGGCGTGAACTTCTCCCGGATAAATCGTCAGATTAACATTTTGGAGCGCAGATACACCATGAAATCGTTTTGTAATTCCTTGCATTTCTAACACTGGGGTGCTAGTTGGTGCATCAGGAAATGAGGTTTCAATACTTGTTGTCATGAGCAGACCCTGTAAAAAAAATTTAAAATTCGCATTTGTGAGTTAGGAATTAATCAACTCATAATCTGATCACAAAATCATGTTTTAAAAAGCGATTACTAGTTTGAAAATAGGGGGCATCTCAACGAGTGTAAAAAGCCTTGTAAAACCTCACCCCAACCCTTTCCTTGGTAAGGAGAGGGAGCAAGAATATTGTTTCTTATCTGGTATATTTGCAAAACTGAAATGCTCCCTATTTTCATACTTCGTTGTTAACGTTAGTTGATGGAGATTATCTGGGAAAGTCTGAGTACTAGAAATAGGTACTCAGACTTTCCACTGATGCACATACATAGCGGTTCTCGATTGCAGTACATAGAGTTTTGACCTCTCTCCAAACCTCTCCCCTAAAAGGGGAGAGGCTTTGAATTTTACTCCCCTTCCCTTGTAGGGAAGGGGCTGGGGGTTAGGTTTTGTATTTAACTTAAGCGAAAACCGCCGGAGATTATAGGTATGTGCGAAAACTTTACAAATGCATCAAAGGATTCACAATTTTTATTATTTACCAGCCTTTTTCTGTGCTGACGTTATCTTTTGTGATCAACTTAACTGGAATCAAAATGGTAGAACTACTTGGTTTTTTCCCATTTAAGATGTCGTTGCCAACTTGAACTGCTTTTTCGGCCATCCCTCGCGGATTTTGAGTAGCAGTCGCCGCATATAAACCATCTTTATTTGCGATCGCAGTTATTGCTTCTGGCGCACCATCAACCCCAACAATAAAGAAATCTTTACGTTGTGCTTGGTTAGCTGCTAATTCTGCGCCAACTCCACTCGGATCATTGATGGCAAAAACAGCATCAATTTTCGGAAAGGTTGTGAGCAAATCAGTCATAACTCTGAGTCCTCCATCCCGGCTACCCTCTGCATTCTGGTTTTTGGAGAGTATTTTGATATCGGGATATTTAGATAATACATTCTCGCAGCCAGTAACTCGCTGAATCACCGAGTCCACTGGCGGGCCATTAACTATTACAACACTGCCTTTACCTTTGAGTCGGTCAGCAATATATTTGCAACTAACTTCTCCAGCTTGGACATTATTAGTAGTAATGGTGGCATCCACACCTCCTTCAGCACCTGTATCTACCGCGATCACAATTCTACCTGCTTGTTTTGCTTTTTCAATTGCTGGCTTAATGCCACTTTTATCAGCAGCATTTACGATAATAACGTCAGTATTAGAAGCAGTGAAATTTTCAATTTGATTGGCTTGTTGGTTGAGGTCATAGGCACTGGAAACGACGCTAACGTTGACATCCTTACCGCCGATTTTTTTTGCTTCTGCCTCAGTTGCTTGTCCCATGAGGACGAAGAAGGGATTGCTTAAATCACCAACAGTAAAGGCAACTGATCGTAATTTTGGATTTCCAGTGACAGTTTTATTCTCTGCACTTATATTCGTAGCAGGTTTGCTATCAGTGTTAGTAGCAGTGTTGCGATCGGGAGGAGTATTTGTACAGCCGACAATACTACCACCGATGATACCTAATAAGCTAGCTGCGATTACGCGAAGCGTAACACCAGGGGTGAACGTAATCTTTTTCACATTCATATATCTCCTAAAACTCATTCTTAATTACACAAAATTTGAAACTGATGTATTTTAAAAAAACAGGGTCAAGTACTGTAACCTTCCTGTATCAAGCCTTTTTCCGTATGTTGTAATTACGAATTACGAATTACGAATTATGAATTACCAGCCTTTATAGCTGCTGAGGTTTTCTCTAGTAACCAAGTTGACTGGAATCAGAATGTTAGGTGATTCAGGTTTTTTGCCCTGGATGATATCGTTGCCAATCTGAACCGCTTTTTCGGCCATGCCTGCGGGATTTTGAGCAGCAGTTGCAGCAAATACACCATCTTTATCTTCCATTGCTTTGGTTGCATCTGGTGAACCGTCAACCCCAACAATAAAAAATTCTTTACGTCTTGCTTGTCTAGCTGCTAAATCTGCGCCGACACCGCTTTGATCGTTAGTGGCAAAAACGGCATCAATTTTGGGAAAGGTTGTAAGCAAATCGCTCATCACTCTCAGTCCTCCATCCCTAGTTCCTTCGGCGTTTTGCTCTTTAGAGATGAGTTTGATATTCGGATATTTGGACAATGACTTCTCGCAGCCACTCACGCGCTGATTGATTGAGTCCATTGGAGTCCCGTTGAGAATGACTACACTACCTTGACCTTTGATGCGATCGGCTATATATTGGCAACCAATCTCTCCCGCTTGGGTATTGTTAGAGCTAATCATTGCATCCACATCTGCATCGACGGCTGAATCTACTGCAATGACAATTTTACCTGCAAGCCTTGCTTGGTCAATTACCGGTTTAACTCCTTTTTTGTCAACAGCGCTGAGGATAATTAGGTCAGTATTTGCAGCCGTAAAATTTTCGATTTGGTTGCTTTGTTGGTTCAGATCAAAGGCACTAGAAACCGCATTAACTCTGATATTATTCCCAATTTTCTTGGCTTCTGTCTCAGCCCCCTTCTGCACTGCATTATAGAAGGGATTGCCCAAGTCACCCAAAGCAACGCCGATTGTTTGCAATTTTCTATTTGGAGTACTAAGACTCTCTGCACTTATATTGGTAGCAGTGTTAGCAGTATTAGTAGCAGTGTTGTGATTTTGAATGCCATTTGTGCAACCAACAACCGCGAAACCTAATATGCCAACGGTGAGCGCAATTCTTTTCATATTCATCTATCTCTGACAACGTATTTAAATTTGATTGAAAAAGGTCAGTAGAATATAAATTTGCCAAGTTATCACAAGATTAGCTAGGTCTGAAAACTTCAGATATAACCTAGCAGTACTACTGGTTTTGGCAATTCCAACTCCTCTCAAAGGTCTTATATTGTTACCTGATTGGAGTTAGCGCTATTAATTGCCCTAAATTAGATGTTTTGTTTTTTAAAGCAAAACTATAAGCACTACACTACGTCAAAAATTCACATTTTTTTTGTGAAACTACATTTGGAAGTGCGTGGGCGAAAAACAGCTTTTAACTAAAATTACTAGAGCCTAATCTTATCAAAGTTGTGAATTTGTTTGTATTTTGTTTTACATTGGTTTTAGTTTAACCTGCATTATTCCAAATCTGATCCCGCTTTATCGAACTTTACAAAGTCAAGGAAACTACTCCATCTCGATATAGTTTTAAACTTTTCTGACTGGAGCATTTGCGAAAATTAAGTACTTTTCCGCTTTGGGGCAGTTTAAAAAACTTAACATATTACACTCAAGTTGAATTGAGAAAAGTTAATACTCTAGGAGGGAAGTCTTGGCCTTTAAATCTATCTTTTAGAGGTAGAAACTTATAGCCCATTACCATATCTAAAAACCCTGCTACTTTTTTTAAATTCATTGGCTTTGCTAATAGCGGAGATTTATAATTTTAAGGTTCTGGGTAAATATTTCGCCACTAAATCTTCATAGTAAGGCTTTAATTTTTGCCAATCTGGAGGAATAGGGTTCTTTGAATATAAATCGTAGGGATTGAATAACTTCACCCATTTAAACATTTCTTTATCGTGTTTATCCATCAAATGTTTGTAAGCATTTTCACGATGTTGAGGATAAAATGAGTGGTAGCGGAGGATATACAATGCAGGTTCAGGCAAATAATTTTTCATCATGTAATATACATACTCATCATGTCCCCATGACATATGTACATTACTCAAGCCACAATTCGGCTCGTAAACACCATATATAGTGTTATATATAGGGTTATTGTAATCAGGGTTTTCTTTAAAAAATTCCGAGAAAACAATTTTATCAGAAAATGCACAACCCACAGGATAGGTATCGCCTACTGTAGCCCATTGGGGTTCACCAAATAAGCAAAGTACCTTCCCCATATCGTGAAACAAGCCAGTAAGTACCATCCAGTCTGGGTGATTATCAGCGCGAATGGCTTCTGATGTTTGCAATAGATGCTGTAACTGATCTAAGTCTGTATCAGGATCGGAATCATCAACCAATTGATTCAAAAATTCCAATGCATCCCAGACAGACATTTCTTTCTTATCCAACTTCAGAAAGTGTTCTTTTTTCTCTAATACAAAATCATACGTTTGATTAATATGATTTAACCGATAGAACTCTTTCACCATGTCTCTAGTAGGTGCTTCGTAATTCCTGTACTCTTGAGTAGTTTTACCTTCTTTAACTATGCTGTCTGGATCTGGATAGCGATTAAGTAAGTCTTTTTCCCATTCTTCTAGCGAATGTAAGGGATTGTTTTGAGCCTGAGTAATGGCATTATTTAGAGTTTGAGACATATCTTTTTACTTGTCGATATTGATTTGTTAAATGGTATTTTTCCATTTATGCACAGGTGTGCAAAAACTGTATTGAACTTATCTTTGCACACCTGTGCATAAATGTGTATTAAGTTTCTTTTCGTCTTTGATGCTTTCGTAGAGACGTAATTAATCTTAATCTTACGGTTGTTACCAATAAGCTAAATTCCCAAAGCCGTTCTAATGTTTTGGACAATTAACTGGGGTGGCTGTGCAATATCCATAGATATGGTATCCAATGGCTCTTCAAGAGTATAAAACTGGCTGTTGAGCAGTTTTTCGCTCATGTAATGATTATGACGCTCTTGCAGGCGCATTTGAATCAACTCATAAGACCCTTTAAGGTAAACTAGCTTGATGCGTTCGCGATCGCTATCCAATACCAAAAATTGCCGATAGCTATCTTTTAAAGCCGAACACGCCAGCACCACATTTTGATTTTCTTGCAGCCAGTGTTTAATAGCTGTTTGCAAATCTTGTAACCAAGGCATCCTGTCAGCTTCACTCAGAGGGATACCGCGCCGCATTTTCTCAACATTCTCTGGCGAGTGGAAAGCATCAGCGTCGCTAAACTCCCATTCTAAGGAGTCTGCTAGCAGTTTTCCGATGGTGCTTTTGCCAGAACCAGATACACCCATTACGATAATAATCATTGACTGCTTGCTCATATTTTTCTTAAGAAAAGTTAAGTTATTGAAACGGAGGCAGAATTCACGACTCCTGACTCCTTTCCATTAAAATGTGAGTTGTATTAAAATCTCTTGACAAATGACGATTATTTTCTATAATACATTTAATGCACACCTGTGCATGAATATAAAAGTATTAAAATAAAAAATGAATAAACGAAGAATTTCAATTGAAGATATTGCTCAAAGAGCAGGCGTTTCTCATTCTACAGTTTCACGCGCTTTGCGAGATAACGCTCTAATTAGCCCGAAAGTGCGAGAAGAGATTAAGCGACTGGCGCAGGAGATGAGCTATGTGCCGAATGCTATTGCTCAAAGCTTGCAAAATAAACGTACTAATACTATTGGTGTAGTAGTGACTTCGATCGCAGATCCCTTTTTCGCTGAGGTAGTAGAAGGAATCGAGAAGATAGCTAGGCCAGCAGGCTTGAGCGTTTTGTTAAGTGCTTCCCACCGAAATTTTGAGCAGGAAATAGCAGCTATTGATACTTTTCATCGCCGGAGAGTAGATGGGATCTTAGTAGCCGATTCACGAATTAGTAAACAGCATATCAAACAACTAACGCAAATTGCTGTGCCAACAGTTCTGATTAATAGCCAGACCGAAGATCAATCCGAAATATTTCACTCAGTAGCAATAGACGATCGCTTAGGTGCTAAATTAGCCGTAGAGCATCTCATAAGTCTGGGACATACCGCTATTGGTTATCTAGGTGTAGGCGATCGCAGCAGGTCGAACCAGCAACGCCTGGAAGGATATCGAATGGCTCTCGCTAAAGCTGGTCTACCACAAAATACTGATTGGATTGCAATTAGTGATGAAGATGATACCAGAACCAGCGATGTTGCTACCGGACAAAATATGCTTTCTAAACTATTAACTGCTGAAGTAACAGGCATCTTTTGTTACAACGATATGGTGGCGGTTGGCGCTTTGTTAGCCTGCCAAGAACTAGGTATTTTAGTACCGCGAAGTTTAAGCCTCGTGGGATTTGATGGTATTGCTTTGGGTCGTTATGTTACGCCAGCCCTGACCACAGTCAGCCAACCAATGTTAGAAATTGGTGGCTATGCCATGCAAATGTTACTTGATTTATTAGAAGAAAAAACTGTGGAAAACCGCGTTTTATCTCCTTTTCTAGTACAGCGTGGAAGTAGTGCAGCATTACAGCAATTTTCAGGTATTTAGACCACGACTGAGACGGGGAGTGGGGAGTGGGGAGTGGGGAGTAGTAATTTGAAAAAATTTTAATCAAACAAAAATTATGTTAACCAAAAAACCGAGCTTATCTAGCGATCGCTGTTTTTCTCCAGAACCAGTTCAAAGACGACTAGCCCATGAATTTTTTGACAGCATATCTGCGCTCCCCTTGGTCTGCCCACACGGCCACGTAGATCCAGCCTTATTAGCTAATCCAGCAGCCCGTTTTGGTTCACCGACCGAATTACTGATTATCCCTGACCACTATCTTTTGCGTATGCTCTATAGTCGGGGTGTACCTCTGCAAGCTTTGGGCATACCTACCAGTGATGGTTCACCAGTAGAAACTGATCACCGCAAAATCTGGCAATTGTTCGCTGAACATTTTTATCTATTCCAGGGTACTCCGTCTGGGTTGTGGCTGAAAGATGAACTAACTAACGTCTTTGGTGTAGATGAACCTTTAAACTGTCGCAATGCCGGACATATCTATAATTACCTGGAAGGTTTGTTAGTCTTGCCTGAGTTCTCCCCTCGTACTTTATTCAAACGCTTTAACATCGAAGTGCTTTGTACTACCGATGCAGCCAGTGATAACCTAGAGAATCAGCGATCGCTCCACGAAGAAGGTTTTACTCAAATCAGACCAACTTTTCGACCAGATGCAGTAGTTAACCTGGATGCTCCTGGTTGGCGCGAAAATCTGACCAAATTGGAAAGCACTATCGGTAGAGAAATTAATACTTACGCTGCTTTTGTGCAAGCTTTAGAAGAACGTCGAGCTTTCTTTAAAAAAATGGGTGCCACAGCTACCGATCAAGGTGCAGCTACACCTTATACCACACGCCTTTCCGACCAAGAAGCAGAAGCTATCTTTGCTAGAGCATTAACCGACAAGCTGAATCCGGGTGATGTAGAACATTTTACCGGTCATATGTTCATGGAAATGGCGCGGATGAGTGTGGAAGATGGCTTAGTGATGCAAATGCATTGTGGTGTTATGCGTAACCATAATCCGGCTTTATTTAAGCTGTTTGGATCTGATAAAGGTGCTGATATTCCCCTAAAAATAGAATGGACTCAAAATCTGCGCCCGTTGTTGTCAGCTTACGGTAACGATCAGCGCTTCCACTTAATCATTTTTGGCATGGATGAAAGCACCTTGAGCCGCGAGATGGCTCCGCTAGCTGGTCATTATCCTACCATACTGCTTGGGCCGCCCTGGTGGTTTCACGACAGCGTAAATGGGATGGAGCGCTATTTCAATCAGGTAATGGAAACTGCTGGACTTTATAATACTGCTGGGTTTAATGATGATACACGGGCTTTCGTTTCTATTCCGGCTCGTCATAATGTTTGGCGGCGAGTAGCTTGTAACTGGTTAGCTGGATTGGCAGGGCGTGGATTGGTTGAGGAGGAGGAAGGGTATGATATGGCTCGCGCTTTGGCTTATGACCTCGCTAAAGTTGCTTACAAATTAGACTAATACAAATCAAGCTACTAGGATTAGCCCTCTCAACGTGACTCGTAAAATAAGATTGTTTTTTCTCAGCGCTCTCTGTGTCTCTGCGGTTTCAAAGAAATTTATTTAACCACAGAGGCGCAGAGGACACAGAGTAAAGAGCTTAAACAGGAATTTATTAATCAAACTTTTTACCCACCTTGAAAGGGCTAGTCCTGATATTGATTTCTTTAATTACGAATTACGAATTACGAATTACGAATTGAAATAAGATGTCAGACTGGATTTTAAATAAACTTTTTAGCTTGAAAGAGCAGGTAGCAGTAGTCACAGGCGGTTCTGGTGTGCTTGGTGCGGCTATGGCAAAGGGTTTGGCTTTTGCTGGTGCGCGAGTCGCCGTTTTGGGTCGCAATGAAGCACGGGCGGGTGCAGTAGTCGCTGAGATTATTGCTAATGGTGGAGAAAGTATTGCTGTGCTGGCAGATGTTAGCGATCGCTCCCAATTAGAAATAGCGAGGGCTGCAATTATACAGCGTTGGGGTAACATAGACATCCTTGTAAACATGGCTGGTGGTAATATTCCTGCTGCCACAATTACTGCTGACGCTACTATTTTTGATATGCCACATGCAGCTTTTGAGGAAGTAGTTAGCCTCAACTTACTCGGTACTCTACTGCCCAGCCAAGTTTTTGGTCAAGCAATGGTCGAAAGAAATCAGCCCCACGGTTGTATTGTGAATATTTCTTCCATGTCTGCCATTCGAGTGATCAGCCGCGTGGTTGGCTACTCAGCCGCTAAAGCGGGGATAGATAACTTTACTCGCTGGCTAGCGGTAGAACTCGCGCAAAAGTATGGTGATGGACTGCGAGTAAATGCGATCGCGCCAGGTTTTTTTATTGGAGAGCAAAATCGAGATTTACTGTTAAATCCAGATGGAAGCTTGACTATACGCGGACAAAAAATTATCGACCATACCCCCGCCGGACGTTTCGGAAAACCGGAGGAATTACTCAGCACCTTAATTTGGTTATGTAGTTCTGGTTCTAGTTTCGTCAACGGGGTAGTTGTGCCGGTAGACGGTGGATTTAGTATCTACAGTGGAGTTTAATCATGTATTCACTGGCTGTAAATAACGGAACACTTTCAGATGAGCAAGTTTCCGATCTAATTCATCAAGCTTTGGCAGACCCTAAGTTGGATGGACAGCGCATCTTAATATTAATTCCAGATGGTACCCGCACTGCTCCCATACCTCAAATGTTTCGATTGCTTCATAATGAGTTGGGTAAGAGGGTTGCGGCTCTGGATTTTTTGATCGCTCTGGGTACACATAATCCCATGAGTGAGGAACAAATTAATCACTTAGTAGGAGTGACACCAGAGGAGCGAGAGACAACCTTTAAAAAAGTTCGCATCTTTAACCACCTTTGGCATCAGCCGGATACCTTTATTTCTTGTGGAGTAATATCAGCAGATGAGATAGCAGAGATCAGCCGGGGAATGCTACATCAAGCAGTTGAAGTACGTGTTAACAAACTTGTAACAGAGTACGATCTAATAATGATTTGCGGCCCGGTCTTTCCGCATGAAGTTGTCGGTTTTTCTGGTGGAAATAAATACTTTTTTCCCGGTATTGGTGGTCAGGAAGTAATTGATCTATCACACTGGTTAGGTGCTTTAATCACCTGTTATGAAATTATTGGTACACCGGGAATAACACCAGTTCGGCGCTTGATTAACCGAGCCGCTAGCCTGATTTCTACCCCGAAGCTTTGCCTAGCGATGGTGGTCGCCCCAAAAACGAATCAGCTAGCTGGACTATATATAGATAAACCAGAGTCAGCCTGGGAAGATGCTGCAAAATTATCAGCTAAACTGCATATTAAATATGTAGATCAGCCGTTTAAACAAGTGCTTTCAATAATGCCCCAAATGTATGACGACATTTGGACAGCAGCTAAAGGAATGTACAAGCTAGAGCCAGTAGTGGCCGACGGAGGTGAAGTAATTATATATGCTCCTCACATTACCGAGTTTAGCTATACACACGGCGAAATCCTGTCGCAAATTGGCTATCATGTGCGCGATTACTTCCTCAAACAGTGGGATAAATTCCAAGCATATCCCGGTGGAGTGCTGGCTCATAGTACTCACTTAAAAGGTATGGGTACTTTTGATCCTATACAAGGGGAACAAGCGCGGATTCGCGTTACTTTAGCTACTGGTATTTCTGCTGAACGCTGTGCTGCTCATAACTTGAACTATCGTGACCCAACTACGATTCGACCCACTGAATGGGCTAACCGTGAGGATGAAAGTATCTTGCTTGTGCCAAAGGCTGGCGAGATACTATACCGTTTGAACCTCACACGACTTAAAGTCGCGTGATTCCTGCTTCAACGATCTCTGCCTGAAGTAACTCAGGACTTACAAGCTCTCCACAGGCGTTTGGAGCCTCCGGGATACCCACGGCGGCTATTAACCTCAAGCCCTCTCCCAATATGTTTAAACTTGCATTTACGTCTCTCAAGTTGTAATTACTGCAACCCGGACAAGACCATTCACGCAACTTTAAATCCTTAACTAGTAGATTGATAAAACCACAACAGTTACAAGTTTGAGATGAGGGATAAAACGTGCCGACTTTTTGTACAAGTCTATCATGCCACAAAGCTTTGTATTCGAGCATGGTAACGAATTTAGCCCAACTAGCGTCTGAAATACTCAAAGCTAATTTGTGATTCTTGACCATGTTGGCAACTCGCAAATCCTCGATACAGATAATGCTGTTTTCTTTGATTAACCGCGAAATGCGCCACGGGGATACTCCCCGGTGGACACTTTCGCGAGTTGATAGCTTGTGCAGAAAGTCATCTCTCAGATTCGTAATTTGTTCGTAGGTACGAGCCAGCTTGATTTTCGCTTTAACTCTATTAGTACTACCTTTTACACTGCGAGATAGTTTTTTATGTGCCTTGCGTAGCTTACGAGTTTGAGTTCTGTAATACTTCGGATTATCTACAACTTCACCATTACTGGTTACAAGATAGGAATTAATTCCCAAATCTAAGCCAATATTCTGTGTTACCTGGGGATATTTTTCTATCTCAGTCTCACACAGAATACTAGCAATATACTTACCTCTAGAAGTGCGACTAATGGTAACGTTTACAAGCTTCCCAGTAATGTCTTGGGAATTGTGAAACTTGACCCACCCTAACTTTGGGAGTTTTAAACGATTCTCTATTATCTGTATGTTGCCGTTGGTGAGATTAGTTTTGTAAGACTGCTTGCACCCATCTTTCTTTTTGAACTTAGGAAAACCTACACCCTTCTTGCCTTTGACTTTCTTTAAGTCAGCAAAAAAGTTTTTGTATGCTGTCTCTAAATTTTTGAGTGAATTCTGTAAGGCAAACTTATCTACTTCCTTTAACCATTCAATTTCTTTCTTGAGTATAGTTAGCTGTTGACTACAAGCATTGTAGTTTAAGGTTTTTCCCTCACTTGCATATAACTCTTTCTTCAGCGCCAAAAAGCGGTTATATACAAATCTTGCAGATCCAATAGTCTTATTGATTAAGACTTCTTGATTATGTGTAGGGATGAGAGTAACTTTAAATGCTTTTTGGATGGATGACAATTTATTGAATTTTCTGAATACCTTTCAATTTTAACACAAAGTCACACTTAATATAGAGCGCCTAACTCATGACTGGAAGTCACAAGTGTGCGGCTTGAAGAAATCAAAGCCAGTTACCAACTAAAACATAAGGTGCCCAGTAACCAGGACGACTGTAATTAGGATAATCTTTTAACAACTTTACTTGGGCACGACGCAAAGCTTCAGCCTTTGTCACCTTAGTTTTAACTAACTCACGATAAAATTCACCAATTAAGATCGCAGTAGATTTATCACTGATATACCACAGTGAAGCCAAAGTACTACGGGCACCAGCTTTCACGGATGCCCCTGCTAGCCCTAGCGTGGCGCGATTGTCACCATTAGCAGTTTCGCAAGCACTCAAAACCAGCATTTCCAAGGCTTCTGAGCGAGTTTCATCCCGACGGCGCAGCAAGCTATCAAATTGCGTGACGTTGATCGGCCCATCAGCAGCAAGTATAAAAGTATTCTCAGCATTGGAGCTAAATTGCCCGTGGGTTGCCAGATGTAACACATTAAATGGCACACTATTCACCTTACTCTCTAGGTTTTTGCTGTTGAAGTCCCCATTTAGTAACTCGGTGGTAGAGGCGATCGCTTGCGAAATTGAGTTGAATTCTGATTTAATTTCTGGTAACGGTGGAAATTGCTGTTGAAAGTTTTGTGGTGGCTGCACTAACCCGGCAGCTAGAACATTAAGTTTTGTTTCTGTCAAGGGTTTGGGTGCGAGTAACTGGAGTCCTAAGCTGAGTCCTACAGCATATTTTTCTACCAGATATTGCTGACCGTCATACAGTATAGCCATTGGCACATTTCGCAATATTCCATCCAGTACAAATACAAGGGTTTTGACTCCACTTTCTTTTAAATCTGACTCAATTTCTTTGATTAACCACCCATAAACTTCCTGTGACAGCGCCTGCACATCCTCAGTCCTATCAGGTTCTAAAAGATACTCTCTGAGTTGTCTTAGAGTACCTTCTACTTCCTTCTGTGACTTGTTTACTGTATAATTACGCAGTGGATGTTTAGGAATTTTGACAATCACTTGGAGTTGAGAAGGCAGAATAATTGGATAAATGATTGCGGCTGTAGGATTATCTTTATCTACCACTGTATCAAGCAAAACAGTTTTGGCATTAATGCAAGCTTCCCGGAAAAAGTCGTCTAATTCCGCCAGTTGTAGCGCTTCAATCCTCTGTCTAGCTTTGTCTAGGGTTGCTTCGCTCGGATCAGTTTTCTGAGACTGCAACAGTAATTCTACGGACTCTCGATATACAGGTTCTACACTTTCTTTAAAGGAAAACTGGACATCTCGATTCACCACAACTAAGTCACTACGCAGAGTCTGCAACTCACTGACCGCAGTATCATAGGCAGAAATAGCGCCGATAATCTGTCCTTGCTGTTTTAACAAGCGTCCCAACTGCCAATGCCAACGATAAGCGATATCTGGGGCGTTGATTGTTTGGGCTACGATTAGTGCGCGTTGAGTGAGATTCTGGGCAATTGACCATTGTTTAGTTTCCTCGTATACACTGCCCAGAGTCCCAAGGGCAAAACTTTCGGCTCGTTTATCCGCCAAATCTTCAGCTTGTTTCAAGGCGATCGCGCAGATTTGAGCGATCGCTTGGGGTGTAGTTCCAAATTTCATCAAGCTTTGAGCTAGATTAATCCGGGCATAGATAGTTGTCACAGAAGGAGGTAGTTCTGCCAGTTGAGTTTGGATTTGCGGCAATAGTATCTGCACGGCTGGTGTTTGTCCCGTGTTCACTAGCAAGCTCAACTGATTTATTTCAGCTTGAACTTTGGTAATCGGGTTAGGAGCGATCGCCGCAGCTTGCTGATAGAATTCTATTGCCCCTTTAAAATCTTGCTGTACTTGTGCTGTGTTGCCTAAACTGAACAAAGCAGCGCTGACATTTTGGGGAGAATCCAATTGTTGGGCAATTGACAAACTTTGCTGTAATACCTGACGAGATTGTTTCAAATCTCCCGCTAATTGCAGAGCATCACCGAAAGACCGTAATTCTACTGCTTTGGTGACTGACTTAGGTTTTAATTGGAACTGCTGTTGCAATTGAGTCAAGATTGTTAAGCCCCGACGGTAAAATCCTAAAATTTGCCATGCTTGTGCTTGGTTGATGCGATCGCGGGTAATGCCATTTTGATCGCCTAATTGCTTATAGCTGACTTCCGCACGTTGCCAGGTGTTAAGTGCCTGTTCAGCTTGTCCCAAGTCTAGTTGAATACTACCTTGAATATCCAGAATTGGAGCCAGAACCCGAAGATTTTGGGAATTAGAGGGTTTTTCGAGCAACTTCAAGCTATCTGTAATTGCCTGTTGCGCTGGTGTCAAATTACCCAGTTTTTGATATGCCAATGCCAAATTACTTAATGCTACAGCTTGCCGCAATTCATTGCCTTGGCTGCCATAACTTTTAACTGCTTGTTGCAAAACTTTAACTGCTTCTGCAAACTGTCCTGCTTCATATAGCACTTTACCCTGTTGCAGCAAGTCTTGTGTTTGTGCAGTCGGATTTTGGGTTGACACTCCAAGAGTTGCGATATGTTGTGGAGAGCATCTCAGTTTTGCAAACATACCAGATGAGAAACAAGATTCCTGCTCCCTCTCCTTACCAAGGAGAGGGTTGGGGTGAGGTTTTACAAGGCTTTTTACGAAAGTGAAATGCTCCCTATGTTGTGTCTCTACAGTTGCAGCAACAGGAAAAGTAATAACGCACAAAAAAGCTGTCACTAGAACCAAGAGAATGAAAACAGGCAAGTCACGGATTTTAAAAAGACGAATGAACCATCTGTTATCCATGCGTTGCCACTGATTGTTTTTATGACTCTTGGGTTTCATGGGAATTCCTCCCCATACTTTTGGGGTAACGAATTATTGATTACAGGATATGGCAGAGGGAATGCCCAAAAAGCGATGCCTACGGCGGCAAGCCACGCAATTCCCATCTCCACAGAAACAGCAATTGTTGAATCAAGGTTAGTTTGTATAATGATTGTAGTGATGGGTATTTTAGGCTGTGTCATCGCTTTGGCGTTAGCGTTCGCGGAGCGTCTCGTAGAGAAGCTCGCCGAAGGCATCACTTCAATGCTTTGGCCTAATTTTATTCTGCTAAGAGTAGTGAAAATTAATAACTTTTCTTAACAAATACTTAGATAATTGGAATTTCTCCCCCTTAGTCTTCTAAGATACAAGGTTGGGTTTCCTTACGTCAACCCAACCGACAATTTTTTTGCAACATTTGAGTCTAGACACGCCAGTAGAGTGCGTTATGGACAGGCCGAAATAACAAATGAGTTCGCCGATATAACAAATGCGTTGGCGAAGCCCGCCCTAGGCATCACCGAAATAACAAATGCGATCGCCGAAATCACAAATGCGATCGCCGATATAATAAATGCGATCGCCGAAATAACAAATGAGTTCGCCGAAATCACAAATGCGATCGCCGAAATCACAAATGAGTTCGCCGATATAACAAATGCGATCGCCGATATAACAAATGCGTTGGCGAAGCCCGCCGTAGGCATCACCGAAATAACAAATGCGATCGCCGATATAACAAATGAGTTCGCCGATATAACAAATGAGTTCGCCGATATAACAAATGCGTTGGCGAAGCCCGCCGTAGGCATCGCCGATATAACAAATGCGTTGGCGAAGCCCGCCGTAGGCATCGCCGATATAACAAATGCGTTGGCGAAGCCCGCCGTAGGCATCGCCGAAATGGCCAACAACAAAGCCGGAAATAGCGCAATATCCATCAAACAGACACTTGAAAATTTCCCCTCGCAAGCATTAAGGGGTTTTACAAAATATTGACAACCACAGGTTAAATGCTGTACCGTTTTCAAAGTGTGTTGAACTCATCGACACCAAACGCAGACGATCGTAGAGCAGTCGCTTTTAATCCATAATCAGGATTGTTGACTATATCATTGCCGTAGGGTGTCAGACCAGAAAAATTTCCGTCCTGGGACATCTGCCGACTTGAACAACCGTCCTTCCACCAACACCAAGCCAACCACCCGATTTCTTTTTCTTTTAATGTTTGCAAGAATGCCTGATACGTAAAACTATTCTGGGGGGCATGGTTCTCATTAGTGCCATCCAAATCGTAATAGCAGTACTGAGTTTCCCCATTGATATCCTCGTCTTGCTTGTTAGCAATTTCGCCAAAGACGATCGGTAGATTGGCATTGATGGCAGCGTCAAGATAAGGCAGTCCGTCATAAGCAGCCCAGTAAGCGTGTCCACTCAATAGAAGATTGTGGTCTGGATCGTGATCGATTAACTCCTGACCAATGTTTGTAAATACCTCGATCGAGGTTCCACAATCCGGTGCATCAATCGTAATCGGTACATGCAAGTATTGCCGAATCGTTGTGATGGCAGTCTTGTACGCAGTCTTGTACGTATCTAATGCGCTCACTGAATTATCAGCCCAGCGGTAAAGCCCTAATTCATTGGCTACATTAATAATGAGATAACGCTGATGTTTTGTGAGTACAGCAAGGACAGGCTCAGAAGTCCACCAAGGAATTAACTGAGTATTGAGCAGCGTTGTATCAGAACCACAAGTGAGATCCCACAAACCGATGATCGCAATGATCTGGCTTACTTTACATCTTGTGAGAAACCTGTCCAAATCTTCGATCGAGTAAGCGGGGCGACTCGGCTGACCATAATCTATGTACCACTGGATTCTAACGGCATTCGCTCCAGTTTTTTCGAGTTCTGCTAGCTTATCGCTTTGAGGAAAATCCCAGTCATCCAGCAGTGGTAGATTGATTCCTCGCAAGATAATCTTTTCACCACTCGAATCATAGAGATATCGTCCGCTTGTACGCAACACACTCATTGATTTCCTAATGGGTATAGCAAATTGAGCCAAAACAGGTGTAAGGTTACTCAGTAGAGCGACACTTGCTAATCCAGCAACAAAGCCACTACCTACTTGTAAAAGGTAACGCCGAGAAAGTTCATCAGACATAGCAGATCCCCCTCTTGAATTATTGAGTGCAACTAAGGAATAAGAATTGTTTTATCCACCCACATTGTTTAATACGAAGCATTTTCTGATTTATGCACCTAAACAAATGACTGGAAGATAATGTACAGGACTCAAACCCTGATGATTTGGTGACGATTTGCGGTCAAATCTCACAATTAAGCGAAGCTTATCAATCCACATAACTATATAGCTCTGATTTCTTACCAGAGAATAACCCTTTCAGGTTCGAAATATAAACCCCGCTTATGACAGGGCTGATAATTGAGTTGCTAAGAGAAAGCGAACCACCAGGACTTTACCAACATTGAGATTGGGGAACGAATCATTGATTACAGGACATGGGAGAGGGAATAGAAGAACTTTGCCCAGATTGAGCCACAAGGATAATATCACCGTTAGCATCGACAATCCATCCTTGAGCCTCCACAATCTGATTAGTAGATTTGGTAATAGGTACAATAGGTTTTTTATCTGGAATTTCCACAGCTAATTTATCTGTTACTTTCTCTATTGCTTGTGGGGGCAAATCTACCCAACCTGTAATCACTGCTCGTCCCCGCAGAGGCTCGTTGGGGCTAAGGGGTAATCCACCGCGTCCTGTGGCGATAAAACGACTGGCGTTTTTTCCTCTTCTGGAAGTGCAACCTTGGGCGATTTGTTGGGATGCATCTACGAGGTTAGAGGGTAGTTGAGTTAAGCCGCGAGAAGGGTCTACGTCAGGGGTGTTAATGGTTACTGTACCACTCACTCCCAATTGGGAACTCGCTGTAATGTCGCTCTTTTCGGTTGGGCTTTTTTGCGGGACAATACCGAAAAGCCCGTCTGTTGTAATGTCAACTCTACCACCTATACCAGTGAAGGCGTTAGCGCTGATATCGCTGTTTTCGTTGGGGACGGCGACAATGAAGGGGGTATTGATGGTGATGTTACCGCCATCGCCACCGAATTCGTCATTCCCGGCAGTGGTGGAAATTTGAGCGCCATGACGGAGTAAGAGTAAGTCGCTGTTGACATTAATATTACCACCGTTACCGGATGCAGAAGAAGCGTTGAGTTCGCCTTGGTTATCTAAGGTAATTTGGGGTGAGTTGACTTCGATATCGCCTGTGATTCCTGAACTAGTAGAACTGACAAATAAGCCACTGTTAGCGCCTATATTTAGCACATTGTCAGAAAATTTAGTAATGCGATCGCTGTAACTAGGGTCAATACCACTAATTGTTAGCTTATCATCAGCGTTGACAGTTATTTTACCTGCACCTCCATTGCTTGAGGTAGCGGTGGTGAGTTGTCCACCGTTGAGTGCTTCAAAGACGTTTGCATTTGCCGTAATATCGCCACCCTTTTGATTATTTGCGGTGTTTGCATCCAGTAAAGCGCCGTCTGATATGCGAAACATATTGGTGTTTACGGTGATATCACCACCAATGCCAGTGGAAGTAGAATCAGTAAATGTAAATAAACCACTAGAATCTCCGCTTTCTTGACTAGTTCCAGAAACAGTTACTGCATCTTTTGCATTGATGCGAATATTCCCCGCATTCCCCTGTCCAAAAGTTGAGGCAACAAGTTGAGCGCCATTGGTAACAGAGAGCGATCTAGTGATGATGTTGATGTTGCCGCCCTGTCCGCTATTTGTAGTTCTAGCAAGCAGTGCGCTTGGCTCATGGAAGGAGCCTTGGTTGAGTCTTCCACTGAGAGAAATAAAGTCACGGGCATTGACGATAATGTTTCCAGCATTCCCTTGCCCAAAGGTGTTGGCGGTGAGTTGTCCACCATTGGTAACGAATAGAGATCCGGTGGTGATGCGAATATCTCCCCCTTGCCCACTGCCACTGTCTACACCACTAATGATTTGACTGAGTGCAGGTTCTCCATTTTCTCGAAGCATCACTTGCCCATTTTGATCCACTCCAAACCCATCCACCTTAACCGTATCCCTGGCATTGATCGCTACATTCCCGGCATTCAATCCATTAGTGGTGTTGGCAGCAATTTGAGCACCTCCGGTAACCGAGAGCGATCGCGTATCAATGAAAATATTGCCTGCATTTCCTTGTCCAGTGGTAGCTACATTTAGCGTTGATCCGTTCGTGAGAGAAAGGGTATTCGTCTTAATAGAGATACTCCCGCCTTCTCCACTAACAGCCGGGTTCGCATCACTGAAAATCCCACCCCCCTGAAACCCTGTATCCAGGAAAACCGTTGGAGCGGCGATCGCAATATTGCCTGCATTGCCTTGCCCAAAGGTGCTGGTGTTGATTTCGCCGCCATCGGTGATCGAGAGCGACGATCTGGCTGTAATCAGAATGTTTCCGGCATTGCCAACAGAATTCGCCTGAGTACTCACCGTGTTAGAAAGGTGACTCCTTTCCCCATCACTGGATTGACCGCTCAAGGTAATTGCACCCGTTGCATTTAACCTAATATCTCCTGCCTGCGTTCCGTTTAACCCTCCCCCAATCCCAGCTAAAAGTTTGCTGCCTTCCAAAATGCGGATATCTCGTGCATAAATTGAGATATTGCCGCCACTTTCAGCAAGAACACCGATTGTACTTCCGTGCCTGAATGATACATCTCCCCGTGCCAACTGATCTGGAAAACTTAGGCTCAGAAGATTACCATCCGGTGTTGGCATTCTGGAGAGTTGGACAATGCCAGCCCCAGCGATACTCCCCAGTTCAACTTGCCCTTCATAATTGTCAGCAGTACCTAAAACGCTTGATGTACCGTCTGGACTACTGCCTTCAGAATCGAAGCTGAGATTTCCGCCGAGTAAGACCAAACTCTGCCTTCCCTGAACTGTGAGGGAACTACCGAAGGTTTGAATGCTCCCAGGTTGCCGCTGAGAAGCCAGGAAACCACTCGGATCGCCTACTATCGTCAGTAAGCTACTCGGTTTACCGGGATTAGTTGCACTAAATTGAGCACCATTAGGAAACACGATCGCATCGACCGTTGTTGCCAAAAAAGAACCGACATTTAAACTGGCATTAGGTCCAAAAATAATTCCATTGGGATTAAGTAGAAACAGGTTAGTGGTGCGGTTAGCGGTGCCGTTAGTTTGGATTAACCCATCAATATTAGACACCGCTCTACCTGTTACTCGGCTGATAATGTTCTGAATATCAAGACCATTGTTAAAAAAAGCAGTGCCACCAGTAGGAATAGAAAACTCGCTAAAACTGTGGAACAGATTGCCACCCACTTTGGTTCCGCCTTCAATAATTCTGGTGTTCCCTTCTAGTTTGATGGTGGAATTATTCGGTAGAGTGGTATCGGGGGTAATTTGAGCAAAAGCGCAATTTGCCCAAAAAGCAGCGATGCCTACGGCGGCAAGCCACGCAATTCCCATCCCCACAGAAACAGCAATTTTTGAATCAAGGTTAGTTTGTATAGTAATTGTAGTGATGGGTATTTTAGGCTGTGTCATCGCTGTGTCATCGCTTTGGCAATCACTTCAATGCTTTGGCCTAATTTTATTCTGCTAAGAGTAGTGAAAATTAATAACTTTTCTTAACAAATACTTAGATAATCGAAATTTCTCCCCCTTAGTCTTCTACAGTGTACACACAAGTATGACCAGCATATAGGACTAGTATTTGATTTTTGAAATGTACGTAGTAGACTGTCTAGGCTAAAATAGTGGATTAGACGTAGACGTAGGTTGGGTAGACCGGAGCGTAACCCAACTGATTATCAGGATGTTGGGTTACGCAAAGCTCCACCCAACAAAGCAATTTTTTTGCAACATTTTAGCTTGTGGGGTGGGCATCTTGCCCGCCTTCGGCTACGGTCTCTCGTGTCGCCCACCCCACAAGAAATAGTTGAGTATTTTTTTATTTGGAAGTCCCTTATGTCCACGCCGATATAACAAATGCGTTGGCAAAGCCTGCCGTAGGCATCGCCGATATAACAAATGCGTTGGCAAAGCCTGCCGTAGGCATCGCTCAAATAACAAATGAGTTCGCCGATATAACAACTGGAGTTTAGACTAAAAGCAGGCGATTGCTAAAAAAGTGCGCGTGGTTTTTTGGTATAGATTTTAACTTCTGGAGTTGAGACTATCAAGAAGA
>NZ_JBALBY010000024.1:0-3046 GCF_036919575.1 Nostoc sp. | reverse complement strand
TATTTTATTTATCATCCCATCAATTTTTACAATTATCTATGTCATTTTTAAATCTTCCTTAGTTTTTATTAGTAAATAAGATGCGTTTGCCCTGATTGTTGGATAGGTTGCATCCAAAAATCCTGCGATCGCTACAATGGGAAATTCTAACCCCTTCGCAGCTTTAAGCGTAATAACTTTAACACCTTGTTTATTTAAGTCCAAGTCTTTGCTAGACATGAAATGCGCTTCTAAACCTAAGTATGAAAGTTGACCAGCTATTTTTGTACCAGCACTTTCTGTCGGCACAATTACGGCACAAGCGTTAATACCCAACCGAAATTCACGGGCAGCACCTTTACAAAATCGTACCAGTAGTTCTGCTTCATCCCCTGGATTATTTACGGCACGGACAGCCGGTGGTGGGCCATTGTGGATATAGTCTCTAGTTGGGGAATGGGGAACTTGTACTGAGTGCAGTCGAAGTATGGGGGATGGGGAATGGGAAATTTCTCCGATTCCCTCATGATCTAAAATCGAATTTGCCAAGTAAGATATTGCAGCTTCGTTAATTTCGCGGGTGGTACGGTGATTAAGGCGCAATTTTTCTCCAATATTTGCACCACATACTCTTTAGGGATAGCTAAGAGTTGATTGGTGAAGGTGGGTTTGTGGATAATCTCGAAGATCATGGTAGATGGGTATCTATACGTAGATATGATTAGGTTTTTTTAAGTGTTATTCAAAATTATACTCAATGGGGAATTGGGAATGGGGAATTGGGAATTGGGAATTGGGAATTGGGAATTGGGAATTGGGGATGGGAATAATAGATGGGAGTTTGGTAAGGGTGTTTGGGGATGGGAAGACCGGATTTTGAAGATTTGGAAGTTTACAGGTTATCAGAAAAGTTAGCGAATGAAATTTGGCACATTGTCAAGCAATGGGATAATTTTGCTAAAGAGACAATGGGTAAACAAATCATTCGTTCAGCAGATAGTGTTTGTGCGAATATTGCAGAAGGAAGAGGACGTTATAATTACCAAGATAATAAGCGTTTTATTAGAATAGCTAGAGGCTCTTTATACGAAACAATAAATTGGCTGAGACTAGCTTATTCTCGTCAGCTTTTGACAGATGAACAAATAGCGAAACTCAAACCAATCATTAACGAATTACCGCCAAAACTCAACGCTTATCTAAAATCCCGCACCAACTAATCCATCCCCAATTCCCCATTCCCCATTCCCCTCAAAGTTTATAATTATTATATCAGTATACATTTGGGTGAAATTAGTGGCTTTTGACAACGTTTGTAAAATATTAGCAGAGAAATATCCAACGGATTTTGCGCGTTGGCTGCTACCTCATGAACCGCGACAAATCAAAGTATTAAAAACTGAATTAAGCATCGAACCAATTCGAGCCGATTCTGTCACTTTTTTACAAACAGAGAATCGTATTTTGCATTTGGAATTTCAAACAAGAGCAAAATCTGAAACTCCCATTCCTTTACGAATGTTGGATTACTTTGTCAGGTTAGTGCGACAGTATGATGTTCCAATAACGCAAGTAGTGATTTTCTTACAAGAGACAAGTAACGAAATCGCTTTTACCGAAGAATATGTAAATGAAATGACACATCACCGCTATCGTGTTGTCAGAATGTGGGAGCAAGATTCGGCGTTATTTCTGGATAATCCTGCATTATTACCGTTAGCACCTTTAACACAGACAGATTCACCCCAAAGGTTATTATCGCAGGTTGCCCAGAGTGTTGCTAGAATCTCAGATAGGGAAACTCGGCAGAATATCGCCGCTTACACAGAAATATTAGCAGGTTTGAAGTTTGAGAAGGATTTAATTCAGCAATTTTTAGGAGAGGAAATTATGCAAGAATCTGTAATTTATCAGGATATTTTGCAGAAAGGAGATAAGCAAGGTGAAGAACGTACAATTATACGCCAGCTTAATAGACGGTTTGGCGAAATAGATTCATCATTGATTGATAGAATTAGAGTGCTATCTGTTGAAAAGCTAGATGATTTAGCAGAAGGATTACTAGACTTTTCAGAAGTATCTGATTTAGTAGCTTGGTTAGACGAACAAGAAAGAAATTAATTTCAGGTGTTGATAAACTATAAAGTGATAAAGTCGGAGTTTTTAACTCCGGCTTTTTATATAGTCCGTATTCATATAAATTAAAGTAAATCTAAATTACTTAATATTTTTACAACACTAGACTATTTATTTTATAGTAAAAACGTACTATATTAATATCCGATCAATTATTGAGTGAAGATTTTATGCAACAGTCAGTCAATGATGAAGATATTTTATATCCAGGTGTATATCATTTATTTAATTGTTTAGTTCGTAGTCGTTTTTGTGATATTAGTGAACTTGAGGAAGAAATACCTGGAATATCCGAACGCATTCGCGGATTGAATCTGCAACAGTTAGAAGGATTTGCAATAGCTTTTATGGAATTTACAGACGCAATTGATTTAGAGGTTTGGTTAGATGAATATGAACATGAAAAGGATTGGGAAAATCGCTTTGTAAAAAAGGTATTTAATTGGTGAAAACTTATAACCCACCCTGCCAAATTCTAGTTACCCTTTTCCCCAAGGGAGAAGGGGCTAGGGGATGAGGGCTTGAGCAATTGCGTCTAAAACAAACTCGATATCATCAAATATTTGCTCATTACTAAAGCGGATTACAATAAACTGATTAGATTTTAACCAGTTTTCTCTGATAGAATCTTGAGTTTGCTGATTTGCATGAATACTACCATCTAACTCAATAATTAATAACTTTTCGTGACAATAAAAATCAGCGATATATCTACCAATATTATGTTGTCGGCGAAATTTTGTATTTAATAAACGTCGATTTCTTAAACATTCCCATAATATTTGCTCTGCTGGTGTTTGTCGTTTTCTTAACTCGCGGGCGCGTTCTAATAATAGTGGCTCTTCAGTACTTATTATGCCAAACTAATAAATAAAATGCCAATTTAATAAACATCTAACTCTAAAATTTTCAAAATTTCTAAATCCATAAC
>NZ_JBALBY010000023.1:0-85491 GCF_036919575.1 Nostoc sp. | reverse complement strand
TTGCAGCAGGTCTAATTGCTGTTTTGGGGGCGATTTATCGCCTAGCCAAAATTGAAGAAAAGATTAACGATAAAATCGACGGTGTAAACAACAAATTAGACATACTTTTGACTCAATACGCGGGCGACAAAGAATACATATACATATACCGTTTGAATAGTCTTGACAAGGCAATTGAACACAAATTTACTCGCCTTGCCAACTGGATAACTCAGATTGCTGGCTTCCTACACCGAAAAACTGGGTTTCAAATCCGCGACGACAAATTTTAGTCTCTGGGGATTCAGGGTAATTAAAAGTTTACGGTAGCTTCAGTAGGAGTAAGAATTGTCACCACAGAAATCTACACCAGTAACCTCTAAGACAACCTTATCCACTAGAGAACGCTCTAGTTGATTATTGAGCAAGTATCTGTGAATTTCGTACACTCGCCATTTGCGGTTCCACAGTTCCTGTGATTTTTGCAACGCTTCAACTTCCGTTATCATATGGGGATTCACTCTAGCAAACTAGAATTTTCCAGAATAGAATGGGTACAAATTTGATTTGTACTCGAATTGAGCAGTCTGTAACCCCTTGGTTATGGGCTGCGGCCTTTTTGGGCATAATTCCCTTTTTGTCACGTCGTTTAGGCAAGGTTTAGGCAAAATTTTGATATTAAAAATAATAAAACGCCTGTTTGCAGCAGATTGAATCTTTTTCCTTTGGGACTGAAAATCCTCGTGTCACCGGTTCAAGTCCGGTTCCTGGCATACATTACAGCGAAAAAGCCTACTTGCATCCCGCTTCTACTCGCAGTGAACTTGCATCCAGAATTGTGCAAGCGTTGGTATCAAAGGTTTCCAGGAATACAAGCTTTTGATACGGTTGACCTTTGGGCGGAATTAGCCATCTGGGATGCAAGTCTACTGCAAGTTACCTATAGATCAGTTTACTTATTGGTAATCCAAATATAAACATTGATTATATAGTCAAATTTTTATTACTACTTTTGCTTATCATTCACCACATATAAGAAAACACCCTACTTTTTCGGGCAGGATGTGAGTATTGCTTATATGTCTTGACATTCTGCATAACAGAGTATTTAAAAATAGCTTTGGTGAAACTTCGGCGATCGCACTCTAGCGGAGAAAAGACAGATTTTGAGCCATGACCAATCTCTCGCACTTTCCTTCTGATAGTGCTGTAGAGGCTTTAGAGCGTGTGCAATCGGTAGATGATGATTCACTCAACGCCACCGCCAAAAGGGTCTTGCTGGACGCGCTAGGGATAGATGTAAACAGTACTGTAAACACTGTAAACAATGATGAGAGATTTCAGGAATTAGTAGACAATAAAACCGCGTACCTTGCGGATGCGATGAACGAGATTAAAAATTCTCTGAAGGCTGAAATAGACATTTATTGCAAGAGTATTTTACAAGTAAGTAGAACGACTCAGAAAAACCGAACTATGTGAAGAAAAATTAACTATGCTACAACCCTCTTTACTCCTGCCTTATGCCTCCTCGCTTTTGCCTTGTCCTAACGATAAATATTCACACCGACCTACTTATGTAAGATGATTTTAGGGTTAGATATAATAATCAGCTAAATTATGCAACTAGAAGATTATTTCGACTTTCAGCGTCCAGACGATATTCGACTCAAAGGTACAAGAGTAGGAATTGAAACCATACTCTATGATTTTATCCACCGCGCTCGAACTCCAGAAGAAATTGCCAACACTTATACATCACTAACACTAGAACAAGTTTACGCGACTATTCTTTATTACTTGCACAATAAAGAAGCTGTAAGCGCCTATATAGCTGATTGGTTGGAGTGGAGTCATAGAATGCAGGAAGAACAGCGACGCAATCCGCCGCCAGTTGTAATCAAATTGAGGAAACTGATAGCTGAAAAAGAAGCGATTAAAAAAACACAGGATAATGACTCTCAAATATCTGCTGGATGAGAATGTTGCCCCTCTTTATCAGGTTCAACTCAAACGACAAAAACGCGATTTAGTTGTTTGGGTAGTTGGTGATCCTGGTACTTCTCCTAAAAGTACATTAGATCCAGAAATATTATGCTGGTGTGAGGAACACAACTTTCTTTTGGTAACAAATAACCGCAAATCTATGCCTGTACATTTAGCTGAACATATCGAGCAAGGGCGTAATATACCAGGTATTTTTATTTTGAATGATAAATTAACCATCGGTCAGACTGTTAATGAATTAATTTTAATTGCTGAAGCATCTTTTGATAACGAATATCAAAACCAAATTCTTCACTTATCACTGCTTCAATAGCGATAATACTTATAATCTTGTATAGTTATTTTTATATAAGGCTATAAAGGAGTAAATTGATGACTACTACTTTAGATGCAAGCAATCTCAGACTGAAAGATGTTCAAAGCCTTCTGAAATTGACAGAACACTTAAATGACTCATTTACATCATTGCTATCGTTAGAAAATCTCACAGAATTTGAGCAGCAACAATTACAGGTTATCCGTAATATATTCCGTGAATACTACTCAGAGGGTAAAATCTCCGAAGGACAAATAAAATTTCTATTTCTCGCACCATTAATGAAATTAGCTGGTTTTTATCATTCTAGTATTAAGATTACCTTAGAAGAAAATATTGCTGACATCTCCGTTGAAGATGAAGATACGAATATCAAAGGACGGATGGATATTTTAGCTGTTATGAAGACTCAAGAAAGAATAGTAACTACGCCTTTTTTGATACTAGTGATTGAATCTAAAAATAGTAGTTTTAATGCTTTGGAAGGTTTGCCGCAATTGCTCACCTATGCCTACAAAAGTCTAAAAAATCAAACATCAGTTTGGGGTGTGACTACTAATGGTATGGATTACCAGTTTGTATATCTACAGCAAGGAAATCCTCCAATTTATCAATTATTGCCAAAACTAGATATAACTCGCTCTACCTCTTCAATTGAGTTGCTGCAAGTTCTCAAATCAATCTGCCAGTTGTAATCAAATTAAGGAAACTGATAGCTGAAAAAGAAGCGATGAAAAAAGCACAAGAAAATGACTCTCAAATATCTGCTGGATGAAAATGTTGCCCCTCTTTATCAGGTTAAACTCAAAGTGGACAGGGGAGAAGTGATGATACTCTCGAAATTGTGAATGGTACAACGGCATTGAAAATGCAGAATGAGTGGCGAGAGATAATGAGTAAACAACGTATTGTTGAGATTGTAGACTATAACCCTGAATGGCCTCGTTTTTTTTCAGAACTCAGCACTATCATCATAGATAAGTTGGGTAATTTAGCTTTAGCTATAGAGCATATTGATAGTACCTCAGTACCCGGTCTTGCGGCCAAACCAATTATTGATCTAGATGTCGTAATAGCATCAAACGAGCTGCTTCTTAAAGTAGTTTGTCTTCTTCAAGAGCTTGGTTACGAACATGAGGGTGACAAAGGCATATTTGGCAGAGAGGCATTTGCTCGTGAAGCCAGCAATGTACCACGTAACGGTACAAGTAGAATATGGATTAACCATCATTTATATGTCTGTCCCCAAAACAGCATAGCCTTAGTCAGACACTTAGCTTTTCGGGACTATCTCAGAAATAACCCAGATCAAGTTTTAGTCTATGGAGAACTTAAGCGTCAACTCGCACAACGTTTTCGATATGATATTGATTCTTATTGCGATGCAAAGACGCTGTTTGTAGAAGGTATCCTCCAACAAGCACTTCCCGATAGATAAATAAACCCATGATAACTATTTTTTAGGGTGTGATACCATTTCTTTGTGAAGCTGTGCCAAACCCTTTTAACTTCTTTCTTTCTTTCTTTCTTTCTTTGCGTCCTTTGCGTCCTTCGCGGTTCGTTTTTCTTTCTTGTACTTAAATACAGCAGATTTCAAGTTGATGAAGTACATAAGCTAAGTCTCAAAGCTAGGTATAAAGCCTGTTTTACTTCTGAATTCTGACTCCTGAATTCTGAATTCTGAATTCTGAATTCTGACTCCTGAATTCTGCTGTATTTAGCGCATCTTCATACAGAATTTGTATGACTACTAATGAACTCACCCTTATTTAAGCAAAAAAACAGGGCTTACGCAGATGTAAGTCCTGTTTAAATTTTCTGATGATGTAAGCTGATTTAACTAGTCCACGGTTAACTGAAAGCTTCAGTTATTCTTTTATGGCTTTTTCACAGCTTCAACTTTTGCTTCCACCTTCACTGTCTTCACACCTTGAACTTCTTTAGCCAAGGTTTCAGCTTTCTGTAGTTCTTCAACAGAACTTGCTGTGCCTTTGAGGATAATTTCACCCTCTTTGTTTTCAACTTGTAACTTATTGCCTGGTAAGCCTTTGTTCAACTTTTTACTAACTTCGGTTTTTAAGTTGCCCTTGGCTTTTGTTGCTGCTGTTTTTTCAGAATCAATTTTAACTTTAGTGCCTGTGTTAGCTGCTAAAGGAGTCGTTTCTGTTCCTGGAATTTTGGCAGTAGTTTGATTTATCTGCGAAGCTGGTGTTGCTGGTGCTTGAGCAGCTTCATTAGTAGTGCTAGGAGTTTCAGAACCAGTTTTAGGAGCCTCTTGACAGCCAAAAGTACCAACTACCAAAACGCCACTAACTAGCAATAAAATTAGCTTTTTCATTATCTATCTCCTAATTGAGTACTTGAAGCGATTAATTGAGGTGTGTGTCACGGTGAGGAGCAGATGTTAAAAAACAATTAAATGTGAAGCAGTAAATGTACCCAAAGCTTGCACTCAGGTTACTGAAAATTGAAATTTGGACGATTTCTTGAAGCTAAGATTTTGCAGCCATTTTTCAGAAATGCCAATTCAATTTTCCTGACGGCTGCTAACCAGGATGGCTCTGCATACAGCCTGTAGCTCTCGATGAATTTAACGTAGATGCACAGTAGCTCTTTCAATGGTAGATTATGCCATCCTACAGTGGTGACTCGATGTTATCAGATTTTAGTCAGTTTGGCGATGTCTACGACGGGCTACGCCTACGCAACTCAAAACTTCAGCATTTTGGCAATCCTCTGCCTGCAAAGTTACCAACAAAATGTTACTTTAGATAACTATGGCTTGCTTACAATGCCCTAAATATCAGGAAATATTAGCTAATGCCGTACCTTACTTCCGCCGACGAAATTCGTGCCATTGTTGCTGAATATACCAACGCTAAAACGCTGTGGATAGATACAGAAGTAGCTGACTATAAAAGTCGTAATCCCCGACTATCGCTGATTCAGGTATTAGATAATCCTCAAGATATGAGTGGCGATCGCGTCTACCTTTTAGATGTCCTAGATCAGCCTAACATGATAGCTGAATTTATTGATGAAATTATGATAAATTCTGCTATTGAAAAAGTTTTTCATAACGCCAGTTACGATCTAAAGCTTCTCGGTAATAAGAAAGCTAAAAATATTACCTGCACTTTGGAAATGGCCAAAAAAATTCCCTACTATCTTTTACCATTACCCAATTACCAACTCAAAACCATAGCTACAGCACTTTGTAGCTTTAACAATATCGACAAACAAGAACAAAAAGGCGATTGGGGAAAACGTCCCCTAACTGAAGAACAGATAGAGTATGCTTACCTAGATTGTATTTATCTTGCTCAAATCCACTTAAATTTGTTAGGATTACAAGCCCAAGCCAGCCCCGATTCTACAACGGAGGACTTAATATCACTAAGTACCAGATACTCGCAAATTGAGCAGCAATGGAAGTTATTGAATTCCGAATTTGACCATTTACAAGAACGCATGAAAAAAGCTATGCAAGCTCAGAATATATCGGAAACTTCTGATTATAAGCTGACTAGTTATGAGCGGACTACAATCAAAGCTACATTTACAGAATTGGCAAGTCTAGCACAAACTCAAGGTATTAATTTAGATTTTCCGATCACACTAACTCAGAAACTCCAAAAAGATTTAGGGCAAAATCTAGAACATCTGTCTGTAGATATTGACAAAACTACTTATTGGCGGCTAAATTCCAAAATTCAAGAGAGTGAAACTGAGGATAAGTAGGTCGGCGCAATTAAAGCTAACTTGTGAAGGCTGTCATTTGTCATTGGTCATTTGTCATTTGTCATTTGTCATTGGTCATTTGTCATTTGTCATTGGTTATTAGTAAGGGCTTTAAGCCTATTTACGTTTCGTAGCATACTTGGTTTTTTTCGCGCCAACTTAGTTAAGTAAATTGTTCATCAGGCTACAAATATCAGAATTTATACAGCAAGTTTTATACTTTGTAGTTCATAATTGCTTTGACAAATAACCATTAAATAAAGCTATTGGATATCAGATAAATTTGTCAATTCACTTTACACTTGGATGAAAAGTTAGAATAATTATTGAGTTAAAGAATTAAAATCTAGATTTTGCTAGTAATTTCTTTCAGGCGTTATGGCAGTTTATATTAACTTATGAGACGGCGTTTATTTGGGCAAAAGCGAAAAAGGGTAAATACTTTATTTACCATAGCTATTTTTACTACATTGACTGCAATTAGCAGTGTTTCTTGTAGTAAGAATGACAATGTATTGGTGACAGAAATCGGAGTTAGTCCCGGTAGCCGTCGTTCAGCTACAACTTCTATTGGTGGGAAATTCTATATTCAGGGAAAGGATCAGCATTTAAACGGCGACTTGCAAGCCGCGATCGCTTCCTATAGTAAGGCAATTGATCAAAATTCTCAATATGGCGCTGCCTACAATGGCCGCGGATTAGTCTACTTTGATTTGGGAGACAAGGACAAAGCGATCGCAGATTACAATCAAGCACTTCGCATCAATCCTAACGACGCTGAAGCCTATAATAACTTGGGAAATGCCCGCGCTTCATTGGGAAGCAACAGAGAAGCAGTCAAAGATTACAGTGAAGCGATTCGCCTTAATCCCAACTATGCCGAAGCCTACAATAATCGGGGAAATGCCCGCGCCACCAATGGAGACAAAAAAGGGGCAATAGATGATCTTGACCAAGCGATTCTCCTCAACCCCAAATATGCGATCGCTTATAATAATCGGGGAAATGCTCGTGCTGCCAATGGAGATCCCCAGGGTGCGATCGCAGATTACAATGAAGCCATTCGCCTCAATCCTAACTTTGCCCCTGCCTACAATAACCGGGGAAATGCCCGCGCCACCAATGGAGACAAACAGGGGGCGCTTAAGGACTTGGAAAAAGCAGCAAACATTTTTCAAAGTCAAGGTAGCAACGACTTATACCAACAAGTGATGAATAACATCAAAGAACTTGGACAGTAGGTAAAAGCATAGCCAACATGAAAAGGGCGGTTAGAAACCGCGTCTACACGAGGCTTTACCCACCTCCGTGGGTTAAAAAATCTTAATTTTCTCTTAGTACAGAACACCACAAAAAGGGTATGGAATTTAATTATTCGTAGGTTGGGTAGAACGAAGTGGAACCCAACATCAAGTTTGTGTAGGAAAAGGGCGGTTAGAAACCGCGTCTACACGAGGCTTTACCCACCTCCGTGGGTTAAAAACCTCAATTTTTCCTTAGTCCACGTTCGCCCTTGGCGTTCCGTAGGAAAGGTGGACTTTGTTTGTGTAGCCGCGTTCGCGTCAGCGTGCCGGAGGCTCTATTCCATTCGCTGGGGCTTAAATTTACACTTGTTTGTGCGTTAACAAAATCACATCCCAGAACCCATGTGAATGCGATCCTCAACTTCCGCAAATTTTTCTAGTGCCTCCTGTTCAGTACTCAATAGTGAAACGACGATCGCCACAATAAACGCCAGTGGTATACTAATTAATCCCGGATTTTTTAGCGGAAAAGGTGCAGAAGCGTGCTTGAGAATCGTTACTTGAATAGTAGGTGACAAATAAATCAGCACTAAAGAGGAGACAGTACCTACTAACATACTTGCAACCGCACCGTTGGTGGTGAAGCGTCGCCAAAGCATTGATAAGAGCAACGCTGGGAAGTTTGCACTAGCTGCGATCGCAAATGCTAAACCTACCATATAAGCCACGTTTTGCCCTTTAAACAAAATACCCAGCAATATCGCCACTAACCCCAAAAGCATTGTCGCACCACGAGCCACTTTCAGCTGTTCTGACTCGTCGGCATGACCTGAACGCACCACATTTACCCATAAATCGTGGGACAATGCAGCCGCACCTGAGAGCGTCAACCCCGCCACTACCGCCAAAATAGTTGCAAAGGAAACAGCCGAAATAAAGCCTAAGAAAGCATCACCACCGAGAAATTCTGCTAACATCGGCGCAGCCATATTACCACCAGTACCAATTTGCTTGATGGCATCTTGACCTACTAGCACCATCGCTCCAAAGCCCAGAATGAAGGTAAGGAGATAAAAAACGCCAATAATCGCTGTGGCGTATGTAACAGAGAGCCGCGCGGCTTTGGCATCGGGTACTGTGTAGAAACGCATCAGGATGTGGGGTAATCCAGCAGTGCCGAACATCAAGGACATCCCCAAAGAGATAGCATCCAAGGGTTCAGAAACCAGTTTGCCCGGAGCTAATACACCTGTATACTTTTCTGATGCAGCCGCGAAAAGAGCGATCGGGTTAAAGCCAAATCGTGCTAGTACCAAGATAGCTAATAAGATCGTTCCGCCGAGCAACAAAACTGCTTTGATAATTTGTACCCAAGTGGTAGCAATCATCCCGCCAAAAATCACATAAGCCATCATCACGCAACCGACGATGACCACAGCTAATTCATAATCAAAGCCAAACAATAGTTTGATTAGCTCACCAGCGCCTACCATCTGGGCAATTAAGTAAAAGCTAATCACTACTAGCGTTCCAATGGCAGATGCGATGCGTACAGGTTTTTGCTGCAAGCGAAAAGCTACTACATCTGCAAAGGTGTATTTACCTAAGTTGCGTAGTGGTTCGGCAATTAGGAACATGACAATCGGCCAGCCCACCAGGAAGCCGATAGAATAAATTAAGCCGTCAAAGCCGTTGAGTGCTACCAGTCCAGCGATACCTAAAAAGCTAGCTGCACTCATGAAGTCTCCCGCCAAGGCCAGCCCATTTTGAAAACCGCTAATCTTACCGCCAGCTGTATAAAATTGTGCTGTATTTTTGGTGAGTTTTGCCGCCCAAAAGGTAATGCCTAAAGAACTGGCAACAAACAGAAAAAAGAAAGCGATCGCTAACGGGTTAAACTTACCAAGACTGGTAATATCCGCCGCTAGCGGCAGATCAAACCACATACTATTCATGCTTTTTTGGTTTAGTATTTGGAAATTTGGACTAGAAATTGCTAATAGCTATTGGGCATTGGGCATTGGGCATTGGGCATTGGTAAATAAATCAATGCTCTTTTTCCCTACTCCCTCATCTCCCTCATCCCCCTCATCCCCATGCCCCATGCCCACTCTTCACTTACGTGTCAACCTTGCGATTTGGTCATCGTAACTACTATTTGCCCAACGCACGTAGATAAAAATTAATACCCATGCTGAGACAATTACCAGCGCCCCTAATAAAATTCCCAGGCTGAGGCCAGGAACTACTAATGACCCCAGCAGGGGCTTATTGAACGCGATTAATAGGATAAAGCCAAAGTAAATAAACATCATGGCTCCAGTGAGAATCAGGGATACCCGCCAACGTTCAGCCGCGAGAGCCTGGAGAGCCTTTGTGCGATCGCTCATGTCTTCCTTTAGGTTGAGAAGATTAGGTCAGATTGTCTCATTGAAGTTGATTTATGCGTAATTTTCTTAAAGATTATTAGTAAATCTATTGCTATTTCAGGTAATAAAATTAACTTATGCTTAGTCATATACCAAAATAACAAGACAATAGCGGCTCTGTTTTGAGTCAGAGAAACATGAAACTATAAATGCAGTTAGACACAAATAAAGCGATTTGTGATTTTATTAAAATAAAACGTGCTTTATTATACTACAGTATTAAACTCTCATTTAAGATTATTTAATTTTTATATACTGAAAATTAAAATAAATACGTACTTACCACCAGGTTTTAAAACCCTTAAAGTGTTATGAAATCTTTTTAAACTAGTATAAATAACTGAGATTAATTAATAAAAGTAGTAGATTTTTATTTATAATAATATACCAAAAATTACCGTAGCGCATTAAGTAAATGTTCTAGTAATATTTGTATCAACAACTTAATATTACACAGATAGGGCATTATCAAAATTTAGTAAAGTATGTTTATCCAAACACTCATCACAGAGCCGATTCATTTTTTCAGAATCGTTGTAATTGTCATATTTTCCATCACTTTGCATGAACTTGCTCACGGCTGGGCTGCGATGAGTCAGGGAGATAACACTCCACAACAAACTGGTCATCTGACGCTTAATCCTGTAGTTCACATGGGCAAAGAATCCCTGATCTTTCTTTGTCTCATGGGTATAGCTTGGGGACAAATGCCCGTCAACCCATCTAAATTTCGCTCTGGCAAGCTAGGCAAAATTTTGGTATCAGCAGCAGGGCCATTGTCGAATCTGGCTTTAGGCATTCTATTTATTCTGCTGCTCAAACTTTTCTTTAAACCTAGTCTTTCAGAAGTCTTCAGTGTCGAATTTCTTTACCTAGCGGCTCGGATTAATTTGATGTTGTTTCTGTTTAATCTCTTGCCAATTCCACCACTTGATGGCTTTCATGTATTCAGTGAGATTTTTCCTCAGCTAAAGCCACTGCAATATACCCAATTCGGACTCTTTGCCATGATGCTTCTATTTATAATTCCGGGTTTTGGGATAGGACTTAGTAGCATTGCTGATTTATTTATCCGGTCAGGATTGGGGATGTAAACAGCGACTTTTAGGCAAAGGCAAAGGAAAATTTAAATGAAAATCAAGCAAAAACTTCTGGTTGCTGTTACTAGCATTGCCTTGAGCATTGCTGCTGTACTTGTGCTATCTGGAGAGTCAATGGCGAGTACATTAATTGGAGGTCAATATAGTAACTCTTTAGTCAAATATCCCCACGAAATAAGTCAACAATTAATGGTTGTGCAACCAGTACTATTTAACTCTGTGTTCGGAAATTTTGGAATTGGAAAAGATAATTTTATACCGTGTTGGAATCAGGAGCGATCGCCGTTTACCTCTTCCATTGAGTTATTGATGAGATTATTGATTATTGGAAGCTTTGGTTCTGTAGGAATTGCAGGTTATTCTTCCTTTGTAGAGCGCTATTTTCAAATCATTAATAAAGATTTAAAAATAATTTACTATAGTATTTTTTTGTTAATATCTTTACAGATTATAGGTAGTATTATTGTTTTGATGTCATCACCCACAAGTTCAATTTCCTCTGCAATTCGTCCAAGCTCTAGCTGTATTTTAGGGAACCCATGATCCATTAATCAAATCGAGGATATAGCTGTGTTCTACATTTGAGTAAGTGGTGATCATTTCTATAGCGATGTCTGACGACAAGCTGCTTCTCTGCGAGACGCTCCGCGAACGCATCTACGCCCGCAATTGTTTGTAACGTTCGATGTCAAAAATACCCTCAGAATAGGTTAGACCATTTTGAGCGATCGCTTGTAACTTTTGCGCCCATTTCAGCCATTTAGTTTCCACAATTTTTTCCAAGTTTGTGTAAGTTAGCGTAAGCAAGTACCTGATTAATAAATTTTATTTGATGATACTTCTTAGTCCATCTCGAAAAATCTGAAAACTTCTTGAGAGGTTGTTTTCTACATCCATGTGGGGAGAAACTTTCTCAGCAAAGTCGATTTTTTGTAACCCTGTCTCATAGCCATATCGTTTCAAAATTCGATCTAGTTGCTCCCATGTACCTCCAGTGATAGCATCTGGATTACGAAATTTAGTTTTTTGCGACAAAGAAGCAGGAATCCTTTCATATTCAACCCGTATTGCTTGTACATCACCCAGAAACCATGACTCCAGTTCTTCCACAGCAATTCTATGGAGAACAATATTTCCTTTTTCTCTGGTTACTATACTACTAGCCTTACAGAGTTTATTTTTTAATTCTTGGCAATTCTCTCTATCTTGATCTACTACAATCACGATTCGCCAGTCATCAGGTATAAATTTAGAATATACTTGCATACGTTCAGGTAATTTCTTTAAGAGTCTATCTTTATTTTGAAAATTATGGATTTTAAATGTATGAATATTACCGATGATTTTGGGTACAATCAAATTTAAAGTAACTTCAGTGGAATATTCTTCTACTAAAAATTCTATATGCATGATTGATATTACTAAGAAGGGAATCCTCTAAGATATCCCTCAGACCAAAGATCACCTAAACCTGCTTGGGATTCTATAAAATATTTAGCTTCAGGTATTTGGTCAGTCCTTATAACAGTTGCATAACCCTTATCATCACGTTGAAAAATCCAGAGTTGTCTAGCATCTTTTATTGTGTTAACAAAAAATGGGGAGTGCGTAGAAACAAATACTTGTGCGCGTTGCGAGTAAGCCTGAGCTTCCTCACTTAGAGAATCAAGAAGTCGATTGTGCAGTCCATTCTCTGGCTCTTCAATGCAAAGTAACTCAGGAGGATTAGGGTCATTTAATAATATCAAATATGCTAGTAATTTTAGTGTACCGTCTGAGGTAAACCTTGCTAGAAATGGTCTACTAAAAGGTGCATCTTTAAATAAAAGAGCCAGTCTGCCATCAATTGTTTGCTCCGACTCCACTTTTTCTAACTGGGGAACACGGCTAGCTAGTAACTTCAAAATTTTGGATAAAGTTTCTTGATGTTCATCAGCAAGGTATTGAACCACATTGGCAATATTGTCTCCTTCACGAGAGAGATGTTCCATTGCACCAGCAGTTGCTAGCTGACGAGCTTGATCTGGTATGAAAAAAGAGAGAAACCATCCCTCAATAAAACGGCGCAAACTAGCAATACGTTGGTTATCTGATAATTGACCTATAGTTTTAATAGCCAGGGAACTGGGGTCATCCATTTGATAGTGAATTCTTTTGTCATTAATTTCGGGATTTTCACCACTAATTACTTCACCTATACCATTTTCAAACTTAAGAAAATCAAATGGTTTTCCATGAGAACCGCGCTTCCATTTGAGAGTTTCTCTTGAAACAATTGGCGCTCCATTTTGTAAAGCAATAGCAACTGTATAGGTGATTTTAGGAGATTGATTATCTTCACGATACTTAATTACAATTTCAATTTCTTGACCTTGACAATCACGGGAGATGACTTCTTGAAATCTTCCTCGCTTTTCTAACGCTTTGCGAACATTAGTAGTAAGGCAATCTGAAAGAAAACCGATCACATCAAAAAAAGTAGTCTTGCCACTACCATTAGGCCCAAGGAAAACGGAAAAAGGTTTGATATCTTTTAAGGTGATATTTTGGAGAACTCTATAGTTTTTGACTGAAATTTCTTCAATTCTTGCCATTAAAAAATTACTTCCATAAATTTGGTCGCGTGGTTGCAGAAATATTAACAAAAATAGCAAGGGCACAGTGTACTGTGCCCCTACTAAATTTGCAATCAATTAGCTGATATTAACAATAGCTTAAGAGCTAATTTTCTTAAGCATCATCTAAAGCTGCAATTCCAGGCAACACCTTACCTTCAAGTAACTCCAAGCTAGCGCCGCCGCCTGTGGAAATGTGGCTCATTTGGTCAGCTAAACCAACCTTTTCCACAGCCGCTACTGAGTCACCGCCGCCGATAATGGTGGTTGTGCCAGTTTTGCTAATTTCAGCGAGGGTATGAGCGATCGCTTCCGTACCTGCGGCAAACTTATCAAACTCAAACACACCCATCGGGCCGTTCCAAATTACCGTTTTGGTATCTGCAAGCGCGTCTTGGAAAAGTTTTACTGAGTCTGGGCCAATATCCAAACCCATCCAACCATCTGGGATATTCTCAATGCTAACGGTTTGAGAATTGGCATCTGGGGCAAAGTTATCTGCTACTACCACATCTGTGGGAAGCAATAAAGCAACGCCCCGTTCTTTCGCTTTAGCTTCCAAAGACTTCGCTAGTTCCAGCTTGTCTTCTTCCACCAGCGACTTACCAACACTCAAACCACGGGCTTTGTAGAATGTGAAAATCATTCCACCGCCGATGATCAGCTTGTCGCACTTCTCCAGCAACGTTTCAATCACCCCAATTTTACTGGAAACTTTGGAACCGCCAATAATTGCCGCCAAAGGACGTTGGGGATTTTCAATGGCGTTTTGCAGATATTGCAATTCCTTCTCAACCAAATATCCAGCCACAGAAGGACTGAGGAATTTAGTCACACCTTCAGTAGAAGCATGGGCGCGGTGTGCAGTACCAAAAGCATCATTTACATAAAAATCAGCATTAGCTGCCAATTTTTTTGCAAATTCTGGGTCGTTTTTCTCCTCTTCTTTGTAAAAACGAACATTTTCCAATAACAGCACTTGGCCATTTTGCAACGCGCCAACTTTAGCTGCAACTTCATCACCAATGGAGTCATCAGTTTTAATGACTTCTTGCCCCAGTAACTCCGACAGACGCTTGGCAACGGGAGTTAGGCGTAATTTGTCATCCACACCCTTGGGACGCCCAAAATGGCTTGCTAGAATGACCTTAGCACCCTTCTGCGTCAAATCTCTGATGGTTGGTAAAGCTGCGCGAATCCGAGTATCGTCGGTAATGTTGCCTTGATCGTCCACAGGCACATTAAAGTCAACCCGCACCAAGGCACGTTTCCCAGAGATATCAGCCGAAGATAAACTTGCTAAACTTTTTTTGGACACACCAAACTCTCCTAATTGCCTTTTTGTTATTGTTTTGAAAGTAGAACCATCAAGATTTTACCGGAGTCAGGGGTACCCAAGTGACAGATATATTTAAGACAGTACTATTTCCTATTGATCAAAGCCGGGAAACGCGGGAAGCTGCTGACGTTGTTACCAACGTAGTCAAAAAGTACAGCAGTCGCTTGGTGCTGCTGTCTGTGGTAGAAGAACCACCAAAAGACGCGCCTAGTGCAGATCCGATGGTGTCACCAGAGGTAGTTGCCAAACTGCTAGAAAATGCCCAATCTTTATTTTCTGGGCAAGGAATTAAATCCGAAACCCTGGAAAGGCAAGGCAAACCAGCTTTTACGATCTGCGATGTCGCTGATGAGATCGGGGCAGATTTAATTATTATGGGCTGTCGGGGGCTAGGCTTGACTGAAGAGGGAGTAAGTGATAGTGTTACGACTCGTGTGATTAACCTTTCCCCTTGCCCAGTGCTGATTGTGCCTTAGTTGTAGTCAAACAATTTTGGATTTTGGATTTTAGATTGATTTCAGCAATCAAGTCATTAGCGGGTGCATCCGAGTTTTTAGGTGAATTCTGTAATAAAAAACTCCACCCACTCAAGGGATGGAGTTTTTGGGTATGGGGAATGGGGCATAGGCTGGGATTGCTTCGTTCCTCTCTCCGAGAAGCGCTCGCGTTCACAATGACGCTTTTCTCCTCGCATTAATAATAAATTTTACCTCCTCCCCATTTATCCCCAATAACTTTCGGTTGCAAGAGAATATGACCAGCGACAGCTACCAAGTCATCATCCGTCAGATTTCTCATTTCTGTGAAAATATCTGCGCTTTTAATACTGGGATGTATTTCTGAAATCTCCTCTTCCCCGTCGTAAGTAGTGGGATTTTTCATGTATTCCACCAATCCTTGAATGTTATTACGGTTTGGTGTTGCCAGTGCCAGAGATTCTGATTCGAGTCCCACGTTCTGGTTTGTCTTGGTAACTCCCCCAGCATGACATTGGGCACAAGCGTAATTAAATAAACGTTTACCTTCTTTGATTTGTTTCAGTTTGAGTACAACGGTATCACCCTGATTATTTAATGGCACTGTTCGGATTGCGGCATCCAACTCCACTGCCATCGCGCTATCGACAATAAACTGGAACGTCAGCAAAACAGTAGCTAAGACAACGCCAATTATTCTTCTAATCATGTTTCCCCTTAAATATTTTGATCCTCAACACAGCTAAGAAAGCAATGTTCAATCTCCATCCGTCCCAATTGTTTAAGGGACTTCCAATTAAAAAAATATCCAATTTTGTAGGGTGTGTTAGCGTCAAGTACGGCATCATGTTGATCTAACGTCCCCTACAATGAATGGATAATTTATTTTTTGGTATTCCCTAATAATGGGTTGAAAAATTATTAGCAAAACTCAACAGAGTTACGGTAGAGGATGGAAAAAAGTTCCATATTGTAACCCAGGAAAAATGTAATTTAATTCAATGAAAATTACTGCTAAAATAATCACTGCTAAGGTAGCAACTACAGGAAGCAGTGTGAGAGATTTTAACAAATAACGTGGCTCCATATTTTTCTCCTAAATCAACTAAGTTTGCCTTGACAAAATGTCATTTTTTCTGGGGTTTATTGACAGGTGATAGTTAATCAAAAACTATCACCTGTCAATAGCCTTTAGCGAATTGAAATCGGAATTTCTTCATCCTTAGCAACTAAGTCACCACTGAGAAACTCTTGAAGTGCTGATGCCGGCCAAAGAAAAGCCAGGATCATACATTTGACGAACAGTGGCAGATCGATAAATACTTCTTTTTCTTCTGGGGAACCAAGTTTTTGAATTGCCCGCAAATAGGAACGACCAGTCCAGCCAATCCAACCGGCAATGTAGAGAAATATCACTATGGGAATCAGCACGTCTAAGGCAAGGCTGAGGCGGTCAAGAACTAAATGAGGTAAACCATCCTCGCCACAAAGTAACTGAGAATAAGCCTTTAATGGCTTTGTTGTGTAATAACTATCAGGGGCATTTTGCACTCGTTCTACAAATGCAGATGATTGGGCACAAGGAACTAATGTAGTATTCTCCGCTAAAGCTGAGGTGATAATACCAAGCCAGAGAATAATTACCAAAACCAAAGTAAATATTCGTTTCATAATTTTGTTTGCTCCTAGAGATGATATTAATTACGATTTGCCGGATAGGTATTTGCTGCATATGTGATCAAAAGCACGCCAAATGATACAGCTACTAATAAACCAAAAAACACTCCCGTTCCCGTTGAAGCGAATTGTCCCTCGCCATAGGCAAGAAAGATATGTTGCATGAAAATACCTCACAATTGTTAATGGTTAGCTGAATTCGATAAATAAAGTATGAAGTGTAAAGGATGAATGATGAGCATAATTTCATAATTCATACTTCATCCTTCAATTCGACCAATCTATATTGATTCCCTCAAGCAAGATTGAAGAATTGGAAATCTGGAGAATGATTAACAAGAAAACGAAAAACAATAGCATTAAAACAGCCATGAATGGTGTGGTTCCCCAGCCAGGAGCAACTTTACCTGCTTCAGAATTTAAGTTCCTGAAAAAGTATTGCAAAGGTGCGATTTTTTTGGATTTAAACTTTTGTTGTTGCATGGCATGGATTGCTTGAAAGGATGAAGTATGAAGTTGACTGTTAACTGTCAGCAATCAACAGTCAACTGTTTTATTTGGAAGTTCTTAAACAGATGGTTCCTGAGTTGAAGTTGAAGTTGAAGTTGAAGCTAAAGCCTTCTCCTTCTTGCGTGTGCTTAAATCTCCTACTTTCTGGAAGACACCAAACTCGACTTGTTCTTCCAAGTCTGCGTCAATTCCAGCAAAGACATCCCGGTATATGGTGCGAGAACCATGCCAAATGTGTCCGAAAAACCACACTAGGGCAAAACAAGCATGGAAAAAGGCAAAGAAGCCCCGGTTACTCGTTCGGAAAACCCCATCAGAGTTGTATCTCTGGCGGTCAAATTCAAAAACTTCACCGAGTTGAGCTTTGCGGGCATATTGCTTGACATTGAAGGGATCTGTAAAGGTTTGACCATCCAGTCTCCCACCCAAAAAGCTGACTGTAACCCCAGATTGCTCGAAGCTAAATTTTGATTCTGCTCGCCGGAAGGGAATATCGGCGCGGACAATATCATCTTTATCTGTTAGGACAACAGGGAAATTTTCAAAGAAAGCCGGCATTCTTCGTACCGTTAATTCCCGATTTTCACTGTCTTTAAATACTGGATGACCGAGCCAATCTATAGCTAACCCATCGCCATCCACCATTCGACCAACTCTGAACAGACCGCCTTTGGCAGGATCATTGCCAATGTAATCGTAGAAAGCCAGCTTTGTGGGAATGGCTGACCAAGCTTCTGAAGGAGTTTTACCTTCATTTAAGCCAACTTGAACCCGCCTGTCAATCTCTTGTTTAAAGTAGTCTTGATCCCACTGGTAGCGAGTTGGCCCCCACAATTCTATAGGTGTGGTAGCACTGCCGTACCACATAGTACCAGTAGCTACAAAAGCTGCGAAAAAGAAAGTTGCCAGCCCACTGGCGAGAGCCGTTTCAATATTTCCCATCCGTAGTGCCCGATACAGCACCTCCGACGGTCGAACAGCTAAATGGAACAGCCCACCGATAATGCCTACAACCCCTGCGGCAATGTGGTGAGCGACAACCCCACCCGGATTAAAAGGATTAAAGCCCTCTGGCCCCCACACCGGGGCGACAGGTTGCATATGCCCTGTTAAACCGTAGGGGTCGGAAACCCACATACCCGGCCCAAAAATGCCGGTTAAATGGAAAGCACCAAAACCAAAGCAGAGTAAACCAGCTAATAATAGATGAACACCAAAAATCTTAGGCAAATCTAAAACTGGTTTATCGGTTTCGGGGTCAAAGAATGTGGCGACATCCCAGTATACCCAGTGCCAGCAAGCAGATAGGAATTGCAAACCGGAAAATATGATGTGAGCGATCGCTACAGTTTCAAATGTCCAAAAACCCGGATCGACAAAGTTTTCACCTGTAATGCTCCAGCCTTGCCAGGAATTTGTCACCCCCAAACGCGCCACAAAAGGCATTAAGAAACACCCCTGTCGCCACATGGGATTGAGTACTGGATCGCTGGGGTCGTATAGAGCCAGTTCATACAAAAGCATGGAACCGGCAAAGCCCGCACAAAGGGCATTGTGCATTAAGTGTACTGCTAGCAATCGTCCTGGGTCATTCAAGACCACTGTATGGACGCGATACCAAGGTAATCCCATTTGTTATGCTCCTTATAAAAAGTTAGGAGAGACGCGATTAATCGCGTCTGTACAAGACGATTAGTCGCGTCTGTACAAGAGTTAGGAGTTTTGAATTTATGGCTCTTAACTTTTAGAAAAACAGTTGCAGGTATGTGCCTGATATGGATTTGGGAAAAAAGGTTTTCAACAACATTACAAGCACAGAAAAAAAGGCGATCGCAATATTCCCAACTATGGGAGCAATAATTTTCTGAAAATCTAATTTAGACATGACGCATTGGGCATTGGGCATTGGGCATTGGACATTGGTTATTCTCCTTGTCTCCCTCATCTTCCTCATCTCCCTCATCTCCCCCTGCTTCTTCCCCAGTCCCAAATACCTAATCCAGTGGATTCATAGACCTAACTGGCTCGTCTTCACGCTCCAAACCTCTTTCAAAACCGGCGGCGGCGGCGCGGGCGCGTCCAGCGTGCCAAAGATGACCAACTAAGAACAAGAAAGCAAAGATAAAGTGTGCAGAAGCTAGCCAGGTACGTGGTGATACGAAGTTAAAAGCATTTATTTCGGTCGATACACCGCCTACTGAGTTCAGAGAACCTAAAGGTGCATGAGTCATGTACTCGGCTGCGCGGCGAATTTGCCAGGGTTGAATGTCATGCTGAATCTTATCGATGTCTAGTCCGTTGACACCGCGCAATGGTTCTAGCCAAGGCGCCCTAGTATCCCAGAAGCGCATTGTTTCACCACCGAAGATGATTTCTCCTGTAGGCGATCGCATTAAATATTTACCTAAGCCTGTGGGGCCTTGAGCCGAAGCGACGTTCGCCCCCAATTTTTGGTCACGCACTAAGAAGGTCAAGGCTTGGGCTTGCGATGCTTCTGGGCCTGAAGGTCCGTAGAATTCACTGGGATAGGCAGTGTTATTAAACCAAATAAACATGGAGGCAATTAAAGCTTGCCCAGCAACGTTACCTAAGCTTTGTGAAAGGTAAGCTTCACCCGACCAGGTAAAAATGCCGTGAGTCCACTTAAAGGGCTTGGTGACAACGTGCCAAATACCACCCAAAATTAGAAGACTACCCATCCAAATGTGACCGCCAACCAAATCCTCTAGGTTATTAACGCCAGCAATATTACCTGCACCACCTGTAATTCCTCTTAACAAATAACCAAAGATGATGCGGGGGTCGAGAGTTGGCTGGGTGACAAGGCGGACATCACCGCCGCCCGGTGCCCAAGTGTCATATATGCCGCCCCAAAGGGTGGCTTTGCCGACAAGTAAGAACGCTGCCACACCCAAGGCGATTAGGTGATAGCCCAAGATGCTAGAAATTTTGTCCTTATCAGTCCAATCGAAATTAAAAAAACCAGCTAGCCTTTCGGGGCCTCTGAGTGCATGATATAGACCACCAATACCCAAAACGGCAGAGCCAATCAAATGCGTCACAGCGATCGCAAAAAATGGGAAGACACTTGTAATTACTCCCCCCTGTCCCACACCAATACCCAATGTAGCGATGTGCGGCATCAAAATTAAGCCCTGGTCATACATCGGCTTGTCTGGGACATAGTGAGAGACTTCAAACAACAACATTGCTCCCGCCCAAAAAGCCACTATGCCTGCATGGGCAACGTGTGCGCCTAAAAACTTACCAGACAAGTTAATAAAACGGGCATTACCAGCCCACCAAGCATATCCGGTAGATGCTTGGTCACGACCTTCTGCTGCTGGGGCACTGATTTTCGGTTTAGTTGAAGAACGACCTAAAGAGGTTTCCATTTTTATTTGTCCTTTGACTTTTGTCCTTTGTCATTTGTCCTTTGTCCTTTGTCATTTGTCATTTATCATTTGTCCTCACTTCCAAAGTTCTGAGTCTCTTTCAGAGACGCTCCGCGAACGCCGTCAGCCGACGCTCAGACTTTGCGCTTTGTCAGTTGTCAGTTGTTATTTGTAAATAATCAGGACTTACGCAAAAATCGCCAAAAACCTTAATTGATCGAACCGCCAAGACGCCAATAACGTCAAGAATTCGTAGAATGTGCGTAAGTCCTAATAACTAATAACTAATGACAAATGACTAATGACTAATGACTAATGACCAATAACCAATAACTAAAGTGCATTTCCACGGGGTAATACTTCTTCTGGAAACTGGAAGTGTTCGTGGGGTTGATCTCCTTGCGCCATCCAGGCTCTAGCCCCTTCATTCAGGAGAATGTTTTTGGTATAAAACGTTTCAAATTCTGGGTCTTCTGCTGCTCGTATCTCTTGGCTAACAAAGTCATAAGCCCGCAAATTAAACGCCAAACCCACCATACCGATCGCACTCATCCACAAACCAGTTATCGGCACAAATAACATAAAGAAGTGCAGCCACCGCTTGTTAGAAAAGGCAATCCCAAAAATCTGCGACCAGTAGCGGTTTGCAGTTACCATTGAGTAAGTTTCTTCAGATTGGGTGGGGCTAAAGCCACTAAAAGTATTAAAACCTGTGGTGTCTTTAAACAAAGTATTTTCCACAGTGGCCCCGTGTATTGCACACAACAATGCTCCGCCTAAGACACCTCCCACACCCATCATGTGAAAAGGGTTGAGGGTGTAGTTATGGAAAGCTTGAAAGAATAATAAAAAACGGAAAATTGCAGCTACCCCGAAGCTGGGAGCAAAAAACCAGCTAGATTGACCCAAAGGGTACATCAAGAATACAGAAACAAAAACGGCAATCGGTGCAGAAAAAGCGATCGCATTATAAGGACGAATGCCTACAGTTCGCGCAATTTCCATTTGCCGCAACATGAAACCCATTAAAGCAAGGACACCATGAAAGGCGACGAAATTCCACAAACCGCCAATTAGAAACCACCGCCTTAAATCTCCCTGAGCTTCCGGCCCCCACAGCAAAAGTAGGGAGTGACCCATACTATTTGCAGGAGTGGAAACCGCAGCAGTTAGGAAATTACAACCTTCCAAGTAAGAGCTAACTATGCCGTGAGTGTACCAGGAAGTAACAAACGTTGTGCCAGTAAACCATCCCCCCAATGCCATATAAGAGCAAGGGAAAAGTAATAAACCAGACCAACCGATAAATACAAAGCGATCGCGTTTCAGCCAGTCATCAAGGGTAGTAAACCATCCCCAGCCTGCGTAACCGCGTCTGAGAGCTATAGTCATATAATTTGTCCTTTGTAAATAACTAATGACCAATGACCAATGACCAATGACTAATGACCAATGACCAATGACAATTTACCAATCCGTCCGACCATTATTCTGAAAATAAGGAGGGCCGGGAGAGGCGAGAGTTTGAATGATATGATCGAAATAAGGAGTGGCGATCGCAGCATCCTCATCCCCCAAGAGTTCCCGTGCTGCTTCTTTGATACAGCGCACCGCCTCCACCCAATTGAAAATCGGAATTCCCAAAGATTGATACATTTCCTTCATCCCAATGGTGCCAATATCTTCCAAAGGTTGCTCATTCCCCGCCAAAATACAGTAAGCAACTAAACGGATATACCAACCTTGGTCGCGTTGACAGGAAGCAGTCTTCCTCATATTGCCACTATTGCTGGGTGTCACCGGGCACACCTTCCAGAACTTATCACTAGCTCGTTCTACCAATCGACTTTGGTTCTTTGCCAAAGTTGTAGCAATGCGAATCCGTTGTTCCCCCGAATCGCAAAAATTCTGAATCATCCGAATTTCTGCCGGGGTAGGATAACGCAATTCTTCATCAGCGTTCAGAATCACCTGCTTGACTAAACTCATAGCAATTTTGGATTTTAGATTTTAGATTTTGGATTTTGGATTTTAGATTTTGGATTTTAGATTTTGGATTTGGGCATTGGGCATTGGGAAAACACTTTCTTCATCTCCCTCATCCCCCTCATCTCCCTCATCCCCCTCATCCCCCTCATCCCCCTCATCCCCCTCATCCCCCTCATCCCCTCTCACACATCGCTCATCTCTGATTCTGCATAACTCAGTTCTGCTGACATTTCGACATTTAACTCATGTCCATTCGCGGACTCTAGCAAAAGTTGTACTTTGCCGTTGCGGTTGTTAGGAACAAATCGATCCAGTTGCGATCGCGATGAAAGCAGCGATTTTTCTGACATATTGAGAGCATGAGAGGCTGATGACTGTCGCATCGCCAAACCCCTTGGTGTTACATACCGCTCATAGGGAACCGTATCTTCACCAAAAACTTCAATGTATTCTGCACTGTCGATAATTTTGTCAATCAAAGCGTAGAAGCCCTGATTTGCAGAGACATCATAATAGCGATTCATTTCCTCACGTCCGTAAGTAGGACGACCCAACAAACGCCGATGGATGTATTCAATCGCTTTAGTTACATACAACGGTTCCCAATAGGTTTTGCGGAATAATTTAGACTTAGCTAACTGACGAATAAACTCCCGGATCGTAATTTCGCCAGATAGTAACTCTGACTCCACAGATGTTAAACGCTGACCTTCAAAAACATCGCGCCCAAATATCTGTCGATAAGCTGCCTGAATCACTGCTGATGATGAATTTTCCGTCAGACTGATACTAAGTCCGGTGGGCAATTTTGGGCTAGAACCGTTTGTTTCGTGACCATTCCGGTGATTTGTCTGTACTAGCTTCATCACCCTTCCCAAAGAGCCTGGGACTTGTCCAAAGCCTTCAGAACTAATCAGGATGCGACGATTATCTTTCCCAAAGGGTGCAGGATTGTGTAGATTCGTTGCAGGCAAAGTCTCCACAGGAAAGATCGCACCGAACTGAATTTCTAGCGGGTCATTACCAGAACCATAGGGATGCTGATTGGGTAAAGGTTTCTGATACTTCCCAAAAAGGGTGAGAAACTGAGGAACTTTGCGAACAGAAGCGCTGTACTTAAACAATTCCAGTTGCGGCCCCCAATTGCGGCATTCTTGAGCTTCCTGACCTAAGCCGCGCAGATATGGTACAGTTTCTTCTCCGAAATAATCAGCGTATTCTTGGGAATCTACCAACGCATCTATCAGCTTATGCAGACCACCTTTGGTAATAATGCCAAAGTATTCTTGGAACTCCGCCAGAGAACTCAACCCCCGTCCTAAAAAGTGACGCATCGCCAATTCGATAACGCGACTAATAGTAAACGGTTCATAGAACAAGCGGCGGTAGAGGCGAGATTGACCCAAGCGGCGGATAAACTCTTTCGTCGAGATTTGACCGCCTTTAACCTGAGATTCCAATTCACTAGCGGGAAAATCATAAGTTGCGGTGATATCGCGCTCAAAGACTTGACGATAAGCAGCTTGAATAGCAGCTAGCTTTTCCGTTTCTGATAGCACCGACTTGATCACAAATTTTAGTCGATGTTCTGCCGCGATCGCATAAGTTTGAGGTAATACTAAACCTTGCTGTTCGTTAGAAACCCCAACTCTGAGTTTTGCTGTGGGTTTTTCTGCTAAATATTCAGTTATCAATGTCTGAAAAGATTGCTTTATCAGTTCCCCCGCCTCAGCATTTTCTGGGAAGTAGGTAAGGGATTGGCGTTGCATTTCCTTGATAGCAACCACAGTAGCTTCCGTTACATCTTCTGGAATGACACCGCGTAACCCCCGAACATTAGCTGTCAGAATGCTATCATCTCCTGCAACTATGGCAAAAGTGACATAACGTAAAAACCACGCTAAATCTCGCATGGATCTTTTCATCCTGGTTGCCCCATAGCGAGAGACATTGATAAAGTGGAAACCCCCAGGAAGTGGTTCTCTATCAGTCAAAAGAGTCCGCGCTCGTTCTAACCAACCGCTCAAAGGATTGAAAAAGTTTAGATTGTCTGCTAAGTTGAGGCGTTCTTTACCAGGAGCAACACCACTTTTCCTCGCCGCCGTCAGGTAATCCTCAGCCACATAATAACCAGAACCAGGTAATCCCACAGGGTCTTGAGGCTTTTCCAGATAAGCCATCGGCGAACCACCATAAAAAATCCGGTTTGCTCCAGCAGACACAATTTCATCTGCATTACGAGTCAATGTTTCCGCAATTTCTAACCGCTGATTACCAGAACTAAAAAATGCTCCTAGTTCCTCAACTTCAGTCTGCTTTAAATAGCGGTCTTGTTGTTCAGATTGCGAAATTACTGCAATAGGTAAAGTCTGATATCTATGCGGGTAAGCAACAGGGCTACCACCACTTGCTTTTATATTCATTGTTAAAAAGGTAATTGGTAATTGGTAATAGTTAGAAGTTACAGCAGAATTCAGAATTTAGAATTCAGAATTCAGAAGTAAAACAGGCTTTATACCTAGCTTTAAGACTTAGCTTGTGTACTTCATCAACTTGAAATCTGCTGTATTAATTCAAAATTCTGAACTCCTAACTCCTGTACAGACGCGATTAATCGCGTCTCTCTTTATTAAGGTGTCAATGCCTGAATTAAGTAGTCAAAGTAAGGTGCTAACTCCGCAGCATCTTCTAAATCAAAAAGGTCTAAAGAAACTTCTTTCAGACAACGAATTGCTATCACTAGATTGGGGAGTGGAATTTCTAAAGAGTTATACATTTCCTGAACTCCAATAGTGCCAATTTCCGCCAGTGGCTCGATATCTTGCAGCACTATAGAATATGTAATCAGACGAATATACCAACCTTGGTCACGCAAACAGGAAGACCGATAAATTCTATTCCCACTATTACTGGGAGTATCATGACATCGTTCCCAAAACTTGAGACTTGCCTTTTCGACAATTTTTTGTTCATTTTCTGTCAGAGTTACAGCAATACGCAGCCGAGAAAATCCACCTTCATAAAAGTTGCGAATAGCGCTTAACTCACCAGGATTGAGATAGCGAGCTTCCCGATCAGCGCTAGAAATTGATTTTGTAATAATGCTCATTTTTTTTGTGCTTTTATTACTTAAATTACGGTGAAGTTAGGAGTAAAGACTGAGTAATTATCAATGTAAAACTCTTAACTCCTAACTCCTGTACAGACGCGATTAATCGCGTCTCTACTCCTAACTCTTCAGCTCAAACCAGAAGCAATGTAGTCGAAATAGACACCTAGTTCTTTACCAGCATCAGCACCTACAATACTTGTGGATACTTCTTTCAGGGCTTGCACCGAGCGGATAGTTGCGCCAACAGGAACGCCCAAAGAGTTGTAAGTTTCTCTCAAGCCATTTAGAATCCGCTCATCAAGAATTGATGGATCACCAGCTAACATGGCATAGGTGGCGTAGCGCAGAAAATAATCTAAATCCCGGATACAAGCTGCATAACGACGGCAAGTATACATATTGCCACCAGGGCCAGTAATATCCGTGTAAAGTAGAGATTTAGCTACTGCTTTAGTGACAATATTTTTGGCATTGGCACTAACTGTCGTCGCTGCACGAGCGCGGACATCACCACTATGAAAATAATTTTGCAGCTTTTCTAAAGAAGTGTTATCTAAGTATTTGCCTTGAACGTCAGAGGTATTGATCAAAGCAGTAATTGCATCTTGCATTATTTTTCTCCTAAATTTATTTCCGAAATATTTGTAATTAGCAGTTAGGAAAAGATGAAGTAAGAACTTACTTTTTTAAACTTCATACTTCATCCTTAACTTTCCTATGACAACGCTCTAATGATGTAGTCAAAATAAGGACCGACTTCGACTGCATCTTCATCACTCAGCAGGGATATCGCTTCATCTTTAATGCAGCGCATAGCCTCAACGATATTTCTGAGAGGAATTTCTAAATTGTTGTACATTTCCTTAATGCCAATCGTGCCAATTTCTTCCAGGGGTTTCTCACTTCCTGCTAAGATAGAATAGGCAACTAAGCGGACATACCAACCCTGGTCGCGTTGACAAGAAGCTGTCTTGCGCTCATTGCCGCTATTACTGGGAGTGTTAGGACACCGTTCCCAAAATTTTTGGCTGCCATTTTGGACAATTTGTTGTTCGTTCTGTGATAATATTTTGGCAATGCGAATTCGCTGATCTCCACTTTTCAAAAATTCTTGAAAAACTCTTAGCTCTTTGGGAGCAGGATAGCGAGATTCACTATCAGCATTCAAAATCAATTCTGTAACTATGCTCATTGTTTACTTTTGGTTATTTGTTAGTAGTTAGTAGTCAGTTGTTTTTCCACTGAACAATTGCCTAACCAGCAATTACAGGCGCTTGAAGTGCAACTGGCACAGAATATGCTTCGCCACTAGCAAGATCCAATGGGAAGTTATGAGCATTGCGCTCGTGCATTACTTCAAAGCCCAAGTTTGCCCGATTCAAAACATCAGCCCAAGATGGAAGCACATGACCTTCAGAGTCGAGAATTGAGTTATTGAAGTTAAATCCGTTCAGGTTAAATCCCATTGTGCTGATACCTAGAGCTACAGCCCAAATGCAAACTACGGGCCAAGCTGCAAGGAAGAAATGGAGCGATCGGCTATTGTTAAAGCTGGCGTACTGGAAAATCAAACGACCAAAGTAGCCGTGCGCCGCAACAATGTTGTAAGTCTCTCCTTCTTGACCGAATTTATAACCAAGGTTCTGGGATTCTAATTCGGTGGTTTCACGTATCAAGCTTGATGTTACCAGTGAACCGTGCATAGCACAGAAGAGTGAACCTCCAAGGACTCCAGCCACTCCCAACATGTGGAAGGGATGCATCAAGATATTGTGTTCGGCTTGAAACACAAACATGAAATTGAAAGTACCACTGATACCCATAGGCAGACCATCAGAAAAACTGCCTTGTCCAATGGGATAAATCAAGAATACGGAGGTTGTAGCTGCCAACGGTGCGCTGTAGGCTACGCAAATCCAAGGACGCATACCAAGACGGTAAGATAATTCCCATTCACGCCCCATGTAACAACTAAGGGCAGGTATGTAATGAAATGCAATCATCTGGTAGGGGCCACCGTTATAAAGCCATTCGTCCACAGAAGAGGCTTCCCAGATGGGATAAAAATGTAAGCCAATAGCATTGGACATGGGAACTACGGCACCGGTAATGATGTTGTTACCGTAGAGTAGTGAACCAGCTACCGGTTCGCGGATACCGTCAATGTCAACTGGCGGCGCGGCGATGAAGGCGATGGTGAAGACGCAGAAGGAAACTCCTAAGAGGGGAATCATTAAGACACCAAACCAGCCGATATATAGCCGATTTTCAGTGCTAGTAACCCAATTACAGAACCTTTCCCAAGTTGGGAAACGGCCCCTCTCTCGTTGCAAAATCGTAGTCATAAATAATTCCAAATTCAAAAATTTCTTGTTTCTCGTTCCCAATCTCAGGCTGGGAATGCCTACAGGTGGGCTACTGCCTCATACTGGCGATGGCGATCGCAGAAGGTAGAAACTCTCTGAATGCGTTCACAGTCTGACACTGGGAACGAGGAATCTAAAATGGTATGAAATGCACGTTCCCAACTAATTTAAAATTCAAAACTCAACGGGATGGCTTCCCCTGTAGCTAAATCTTCAGAGAAGTTATAAACTCGGCGATCGCTTTCGCCTGCCACTTTTATCCCCAAATCAGCCCAATCAATTGTGTCTGCCCAAGTGTTAATAACTCGGCCTTGGCTTTTGATTTCTGGCTGATCAAATGTGAGTTTTTCAAAGTTAAATGCAGCGACATCAACCCCTAAGGCCGCAGACCAAATTCCTGCTACTGGAAAAGCCGCGAGGAAAAAATGCAATTTGCGAGAGTTAGGAAAACTTGCACGCCGCCATACCAACCGCCTCAGATAGAATTGAGCAGACCCAAAGTTGTAGGTTGGATGTTTTTGACCGAGTTTGTATCCGGTATTAATCGATTCTGAGTCGCTTTCTTTGGTACGAATCAAGGTCGATGTCACCAAAGAACCATGCATCGCACTCAGCATTGCACCACCTAATACCCCAATCACCCCTAACTGATGCAACGGACTCATCAGAATATTGTGATCTGCTTGAAACTGCAACATGAAGTTAAAGGTACCGGAAATCCCTAAAGGCATTCCCGCAGAAAAACTCCCTTGCCCAATTGGGTAAATTAAGAATACAGAGATGGCAGCAGCAACGGGAGCAGTGAACGCCAGAGAAATCCAGGGACGCATCCCTAAGCGATAGCTTAATTCCCATTCCCGATCTTGGTAACAGATGATGCTAATCAAAAAGTGCAGCACAATCATCTGATAAGGACCGCCACTGTAAAGCCACTCATCAAAAGAAGCAGCTTCCCAAATTGGGTAAAAGTGCAAACCAATTGCAGCTGATGTGGGTACTACGGCGGCTGAAATGATATTATTGCCGTCGAATAAAGAACCGGAAATTGGTGAACCCATTCCGCCCATGTCTACGGGCGGAGCGGCAATAAAGGCAATGATGAAAACGGTGGCTGCCGTTAAAATAGTAGGAATCATCAGTATGCCAAACCAGCCAATATATAGCCGATTTTCAGTACTCGTCACCCATGAACAAAACTTTTCCCATAAACTAATCTTCCCCCCTCTTTCTAGGATGTTTGTTGCTATTGTTTGAAGATTATGATTTGCAGGCGTAACCCGCGCCTCATGACAGTTAACATCGGCGGTAGCCGCCGCTCTCACTGCCTCATCTACGGTAACAGTCGAAGTTGCAATTATGCTGTCTGACTTTGGCGCCATCTTAATAGATCCTTGCATAATTAAATAGAAATTCTCTATCGCCACAGTTTCTCAAACCGGAGACAACAGAATAATCTTTTGCACTCAAACCAAAGCCGCTGAGACAAAAACTACTTCAAGGTCGATGTCAAGGAAGATAATAAAAAAACATGAAGAACCAATGAAGGAAGTTGATATCTTCACAGAAGTTAACAATATTCATCAGAAAGGTCAGAGGGGAAAGACCTAGCCCTGGACTCTTCAATGACGGCTCTAGAAATAGATAGAGGCATTAAAAAATGAATATATAAGTCACGTTTTAATTATCAAAATAAGTAAACAAATGTAAATTTGCTTGAAGCTGTATAAGTTTTGGATCAGAGAACAGTCAATAATAAACCTATTGCAAAAATACTTGAACTGCCAGAACCGCCAGTGACTCAAGTCACTGCCTAATAGCAAAAGTCCGTTTAAACGGACTAAAACTACTGTCATAAGTCGGTTTAAACCGACTTGAGCTATTAGTCCGAAAATAAACTTTCGGGCGGTTTTTTGACTTTTATAAGAGGTCTAATGATTTTCAAATAAAACAGGAGTCAGAATTCAGAATTCAGAATTCAGAATACTCTACCCATAAAGGGATAGAGTTTTAAGGCGAGAATATTTTAATTTTTTTCGCTTAACCCAACGGCAGAGCTACGGGCATCGCCAGGGGCGAGGTTTTGACCAATATTCATCACCCACTCGTACAGAATTCATACTGAATTCTGACGCCAAGCCGAGGAGCGTCTCCGGCTCCGCTCCTGAGTTCTGAATTCTTCTTATAAACTTGTTCACCACAGATGCTAGTACTGCTTGGCCGAATTCGTAATTCGTAATGACGCTTGAACGCGAACAGCATGTCGTAGACAAGACTCACTAACGTAATTCGTAATTCATATACCTTAAGGGTTTCATTGATTTTCAATGGTTGCTCTATTTGCGCTGTGCTAGTAGTAGATGAAGTCCTAGTGTTTAGGTACAGTAGGGTGATATTGAATGAGAATTTTACTAGTTGAAGATGACGAGTGTATCACCAAAACACTTGAAAGTGTCCTTGGTAATCAACACTATGTAGTTGATATTGCTGCTGATGGTCTGCTTGGTTGGGAGCTAGTAGAAGCTTTTAGCTATGACTTAATTTTGCTAGATATCATTCTGCCCAAATTGGACGGCATAAAATTTTGTCAGAGGTTACGTTCCCATAATTATCAAACACCTATAATGCTACTGACGGGCCAAAATTCTAGCACTCACAAAGTGATGGGATTAGATGCCGGAGCAGATGATTATGTTGTTAAACCTTTTGAACTCTCGGAATTATTAGCTCGAATTCGCGTTTTATTGCGGCGACGAAATTCACCCATTTTGTCAGTGATGAAATGGGAAAAACTGCGTATTGACCCTGGTAGCTGTGAAGTGACTTATGGTTCTCATGCTTTGAATTTAACGCCTAAAGAGTATCGTTTACTGGAGCTTTTTCTGCGTAACGAGCATATTGTCTTCAGCCGCAGTGAAATTTTAGACCATCTCTGGTCTGTAGAAGAAGCACCTAAAGAGGATACGGTGACAGCTCACATCAAGGGTTTGCGACAGAAACTAACGCAAGCTGGCGCACCAACTGATTTTATTGAAACAGTCTATGGTTTAGGTTATCGTCTGAAAGTATTTGCAGATGAAGAAAAACCTTCTGTAGCCTCAAGACAAATAAAAAAAAGCCAAAGCAAGAGGAAGCCACAGATTAGGGAAGCATTAGCAGTTGTGTGGGAGAAGTTGAAAGTACACAGTAGCGATCGCTTAGAAATTCTACAACAAGCCTCACTCGAGTTACAAGCTAACAATCTCTCTGAAGAATTACGGCAAAAAGCATATCATGCAGCACATAAGTTAGGGGGAGCTTTGGGCATTTTTGGCTTTGCAGAAGGTTCACGTCTGGCTAAACACATAGAGCAAATATTGCTATCCCAAATTACTCTTGACCAAAATGAGGCATTGCGTCTTCGCCATTTAGTAGAACTTCTTTCTGGGGAACTACAGCAGCCTGCATTTAGAGAATTGGATAAAGTACTTTGTCATTATGTTGTAGACGATGAAAATAATTGATACAGCAGAATTCAGAATTCAGGAGTCAGAATTCAGGAGTCAGAATTCAGGAGTCAGAATTCAGAATTCAGAATTCAGAATTCAGGAGTCAGAATTCAGGAGTCAGAATTCAGAAGTAAAACAGGCTTTATACTTGGCTTTGAGACAAATCGTTGTGTACTTCACTTTCCTTGAAATCTGCTGTAATTCTAATTCATAATTACAAGCCCCTAAATTTATGATCGTGTTGGTCAATTTACGAGGGGTTAAACCTCATACCTAAAATCTTGGTTTTGCGTTGCTTTCGGGCCCGACAATAAATTCCGGGCTAATAGCTAAAGTGCGTTGAAACGCACTGAAATTAAAGAAATTAAGATGGATTAAGGCTGATGGGTTAGACTCAATTTGCCAACATATCATTTATTTATGGGGATTGTTAATTTGAATTTTGAATTTTGAATTTTGAATTCGGAGCAAAGCGACGTGACTTTCTCGGTTTGCCGCTATCTGAGGACAACTGACAAATGACAAAAGACAAAAAACAAAAGCCGATCGACTCCTTGGAAGCGCTGCTACATCGGATGATGAACCGCATTCGTCAATCCCTAGAGTTACCAGCAATCCTCTCAGGAACCGTTGCTGAAGTACGTATATTCTTGGGGACTGACCGGGTTAAAGTGTATCGTTTTGATGCAGATGCGAGCGGTGAGGTTGTGGCTGAGTCGGTTAACTGCGATCGCTTACCATCTCTATTAGGACAACACTTTCCGGCTGAGGATATTCCACTTGAAGCTCGGAAGTTGTTTCTGAAAGCTCGTCAGCGCTCAATTGTGGATGTTGCAGCCCAGCAAATTGGGCTGAGTCCCTTAGATAGTCTAGAAACGACCGAGCCACTTGATGAAAATAATATGCGGGTTCGACTCGTAGACCCATGCCATATAGAATACCTCACCTCAATGGGAGTGCAGTCTTCTCTAGTTGTGCCAATTTTGCATCGTGACCAATTATGGGGGTTGTTGGTATCTCATCACAGTTCGCCGCGACAAGTGAGCGAGCGGGAATTACAAGTAGTGCAACTGGTTGCAGATCAATTATCAATTGCGATCGCTCAAAATACTCTCCTCGAACAAACCCGCGCCCAAGCTGACCAAGAAGCCACAATTAACCGCGTGGCCAAGCTACTGCATTCCATGACCGAAATGCAGTTACAACAGGCGCTGGAGTTGACTGTATCTGCTTTACAGTCTGCTGGTGGCAGAATTTATATCGCTCCCCAAAACCCAGGTGAGGCGGCTCAGGTGTTTAGCTGTGGGGATTGGGGAATGGGGGAGCGGGGGAGTGGGGGAGTGGGGGAGTGGGGGAGGAGGGGAGCAGGGGGAGCAGGGGGAGCAGGGGGAGCAGGGGGAGCAGGGGGAGCAGGGGGAGCAGGGGGAGCAGGGGGAGATGAGGGAGATGAGGAGGAAGAACTAATGCCCAATGCCCAATGCCCCATGCCCAATGCCCCATGCCCAATGCCCCATGCCCAATGCCCCATGCCCAATGCCCCCATCCTCTTCGAGGAACATCCCGGTTGGCAAGAGTGGTTAAACATGGAGGCGACTGTTGGGAAGGGAAAACTAGTGTGGGCAATTACTGATTTACATCGGGCCGCACTACAGTCAGACTTGGCACAGGCGTTTTTTGATGCTGGGATTCGCAGCTTATTGGTTATTTGCTTGCAATATCGGCAGCAGATATTGGGTTACTTGAGTATTTTTCGCCATGAAATAGACACAGAGACTCTGTGGGCGCGACGACCTGACCGCAATAATGCGCGACATCAGCGCCCGGTTCAATCCTTTGAAGCATGGCGAGAGTTAAAGCGGAGTCAAGCCCAAGAATGGAAAACCGCAGAAGTTGAACTCGCCCAAGCTTTGGGCAGTCACTTTGCGATGGCAATTCATCAATATGAACTGTATCAGAAAGTTCACGTACTCAATGCTGACTTACAGAGAGATATTGAAGAACGCAAGCAGGCAGAGAAAAAAATCTCTGCTTTGAATGCCGAACTAGAGGAGCGAGTACAGGAGCGAACGGCGGAGTTACAGCGTGCTAATGAAAGATTGCTGCGGGAAATGAGCGAACGCGAACAGGCACTACGCGATCGCCAGCAAACACAAGCCTCTCTAGAACGCCTCAGCCGACAGAGTGAGTTAATTTTGAACTCCGCAGGTGAGGGAATTTACGGTTTAAATTCCCAAGGTAATATCACCTTTGTTAATCCAGCAGCAGCCAGAATGCTTTTATCTGGGGTGAAAGAACTAAAAAATCAGTTTATGCACGGAATTGTAAAACATTCCCAACCCGACGGCGCTCCCTATTGCTGGGAAGAAAATCCGATTCGCGCCACTCTGGAAACTGGGGCAGTACAACATATTTCTGATGACATATTTTATCGTTGTGATGGGTCGAAATTTCCAGTCGAGTATGTAAGCACACCGATTAGAGAACAAGGCGATATTGTCGGAGCAGTAGTCATATTTAAAGATATTACCGAGCGACAGATAGTCGAGCGAATGAAGGATGAGTTTGTCTCAGTGGTAAGTCACGAACTACGGACACCTCTCACCTCAATTCGCAGCGCTTTAGGTTTACTAGCGCGTGGTTCCTTAAATGATCAACCAAAAAAAAGCCAGAGGATGCTGGAAATTGCCTTTGATAACACTAACCGTTTGGTACGTCTGATTAACGACATCCTTGATATTGAACGCATCAATTCCGGCAAAGCAACGATGTATAAACAGACCTGCAATGCAGCTGACTTGATGAGTCAAGCAGTGGACGAAATGCGGGCAATGGCCGAAAGAGCAGAGATTAAGCTAGAATTAACGCCCCTTTCAGTGCAGCTATGGGCAGATTCAGACCGGATCATCCAGACACTCACCAACTTACTCAGCAACGCGATTAAATTTTCATCTCCAGGTTTTACAGTTTGGTTGAGCGCCCAAGTAGAGACTAGGAAAGAAATAAATACAGAAGTCACAAAAGGGATTAGTTCTTCCTCTGACCCTTGCCACTCCAACATCCTATTCCAGCTAAAAGACCAGGGGCGAGGAATTCCTGAGGATAAATTAGAAAAGATTTTTGACCGTTTTCAGCAAGTCGATGCCTCTAACTCGCGTCATCAAGGGGGAACTGGCTTGGGATTAGCAATCTGCCGCAGCATTATACAACAGCACGGAGGGCAGATTTGGGCAGAAAGTACTTTAGGGAAAGGTAGTACATTTTATTTCACATTACCTATTAATCATTAAGTAGTTGAAGAAGAATGCAGAATTCAGAATTCAGAATTCAGAATCAAGGCGCTCTCTACGAGACGCTACGCGTAGCTTGCTTCCCCGTAGGGGTACGGCAGAAAGCTACCTCGGCTACGCTCGGCACAAGTCAGGGCAACGTAAGCTCAGTAAGCATCGTACAGAATTCTGACTCCTGAATTCTGTTTCGGTAATACCATTTCTTTATAAAGCTGCGTCAAACCCTTTTAACTAGGACTTACGCACTTTACAAATTGAGCATCATGTGTATATCAAGCTTATTAAGATAAAAGTCTTGCCCTGCCTCGTTCCCAGGCAGCAGCCCAGGAACGAGATGTGATTCATATTTGGTTATGTCTGTCAATGCGTAACTCCTATTAACTTCTTTCTTTCTTTCTTTCTTCGCGTCCTTCGCGTCCAACTCTTGGAGACGCTACGCGAACGCGGTTCGTTTTTCTTTCTTCTACTTAAATATGGTTTAGCGCATCTTCATACAGAATTGGTATAAGCGATGAAAAACACTTTCCGCAAAATCTAAAATCCAAAATGGTATAAGAGGATGTTTCAAAAGTCCTCTTGTTGGTAGCAAAAAGTTTTAGATCCCCCTAAATCCCCCGATAAAAAGGGGGACTTTAATTCCGATTCCCCCCAATTTATCGGGGAGCCAGCGCGGTCTTGGGGTCTCCCCAAGTGGAGCGACTGGCGTGGGTTAGGGGGGATCAACAAGTGCCTAAAATCACAGTTAACCACTTTTGAAACAACCTCTAACAAATGAACAAGCGTATCTTGATTATTGATGATGAAGAAGATATCCGAGAAACGACTCAGATATGTCTAGAGATAGCTAATGAATGGCAAGTGCTGACAGCTGGTTCTGGTAAAGAAGGTTTGCTCAAAGCTGCTTGTGAACATCCAGATGTGATTCTCTTAGACGTAATGATGCCGGATATGGATGGGTTGACGACATTGGAGAATCTGCAAGCAAATCCTGAAACCCAAAATATTCCCGTGATTTTATTAACAGCAAAAGCACAGGCTGCCGAACAGCGTCACTTTACTCAACTCAAAGTGGCGGCAGTAATTACTAAGCCTTACGACCCTTTTACTCTGTCTGAACAAGTTGCACAGGCGTTAATATAGCAATCCCAGGGCTATTTCATTCTCATCTAGTCCGCCTCAGAATGAATTCTGAGTCTAATAGCGAAAGTCGTCTAAAGACGACTAAGAAAAGGTTATAGGTTATAGTCCGTTTTAACGGACTTTAGCTAAAAGCCAAAGAACTTCAGTTCTGGGCGGTTTCTGTCTAGAATGAAATAGCCCTGATAGCAATCGTATTTGATTTGCGAGAATTGCAACCCCAAGATCCCCAACTTCGTAAAAGTTGTCGGGGATCTTGTTTATCACGAATGTGTAACTATTTTTCTTTTTCTTTATCATTCTTCATTAGTTTTTCATATTTTTTGCCTACCCTATGAGAAGAAGCTGGCAATCGCAAGCCAGAAGGTAAATATTTATAGTGAAAACCCGACGCATCTTACTGATTGAGAATAAAAATGCTATTCGGGAAGTGACTCAGCTTTGCTTGGAGACAGTAGAAGGCTGGGAGGTACTGACGGCGGTATCGAGCCAAGAAGCGATCGCTAAAACAAAGACGCAAAAAGTTGATGTTATCCTTGTGGATCTGGATACTTTTGTCTCCGATAGAGACTTATCGACAATTTTGCACCAACTACAGAATAACTCCGTAACCCAAGATATACCCGTAATTTTGTTAACGACTACATTATCATCTCAAGAACTAGAGCAATTTACTAAATTGGGGGTGAGAACTGCGATCGCTAAACCTTTTGATTTAATGACTCTAGCTAGCCAAGTTTCAGCAGTGCTGGGCTGGAACCGATAATCAACAACAGATAGCTATACAAATGTAACCTTTCATTAAGAAAGTATTTTCCTTCATAGGTTCTTCATTTTTATTTCCTATTCTCACCAAAGAAAGAGTTTTTCAGCTACTTATTGCTCTTGAGTTACCTTTGTTTCGCTAATCTAGCGTCACTGGTTAGTCAATCGCTGGCTTTTTTCTCTGCTGTTAAATCATTAAACTGAAACTCATCTAAATTGCATAACTTATCAGAAAGACATTCTTGAGTTCTTATTGCATCTAAGCTTGTAGAGAATTTTCTTTCTGATATTATGCAATTTCAATGTGGGACAGCTTACCAATAAACAAAACTCAAAGTTGTAAATTCTTGCTTCAGTTAGTTATTAGTTGGTCAGCGACTACCAACTAATAACTAACTACTTATAGAGAAACTTTGAGCAGAGTAAAGTTCTCATTTCTTTCATGGAAAAGGGAGAATTTCAATGACAATTACTCCTGAGCGAGAGCAAAAGGTAAGGGTTGAGGTTGATAACAATCCGGTGCCAACTTCATTTAAGAAGTGGTCGGAACCAGGACACTTTGACCGCACCCTTGTCAGAGGCCCCAAAACCACCGCTTGGATTTGGAACCTCCACGCACTCGCCCACGATTTTGATACTCATACCAGCGATTTACAAGACGTATCGCGCAAAATCTTCGCCGCTCACTTCGGACACTTAGCTGTAGTGTTTATTTGGTTGAGCGGTATGTATTTTCATGGCGCTCGCTTTTCCAATTTTGAATCTTGGATGACGAACCCTACAGCCATTAAACCCAGCGCCCAAGTTGTCTGGCCGATATTTGGTCAAGAAATTTTGAATGCAGATGTGGGCGGCGGCTTCCACGGCATTCAAATTACCTCTGGACTCTTCCAGATGTGGCGTGGGCAAGGTTTTACTAATACCTACCAGCTATATTGCACCGCCATTGGTGCCTTGGTGATGGCAGCAGTGATGCTGTTTGCTGGCTGGTTCCATTACCACGTTCGCGCTCCCAAGCTGGAGTGGTTCCTGAATTGGGAGTCAATGATGAACCACCACCTGGCAGGGCTTTTAGGCTTGGGTTCTTTGGGTTGGACAGGACACCTGATTCATGTTGCCTCACCAACTAACAAGTTGTTAGATGCTGGGGTAGCTCTAGGAGACATTCCTTTACCCCACGAATTCATCTTGAATTCCAAGTTGATGGATCAGCTCTATCCCAGTGCAAGTTGGGGTTTCGTTTCGGGTGTAGTGCCTTTCTTCACCTTGCAGTGGGGAAATTTTGCTGACTTTTTGACCTTTAAGGGCGGTCTGAACCCCGTGACGGGCGGCTTGTGGTTAACAGATGTAGCACACCATCATTTAGCGATCGCAGTGCTATTCATCATTGCCGGCCATTTCTACCGCACGAATTGGGGCATCGGCCACGACTTCAAGGAAATGCTCGATGATGCCAGAACTCCGAAGATGCTGCCATTATTCAGCTTTATTGGGCCTGTCGGTCATAAAGGCCTCGATAAAATTTTCGAGACTTCCTGGCACGCTAATCTAGCTATCCACCTAGTACAGTTTGGAACAGCCAGCCTCCTCGTGGCGCACCACATGTACGCGATGCCCCCTTATCCTTATCTGGCAACGGATTATGCGACCGTTACATCGCTATTCACCCACCATGTATGGATTGCAGGTTTCTGCATTGTTGGGGGCGCGGCTCACGCAGGCATCTTCATGGTACGGGACTACAATCCAGCCGATCATGTTAACAACGTGTTGGATCGGACGATCCGCCACCGCGATGCAATCATCTCCCACCTAGCCTGGGTGTGTCAGTTCCTTGGCTTCCATAGCTTTGCAATGTACTGCCACAACGACACCATGCGGGCTTTTGGTCGTCCCCAAGATATGTTCTCGGATACGGGAATTCAGTTGCAGCCAGTGTTTGCTCAGTGGATACAACACATCCAGACGATGACCATCGGAAATCCCGCTCTCCAAGCTGCTGCACCTCTGGGTAATGCTTTCGGCGGCTTGCGGGGTCTGGAACTGGGCGGATTGGGAACTGCTGCACCTAATTTGCATGAGCCTGTCAGCTATGCCTGGGGTGGCGGTATTGTCGCAGTGGCTGGCAAAGTGGCGATGATGCCCATTACCTTGGGTACTGCGGATTTTATGATTCACCACATTCACGCCTTCACAATTCACGTCACTGTTTTAGTGCTGCTGAAAGGTGTGTTGTTTGCCCGCAGTTCGCGTTTAGTTCCAGATAAAGCTAATTTGGGCTTCCGCTTCCCCTGTGACGGACCGGGACGAGGCGGTACTTGCCAGGTATCAGCTTGGGATCATGTTTTCCTGGGTCTGTTCTGGATGTATAACTCCTTGTCAATGGTGATTTTCCACTTCTTCTGGAAGATGCAGTCGGATGTCTGGGGGACGGTAGATGCAGATGGGGTAGTGACGCACATTACGGGTGGAAACTTTGCCCAATCATCGATTACCAATAACGGCTGGTTGCGTGATTTCCTCTGGGCGCAGGCGACGCAAGTAATCACATCCTACAATTCAGCACTTTCGGGCTACGGCTTAATGTTCTTAGCGGGACACTTCGTTTTTGGCTTTAGTCTGATGTTCCTGTTTAGTGGTCGTGGCTACTGGCAAGAGTTAATCGAATCAATTGTTTGGGCGCACAACAAGTTGAAAATTGCCCCAGCTATTCAGCCTCGCGCTTTGAGCATCACTCATGGTCGGGCTGTGGGGGTCGCTCATTACCTTTTGGGAGGAATTGTCACCACTTGGGCGTTCTTCCTGGCGCGAATGTCGGCATTGGGATGATACTCCTCTCGTTCCTAGCCCCTAGCTAGGAACGAAGATAGGAACTCCCATGAGGTTCAACCTCTGGATGTGCAATCCCAGATTCAGCCTGGGAACGAGAAAATCTCAAAACTTTTAAAACTATGGCGACTAAATTTCCCAAATTTAGCCAAGGACTTGCACAAGATCCAACGACGCGACGCGTTTGGTATGCGATCGCCACGGCTCACGATTTTGAAAGTCAAGATGGCATGACGGAAGAAAATCTTTATCAAAGGATTTTTTCTTCTCACTTCGGTCATCTAGCAATTATCTTTCTGTGGGCGTCAGGAATTTTGTTCCACGTTGCTTGGCAAGGTAATTTTGAAATCTGGCTTAAAGACCCCATACATATCCGTCCCATTGCCCACGCGATTTGGGATGCTCAATTTGGGCCAGGGGCAATTGAAGCTTACACCCAAGCGGGAGCGCGTAACCCGGTAGATATTTGCTACTCCGGTGTTTATCACTGGTGGTACACCATCGGGTTGCGGACGAATGATGAACTGTATGCTGGGGCTATTTTCCTAGTTTTGCTGGCGGCTGTATTTTTGTTTGCAGGTGCGCTGCATTTAAAGCCCAGATTCCGTCCTAGCTTGGCTTGGTTCAAGAGTGCAGAACCTCGTCTCAACCACCACTTAGCGGGTTTGTTTGGTGTCAGTTCCTTGGCTTGGGCAGGTCACTTAATACATGTTGCTATTCCAGAATCTCGTGGTATTCATGTAGGTTGGGATAACTTCTTGTCTACCCCACCGCATCCAAGTGGCTTGCAACCGTTCTTTACTGGGAACTGGGGGGCATACGCGCAAAATCCCGATACATCAGCCCATGTATTTAATAGTACCCAAGGCGCAGGAACAGCAATTCTCACCTTTTTGGGTGGTTTCCATCCCCAGACTTACTCTTTGTGGTTGACAGATATCGCGCATCATCATTTGGCGATCGCTGTAATCTTCATTGTTGCAGGTCACATGTACCGGACTAACTGGGGTATCGGTCACAGCATCAAAGAGATGATGAACTCCAAGGAATTCTACGGCAATAAAGTTGAAGGACCCTTCAACTTACCCCACCAAGGACTGTACGAAACCGTTAATAATTCTTTGCATTTCCAACTCTCTTTGGCATTAGCTTGTCTGGGTGTGGCGAGTTCCTTGACGGCGCAGCATATGTATTCCATGCCGCCTTATGCGTTTATCGCTAAGGACTTTACCACAATGGCGGCACTATACACACACCATCAGTACATTGCCGGTTTCTTGATGGTAGGGGCGTTTTCCCACGCGGCGATCTTCTGGATTAAGGACTATGACCCAGAACAGAATCAAGGAAATGTTCTAGAACGGGTACTCAAGCACAAAGAAGCGATTATTTCTCACCTTAGCTGGGTATCGATGTTCTTGGGCTTCCATACTTTGGGTTTGTACGTCCACAATGATGTCGAAGTAGCTTTTGGGGCGGCTGACAAACAAATATTAATTGAGCCTGTATTTGCTCAGTTTATTCAGTCGGCTAACGGTAAGATATTGTATGGGTTTAACACGTTGCTGTCAAATCCAGATAGTATTGCTTCCACAGCATGGCCCAATCATGGCAATGTCTGGTTGCCGGGTTGGTTGGATGCAATTAACAACGGCACCAACTCCTTATTCCTGACAATTGGCCCTGGTGATTTTTATGTACATCATGCGATCGCTCTTGGTTTGCATGTCACCACTTTAATCTTAGTCAAAGGTGCGCTAGATGCTCGCGGTACTAAGTTAATGCCGGATAAAAAAGACTTCGGCTATGCTTTCCCCTGCGATGGTCCCGGACGGGGTGGCACTTGCGATATTTCTGCGTGGGATACTTCCTACCTCGGCGTGTTTTGGATGCTTAACACCCTTGGTTGGGTCACTTTCTACTGGCACTGGAAACATCTTTGCGTCTGGCAAGGCAATGTCGCCCAATTTAATGAGTCTTCCACCTATCTCATGGGCTGGTTCAGGGATTACCTTTGGGCGAACTCCGCACAGTTGATTAATGGCTATAACCCTTACGGCACAAATAACTTAGCTGTTTGGGCTTGGATGTTCCTCTTTGGACACCTAGCTTGGGCTGTTAGCTTCATGTTCCTGATTACCTGGCGAGGTTACTGGCAAGAATTAATCGAAACCTTAGCCTGGGCGCATGAACAGACTCCACTATCCTTTGGCTACTGGAGAGATAAGCCCGTTGCTTTGTCAATTGTTCAAGCTCGTTTAGTCGGCTTAACTCACTTTACTGTTGGTTATATCGCAACTTATGGCGCTTTCTTAATCGCCTCAACAGCAGGTAAGTTTGGTTAACCTTCAAAGCTGTTTAACTACACTTGAAATTACGCAACAAATTCTAGTTCTTTGCAAATAAGTGCGTAATTAATCTGCAAGTATTCAGCTAAAAATATTCAGTTTTCGACCTCCTCTCTTACCTATTTAGGTAGGAGAGTTTTTTAGTTACAAATATGTTAACTTTCAATAAAAATGCTCTAAATTTCCGCGCCAATGATAGTATTTAACTAAGACAACAAGGAGAAATAGTAATGTCTAATACAGCTGAGATCGCAGAGGTAATTAAAGAATACAACGAAGAAGACATAATTAAACCCTTCAAAGGAGATCCTTGTCTTGGTAATCTATCCACTCCTATCAATGATTCTCCCATAGTTAGGGCTTTCATTAGTAATTTGCCAGCTTACCGTAAAGGGTTAACACCTTTCATGCGGGGGTTAGAAATTGGCATGGCTCATGGTTATTTACTAGTTGGCCCAGAGGTTGTGGTTGGTCCTCTGCGAGAATCAGCACATGGAACCAATCTCAGTGGATTAATTACCTCCATATATATAGCATTATCAGCCTGTTTAGGTATTTCCATCTTTGCAATTACTACTTTCCAAGGAAATCCTAAAGGAGCTTATAATTCATATTCTAAAGACTTCCTTCGACCACTAAGAACTCGTGAAGAATGGAGTCAATTGAATGGTGGAATTTTTGTTGGTGCAATGGGTGGCGCGATATTTGCCTACTTTCTACTAGAAAATTTTGATTCTTTAGATGCTATCTTGCGAGGTGCGGTTAACGCTAGTTAATCAAGCTTGTCTTGGGAATTTGGGATACGTCCAGAGGGTTTTAGATAAATTTTTCAACTTTGAATTCATGAGGAGAATACATCATGGTAGATATAACACAACTAACAGGTGATTATGCCGCTTCATGGCTACCCTGGATCATGATTCCCTTAATATTCTATATCTTGCCTTTTCCAGTATTTGCTTTAGTATTTATCTGGATTCAAAAAGAAGGCTCTCAAGAAGAAGGCTCTCAAGAAGAAGTATGATGAATTCATGGAAAGCGGCGGGAAACTCCATCCCCAGGTGTCTGTAGAGGGATAGCCGCCCCGCCGCTTTAGTCATTAGTCATTTGTCATTGGTCATTGGTACTAATGACAAATGACTAGTGACTAATGACTAAAAACTCCACCCACAAGGGGATGGAGTTTTTTATAACACACCTACTTATGAACTACTCCTGGCGATAACGTTGTAGCCAGGGGTTTCTACATCCGGTGAAAAGTCAGCGCTGGGGAAGGTTGCCATAGATTCGGTGGTGCTAAATACAGGCATCAAGGTTTACTATTGGCAGTCGAGAGAGTCGCCAGCCCGCACCTGGCACTTTCAAGACCTATGCTCTCAAAGTTTCTTTTCAATCAATAGTTCCATTTCATAATATGAAGTATTTTCTTTTACCCATACTTCGATAAGTTCGCCAGCCAATTGTACTGATTCCTCTGAAAGTTCGCACGCAATAACTAATTCTTCAATGAAATTTTCTTCATCATCAATAAGTCCAAATTTATCCATCCATGCTCCAATATAAACTTTTTCTGTAGTCGCTTCATCTTGATTAATACAAATACCTTTTTTACTATCTGGCGATATTAAGCTATAAATTGGATTCCCATCTAAAAATGGAGTTCCATCAACAAAATGAACGTTCAACCAAATTTTCCATCCATGTTTCTGTCCTTGGTGTTTTATAAGAATACTCTCACACAAATTACGCCAAAAATTTTCAGAAGCTTTGTAATCATCAATATTTGATAAAAAATTTTTAAATAGATGTTTTACCATTTTTTGTTCAAGTTAGTGTTATGAATTTTTTAATTACGATCAAATTTTTTGATTCCTCCAAAAACAATTAACCAAACTACAACAACAACCCAGTGAATTAAAACTATCACAAACAAAGATCCTGTTAGGGTATATGCAACAGTACATATAATTCCCAAAAATGCAGCTAAAACCAGAAAAACACGATTATAAAATGTGGGGATTTCAGCTTTAGAAAATATTTTACTATTCAATGGATGATATAAAATAAATAATAATAAACTCACTATTGCCCACAAAGCCCATTGGAACCAATTGGTGATTTCGCTAGGATGAGGAAGCAAACAAACGCGAAAAAAGAGTTCTTCAACAATCGCAGGTAAAAATAAACAACGCAATATTAATAAGCATTTATCAATCCAATTTGCAGACCAAATTTGGATATGTAAAAATCCAGATTTCCAGCCATAAGGTAGGGCAATAACACTATAAATTATCAGCATTAAAGCAACAACTAACCAATCTTTTAGTGTCGGAACTGCTAAGGACGTTAAAACGCGATTTAAAAGAATTGAAAGTGGTGAAATATTGGTAAAGGGAATCTTAATTTGTCCCAAAAGTCCTGTTGGTGCAATGGGTATAATATTAGGTTGCCAACCACCTACTTGATTGGTTCGCAATACTTGCATAATCGCACCATGTTTTAAAAATATTGCGGCGAGGTCGTCGTGTGCAAGTCTAGGCATTATTGTTCGCCATGTTGTCAAACCAGCCCAAATACTACCATCTTCAAATGGTTGCGTGGTTTTTCCTATTCCTGTACCTGCAAGTATACCTGCTTGACTGTGCCAATCAGCGCGAACTATACCCAAGGGTGCTAATTGTTGTTCCAAAGATTTACCTAATTCAACTAGCTGCTGAAAGCGTAATGCTTGCGGGTGATTGGGGTTTGCGCGTACCCAAGTTTGAATTTGAGGAGTTATAGCAACTTGGTTTTTAATTACCAGTATCGTAGTATAAAGTGCTTGGCTTGCGTCTTGGACGCATGAGGTAGCAGGTGATACCATTGCGCCACCAGTTCCATCACCAACCCGATAACGTGCCATTGTTACCTGTAATTGTTGCTGGAATTGTTCTAAAGGCGAAAGTTTAACACCATCAAAATCATAATCCTGCGTTACAGGGTCGAATTTGATCAGAATATCTGATACTGGACGTGTTGCCAGCCAACCATGTTGTAAATTACCCATATAATCAGCCCATGTATGCGTTCCGGCAATAATTCCATCAGGGTTATGGGCATAAATTTGGTGGTATTTAGTCTCAAAGCGTAATTCTTTAGTAAACTCGTCGCGGACAACTTCTGCAATTCCAAAAGCAAAATGTCCGGTGATAGTATAAGGTACTCCGACTGATTCAGCTTTACGTCCGCCAATTCCACCAAATAGGTGTAGGACAATAGCTTTATTGCCTTCTTGCCATTTTGATATAAATTGATTATGTGAATTTTGTGTTTCTACAGGTTTTAATAATACAGTATTGAATTTACCTTTATTTTTCTCGGTATTTCGCCAATTTACATCTTGGATGTAATTTAGCCCTAATTCCTCACCAGTAATGATTTCACGGGGTTGAATTTGAAACAGAGAACGAGGTGCAAGTGCTACTACCGTAAATACACCCTTTGCATCGGCAGCACCATAAATATACCACCCATCCTCACCCGCAGGTGATTGTTCGATTTGCTGCGAACTTGAAGGAGCAAAATTTCGCTTATCTATTACTTGTTGGGGAATACGAATAGTTTCTTTAAGACCATCAAAATTATTTGAATTAGGGTTATAATGGTGTACCAAAAAATAGTCGTTATACTGCTTTTCTTTGGGAAAAAAAATAGTTTTGGAGCTAGATTTAATCGGGTTAATTATTTTTACCAACCCATAAAATCTACCAGTTGCCAAAACAGGTTCGCGTTCAATTTGCAAAATAGATTTTTCTTTACTGGCATCAATGATTGTACTTGAATCTAAAGCAACAATTGCATCATCATCAGGATTCGCACCAGCCAAAGAGCGTAAAATTCCTACCTGACGAACTCCATTTAGTCGAAAAGGATGAATGTTACCTTTTTTTTGACTTTTAATCACTTCAGAAGTGAAATTTATATCTCGCGTTACAGCTTTAAGGTGATCAAGCAAATCTTTATTCTTTTTCCACTCCAAACGCACAATATTTCCTACCAACTTTTGCGCTGTAGGTGGTGCATATTGCACTTCCATCCATACCCAATCTAAACCATCTTGTAATTGCTGTTTCGTTGGTAAAATTAACCTTCCTACCCAGTCGGCAATCGGTTTATAAAGGTTTGCAGATGGAATTTGTGCAACGGGATAAAAACTAGCTTGATTAAAATTTGGTCGAATATGGATCGCGTAATTGCTTTCTTGTTGTATTAACTGGGGTTGGGTTGGGGAGAGTTGCCACACCGCAATTACTACTATGAATGCTAGCAGTAAAAATCTCGTAAATAGTAGCCTTGCTTTTCGACTCAATCCACGGAAAATCATATATTATCAGCAAGTTTTAATTGCTGATAATCTTACTCTAAATATACTGTTTTGAGTCCAGTACAAGAACCCCACCCCCAACCCCCTCCCCGCAAGCGAGGAGGGGGCTATGATCTAGCTCATGTAATTAATAAATGCTATATTTCATTAGAAATTTAGGCGATATATGAGATATCTCCAGAAATTAAATATGCTTTATCTAGAACCCTTGTAGAGACGTAGCATTGCTACGTCTCTACATTCTTTTTCACTGCTATGTCTTGTGTGTACACGGTAGCAAGCGGCGCAGGGTTTTTGGGGTTCAACGATTAAAAGCGATAGTTGCGATCGCGCACCCACATACTAACTGGCACTGCATTTCCCTGTGGATCTACTTTCGCCTTTACCACAATGGGTGGTACTTGTCCTCTGCGGGCGCGTTGGGCTTGCAAGTCGTTCCGAATCTGCTGCCGTTGGTTTTCTTTTATGTAATATGTTTCCAAGCCGTAGTTAACAGAACCATCCTGATAAATACCTTTTAAGGCTACTTGGTTGGCTCTGAGAGTTGTGGGGCGATCGCTACTTACTCGTAACGGTCTCCAAGCTCTAGGAACACCGCGCCCAGAGGATAGTTGCTCTTGCAAAGTCACGTAGATGTTGGTTCCTTCAGGCAATCTTCTGCCACTTCCACGACCTTTGCTGACTAATGTCTGCCAACCAGACAGTCTGCTCAAATTTGCAGTACGGGATATGTTGTAATCTAACGCTAAGGTGTTACCTTGCAGCACATCGTTAGGGTTTACAGGTACGGTTTGCAAAATCACCGTCTTACCTGCCACATCTGTATAAAGCGCTTGGGCTGGTACTGCCATAATTAGCCCTGTTTGCAGCGCCAGAGGAGCTAGTAACCGCCAAAAAGGTAAGGGCTTATTCGATTTTTGTTCAGTGGCAATCAAGTAATCCCGAAAAGTCACCTTACTGGAAAATTCGGCTTCGGGAGACAAAGCTTTATTTTTAGATTCAGAAGAAGTATTAGTCATGAGCGTAGTCCTAAAAAGCAGAGGTGTTGAGGAGGTCAAAAGTAACGAGATTAGGACTGACGCAGAGAAACTTTAAAAACTTTGATGCACAGAGATTTTGATGATGGGCAGATTTTAGAAGGAGTTAGGAGTTAGGAGTTAGGAGCAGAGACGCGATTAATCGCGTCTGTACAGGAGTTAGGAGTTAGAAGGGCTTTGAATGCAACTGGTAGATGATTATTGGTTTAAAGCCGATCTCCTTGTGAACTGTATAGAAAACATTAAATACTTTGTTCAAACTCCATCTCTTTATGATTGGGCTTCTCCTGAATTCTGAATTCTGACTCCTGAATTCTGAATTCTGACTCCTGAATTCTGAATTCTGACTCCTGACTTCTGATTTTGCCCTACTTCTTACTTGTAGAGCCACCACCAGATAGGCGGCGTTCAAACCAAAGTCCAGCGCTAATTAAAGCAGAACCGCATAAAACAAAGACCAGCGACTTAAAAAGTAAGTCGGTGTCGTACTCTTGCACCCGACTGATAATTTGCAGTGTTATTAACAGCATACCGCCCCAAAAGGAACTTCTGTTACTTAATTTCAATCCTTCTTGAATTAGTCCCCAGGCTAATGTTGCTAGAAGTACATTGAAAATAAAAACACCAAGTTCATCAATCCGGCTGATAGTTTGATGCCAAAAAGGTACTAGGGTAATAAAGACAAGAAAAGTACTAATGATAGCAGTTGTGAAAATCACTTCGCGGCGCGGAGGGTTATTTCTTTGACGCAGTAGAAACAACCATTGCAATACCGCCAAGCCACTGAGAATCCCCAAATCGATGATCGGCAGAGACTCGAATAAGTTTGTCACATTCGTTGGCTGATTATAACCATAATTTGGAGATTCCCAAACCCAACGAAAAGACAAGATATAAAAGACAATGCCGAAGCTTACCAACGCTAAATTACGGGCTAGATATTGAAATAACCTATAATTTATAGTTGGGAATAGCAAGTCATCATAACTCCAGAATAATGCAGGTGGGAGTGCAAAAGCAAAAGATGCCACCCAAGGGGCTATATCAACATAATTCAGCAGTGGCAGAGGATTGAGGTTGGCTTGTAAGGAACTCGCAAAAACAAAGGCTGCTAAACCAAAAATCCAACGCGATCGACAGAAGTAGGCTAAGGGTACAAATACCAGCCATGCCAATAAAGGCAGATGCTGCACCACTAAACGCGACCAAGTTAACTCTCCTGAAGAGTACCACAAGTCTTCTAGTCCAGTCCAGTAGCCGATTTCCACGAGGACAATTGACAGAATTCCTAAAGAATTTAAGCACAAACTGAAGGCCATCACCACAACACCCAACCCCCAGGCGAGAAACAGTTGGGAAGTTGAACCGGCAATATTGAACATCTGGGCCATCAGCAGTAAATTTGCACCGAAAATGAAGGCGCTTAAAATTAGCAACCCTTCTCCCAGTAAGCGTTTGCTTCGTTCTGGTTTCTTTCCTTCAGGTGGCCTCCAGGTGTAAAATCCAGTGATTGCGATCGCAAAAAACAAACTGATCATCAGAATAAATTTGATTTCTCGTGACCCTCCCTGCCAGTTTCCTGCTACAAAGGTAATTATGCCTAAGCATAAAACTATGCTGCCCACAGTAATGGCGATCGCTTTATTGCGATCGCGTGCAGCAGTTTCCAGGTTTTTAAATTGATAACGTTCTGCTATTTGCTCATACAGCGAAGAACTAATTAATCCTTCATCCCTCCATAATTGTGCTTCTTTGCGTAATTTTTGCGGAAAATTATCTAAGTTCATGACCTTCTCCGGTGCAGTGGGGTAGCTTGGCCATTGCGATCCCAATGGCGGTCATTATATTTTGAGTATGAAGCCAAAAGCCTTAATTACATTGTTCTTGTGTAACAATTTTATTTTGATTCTAATACAACTTACTAATTCGTAATTCGTAATTCGTAATTCACATGGAAAAACCTTCTAATTTATTACTTAAAGTTTCGCGGCGTTTGTTCACTGATGTAGATGATCAAGAAAAATTTATCGAGGCTTTAATGAATCCTCAGCCTTTTTCACCCAGCATTCTTTGGTGTCAAGAAAAGCCAGAGATTTCGCTTTTAGCAGTGGAAACACCAACTTATTGGCAACCACAATTTATAGACCGCTTATCTCTGGGAGAAAAACCCGGTCAGCATCCCTTGCATGAAAAAGGATATTTCTATTGTTTAGATTTTTCTTCGGTCTTTGCAGCTACTACTTTGTTAGCTATTCCTCAGTCAGTGCCTTTAGTTTTTGATATGTGTGCCGCACCAGGAGGTAAAAGTATCTTTGCTTGGAAAGCTTTACAACCTGACTTACTTATTAGTAATGAAGTAATTGGTAAACGTCTGGGAATGCTAATTTCTAATTTGAAGCGTTGCCAGATTTGCCCTAGTGCAGTGGTTAATCGAGATTCAAGTATATTTGCCCAAATGTTTCCCGGCTCTAGCAATCTAGTAATAGTAGATGCTCCTTGTACTGGACAATCTTTACTTGCCAAAGGTGAAAAAGCACCCGGATGTTTTCACCCAACTGCTATTAATAAGAGTGCAAATCGCCAAAAGCGTATTATAGCTAACTCTGCTAAAATTGTTTCACCACAAGGCTATCTTGCTTATATGACTTGCACCTATTCACCCGAAGAGAATGAGCAAGTTTGTGAATGGTTTTTAGAACGCTTTCCCCAGTTTCAGGCAATAGAAATTAGTAATTTATCTAAATATCAATCGCATTTAACTACAATGCCTTGTTATCGAATGTTTCCTCAAGATAGGTTAGGTGCTGGTGCATTTACAGTCCTGTTTAAAAATACTAATGAGGATGAAGATGAGCGTGAAGAAGTAGATTTAAATACAATATCTTCGCTGTATATCTACCAAAATATGAAAAAGTCAAGTTAGTTAAATTGGTGACATATAGCAATCCTAAATCATTCGTGAAGAACGAGATCCCCGACTTCTCTAAGAAGTCGGGGATCTGAGTCTGTGATTTTAATAAAATAGGATGGCTATATATTCTGGTATTAGGCCAAAATATGTGATGTTTTGAAGAGTGCCGCATTTGTAAATCAACCATCGGGAATACATATTTTACAGCAGTTAATTTTATATTTGTAAGATTACAAACCTAGCGATTCTTATATCCTGCTTCAACAATCAAAAACTTTGAATAATTAACTCTTATGGTAAAAACCATTTTTAACCTTTTGATAATCTGAGCTTAACCAGAATTTATCCGGTATCAGCTCTCGACTTTCTGAAGTAAATATTGTACAAAAAAGCTAGATATTACAGGATGCAAATTACATGAGTCAAAAAGTCAGCAAAGTGTTTAAACAGTCTGGGGTGATTCCTTATAGAGTGAACAATGGCAAAATTGAAATCTTGCTAATCACGACCCGTAACTTTCAAGATTGGGTGATTCCGAAAGGAGATATTCCTAATGGCATGAGTCCGCCTGATTCAGCAGCCAAAGAGGCGTGGGAAGAAGCAGGGGTGATTGGGCAGGTAGACGCGAATGAACTGGGTACTTACAAGTACCGCAAACGAGGCAAAAATTACCGCGTTAAGATGTATTTGTTACCAGTCGAGATGCTGAGTGAAGATTATCCAGAAGCAAATAAAAGAAAACGCCAGTGGGTAAAAGTGCCTAAAGCTATCAGGTGCGTTAAGTTTAATTCACTCAAACGAATCCTTAAAGGTTTTTTTCAGGTAAAATCTCAGTTTTGTGCATTTCGATGTTAGTCAGATATATCAATACAGATTATTACAAAGCCCTCGGAGCAAAGTGAGGGCTTTTTTAGAAGTGGTTATACTTAAAATAACTGCGATCGCTAAGACATTTCCAACAAATAAATTACTACTACTTGTGGGGTGGGCATCTTGCCCGCCTTTGGCTAAGGGCGCTCGTGTCGCCCACCCCACAATAAGTAAGTAGTTGAGTATTTTTTTCTTGAGTGTACAATCCATTCTAAATCCACAATAAAGCTACCCAAGTTTTTATACCGATAATTCCATCAGCTTGCAATTTCTTAGATGTTTGGAAACTAACAATTGCATCCTTAACTGACTCAGAGAAATGCCCATCAATGGCATTAGTATATAATCCAATCTTTGTTAATTGCTGTTGTAATTGTTTGACTCTTAGCCCAGAATCTCCTAGCTGAAATCCATTAAATCTATTCAAATCGGCTCGACCACTAACACCTGGTACACCAGATATATCACCTTCATATTGATGGATTAAGTATTGCCCCTGCCAAGCGCTAGGAATAGTTGGGTTCTTGGTTCCGTAGTGGGCAATCCATAACGGATAACTAGCAAAATCAGATGGATTGCCAAGTTCTGTCCAGAAACTGGGGAAGGTATAAATAATTGGTTTGATTGGTTTTTGTGTTTGTTGTAAAAGGGCTTTTTCCACCTCTGCTAACCAAAGTTTAGCTGCATTAATTACAGCTTGGCTATTTACTTTGTCATTTACCTCTACATCCAGAACTGGTGGTAAGTCTCCCGGTTCTAATTTTCCCAGTGTTTTTAAGAATTCCTTCGCTTGCTGAACCGGGTCAGATGTATGTGGGTGAAAGAAATGATAAGCACCCCGAATAATACCAACAGCTTTCATGGTCTGCCAGTGATGAGCAAAAGCAGAATCTTTGATGCTAACTCCTTCTGTGGCTTTGACAAAGGCAAAAGTTTTACCAGAGTTTTTTACTGCTGTCCAATCTACTCTGCCATCTTGATCGGCAACATCAATTCCTTCCATAGAATTTTTTAACCTTTTTATACAGTGCAATACTGAACTTATCACAGGCTCTAATCAAATTTATGCTATTTCTGGATGTTTGAGTAAATTACAGAAATTTACCGAAAATTTGGGTAAAAGCCTCGTCCTTCCAGGACGGCTTTATATTGTATTTTCTTTGATTATCTTATGAACACTATGCTATCATAAGACTATGATAAACAGAAAATTCCATGTTAGTTTTTGAGTTCAAAACCTACGGCAAAGCAAGACAGTTTCAAGCAATTGATGAAGCTATCCGAACAACCCAGTTTATTCGGAATAAAGCTATTAGATTGTGGATGGACGGTCAGGCTTCGTCTTGGGTTGAACTCTCACGGCATTGTGCATTATTGGCGAAAGAGTTTGCTTTTGCTTCGAAGTTAAACTCGATGGCCAGACAAGCCGCAGCAGAAAGGGCATGGGCTTGTATATCTCGGTTCTACGACAACTGCAAGAAAAAAATATCGGGTAAAAAGGGGTATCCAACTTTTCAAAAAGATTGTAGAAGCGTAGAGTATAAATCAACTGGGTGGAAGTTGTCTGAAAACAGAAAGTCTATTATCTTTAGCGATAAAAATGGAATCGGCAGTCTTAAGATGAAAGGTACTCGTGACCTGAATTTTTATCAGACCGACCAAATTAAGCGCGTGAGGCTAATTAAACGAGCAGATGGCTATTATGTGCAATTCTGCATATCAGCAGACCGGACAGAAACCATTAAACCCACTCATCAGACAATTGGGCTAGATGTAGGATTATCTTGCTTTTACACCGATTCTCTTGGAAATAAAGTTGAAAATCCTCGGTTCTATCGAACTGCGGAACATAAAATGAAACGGTCACAAAGGCTTGTTTCCAGAAAAGTTAAAGGTTCTAGCAACAGACGTAAAGCCAGAACTAGATTAGGTACAGTTCACCTCAAAATAAGCAGACAACGTAAAGACCATGCCGTGAAGTTGGCAAGGTGCGTAATCACATCAAACGATGTAGTCGTCTACGAAGATTTGAGAATTAAGAACATGGTGAAAAATCATTGCTTGGCAAAGTCAATCAATGATGCTGGATGGTATCAATTTAGGGTGTGGTTGGAGTATCTTGGAAAGGTATTTAAGAGGATTACTATTGCGGTAAATCCATCATATACCTCGCAAGAATGTTCTAACTGTGGCGTAATTGTGAAAAAGTCTCTGTCTACTCGCACACACGTTTGTCAATGCGGATGCAATTTAGATAGAGATCACAACGCCGGGATAAATATTCTTAATTTAGGATTGGGTACGGTAGGGCATACCGGAACCTTTGCGCTAGACGCAAGCAACGCTTCTGGAGAAACAACCTCTACTTTAGCTGGAGTAATCCTGTTAGAGCAAGCTGTCTCGTAGATAGAAGAATCCCCGTGCGTTCACACCGGGGAGTGTCAATAGGGTTGAGTGGTAACGGCTCGCACTGGAGTCACTCTAACTTTGCCCGTACAAGGCTTGATTTCTTCTGTAAGGGTAAAGTGCTGGTAAGCATTCGGAGGCGTGATTTGAATTTTACTAGACATTGGGCAGTGTTCCTCTGGGGAACCAATGTGGTTATATGCTATCTGAAATGATGCTTGTTTTCCAGGAGCTAGAGTTACTTGTTGTCGAGGTTGCTGACTCGAAAAGTATGTGTCCTTGGAACGAATAACTTTAACCCTCTCCAAAGGCTGATCTTTTGCATCCAGTATTGCCAATCCCGGATAACCGTTGAGGGTGCAAGGGGATGAGCCGTTATTGGTGAAGGCGTAGGTGAGTGCAACATTCCCAACGCCAGCATCTTTGGAGACTTGGCGCACTGACAATTGGCTAGTTTCACAGCGCGTCGGATTCGTGGCAATAGTGGCTTCAGGGGTAGAATTCTCTGTAGTTTTTTGAGTCGGTGTAGGTGTTGAGGTCAACACAGTTTCCTTCGTCGCCTGCTCAGTGCTTGCTGGCAAGGCTTGCGGCTGTTTTGTAACAGAGGAAGAACCTACACAGCCACTTGTCATCGCAGTCAGGAGCAACAACATACTGCTTTCCACAATTAGAATTCGCATATCTTTTTTCTCTCTAGTGAACTACTTACACTGATGGTTTATATACAGTGTAAGTTTCCAAATTCACAACGGTTAGCGTTGCTGTGCATATACCATCTTTTATAGTGGGGTCTATGAGAGTTTGCCAAAGATTAAATAAGTTATCTTTGTATGTGTCATTCGATACGATAGGTAAGTTATGGACGTTGAAGAATTGCTCCAGCGTTATGCTGCTGGGGAGAGAGATTTTAGCAGGGCTAATTTGAGTAATATCGATTTGAGTGGTGCTGACTTGAGAGAGATTAACTTGACTAGTGCTGTTCTGGAAGGAGCTAAATTTGACCGGGCTAATCTCAGTCGAGCAATTTTGAGACAAGCGAAAATGACTGGGGTTAGTCTGTTCAGGACTAATCTGGAAGAAGCTGACTTGAGAGGAGCTAAATTGTTTGATGCTGGACTGACAGAAACTAACCTCAGAAGTGCCAACTTGGAAGAAGCGAGTTTGGTAGAAACTACTTTGCGTGATGTCAATCTGGAAGGGGCTAACCTCAAAGGTACTAGCTGGGGAGATACTTCCATCCTGATTAATGCTAACCTCCGAGGAGCTATTTGGGAAGATATTGATGGATATCCCCTCAGGCGAGATACTATTATGCCCAACGGAGAGATTGTCACTGATGAGATTGAGTTGCCTGACGGTTCGAAAATATTTCCCTAACTCAGTTTATGCTTGCAAGATTATTAGTACAGGAAGGCGGAAATAAGCAATTAAATAGCCAAAACTTTGTTTTGCGTAGTGCTGATTTGAGTGGTGCTGATTTGAGAGATGTCGTTCTTGACAAAGGCAAACTGACTAATATAAATCTGAGTAGGGCTAATTTGAATAACGCCTGTTTGGAAATTGCCAATTTAACTGGAGCGTTGACACCAGACATAAATTATGGAAGATGAAAGAAAGTTTATTAATCGTCGAAAGTTGCTTAAGAGATACGCTGCTGGCGAGAGAGATTTTGCTGGGATTAGAATCAGTTCCTCCGGGCTGGATGGAGAAGATTTGCGGGAAATTGACTTGAGCGGAGCCGATTTGATAGGTGTTGATTTGAGTGGCTCCAACCTGAGCCATGCCAACTTGAGTGGAGCCAAAATGCTTTGTGTTAACCTCACAAATGCCAATCTCAGTTATGCCAATTTGCGAGGAGTTGACTTAAGTGGTGCTGATTGCATAGGGACTGACTTCTCCAATGCCAGTTTGAATGATGCTATCTTGACTGCTGCTATATTTGATGGGGCTAATCTCTACAGGGCGGCGATTGGTGGTACTGCCAAATTTATAAAAACTGACTTCAGGGGAGCCAAAAATTTCCCTCCTCTCGGAGAAGGTGTTTTGGTGTATCAAACTTTTAGAGAAGATGGAAGTTTCTTCAAAGGACCTGATTGGATTGAGTGAGCTACAAGAACCCCACCCCCAACCCCCTCCCCGCAAGCGAGGAGGGGGCTATGATGTACCTTATATGATTGGGAAAGGCTATAGAAATTTAAATATTTAAGCGAATTTAATATTATCTGTTGCTTCAATCAAAGCACTACGAATTCCTGGCTCACTCATCGAATGTCCAGCATCAGGAACCACTATAAATTCGGCTTCCGGCCAAGCACGATGTAATTCCCAAGCTGATATCATTGGGCAAACTACATCATAGCGTCCCTGAACAATTACAGCCGGAATATGGCGGATACGGTGTACATTTAAGAGTAATTGATCTTCTGTTTCCAAAAATCCCTTATTCATAAAGTAATGGCATTCAATACGTGCGAAAGCTGAAGCAAATTCACTCTCGCCAAACTTTTGCATGAGTTCTGGGTCTAAGAAAAGTCTACTTGTACTACCTTCCCAAATTGACCAAGCACGCGCTGCTGTTAATTGAATTTCTAAATCTGGACTGGTCAAGCGTTTGTAATATGCTGCGATCAGATCATCACGTTCATCTATGGGAATCGGTTTTAAATATTCTTCCCAAGCATCAGGAAAAATATAGCTCGCACCCTCTTGGTAAAACCAGCGCAACTCTTTTTGTCTCAGCATAAAGATCCCACGCAAAATTAGCCCCGTGCATCGAGAGGGATGGGTTTGACTGTAGGCTAATGATAAAGTGCTACCCCAACTACCACCGAAGACCGCCCACTTTTCTATACCTAAATGTTGGCGCAGTTTTTCGATATCACTGACTAAATCCCAAGTGGTGTTTTCTCGTAATTCTGCATGGGGCGTACTTTGACCACAACCGCGCTGGTCAAACATCACTAACCGCCATTTTTCTGGATGGAAATATTGCCGATAAAAAGCTGGACATCCGCCACCCGGCCCCCCATGCAGCAAAACGATGGGTTGACCTTGCGGGTTCCCTGACTCTTCAAAATGAATGGTATGAAGGTCGGAAACCTTTAAAATACCTTCTAAGTAAGGCTCGATCGCTGGGTAAAGTTCTCGCATTTTGCATATTTTATCACTAATGTTGTCATTGCGATCGCTTGCATAAATCAAATAATCCCGATACCCATGATACAACCCTCCAATGGTCTTCCACCTAAACGGCGATCGCCTCAGATGAGAATGATCACAGCATTAAAAACTTGGGCTGCTACTCCGCATGGAATCTCAACAATTGTGCTAGCTAAGATGGCATTCAAAATGGCGATCGCATCGGCAATATCTTTTGAAGTTGCTCAGGCGTTGCGATGGCAGTATCCTTTTTATGCAGCGATCGCCGCCATCATTGTCATGTCATCTACTCATGGCAGCACTTTGTTACTAGGAATTCAACGAATAATTGGCACGGTGATTGGTGCCATCGGTGGAGCCATCTTTGCGGTTGCGCTGGGTACAAATTTCTGGTCATTGGGAATCAGTGTATTTTTGACGATCTTTCTGACTTCTTATTGGAAATTCAATGAGGCAGCAAAATTGGCGGGGTATGTGTCAGCGATCGTCATTTTAAGTCACAGCCAATCACCTTGGCTGTACGCTTGGGGTCGTTTTCTCGAAACCCTCTTAGGTATTGGTGTCGCACTGTTGGTAAACAATTTTATTTTTCCTGCTTCGGCTGGAGTCGAACTGAGGCGTTGTTTGTCACAAACGCTAACTGATTTGGAGCAGTTTTATGAGTTAGTTGTGGACTCTGCCTTTACAGGAAACTACGATCGCCCCCGTGTGGATAAGTTGAAAACTAGTATCATTAGTTCACTGACCAAGGGGCGATCGCTATGGCAGGAAGTCAGACAGGGACAGACAAACGAACCGCCAGGAAAACGGGTGAATGAAGCCTGGGAGTTTCTCATCCGCCGGATTTGGGAACACATTTTGACAATGGAACATACCGTACTTGCTAGACAGCAGGATACTTTCTGGCAAATTCTTTCACCTCAAATTACCCAACTGGCACTAGAAACTAAAAGTGCAATGCTCACCCTCGCAACAGCTGTGAAATCGCACCAACCTAGTTTATCTTTGTCAGGAATGGAAGTTGCAATCACCAATGCTACTGAGCAATTAAATCGGTTGGAAGAAATTAAACAGCAAGATTATCCAATGGATGAGATACTCCGGTTTTTCACCTTCTTTTACACGATGGAAGAGGTGGGCAGAAAACTGCAAAAAATGGCAGGTACGCTGAGTACCAAGTAAAAATAGAAGTAAACTCACATCTTGCACCTAGCCCTAGCGATTAGAAATCGCGGCTATACAAACGAAGTCCGCCTGCGCGGACTAACATAAAATCAAAGGTTTTCAACCCGCGCAGGCGGGTTTTGCCTGTGTAGCCAAGCCAGTGCGGTCTTGGGGGTTTCCCCCATGAGCAACTGGCGCGCGACTTCCAGTCGCCTGGTGCAAGATATGAGTAAAATCTAAGTTGAGAGTGATAATTAACTAAAAAAGCTTATGACCACAGCAATCAGGAAACTCACTCTGGACGAGTACCTTGCCTATGATGATGGCACAGATGCTCGGTACGAACTTGTGGATGGAGAGTTGCTTAAAATCCCACCGGAAAGCGATAGAAATAACTTAATTTCTCTCTATCTACTGTCACAGTTTCTCAAGTTTGTGCCGATTCAACTGATCCGCCATAAAGATACAGAACTCGTGGTCATCGGCAACCGGACTCGTGTACGAGTGCCTGACTTGATGATCTTGACACAGGAGTTATTAGAAGCGATCGCTCTTGGACGGGCTACGATCACTTCAGATATGCCTTCCCCTGCACTGGTGGTTGAGGTTGTCTCCCCAGGAAAAGTGAATGAGGATAGAGACTACCGATATAAGCGTTCTGAGTACGCAGCACGGGGGATCTCTGAATACTGGATTGTTGATGCTGATAGAGCCAGGATTACCCTGCTGACTCTGGTAGATGGACTGTATGAAGAAGCTGTGTTTCAAGGAACAGACATTATTCGATCAGTGACTTTGCCAATGCTGAATTTGACCGCAGCCCAAGTATTGACGGCTGGACAGGTATAATATCTGACAATCCCACAAAAAAGTTATTATGGCATTGTCAGATAGTTAGATATGCGTTATCCATAACCTTGTAGAGACGTAGTAATGCTACGTCTCTACAATCAATCATTTTCACTCCTATGTCTAAGGAGTATTTACAGCCTGTGACATACTCCTACACTGACTGCAAGCAGTGCAGTGTAGGCTTCTCACCCAATCCGGCTATTGCTTAGGAGGCGATGAGCTTTATTAAAGAGACGGAATGCCCTGCCGCCCCTATTTGTTAATTTTAGCTTAGATTTGTTCGTTTCCTCCACATCCCTTTTTCCCGTGCTTTACACATCCAAAAAGGGATAGTCGTCACCTCACTCGCGTACATCTCACACTCCTAAAAGTGAGTGTGAGGCTTCTGCTGATTCAGCTAACTGTACTACCCTACAGCAAATTGCTGTAAACCTTTAGAAGGTGAAAGTCGTTCTCAGCGTACCAATGATTGCATCATCGTTGTTGCCAGCAAGTTGACCAGGATTGGTTAACCAAATTACCCCAGGAGTAATAGAAATGTTGTCGGTGACGCGATACTTATAGAAACCTTCAAAGTGGTATGGTTTATCACCAGTGTTACCTCCAACATATGGTTCAATACCGGCGAAAAGTCCTAAAACGTTGCCCTTTTTACCTAAGTCTGGCAGGGCTACCCCAAGTCCATAACTCCAAACTTGACTATCATCATTAGCACCAAAGCCTCTGATATCGCTGTAAAGCGCAAAGCCACTAATCGACAGTTTGTCACTAGGTTTGAAAGCAGCCTCAAAGCCGTAGGAATTAGTTGAATATGGATTGCCACCACCGACAAAGTTAGCTTGGGCAGTACCAACTACACCAGTTGTTGTACTCGCGGAGCCGGCATCGAATAATACAGTACCACCATTATGATAACCGTGGACGTAGGTTGCAGCTAAGGTGATGCGATCGCCTACTTTTAAATTCAACTGTCCTAAAGCAGCATAGTTACCCTCTAATAAACCCGTATTTAGACCAGGGTTATTCGCTTGAGATGCCAAGTAACCCAAGGTTAATGAAGGTTGGAAGCCACCAGAACCTTTACCAAAGGCTAAGTTAACGCCGATACCAGCACCGCCGCCAATCCGATAGATCGGACTTTCAGAAGCAAAGGTAGACAAAGCACCGTTACCGCCATCATAATCCTCAAAGTATGGGTTGACGGTAGGAACGTAATCGCTCTGAATACCTCCACTCGCAGCTATGTAAACTTGGGAGTTGCCAATGGGGAAGTAATAGGACAACCAGTCTATATAAACACTGTTGTTCGTAGAAGGGGACAGGCTAAAGGTTTGAGTCCCTTCAAATGTGCCACCTGGTAAAGCCAATCCAACTGCATTACCAGCTGCAAGCCTAGTATGCAAAGTATCTTTACCTGTGAAGCTGGTTTGCAAGTCTAAACGCACCCTGTCTTGGAAAACAGTGTTGTTTTTGTCGTTGTCGCCAAAGTTATCGGTGACAGCGAAAACTGCTTCACCAACCAGCTTGGTTGTAGTAGAAAACTGATTTGCTTCAAGTTCAGCAGTCCGTGCTTCTACAGAATCTACTCGACCACGCAGAGTTGCTAGTTCTGCCGAGAATTCCTCTTGCAAACGCTGGAGGGTCGTCAAATCCTGTTTTGACACCAAGCCAGCAGTTGCTGTCGCAATCAGTTCATTAACTCGATCTAAACAAGCATTCAAACCTGCGGCAAATTCATAACGAGTCAAGGCTCGATTGCCACGGTAAGTGCCATTGGGGTATCCAGCAATACAACCGTAGCGCTCAACCAGCGATTGCAAAGCTTGGAATGCCCAGTCAGTCGGCTGTACATCAGAAAACTGAGAAACTGATGTGACTTGAGACAGTGAATTCTGGTTCTCGCCTTCGCTGCTGTAGCGGTTAACCTCTTCTAAAACGTTATTATCATCAGTCTTTTGGGCAACCAACTGCTGATTAACTTTTGGTTGCTCTGTTTGAATGAATATTGAAGCAGCAGAAGCTATTGGTGCTTCTGTTTGAGCAACTTTTGCCTTTATATCTTCAGAAGAGCCTGGTACTTTAGCAGCTATAGCCCTAACAGAAACCAACATTGTCACTCCCAAAACTACTGGACTTAGTACCAGAGTTTTCCACAACAGATGAGACATTTTTTTATTTTCCTTTCCCAAAAAAGACCCGAAATCAGTGGCTTCAAGAAAAAGAGAACAAGCAGTTATTCTACTTGTTGGAAATCTTACCAGATTGTAGTCAACTAAGATATGTCTCACAAAATTTTTACGGATGAAGAATCTTTAGGAGTGCTGTTAGCGGATAGCTAGGATTTAACCCGTACTGAGTTCTGAGTAAATCTTTCTACTCAGCACTCACTACTCAGAACTGATTTGATGCTGAGTTCGATTATGGTTACTGAGCTTGTCGTCATTCTGACTCCTGAGTTCTGAATTCTTCTTATAAAATACTCAGGGTAAGTTCTCAGCAAATAATTAGACATCTGGCTAAATTAAATATGTGTTATCCAGAACTCTTGTAGAGATATAGCAGAAAAAGCGCCCGAAAATAAATTTTAGGGCTAATAGCTCAAGTCGGTTTAAACCGACTAATGACAGTAATTTTAGTCCGTTGAAACGGACTTTTGCTATTAGCCAGTGACTTGAGTCACTGGCGGTTCAAGTATTTTTGCAATAGGTTTACAACTATCGGTAGTCTTTGATTTTACTCCTACAATATCATACATATCTGGCTCAAATCTTCCGTGCATTGTGAGAACGATCGCATGAATTAAGGCTTCCGCTTTCAGCAGCGTTTCTTGAAACTCTATCTCCGGCTCGGAAAGCGCCACAATTCCGCCACCAATACCAATAGAAGTTTGATTAGGAGTCAGAATAGCAGTGCGAATCACAATATTTAAATCGGCTGAACCATTCAATCCCAAAAAGCCGATCGCTCCTGAATACACTCCTCGCGCTTCTTGTTCCAGGCGATCGATAATTTGCATAGTTCTGAGTTTGGGCGCACCTGTCATCGAGCCTCCGGGAAATGAAGCCCGCACGCAATCTATTGCTGTTAAATCTGGTCGCAAATGCCCGCGTACTGTTGTCACCAATTGATGCACTGTTGCATAGGTTTCTACATCCATTAACTTCGGTACGTGAATGCTACCGACTTCACAAACTCGTCCCAAATCATTGCGTAATAGATCGACAATCATCAGATTCTCAGCCCTGTCTTTTTCGCTATTGCGTAGCTGTTCTTTGAGGATAAAATCTTCTTCAGGGAGTTTTCCGCGTCTCAGGGTTCCCTTAATCGGCTTAGTTTCTACCCAACCCTGCTGATCAATCCGCAGAAATCGCTCTGGAGATGAGCAGGCGATCGCAATCTCACCAAAGCGCAAAAATGCCGCATAGGGGGCAGGATTGAGCCGACGTAATCTGCGGTAGAACGTCAATGGATCGGGGGTTATATCAGTATAAAGCTGATTTGTGAGGCAAACTTGATAGGTTTCCCCTTCATAGATTTCGTCTAAGCAATGGTGAATATCATTAATATAAGTCTGGTAAGTACGACTTAAACAAAACTTGACTGGCTGACTATTTCCTTGAGGTACAAGAGGAGTCAGAGGAGTCAGAGTTTCGAGTTGTTGTTCGATAGTATCAAACCAAGTTTCTAACTGTTGTGTTTGTCCTTTTTTGATTAATTGCAGCAAATAAATACACTGTTCTTGGTGATCGATGGCAATCATGCGATCGGCAAATAAGAAAATTGCATCAGGTAATGGCGAAGAATGCACCAATGACGAGCCAGACTCTGCCTTGAGTTCATAGCCAAAATAGCCAACAAATCCACAGTTAAAATCAAACGGTAAATCATCAGCTTGGCAACTTCGGAGGTCAATTTCTCGTTTGAGATACTCGAAAATACTTTCGCGGCGATGGGTAACACGATCTGACTGTGCGATCGTCAATTCTTGCGTTTGCGTATGGTAGCGTACCAAAAGGCTATTTTCCCCGTTTCCATCGCCCATAAACGAGAAGCGAGATAAACCGGGTTCCACACGGCTACTGTCTAACCAAAAGGCATTTGGTGCTTGACGAAATAAATGGACAAATATTTGTTCTGTGTTCGGGCAAATATCCAGTTTGCGGCTATAAAGTTCAAACTTATCTTCCTGTTTTTGGCAAGTTTCATTGATAGGAGGAACAATAAATTCATATCCAAAATACTGCTTTTCTAAACTTCTTGACGATTTATCTATAAATTGCAGCGTGATATCTCTAAAGTTTTCTAACAATGTTTGTCCATATTCTGTACAGATAGACTCTGGGTGAAACTGCACACCCCAAAAAGGTAAATACCGATGACGCAATCCCATCACCAGTCCTTCCTCAGTCCAAGCAATTTTTTCTAAGCACTCAGGTAATTCATCAGCAACTATCAAGGAGTGATAGCGCACCACAGAAAACTGACTGGGAATGCCTTGGAATAATTTGGAATTATTATGATAAATTTTACTGAGTCTACCGTGTCGAACTTCCGGTGCATGAATCACTCTTCCACCATGTAGATAGCCAAGTCCTTGATGTCCCAGACAAACTCCCAGCAAAGGCACATTCACATTCTCAATTATCTGTCGGCAGACTCCAAAATCTTCTGACCTTTCTGGACGACCGGGGCCAGGTGAAATCACAATGTTGTCAAATGCAATTTTTTTCAATTCATCCCAGTTAAGCTGATCGTTACGAATTACCAGAGGCAGTTCCCCATTTACTTCGGCAATCATCTGATAAAGATTAAAGGTATAAGAGTCATAATTATCAATAATTAATGTTTGCATACATACTAAATTAACTACTACATATAGGACTAGTATTTGATTTTTGAAATGCACTACAAGACTACCGAGATTTTTTCAGAAATCAAATATGATTCCTATAGAACCTTTTTGCAGTAGAGGTAGGTTGGGTGGAGCGGAGCGCAACCCAACTGATTATCAGGATGTTGGGTTACGCAAAGCCTCCACCCAACCTACAATTTTTTTGCAACTGTACTTCCGACTTCCGACTTCTTTAATGTATGCTATAGCAATCCTGAATCATTCGCAAGAAACAAGATCCCCGACTTCTCGAAGAAGTCGGGGATCTGAATTAAATAGAATTGCTATATGTCTAAGAAAATTTTCCCGGATGAAGAATCGTAAAGTCTTGCAGATAGCTTGTTTGCCAAAGGTCGCGTTTATACGATAATTTCGCTCGATTTTGTACCATTTCTGGACTTGACCTTCTTATTCTTGACCCTGATTTGTGGTAAATCCTTTTTATCTTTGTAAAAATAACAGATTTCCACTAGAGTTGGCCATATTTCTAGAGAACCGTGAAATTGGCTAATAACATCATCGATAATTCTGGAAACGTTTTGCTGAAAAAAGTCGGGTTCAAACCCATAAAATGCTCTCGATAAGTTCTCAGCAAAAAATTGCAGAGACTGCTTACGTTCTTCATTCTGGGTAGACATTGAGGCTTTGACTACCTGGCTGTGGATAGCAGAGATTTTTTCTAAGATTTCTTCAGAGTCTAGCAACGTCACCTCGCCAGAGTAATCAAACTTGATTCCCAGATCATCAAGATGATAAACACTGCTTTTAATCTTCTTTTTCAGCAGGCTACATATTTCTTCATTAAAGAGTTCACTAGCGAGAGGATTACGCATATAGTTATTTCTAATGTGGTTTTGGACAGCATCAACGTGTGCAGCCACAATCCCCTCTTGCTGTATCCAAATCCTGTAGATATAATCTTCAAACCTCAGCCGAGTTGGAAAAAATGGTGGTAAACCTAGCTGGTTATCATATCCAGCGACTCCACAATCCATTCTCCAGTTTTTGTTAGTAATAACAGGTCTAAAATTGGTGAGAATATAAAAATCATTTAGGTCATTTGGACTTATTTGGTTTTCATCATTGAGGTACATCTGAATAAAATCAAGTGTATCGATATCATTAGTTCCTGTGCGAAAAGTCTGGGCAATTTTGACGATCGCATTATTCAATACTCTCCCCTCTTGTAATAAAAGGCTGTTTTCCCGAAAGTAACCCTTAGTTGTATTGGTTTCTAAATCCATTGCTGTATCAACAACCAATTCTCCAGCCTCGTAGTTTTCCGGTACATGGCTGGCTTTTTGACCTAGAACATCAGCAAAAGCTGTGAGTAAGTCAAAAGATTTATGGATGTAGCCGCCTTGTTGATTGGACTTGATTAATTTACCTCGACATATTTCATCGCCTGTTAAAGATTCTGGACTAGTTTCAATTAATGCATCTGGTCGCATATCGTCATCTGCACTAACCATTAAATGACCAAGGGTATACATCAGCGTGAAGTTGCGATTTCCTCCATAACTAGGTCTAAATAAGTTTTTGACTAATGATTCTAGCTTGCGATCGCGCAGTCTTTCATTTAAAAATGTAATAAATTCCTCTTTCTGTTGGGGTCCGACATAAAACACGTCATTGACTGTCTTAGTCTGTTCTAAAATCGGGTAATATTTCTCATGGTTAGCAATACTGGAATCATCAAAGACGATAATTTTTAAAGCATGACCATTTGCCCAGAAATTCTCATCATATTTTTCGATGGTCTGTGCTACATCTCTCAATCGATGAGTCGGAATAACAAATATCGTCTCTTTTTGTTTCATAAAATATGTTCAGAATGCATTGGTGTTGTTGCGCTTTCATCAGGATTAGTCAACTAAATTAAACTGATAGATCGCTACCAATTTCTAGCTTATTTTTACTACGTTCCAACTGTTTCCATAATGCCTCAATTTGGCTGAAAGCTTCTTCGGAAGATATTTTTCCACCAGTTTCTAAATTAGTGATATAGCTAATTCTTTGAGTAAATTCTTGGAGATTGGCATTAAATACTAAGTTCTTTGGCTTAACTTGACCGTAGTAGCTACTCCGAGGGTATAAAAAGCTATTTTTCTCTTCATAATTGGACTGTGCCATTAATTTGTTCCTGATGAAAAGCTTGATTTTTTTAGTTATTATTTGGCTGATTGCAGCGACCTGATATCATTCCATTTGGTAATACTGTTTCGCAGAGAGTAACAGAATTGCGACCTGGGATTTCGTTGTTTTTTGAAGCTTTGGTGAGATTTGCATAAAGCGATCGCTGAGAAATTCACCTATTTAGGCATATAGTCAGAGCAATTGAGTGCTTGTTGAGTTAGAGCAATGACAGGGTGTACTGCACACTTTAGATAATGGTTATTGTTAAAAAATTGGCAGCTTTTACAGGGATGTTGCTGTAAATGTTTGATGCTTACAATTTCGTCTTTATCTTGTGCCGCATTTTCTGGAGGATCTTCTATTGCTTTGCAGGCATATGAAACAAGAAAAACGACGATACCCCAAACAATCATGAAGGAAATGTGAGCCAAAAATACTGCTACAAAGGGAATATCTCCCTCATGTGGTTTTGGATCATTATGTGTTGCCTTAGCTAAGTTAACTTCAATCAGGGTGGACTGATGAACACTTTTTTGGGCGGATACATCAAGTCGGAAAAGCTCCGAAATATGCATATTAAAAACCTTTAGTTAGTCGAACTCCGATTCAGTAAAATTCATCTACAATTAAACATCTTCAGAAGATAGCACGATCAGAGATAAGTAAATGTTCATCTGTCTAATAATATGTGGAATTGAAACTAGTTATTTACCTCTGAATCAACAGATTGGCTGGCTGTTGGTCGAGCTTCCAGCAAGCAATAGTTGAGGGAGTAGTAAACAGAATGAATTTTCTTGAGAGTGACTTTGAGAGCGGGAACCATCATGGGATGGGTTGCGATCGCTAAGATGTAGTCTCCAGCAAAAATTGCGGGATTATCTGTTGCTGGAATGACTTGAATTTCTCGTAATATTCCTAGAAAAACACATTGATCGGGTAACTGAATTTCAGTTAAATGAATTCCACAGTAAACGCTATTAGCTTGGATTAAAACACCAAACAGGCTTGGTTCTAAAGCTTTTTTGTTTTTTAACACAAATCTTTTTTTAACTCTAATAGTATTGTGCAATATTTTACAGTGAAAATATTTTTTCTGAGATATATTTTCAAGATATATAAAATGTATTAAAAAAATAAAGTATATGTTTATTTATTAGATAAATAGGTATATATTTAGAGATATAGCTTTGATATATAGGAATCCTAAATCATTCGTGAAAAGTTAGATCCCCGACTTCTCGAAGAAGTCGGGGATCTGAGCCTTTCGATAGGATTGTTATCAATACGGTTCGGTTAAGGTACACAGTCCTTAATGATCCCCCTTACTCCCCCTTAAAAAGGGGGAAATAGAGCCATTCTTAGCCCCCCTTAAAAAGGCAGGGCTGATTCATTCCCCAAAGAGCTTTAAAAATCAAGGGTTCTAGCGATTAAAAATTAGTTATTTTGTTACCAACGTGCCGATGAAACCAACTATTTTACTGATATTTCAGTGCTTAAATGTTCATCTCTTCGTCACGCTTACTTACAATTTTCTTGCTAACCATCTTGACAAATCCTGTTTGAAATGGAATGAATCAGCCCTGCCTTAAAAAGGGGGTTGGGGGGATCGAGTCTTATCCGAAACGTATTGGGATTGCTATAGCCCTACTTAATCATTGGTGAAGAACAAGATTCCCGACTTATTAAATAAGTCGGGAATCTAAGCCTTTCGATTTTAATTTGGAATTTTGAATTGTTAAGCCTTAATCTGATCGAGAGCTAAATTCAGCTTTAACACATTAACCCCAGGCTCACCAAAGATGCCGAGAAAGCGACCATCGGTGTTTTGAGCAATCAAGGTTTCCAGTTGGTTCGGCTGAAATCCTCGCGCCTTAGCCACGCGTGCAATTTGCGCGATCGCAGCTTCGGGGGTAATATGGGGGTCAAGGCTAGAACCAGAGGTGTAGACTAAATCGCCAGTCGGCTGCACACCTGCTTTTTTCAGACGATTTAAGTCACCTTCAATTTTTTTGGTGGGGTCGGGGTCATCTTTACCTTTGATGCGTTCCAGTAATGCGGGATTACTGGGAGCCAAGTTACTAGCACCAGAAACCCCAGTTTTCAAAACTCCCCCATCGTCCTTTTTGGGATCGGCTGTGCTGTAGCTGGTGGTGCTGGGACGACTGTTAAAATAGCGATCGCTAGTAAAAGGTTGACCAATTAAGGCAGAACCGACAACTTGTCCGGCACTATTTTTCAGTAGACTACCGTTTGCTTGAAACGGAAACACAAGCTGTCCAATGGCAATCATCGCAAAAGGATAAATAATTGCGCCGATTACCCAAAGTACTAAGGTAGAACGAACAGCTCTGCTAGCTTCGCGTGCAAAACTCATTAGAATTTCTCCGGTACAAACATCACAAAAAATAAATAGATGGAAAGCCCTAGCGTCACTATTCCTAATAGTCCCAATCCCCAAGATTGACTGCGGGAAAGTTGCTCACCAGTAGCGCCATAAACCAGAGGTGCAACCACTAGGTTGAAACACATCGCCAGGAACAAATACAGTGGCAGCTTTTGTCTGCGCCATTGACACCAGATTTCAGTTATTTCTTCTAATACTTGGGATGCAGCGATAGTGCGTCGAATCTGAACGGATTTCATAGTAAATTAAGACAAAGGTAAGATAATATCTATCAGTTTGATGGCAATGAAGGGAGCAATGATGCCACCAAGGCCATAAATCAAGATGTTGCGACGTAGGAGTTGATCTGCGGTTAAAGGCAAGAACTTTACCCCTTTAAGTGCTAGCGGAATTAATGCCGGAATAATCAAGGCGTTGTAAATCAGCGCCGAGACGATCGCAGATTCGGCACTCTTTAATCTCATAATATTAAGTGCGCCGATTCCAGCAGCTGCAAAGATCGTGGGAATGATCGCAAAATACTTGGCAATATCGTTAGCGATCGAGAATGTTGTCAATGCTCCACGAGTAATCAACAACTGTTTACCGATGGTTACTAGGTCAATTAGCTTGGTGGGGTCAGAATCTAAGTCCACCATATTAGCAGCTTCTTTGGCGGCTTGCGTCCCAGAATTCATCGCCACACCCACGTTTGCTTGAGCTAGGGCAGGTGCATCGTTGGTACCATCCCCCGTCATTGCCACCAGTTTACCCTGAGATTGTTCGGCGCGAATCACCTCAATTTTGTCTTCTGGAGTCGCTTCGGCAATAAAATCATCAACCCCAGCTTCTTCGGCAATTACCGAAGCGGTAATCCGGTTGTCACCTGTGAGCATGACGGTGCGAACACCCATGCGGCGGAGTTGGTCAAATCGTTCCCGCAGTCCAGGTTTGACAATATCTTTGAGGTAAATCACACCATAAATCTCGGCATCTTGGCAAACAGCTAAGGGCGTACCGCCTAACCGGGAAACGCGCTCATAAGCTGCGTCTGTATCATCAGGAACCTGACCGCCACGGGAACGGACAAACCCTTTAATGGCATCCACTGCTCCTTTACGAATTTGTTTGCCATTGGGTAGATTTGTGCCGCTCATCCGGGTTTTTGCGGAAAACTCCACACCTTCGGCTTTGTCGATATTAAAATCTACCGCCGCTTGGGACTTTTCTGCTAAAACTACAATTGACTTGCCTTCTGGCGTCTCGTCAAACAAGCTAGCAGCTAGGGAGATTTGCGCCACGTCTTTTATTGAGTGATTATTCAGGGGAATAAACTCATCAGCCATGCGGTTTCCCAAGGTGATCGTCCCTGTCTTATCCAGCACTAGGGTGTTGATGTCGCCACAGGCTTCTACTGCTCGACCAGAGGTAGCGATCACATTAAATTGGGCAACCCTGTCCATGCCAGCGATGCCGATCGCACTGAGTAAACCACCAATAGTTGTGGGAATCAAAGCTACCAGTAGCGAGATCAGAATCGCAACGCTAGCACCCGCACGCAAACTGTTTCCCGACTCAACCCCAAACGCCGTACTGACAAAGCTGGCAATGTAGCCAACGAAGGGAGGGATTGTTGACACTACAATCAGGAATACCTGTGTTAACACTGCCAACAATACCGTTAAGGCAATTTCGTTGGGAGTCTTGGTGCGTTGTGCGCCTTCTACCAGGGCAATCATGCGATCGATAAAGCCTTGACCAGGATCAGCACTAATGCGAATTGTCAACTCGTCTGAGAGTAGGCGCGTACCTCCTGTCACCGAACTGGCAATATCTGTACCTGGTTGCTTGAGTACAGGGGCAGATTCCCCAGTAATGGCAGACTCATCCACTGAGCCAATGCCTTGAATTACATCCCCATCAGAGGGAATCATATTATTTGCAATCACTTTCACCAAATCGCCCCGCCGCAGTTCTGTGGAACTGACTTGTACTACAGAACCATCAGGGAGGATTTTGTTAGCGATCGTATCCGATCGCGTCGATCTTAGTGAATCAGCCTGTGCTTTACCGCGTCCTTCAGCTACGGCTTCGGCAAAGTTAGCAAAAACGAGTGTGAAAAAGAGAATGAAGGTAATCAACCCGTTTAACAGGCGTTGTTGGTTAACATCTGCCTGGATTGTACCGAAAAAGTTCGGGTCAAGGGTGACAATCAAGGTGACAATCGTCCCCACCCAAACAACAAACATTACTGGGTTTCTGACGGTAATTCGAGGATCGAGCTTGAGAAATGACTCACGAATTGCTCTCTGGTAAAGTCCCCGCAAATCCGCTTTGGGCGTATGCTTGCGCGAATCACGAGTACCAGATGGAATCCGGGGCGAACGAGAATCAGTATCAGTAGTAGTTGGCATATATTAAATTTTGGGCATGAGTCTTTGAGGTCGATAAACGGAGTTCCGAAGTCAATGAATGGAGTTCCGAAGTCGATGAATGGAGTTCCGAAGTCGATAAACCGAGTTCCGAAGTCGATGAATGGAGTTCCGAAGTCGATGAATGGAGTTCCGAAGTCGATAAACCGAGTTCCGAAGTGGATGAACGGAGTTCCGAAGTCGATGAACGGAGTTCCGAAGTCGATAAACCGAGTTCCGAAGTAGATAAACCGAGTTCCGAAGTGGATGAACGGAGTTCCGAGGTCGATAAACCGAGTTCCGAAGTGGATGAACGGAGTTCCGAAGTGGATGAACGGAGTTCCGAAGTAGATGAACGGAGTTCCGAGGTAGATGAATCTAGTTCCGAGGTAGATGAATCTAGTTCCGAGGTGGATGAATCAGTCTCTAATTTTCCTTGTCCCCACTCCTAACTCCTAACTCCTAACTCCTAACTCCTAACTCCTAACTCAGCACTCCCCACTTCCTACCCAATACCTTTGGCGATAAAAAAGGCTTCACCGATGGGGCCTAATGCTAATACTGGGAAAAATGTAAGTGCGCCCAAGATTAAAATTACCCCTGCGGTGACGCCTGTAAACAGTCCGGTATCGGTTCGCAATGTACCAGTCGTGTAGGGAACAGCTTGCTTACGAGACATACTATCTGCTAACAACAGCAAACCGATGATCGGTATATAGCGTCCTGCAAGTAAACTGAAACAGGTACTCAGGTTCCACCAGAGGGCGGTTGCGGTAGTTTTGGCGCCTGTAGCGATCGCAAAAGGAGAAGGTTGTGAATCGCCTAAACCTTCAAACCCAGAACCATTATTAGCAGCAGCTGAGGCATATTCGTAGATCACCTGAGAAAAGCCGTGAAAGCCGGGATTGCTAATTCCTGCCAGTTGGTCAGGAAAAGCTAAGGCGATCGCCCCTGGAATCAAAATGGCGATGGGGTGAACCAGTAAAATCAGGAAGCTAGCAAGCACTACCTCACGCTTTTCAATCTTGCGTCCCAGAAATTCTGGCGTGCGTCCCACCATCAGACCCGTGACGAATACCGCCAGGATGCTATAGGCAAACAAGTAAGCTGTTCCTGTACCCTGTCCACCCCACATGATTTGCAGGAACATATTAGAGAGAAAAATAAAACCACCGGCGGGCATAAAGGAGTCGTGGAAACCGTTGACGGCGCCGCACATGGTTCCGGTTGTACTTACCGCAAATAATACAGATTCTGCCCAACCAAACCGGACTTCTTTACCCTCTAGGTTGGGTTGCTGACTACCCAAAAGCGTATTTACAGCCGGATTGCCGTTATATTCTCCAATGGCGGTGACAATCAGAAATCCGACAAAAATTACACCGATCATGCCGTAGAGTAACCAAGCTTGTTTGGGGTTATTTGCAAACAAGCCATAGGTATAGATCAGAGACGTGGGAATCGAAAGCATTGCCACGATCTGAATTAAGTTAGTAAATCCACTGGGATTTTCAAAGGGGTGCGCCGAGTTGATCGCAAAAAAGCCGCCGCCGTTTTCCCCTAATTGCTTGATAATTTCAAAATGGGCAACGGGTCCACGAGCGATCGCCTGACTGATATTCGGATCTTCCAAGGTCGGGAATACAGCTGCACCCGCCAGTGTTTCTGGAACACCAGCTGCCATCAAGGCGATCGCGCCCACAATACAAATCGGCAGCAAAATTCGGGTAATCGAGCGAATTAGGTCTACATAAAAGTTACCCAACGATCTACCCGTCAATCCCCGAATAAAAGCAATTCCTACCGCCAAACCAGTTCCAGCAGAGGTGAACATGTGGTAGCCCAGCCCAAACATTTGACTACCGTAGCTCAAGTAAGTTTCACCAGAATAGTGCTGCTGGTTGGTATTGGTAATGAAGGAAATCGTGGTGTGTAGTGTGGTGTCCCAGGTTGGGGCGTCTATCTTGGTCGGGTTAAGCGGTAGCCATCCCTGATTTGCGATGATAAAGAAAATCAGCAACCCCATGACTACGTTGCTATACAGGATTGCTCGCGCATACTGCCAACCCGTCATATTTTCTTGGGTTTGAACGCCTACCAAAGAATAAAGCGATCGCTCAACCGGATTCAAAATTGGGTCGAGAAAAGTACTTTGCTCTAGGTAGACACGCGCCATATAGCGCCCAAAAAAGGGAGTAAGCGCTACTACAATTAGTAGCGTTAATGCAATTTGAATCCATCCTTCTAGCATTGGATTAGTCGAACTCCGACATGAATAAACTTCAGATGAATATCAGATATTTTTTGGCGATGAATCAGAAAAAACTATATCGCCATTATTATTAGCTAACCTATAACTATGTCCTTTCTCAATCAATCATCGAACTTTTTGTGAAAGAACACAAGGTATAAATTAATATTTAAACTAGCCTATACAAGGAATATATTTGTCTATATATACAAATCTTCAGAGTGTTTATCTCGATATATATCTGCAAATATAGAGCAACAGCTAAATGCTAAACAACTATAGCGGTTCTCAATAGCATGGAATACAGACCTAACAAGAACAGCCCCTTCCCTTCTAGCGTTGGGGAGTAAGATTCAAAGCCTCTCTCCTAAGAGGAGAGAGATTTGGAGAGAGGTCAAAACTGTACTGCACCCAAGCGAGAACCGCTATAGAATACAGACCACTCATAGGGAACATTGCTCATAGGTGTCAACTTAGAGCCAGGGCAATAGGATTCGCGGCTACACGAATAAGAGCCACACCTCTGTGGGTTAAGAGAAAATAAAGCTTTTTGTAACCCAGGTCGGTGGGTTTTGCCCGTGTAGTTGCGGTTTATAACCGCCCTTTTAAGGTTAGTCAGGAGTCAGGAGTCTAATTCATAATTCATAACTGATTTTGGCGACAAATTCCAAATGCTGAAGTGTAGGCATGTAAGAAGGTTCTGCCACCAACAGGGCCGATTTCACCGCCACAGAAAAAGCCGCCTACAGGAATATCGTTCAGGTAGCGCTGAAATAGTTCAGAATCGAAATTGGGTTTACCATACAGTCTTTCACCTCGCCCCAGACAGGCAAACATCAAGGCAGCTACGGCAGAGGGTTCAGATTCTCGTTGGTGTTGATAACTCTGGAGGAGTAATTCTAGGTCTTGGGCAGAGGCTTGGGCATCGCGGAGGTGGAATTGCAGCCTTTGACCCGGACGGACGCGATCGCCAATTGCGATCGCCCCAGCAGTGGGATCGACCCCAAGAATAGCCCGAATTAAAAAGTCTCCTTGCTGTAAAGCCAGCTTAAATTCATCCATTGCCACACCAACAAACAGAGAATGCTGTGCTAAATTCCGTTCTTCTTCGCTGAGACTGGCAATCAAATCTCGCAACACCATCAGAGGTACTTTCTCATCTAACTCCAGAATAATATTGCGATCGGCTTTTGTGACTTGCAATGGTTTGCCAATCGGCCGGCATCCTTGGGCGACAATCGTCTCCAAAACAATATTGCCAGTCAAAGCTATACCAACAGTGCCCTCACGATACAGGTTTTGGCGTTCCTCACCGCAGGCATCGTTACAAAAAAGGGCAACACGACCACCCATACCCCCACCACTAGCCTGTCCCCCCACGATCACCGATCCTGGATAAGCAAAATCCAGCCCCTGCAACAAATCGTTGATTCCAGAGGCGAAAGAACTAGACAGCAAGATAAACTGGGGTGTCGGTGATGATGGCACACCGATCAAATCCAGCCAAGCATCTGGTGAACTGTCCAAGTCAGGTAATTCTTCAGCAAGAATATGAAAGACTTGAATCTTCACTCCTGGAAGGTGTGCTAAAGTCAAGCTGATAGCTGGTTCAGCTTCTAGTTCTTGGGTTTCTCCGCTAATTGTCGTCCCAATCACACCTCCACCACTACAGCCAATTAGCACTGGCACAGAAAGCTTCTCAGCTAACAAAGGTAACAGTCGGGAATACTCACTCGTAAAAGCAGACGAAATGAATACCAGTCCTAGATCCGCAGGTACTGTTAACGATGAGACAGCTCGTTCCACCACATCTGTAACGGCGGCTTCCAAAGAATGACGGGTTGATAGGGCGTTTGCCCACTGCATTTGGTCTGCCATGAGTTTTGAGCTTCTTTCTCTTTTTAGGCTACTAGGTTTTGATTTTTTATTTTGGGAAGAATTGCATCTTACAAGAATTGACACCAGCCTTTCGTTTCCTGCATCCCAATAAGCTGGGGTTGTCATTCCCTAATATATGCATCTCAATATATTGTATGATTATTTGTCTGTAGTACTGATTCCACAAAATCTTAAAAAATAAAGCTAAATGCATCATAGATGCAGCAGTTTGCTGTGTTAGTTATAAATCAATAGGCTAAAACACTAACTTTTGATCAGCTAAATGGTTAGAATGGTTAGTAATAAAGCCAAAAACTACCTTTTGTGAAGTTTTTCTATACTAGTATTAACAACGCACAACGAGACTAAAGCAATGACCAACATCCAAGAAACAGCAAAGAGCGACATCCAAGAAAAAATCCACGAAGAAGTGGAACAAGCGCGTACTGTCTGTGATATTAACGGTAGCAACTCACCAGAGTGTGCTGCTGCTTGGGATGCAGTAGAGGAATTGCAAGCTGAAGCTTCCCACAAGCGCCAAAGCAAGCCAAAAAACTCTCTAGAACAGTATTGTGATGACAACCCAGATGCAATTGAATGCCGGGTTTACGACGACTAGAAATTGAGGCAAGTGAATTTTCTGTTCCTTTGGTCAGCAAGCAACCAGGATTTACCTTTTACGCCGTAAGTCCCCCACTGAATTATGTACTCAGAATCAGTGGCGGGATATAAAGCGGGTGGGAAAAACATGGGAAAACGAACTTTTTTTTGGTATGATTAAACATCTTGACCATCAATGCCGTAAGCGAAAACCATTAGCTTTTAGGGATATGTTGCAAGATAAAAAATTTCGGTCTTGGGAACCAGGACTTCTGCCCTTGGAGGGAATGTAAGACCAACAGGATTACTGAGTTCTCTTGGCTATTCCCGATGAACTGGGAAGCCCACACCATACCGCCTAGCGGTTGGTGTGTGGTAGTTCACTTACTAAGATTTCGCATTTTTACGCCACTCCCTGTTTCATAATTTTCCCCAAAGGGTAGAAAATTGGTTAAATATCTGGAGTTAGGAATGTCTGAGGGTTAAAATTTAGTGAATTGGCTTTAGGAGCGTACATATGTACGCCCCTATAAATTTGTTTGTAGTATAAATTTCGTGAAATCGGATGAGTTGGAGAGCCACTTGCTTACGAGTCGTGATGTGTAAAGCCCCCGTGTTTCTAACTGGGGGATATAAGCGAAAAGCCGAATTTATTCGGCTATAAAATAGTAAAATAGTGTGTATGAAAACACTGAAGTTTAAGCTTTATCAACACAAAAGGAATAGATACCTCAAGGGCATAATTAATGCCTCTGGGGTAATTTATAATCATTGTATTGCTCTCCACAAAAGATATTATCGGATGTGGGGCAAGCATTTAAGCTGTGCAAAACTTCAGTCTCATATTGCCAAACTGAGAAAGCGTAACCCAATAGGCAATCAGTAGGCTCTCAAGCGGTACAAGATATATGTCAACGCATTGAAAAAGCCTATCAATTATTTTTTAAACACCATAAAAAGCGCAAAGTCTGTGCGTCCCGGTTTCCGGGCGCAGAACTTTGTAAGAAGGGGGTTAGACCACCAGGGTTCAAAAAGGTTAGGAAGTACAAGTCATTCACACTCAAGCAAACTGGTTATAAGTTTTTGGGTGGCAACCGAGTGCATATTGGTAATCGAGTTTATCAATTTTATAAGTCTAGAGAAATTGAGGGAACAGTTAAAACCTTAACTATAAAACGTACACCATTAGGTGAATTGTTTATGGCTGTGGTTGTCGATAATACTGTTGATTTAGAAATCAATTCTACGCCTAGTAAAATAGCGGGATTCGATTTTGGACTCAAGGTGTTTCTCACTTGCTCAGACGGATCTAGAATTGAATCGCCCCAATTCTTCAAGCAATCCCTTAACGCTATTAAAAAAGCAAGCATTCATCACTCTAAAAAACTAAAAGGTTCATGGAATCGGGAACGAGCAAGAAAGAACCTAGTACGCAAACATGAGGATATTTCTAACCGAAGACGTGATTGGTTTTGGAAATTAGCGCATTCCTTAACCCTGAAGTTTGATGTCCTGTGCTTTGAAACCCTAAACCTAAAGGGAATGCAACGTCTTTGGGGCAGAAAAATATCAGACTTGGCTTTCGGCGAGTTTCTACAAATCCTAGAATGGGTTGCCAAGAAGAAAAACAAACTGGTTGTATTTGTGGACAGGTGGTATCCCAGCAGCAAAACTTGCTCTAACTGTGGACACATTTTAGAAAGTTTGGATTTGTCAGTCAGAGAGTGGCGTTGTCAACACTGTCAGTCAGTTAATGGACGTGATGAAAACGCCGCTAAGAATATTCAAGCAGTCGGGGCATCGACTGTTGAGTTAGGTGATCTAAGTCGGGCAGTGCCTGCAATTGCTGTTTGACCTCAGAATCCCCCGTTTTCTAAACGAGGGAGTATGTCAAAGAAAGAAGTTAGAGCGCAGTCTTGAGGCTAACCACTGAGCTTTATGCTTTGATTAAACTGTTATCAAGAAGAATTCAGCATGAATTGGAGTCCGATTGACTCCTGAATAAAAGGGTTTAAGCGGTCTACAATCAGGTAGTGGTATAAAACCCCACTTGATTTCTTCTGACGCCAAGCCGCAGAGCAATCCTAAGCTCCGCTCCTGACTTCTGAATTCTTTTTTATCTATTGTTTGAGAAAAACTATGGACTATAATATTTGGTTTCGCCCTTTCGTCTGGATTGATTACCGACTGGCAGTATTATTCCTGGTAATTATTCCGCTAATCCTTCTGATTTGGGCATTTGTGCAAAAAGCAGAAAGTATACAACGCTTATTGACTATATACTGGCGAATATCAAGCCTGGTGGCAATCACGATTTACTTAATGATTGCCCAGTATCCGGTTAGCTTTATCTCTGGGTTGATGGCTCGGATTTTGATCCCGATTTCGTTGTGGTTCTGGGTGGATCTCAACGATGAAATTGAGTATCAAACCAGTGGCTCTTTGAAATTTATTTTTACCTCTTGGCGCTGGGCTACAACTGTTTATTGTATTTTGGGTACACTAGCTTTTATCCCTTTTTTGGGTTGTGCTTTTTCTGGCAATGTGCTTAAGACTCCCTATTGTCGCGTCTGGTTCGAGGCTCCATTGCTATTCAAAGAATATTTCCATGCTAATAGCAAGGCTGAGTTCTTAGGTTTTCTTGGCATAACTAGTTTAGTAATTTATGTGGTTTACTTAAGCTATTTTGTTCTGATTAAGCTGGGCAAGCAGGGACGCTCTGCCACACCACAGTAACCGTCGCTGCCTCAGCGTACCCCTACTCTTAAAAAAATGAATTCCATTGACAAGCGACTGGAACAATATACCGCTAAACGCCCTCAAGAAGTCCTACTTGTAACGGTGGAAATTGCCGATGAGCAAGATATAATTGCTATTTTCAAAGGCTTTTCCAGTTCTTTGATGCGTCCAACGGCATTTGATGCAGATGTACCAGTTCTACCAGATGGGGCAAAGATCCTCAACATTGACCGAGTAGCCAGTCCTTACAATCCTGAAGTACCCCGTTATATTCAACAAGGACTCTCTTGGCCAGCTATGGAAGCTCTATTATCAGAAGTAGGAGTCTAACTAATTTGTCGGTGAGAGTTCAGGGTTAGTTCCGCCGTTGATTTGAGCCAAACTAATCCTGTATGCAAAAGATATTATAGGCTGCATTCGTTATATGGGTTGGGTTTTAAGCTTTTGAAGCTTCCCCATAAAACCTTGATTTTAATGCCGTAACATAAAATGAGCGGTAGAACATTAAAAAGGGGCAGTTTGATTGCCCCTCCCTTAAGAGAATGCCAATAATTACTTTAGTCTATGGCAATTATTACATCTGATGATTTGACTATGGCATACACTTGTTTACCTTCAGTAAGTTTCAGACTTTCTGCTGATGACTTGGTAATAATTGAAGTTACCTCTACTCCCGGTGCAATTTCCAATGTCACTTCTGTATTTACAGATCCAACTACGATGTTTTTAACTGTACCTTTGAGAGCATTGCGAGCGCTAACTTGCATTTTACGATTTTTCCTTTTGTTTTTCTTAACAGATTAATTATAACAATTATTTACATTAAATTCTCTGGCTACAGGTATAAAATTCACTATTTTTTAGTATTTATTGTATCAAGTAATATATCTAAGTAAATTCAGCCTATTTAGTTGGTAATTTTTCCTAAAAATGTAGTTATCTCTGCTGATTTCCAGCTTTGTTGGTAATTAAAACCCTAAAATTCACGAGACTGCGATCGCCAGTTTTCACAACCCTTGTAGAAAAGCGATCGCATACGAACCCTTCCAGAAATTGCAGCACGACTTTTGAGGCTAAGACTGTAGCTCTAGGCGCTAACGCAATGCTAACGGCAGTTACTTCATGTTGTAGCGACTGCCGTTGCTCCAGACGTGTTGCACAATACTTCTCAATAACCCCGCATTAGGACATCAAAACATTCTTGACACAACACTTCTCTATGTCCAATGAATCTCTTTAGAACGAAAAGCTCTATCCCAATCGTTAGCAATCACCTCCATCATATTGATCATGCCTTCATAACCAAAATATGGCTTATCAACATAGGTTTCTCTGTTAGTGGGGCTAAATACATCGAAAGCAATTTTTATTCCCAATTCCTCTGCCATGTATTTTTCCCATGCCGAGCCAATCACCGCATCAACATCAAACTCCTCTAAGGTCTGTTTAATCTGATAGCCATCTGCCAAAAATGCCACGCGGGGAGCAAGACCAAGACTATCTAGTTCTCGCTCCAGAATTGAACGAGAATCAGGCATCGCCGAGCGAAATAATAAGACTTCTGGAATCATCTCCAATTCTTCAAAGAGCATTCTGACTAGTCCAATGCCAAGCGTCCCATCCGCAGATACGGCAATTCTACAATTACGATATCGAGGAATAATCATTAATGCTCGTTTGCGAAGTGTATCTACGACCATTTCTTCGCCTTGTTTAATTAGCGGTTCGACTTTTTCTTCTATTTTGAAATGTGCCGCCAATGCCTTCAACCATCGAGTAGTGTTGTTTACACCTACTGGCAAAGGTATATCATCAAGGATCAAAGGGATGTCATGAATCTGTTGCATTTTTCGAGCAAACTTATACCCAACATCATGACTGAGAACAATATTGGCGGTTGCTTCACCAGCTTGCTCCAGTTCTTCAAATGAAGTATTATGAGAGAAGACCGTCTGTACTCTGATCCTTAAAGATTTTAAAATCTGCGTTACCCATTGCAAATCAGCCCACCAAGTAGGATTAAGATTTGCCTGTGGCGCAATGATATTTACAATCCTCGGCTTTCTGCCCCTTCTCTTGGTTTGCCTTTTTTTGATAAAAGGAAGTAAAGCCTCCAAACCCATCTCCAAGCCATCATAAGCATTGCCCCGAAACCCACCAGCAAGTAAAGGAACGAGTTTGGCTTTGACATCTGGCTGAAGTTGATGGCATAATCCCGCAATATCTTCACCAATTATGTCCGCAGCGCAAGTCCCAACGACAAACATGACCCTAGAATCAAAAGATTGATCAGCCTCTTTAATCATCCCTTTGAGTTTTTCAGACGCTCCCATCACAATATCTGACTCAAAAAGACGAGTACAGCCTACTTTCCGCTTGGTGAAATCAACCTCATGAGCATCATACCCAGCTGCGACAGTGGAGGCGCAACCCTGTGGAGACTGAATCACAATACTGACATCTTTAATGCCAGCAACCGTAGTTGCAATACCTTCAAGGGCACAGCCTACGATTGGGTCTTTACTATGGTCACAATTATCAAAAGTTAGTCCAGCAGACATTTTTCCCTCCTGTTTCTCTAAGGTTTGACTATGGTAAACGCGTTTCACGCAGTCTGTAGCGACTTCTGTCTCGACGTTTCTGTGTTTTGTGCAGCCTGTAGCGGCTTCTGCCTTGACGTTTCCGTGTTTCGCGCAGCTTGTAGCGACTTCCGCCTTGACATTTTTGGCTTAAGCTTTTTCTTGTGGGGTGGGCGACACGAGAGCCCGTATCATACAAAGGCGGGCAAGATGCCCACCCCACAAGATTGGGTAATTTATTTGTTGGAAGTCCGTTAGACAAAATTTCATTTATTACTCGTTAAAACATTTTCCCCGCTTCTTTTCTGCATATACGGTACAATCAGGCAGGTCTTGGGCTAGTTTTCCAGTCAGTGATTGAGCAGATGCTAACCCGGAATTTTTAGGGAACACCATTTGCTTGGTTAAGGAACTGCGAGGTCTAAAGCCATATTGAAGTGCTGTTTTAATACACTTTGCGACCTTTAAGGCTCCGCGATAGCCAAATCTAGGACGATTTAAGATGGCATTTAAATCGACTACGGGAATATGGGGGAAACTCAAGGAAGAACCAAAATACACTACTGAATCTGGATCAAGACCACCAATAAAATCCAGTAATTCATCTTCCGTTTGTTTCATGGACTCGTACTTGCCAAAGGCCAGCGTCCCCTTCGTAATCAGGATTTCTGGGTCTAACCCCGTTTCTAACAGGTAGTCTACACTGGTTTCTCGTGCTTCTGTACTCCAGGGATGGAAATTATAGATTACCGCACGCATCCCAAAATCACGCTCCAACATGTGGGCAAGGGACAAGCACTTGATAGCATCATGTCCTTCGATAATCGCTAATTTCCCTTCTATATAACTCTTAGCTGCTTCAAATTCAGTCTTGATTGCCGCATATTCCCTTTCCATTAGGGCAGCCGCCTGTTCTTCCATCCCTAAATATTTTGCAGCCCCTTCGAGCCATTTTTCTGTAGCGGTGATTCCATAGGGAAGGATGGTAGAGTTTAGCGGAGTACCAAACTTGTCTGACATGGCTTTGCCGATGGTATAGCCAAGATCCAAACATAAAGTACAGTTGACTGCTGCACTCGGTGCTTGCTTGAGTTCTTCTAAAGTACAATCACCAGCGATGACGCTGTGAACTCTTGCACCCATTGCTTCTATCAATCGCACCAGTTCTTTGACATCAGTTTCAACTTCTGTCCTTTCAGGACCCATCTTTGCGCCCACAATATTGACAGCATCGGCTAGTTGTGCTTTTCTTTCTGGAGTTGGCGGCTCCATAAAGTCTACGATTTGCCGAAATACGATATCAAATCCACTGCGATATTCCCCGGCGAATCCTTCACAATGTATCGTCATGATCTCAGCATCAATTTCGCTGCGGGCTTTATTTACTACGTCATCAACACAGTCACCAATAATACCAGATGCACAACTAGTAGCAACAACGATCGCATCAGGATGGTATTTTTCATCTACTTCTCGAATCGCGCCTTTTAATTCTTTTTCGCCTCCAAAAATTACCGCTTTCTCACTCATGTTTGTAGTCACCACGGGTTCATAAGGTGAACCACTATTGCGGCTATTGGTCAGTTTGTATGCCCGCTTTACACCATAGGCACAGCCACTCGGCCCATGAGAAATGACGATCGCATTTTTAATCCCACTTAAAATCTTCGTTGCAGTCCAAAATTTGCAGGGGCGGGTATGACTACCTTGTAAACTGGTCTTAATCTTACCCTCTTTTGCCAAGCGATACAGTTGGCTCAAATTTCCGTAAAATACGACATTCTGATTTATACTTGCAGTCATGAATGCTCTCCAATCTTTCAATAGCTTTTGTAGCGTAGGTGATTAGATCCCCGACTTCTTTAAGAAGTCGGGGATCTCGCAGATCGTCAAGTGTCTTATTCAGCCTATTACCAAACGTTTAAGATCCACTCGCGATCGTGCTTGTTCTCCATATCTGCAAACATGGCGTTGGCAATGTTATCTGCTAGCCATTCTGCTCCTTTATAGCCAATCACAGGATATTTCCACAGACCTGCGCGGTCAAAGCTGGGGAAGCCAACCCGAACCATCGGAATTTTGTTGTCGATAGAAATATATCGACCCTTGGAATGACCTAGAATCAAGTCGATTTCGAGGGATTTATCTGTAATGCGGCGCTCCAATTCCCAGAGGTCTGCATTCCAGATAACTTCGATATCACAAGCTGCTTGCTTCTCCAACTCAGCAATTCTTGGGTCTTTGGTGCAGGCTTTGTTGTCGTCTCCCAACAACATCAGCACTGGCTCTAACTCAACTTCTAAGCAGAACTCTGCTAGGCCAATTACTAAATCGGGATCTCCGTAAATAGCTACCTTTTTGTTGGCGAAGAACATGTGTGCGAGATCTGCGATCGCATCGATAGCTTTACCACGTTCTCTGACTAAAGATTCTGGTATTGGTTTGCCAGTTAATTTGCTGATATTTTGCAGCCAGATGTCGGTATTTTTGATCCCAATTGGTGTTGGGCCGATGATTGCAGGTACCTTAAACTTCTCTTGTAAGAATTCGGCTGCGCTACCGCCTTCATATTTACATAAGGCAATAGTTCCTAACGCATTGGCAGAATCAGCAATTTCTTCGATGGTGCTATTCCCAAAGGCAAAACTTGTCTTATCGGGCATAGTGGGCGCATCGAAGGTTTCTGTATCCAGTAAAATGTTTCCTGGAACGTCCATCTCTTTTAAGATGCGCTTAACTTCGGTGACATCTCCAGGGTTAAGCCACCCAGTGATGATGTTCAACTTGCCAGTTGGTTGGCCTTTTTTTGCTAGGGTAGAAATGATTGCATGTACGCCGACATTATAGCCAGTAACTTGACTGCCTTTGTAACTGGGGGTATGTACAGGAACAAGAATAACCTTGCGATCGGGATAAGCCTCCTTTAAATAGCCGTTGAGCTTGTTAATGGTTCCTTCGATATCGTCCCCAATTGTCTCAGTTGAACAAGTCGTAATAATTGGGATAATCCGTAAATCGGGATATCGTGCTACTAAGGTTTTTACGCCTTCCTCAATGCGTGGCTGTCCTCCAAGAACAGCGCTATTTTCATGGAGTGAAGAAGAAGCAATGTCGAAATTTTCCTTCAAATGCTGGGCAAACAGAAGACGAACGAACATACTACATCCCTGTCCTCCATGCACCAGGGGAATACAATCTTTGATTCCGATGGAAGCATATTCAGCCCCAGCAGGCTGACAGGTAAATATAGGATTGATGATTCCCTTGCGTTCTTTCTGTTTTACGACTAAAGACATTCTCTTGACTCCTATGTGGTAAAAAATTGCGTGATTTTGTTTGGCGTTGTTCAACGAAGATATGAAGTGTCATTTTGAGCTTAAGAAAGTGGAGCGATGTCCGCTTTACGCGACCAGGAAGTAATATGATGTCCGGGCAATTAAACATAATACCCCCAACCCCACCCCGGCAAAGCTGCGCTTTAGCTCCCCTAAGAGCCTGCGGGGAGGGGTTGGGGGTGGGGTTCTTTTATTATGGGTAATTTGGCGGACATGATATAAGCTACGCATAGCGTCGATTACAGAAGAAAACTAGAATTGAATTTCCTAAAAATCTTGAAAGCTAGATGAGATGCTTCTGTAGTCAGACGGAATGTTTTTAGCGTAGCCCGTCGTAGCGTTAGCGTTAGCTTGTCGCAGGCATCGCTCTCTACCCTGTAAGAAAATTTCTGCACAAACACTAACAGGATGACTTGACTCTAATTCATACTCCAATTGAGCAACGCCGTTCGTTTGGTTGAATTACCGATCCAATTGCTTTAATAAAGCGAATAATGCAACTCACCATTCTTCGACTTGGTTATTACAATATCGACCAGCATTCCCTTAACAGCTTCCAGTACTGCTTTCTTTTGCGAGTTCTCCATGCTATTTAACCATGCAAACCTAATTTCCAGGTCAGCTGCAAGGATCTTCGCATCTGCATAAAAACCTCTGTCGATCAAGGTTTCCAGAACTACCTTTTCTCCAGTCAAGATTTGGGCGGTCTTATTGAGAACACCATTGATGTTTTCTTCCCGATCCCATGCACGAGAGTGAAACTGCCACAAACACCGTTCTTGAATTAATTTTGTGACTTCCCCAGCTCGCTCTTGAATGTATGAGGCGATTTCCTTAGCTTGCACTTGAACCTGTGGCGCGGTTTCCTTAGCTTGTGGTTGAACTTGTGGCGCAGCTTCCTTAGCTGGCTTTTGAACCTGTGGTGCGGTTTCCTTAGCTAGTTGTTGAACCTGTGGCGCAGTTTCTTTAGCTTGCGGTTGAACCTGTGGCGCAGTTTCCTTAGCTGGCTTTTGAACCTGTGGTGCGGTTTCCTTAGCTAGTTGTTGAACCTGTGGCGCAGCTTCCTTAGCTGGCTGTTTGGACTGTGGTACGGTTTCCTTAGCTGGCTGTTGAACCTGTGGCGCAACTTCCTTAACTAGCTGTTTGACCTCTGAAGTGGTTTCCTTAACTAGCTGTTTGACCTCTGAAGTGGCTTCCTTAACTTGCTGTTGAATTAAAGAAACGACTTCCTCAGATAGCTCTTTGGTTGCTTTACCGTTGCCATTACCATTGGTACTTGGCAGATTTTGCTCAGTACGGATATCAGATTGAGCCAATTTCATCAGAGGGGAATAAATGGCATTGTACATATCCCGCGCCATATTCACCGCACCTTCAAAG
>NZ_JBALBY010000022.1:0-109801 GCF_036919575.1 Nostoc sp. | reverse complement strand
AAAAATTGGCAGGAACTCCCAACGCATCCTTTAACTGTGCTTCACTAACTCCTAACTTTGCCGCCGCTGCTGCAAAATTCGGTCGGGGTGGACGCTGATTGCGATCGCCTTGATTTGAAAAATTGGCAGGAACTCCCAACGCATCCTTTAACTGTGCTTCACTAACTCCTAACTTTGCCGCCGCTGCTGCAAAATTCGGTCGGGGTGGACGCGGCTCTTTCTCCGATGGTTGGTTGGATGGTAGTTGCGCCTGTGCAATTTGATGGAATTGATTAGCGGCATTTGCCTGATTGAGTGAAATAAAACCAAATGTGCCAACCAAAACAGGAATCCCTGTCACGACTAGTATTCGACGAATATTCATGATTAAAATCTCCAAAAGTTTATATTTCTAATTACAGCAGATTTCAAGGAAGGTGAAGTACACAACGATTGAGAGCATCTCAGTGTTGCAAATATACCAGACGAGAAACAAGATTCTTGCTCCCTCTCCGAACCCACGGAGAGGGTTGGGGTGAGGTTTTACAAGGCTTTTTACACTCATTGAGATGCTCCCTAACGATTCGTCTCAAAGCCAAGTATCAAGCCTGTTTTACTCCTGAATTCTGACTCCTGAATTCTGAATTCTGAATTCTGAATTTCAGTTTTGTCATTTGAGTCACGAATCCTCTGGCAACATCATGGCTGAAGGTGAAGCGAAGTGCAAGGTTTAAGGGACTGACAAGAAATAAATTATCCATCTTGTGGGGTGGGCTTTCCTGCCCACCCTAAATATAGGACGGGTGCGGACACCCATCCCACAAGAAAATTTGGGTTTTGAAATCTAAAACTTTCAGGTACCCTGAAGTTGATATATAAAAGAGCAATTTTCAAATGACCATTTACTTTTATAAGGTTTGGCAGCCTTATGGCTGTTTTTCTAACTTTTCTCCCCACGAAATCCACATCCAGGGTACTTACTGGGCAACCGTTGAGCATTATTATCAAGCCCAAAAGTTTGTCGGCAGCACAGATGCAGCAATTATACCCCTGATCCATGCCGCCGCCACCCCAGAAGAAGCTGCCGCTTTGGGAAGATGTAGCGATCGCCAACTCCGTCGAGACTGGAATTTAGTTAAAACTCAAATTATGCGAGAAGCTGTACTCAAAAAGTTTCTCACTCATGCCGATATTAGAGAAGTTCTCTTGAGGACAGGCGATGAGATTTTGGTTGAAAACTCCCCAACCGATTCTTTTTGGGGCTGTGGTGCTAATCAAGCCGGTCAAAACCATCTAGGTAAAACTCTCATGAGTGTGCGTGAAGAAATCCGTAATTTACGATCTTTAACGGTAATTTACGAATAGTTTCATCAAAATAGTTACATTCAACATAAAATCAGCAATTATACGGGGAATAGTAAAATTCCCTAGCGAAAAATATTTGAAAAAGTTGCTAATAATTTAGTTATTTGTTTGAAAAAATCCGAATTAATTGCTTTATGGGGAAAATATTTTCCCCATAAAGCAATTATGAAGAAATTAGTTGAGTGATATCACTGAAATAGTTTGATGATTAAGAATATAAAATTGATGGGTGTCTGGATTAATATTTTATCAACTTTAGACTTGAGAGGATATTTTGAAAGTATTTGCTGATTTACCTACCAAAGGGTTTGAGGGGAGCATCTCAGTGAAACCAAAAATACCAGATGAAAAACAAGACTCTTGCTCCCTCTCCTTACTAAGGAGAGGGTTGGGGTGAGGTTTTACAATTATAAAAAAATTAGACTTCAGTCATACTGTATATAAACAATGACAATTACCGATAAACCAAACCAGTTGCAACAAAGCTTAGTAGTCCAAAAAAGTTTACTACACCGGATGATCAAACAGATCAGGCGATCGCTCGACCTCCCAGAAATATTAACGACTACCGTTAGCCAAGTGCGTTCATTTTTGGATGTAGACCGGGTGAAAGTCTATCGTTTTAATGCTAGTGGTAATGGTGAAGTCATTGCTGAATCTATTCATGAACAACGTCTGCCATCTTTATTGGGGTTAAACTTCCCAGTTGATGATATTCCAGAAGCCGCCAGAGAGATGTTTTTGTTACTGGGGCAACGTTCGATTGTGGATGTGCCAAACGGGAAGATCGGGCTATCGCCTCTAAAGTCAATAGAATCTGGCAAACATCTAGAAAGCAATATCTACTATCGGCAGGTAGACTCGTGCCATATTCAATACCTAAAGGCAATGGGCGTGCAGTCTTCGTTAGTAATCCCAATTTTACATTCCGACCTCCAAGAACAATCGGCAAAGCCTAAATTGTGGGGATTATTAGTAGCTCACCACAGTGAACCGCGAGAGATTTTGAAGCGAGAACTAAAAGTATTGCAGGAAGTTACTGACGAAGTAGGGATTGCGATCGCTCAAAGTAATCTACTCACCCAATCCCTCGCCAAGCAAGAGCGAGAAGCTACTATTAACCGAGTTACCACACTATTACATAAACTACCGACAATCCAATTACAGAAAGCCCTAGAACAAGTTATTAATGGCTTCGGTGGAGTCGGTGGCAGGCTTCACATTGAACAGAATCGGGAACTATACACCTGGGGCGACCAGCCGAAACTCCCCTATGAGTCAGATGACAATATTATCGAAGAGCATCTGGTATGGCAAGACTGGATGGCTGAGTCTAAACCAGGTAATGTTTGGGTAAGTGATGACCTCTACAAAGAACCACGTTTGCGAGTTTTGGCTTTAGCCTTCCGTTCTACTAAAATTCGCGGACTGATGGTGATTCCCCTACATTACCGCGAAAAATTTATTGGTGTATTAAGCATTTTTCGCTCTGAATTTGAAACAGAAGTCTTGTGGGCGGGACGATGTGAACAAAATCGCCGACAAGTGTTACCCCAGCTTTCCTTTGAGCTTTGGCGAGAGCAAAAAAAGGGGCAATCATCTGAGTGGAAACCGGAAGAAATCTTGTTAGCGCAAGCCTTAGCCGAGCATTTCTCAATGGCAATTGAGCAGCACCAAATGTATAAACAGGTACAGACGCTCAATGCCAACCTAGAATTGCAGGTGCAGGAGCAAACTGCTGAACTCGAAAAATCATTACTGCTTGCCAAAGTACTCAAGCAAGTCACAGAGCATATTCGCCGCACATTAGACTTGCAGACAACCCTGCAATCCATCGTTCGGGAAGTCCGTCCCTTGATAAATTCAGACCGAGTGCTGATTTTTCAAATGAAGACTAAATCAGTGATTGTGGAAGAGATTAATGGCAATTGGCAATCAGTTTTGGGATTGAATGCACCAGCAGAATGCTTTTCTGATGAGTATAGCCGTCTATCCTTTCAGGGCAGGATACGGGCAATTAACAACGTTTCAACTGCTGATTTAAGTGATTGTCATCGAGACTTTTTGCAGAGTCTGCAAGTGCAAGCAAACTTAATAGTTCCGATTAGGATTGGTGTGGAACTATGGGGCTTAATAATTGCCCATGAGTGTGAGGCTCCCAGAAATTGGCAGGATGGAGAAATTGATTTATTGCAACAGTTAGCAGATCAGGCTGCGATCGCCATTCAACAAGCACAACTCTACGAACAAACCTGTAATGCCGAAACTGAATCTAGAAATCAAGCTGTCCAGTTAGAGCATTCTCTAAATGAACTCAAAGAAACACAGATAAAATTGATTCAGATCGAAAAAATGTCCGGCTTAGGACAGTTGGTGGCGGGTGTCGCCCACGAAATCAACAACCCCGTTAACTTTATTTACGGGAACCTGTGCCACGCCAGTGAGTACACCGAACAACTCCTAGACATTTTACGTCTCTACCAGCAACACTATACCCATCCCCATAGTGAAATTAGCACCGCGATCAAAGCAATGGACTTTGACTTTTTGCTAGAAGACTTCCCGAAAATTATCAACTCAATGCAAGTAGGAACCGATCGCATCCGCTCAATAGTACTGTCATTACGCAATTTTTCTCGCTTGGATGAGTCTGAAAACAAGCGCGTTGATCTGCATGAAGGCATTGACAGTACCTTATTAATTTTGCAACATCGGCTGAAAGGAAATGCTGAATTTCCCCGCATTGAGGTAATCAAAGACTATGGCAACATCCCACTGGTGGAATGCTATGCTGGCCAAATGAATCAGGTATTCATGAATATTATCAGCAATGCCATAGATGCCTTGGGAATGGGGAATGGCGAATGGGGAATGGGGAATGAGGAAATGATCACAGAGAACAATGGGAACAATGAGTATAACCTATCCCTAGTACTTCGGGAACGCTCAGTACAACTGCCCACTATCCACATTTCCACTAAACTCTCAGTAGACAACTCTCGTCTGTTGATTCGGATTATTGACAATGGGTCTGGAATGACTGAAGAGGTGAAAAAGCGAATTTTTGACCCGTTTTATACTACCAAACCTGTAGGCAAGGGTACAGGACTGGGACTGTCAATTAGCTATCAGATTATTGTCGAAAAACATGGTGGAATAATGGAGTGCATTTCAGAACCTGGCAAAGGTACAGAGTTCTGGATTGAGATTCCCGTCAAGCCTCCAGCCACTCCAACCAAGATTTTAACTATTTCACCCTAAGTCAACTTAGAGCCAGGGCGAATAGAATTCCCGGCTACACAAACAAAGCCAGGGCGAATAGAATTCGCGGCTACACAAAACTTAGTCCACCTTCTCTTCGAGACGCTGTTCGCGTTCGTGGACTAATACAAAATCAAGGATTCTTAACCCACGTTCGCCCTTGGCGTTCCGCAGGAAAGGTGGGTAAAGTCTCGTGTAGACAAGCCAGTGCGTTGGGGAGCCAGCGCGGTCTTGGGGGTTTCCCCCATGAGCGACTGGCGTCGGCGAGCCACTCTTGTTGCACCTGGCGTGCGGTTTCTAACCGCCCTTTTAGCTGCGGAATGGCAAGTGCGATCGCATAGATCCGATAAAATAACCTTAATGGCGGTCAAGGCTATGTCAGTTACTAGTGGATATTATGCTTTGTGACAAACTGTTCGGGAGTAGGATTGAGTTTGTATTGGTAAGTTAGTAGCATATAGATGGATTTAATTCTTTGCCACACAACAGCAGATTTTGACGCGGTAGGAGCAGCAGTAGGGCTAACACGCCTACTACCGGGAAGTAAGGTTGTGCTGACTGGCGGTTCTCATCCTACTGTACGGGATTTTTTAGCATTGCATCGGGATGAATATCCGTTGATTGAACGCCGTTCGGTGAATCCAGAAAAAATTCGTTCTCTGACTGTGGTGGATACGCAACACCGCGATCGCTTGGGTAAAGCTGCCGAGTGGTTAGATTTGCCCCATTTAAGAGAGATTATAATTTATGACCATCACTTAGGACAAGAATCAGATATTCCCGCCACGCGATCGCATATTTCCTCGGTAGGAGCCACTACAACTTTAATCGTTGAGCAATTGCAACAACAGCAAATTTCCCTGACTCCTGCCGAAGCAACTGTGATGGCTTTAGGTATCCACGTTGACACTGGCTCTTTGACCTTTGACCAGTCTACACCACGGGATGCTTTAGCTTTGGCTTGGTTGATGCAACAAGGTGCCAGTTTGTCGGTAATTTCTACCTACCGTGACCCTGGCTTGTCTTTACAATTGCAGCAGCTATTAACTGAGGCGCTGGAAAATTTAGAATATCTCTATCTACATGGATATACGGTTGCTTGGGTAACTCTGAAAACAGATAGTTTTGTGCCGGGGTTATCGAGTCTGGCTTCCGAACTCGTAGAATTAACCGAAATTGATGCCATACTATTAGCTAATGAGTATCCTTTGGGTGAAAGTGATTCACGCTTAACAGTAATTGGGCGATCGCAAATTCCCAAAACAAATCTCAACCTATTATTCCAACTTTTGGGCGGCGGCGGTCATTCGCAAGCTGCATCCTTGAACTTACGCAAAGTAGATTCGCAGGCAATATTAAAACAACTCCTGGACGGAGTAAAAGCACAAATTCCCCATCCCCCCACCGCTAGAGATTTGATGTCTTCTCCTGTCCGCACTATTCTGCCTGAAACCACAATTGGCGAAGCCCAGCGCATTTTATTACGCTATGGACACTCTGGTTTATCTGTAGTTGATGCTCAAAAGCAACTGGTAGGTATTATTTCGCGGCGGGATATTGATATCGCCTTGCACCACGGATTTAGTCATGCGCCAGTTAAGGGTTACATGACAAGAAATCTGAAAACAATTATGCCAGATACAACACTGCCAGAAATTGAGTCGGTGATGGTGACTTATGATATCGGACGCTTACCAGTAATGGAGAATGAGCAGTTAGTTGGTATTGTCACTCGTACTGATGTATTGAGGGAATTACATCAGGAAAGAGAAGAGGAGAGGGGAAGAGAGGAACAGACAAAGACGGGAAGAAGGGGGGAAAGTAATCTTAATCTCCCTCAATTGCAGAATAAACTTGCTCCTCGATTGTGGCAACTACTTACCACAGCATCGCAAGAGGCAGAAAAACGGGGTTGGCATCTTTATCTAGTGGGGGGTGCGGTGCGAGATTTGCTATTAGCCCAAGCATCGGGTACTTTGATGATTAAAGATATTGACCTTGTGGTTGATGGTTTTCACAAATCAGCAGATGTCGGTGCTGGTGTAGAATTAGCTTCATCACTACAACAACTTTACCCTGCGGCTCGCTTAGAAATTCACGGGGCTTTTCAAACTGCTGCTTTGCTGTGGCACAAAGACCCAGAATTAGATTCTTTATGGGTAGATATTGCCACTGCTAGAACAGAATTCTATCCTTATCCAGCCGCAAATCCAGAAGTTGAGGCGAGTTCCATTCGTCAAGATTTGTATCGTCGAGATTTTACCATCAACGCCCTCGCCTTGCGCCTGACTACTCCCCGTGCTGGTGTAGGGGCGCAGCCTGCTGTGCCCCTACTTGACTTCTTTGGCGGCTTAATCGATTTACAAGCTAAACAAATTCGGGTTTTACACGCCAATAGCTTTATCGAAGACCCCACCCGGATTTATCGTGGTGTGCGCTTTGCTGTGCGCTTCGGATTTCAGATTGAACCGCAAACTGAAGAGTTTATCCGCTATGCCATCAACAGTGGCGTTTACGATCGCACTGCTCAAGAGAATAGCAGAACTCCAGCCCTGCAAACTCGACTGAAAACAGAATTAAAGCACATCCTAGAAGCCCCCTACTGGAAATCGGCTTTGCAGTTACTCGATAACTTAGGGGCGTTGCAATGTATCCATCCTAGCCTGAAGCTAGATATGGAAGTCATACGACAATTACGTTTGCTAGAACGCTGTTTGCGGCGATTTGACCCGCAACCAACCCTTATCCATTGGGAAATGCGCTTAGAAACATTAATCGCCCACCTAGCAGCAGAATATCGAGCGAAAGTAGCAAAAAATCTGCAATTGCCAGAGGATAGCATTGCGAGGCTGAAGAACTTAGCTCAAGTGCAAACTGAGGCGATGACATTATTACCCACTTTGCAACGCCCCAGTCAAGTAGTGCAGTTGTTGCGACAATATGATTTACCAATGCTGATTTTAATCGCCGTGCAAAGTCCGCGAGAGATTAGACATCAGATTTGGGAATATTTGACTGTTTGGGCGAATGTGCAGCCACTATTGAATGGCAATGATTTAAAGAAACTTGGTTACAAACCAGGGCCGCAGTATCGGCAAATCTTAGATGATGTACTTGCTGCTACCTTGGATGGAGTGATTAAAGATCGCACAGAAGCTGAAGAGTTTTTAGCCAAGCATTATCCTCATTAATTTATATTTCACACATCTGGTTTTTATGCAAACACAAACACCGAAAAAATCCTACAGTCCAGAGGAATATTTACAACTAGAGGAGACATCAGAATCCAAAAATGAATATAGAGATGGAGAAATAATTCCTATGGCTGGTGGTACGACCAATCATAATGAAATTGCAGGTAATTTTTACGCCAATTTTAAATTTACGATGCGGGGTAAAAATTACAAAATCTACATGGGTGATGTCAAATTGTGGATACAGCGTTATCGGATCTACACTTATTCTGATGTCATGGTTATTCAGGGAGAACCAATATATGAGGGAACTGGCACTACTACAGTCACCAATCCCATAATGATTGTGGAAGTATTATCTAAATCGACAGAGAATCACGATCGAACTAATAAATTTAGATTTTATCGTTCTATTGCGACACTCAAAGAATATATTATGATTAATCAATATGAGTATTTTGTTGAGCAGTTTAATAAAAATGCTGAAGGGCAATGGGTATTAACTGAATACGAATCAGTAGATGCTGTATTATCACTAAAATCAATAGGTTTTCAAATTTCCTTCAGCGATATTTATCAAGAAGTTAATTTTGAAATAGATGAATAATCATAATGCGATCGCAGCACTCTAAATTGTATCTGGGTTGATGTTTAATTCCCGCAGTTTTGCTGCCAAGCGTTCTGCTTTTTGTTGTGCCTGTTGTGTTATTTCTTCAAGTGTTAGTACTAGTTGTCCGGCGTTTTTTTGTACTTGTGCTGTTTTTTCTTGTGCTTGTGCTGCTTTTTCTTGCGCTTGTGCTGCTTTTTCTTGGGCTTGTACGGCGATTTCTTGTGCAAGTGCTGCGGTTTCTTGTGCCTGCACGATAGTTTCTTCTAGTGTCGGTACTAATTGTTCATCTGGTGTGAACCAACGTAATAATCCCTGATGAATTCCCAAGTATAATCCTAATTGTTTACTCCACAAATGCCCTTGTGCATTCGCTTGTAAAGGTTGATATTTTCCATCTACTAAATGAAATCCCGCAAATTCTAATGTATATGGGTCAAACCAAAAATAATCGGGTGCGCGAAAAGTATCTTGGTAAATTTTTTTCTTTATACCTTTGTCTGTTTGGGCTGTTGATTCAGACATAATTTCTACGACGACATGGGGATATTTGCCATATTCTTCCCACACTACCCAACTTTTGCGGATTTTACGTTCTGTTTCTAATACTACAAAAAAGTCTGGGCTACTAAGGTGTCTTGATTTTAGTTGTTGCGTACAGTAATAGATAGTCAGGTTTCCCGTCGCATAAAAATCATTTCTCTCTCGCCACAGCCATTTCAGGCATTCTAAAAGTAAGATTAGTTGTCGCATATGCAGTTCTGTTTCCCAGGGAGGTTCGTCACTATATAAATCACCTGGTGGAAATATCACATCTTGCGAAATATCTTCAGTAGATTCTGATTCTTGGGCGATGGTCATAGAATCAATCCGGCATTAATTAGTTCTGGGTTGATTTTAACAGAGTTGTAGATGGCTATGCGTAGCTGACTGTAAAAGTATCCTATTTTTAGGGTAAGGGTAAATAAACTTTTCTGTCTTGATATTCATCGTCTTCTGATGCCAAAGCAACTATTATGAGTTCTTCTATATTTTCACCAATACTCAAGTTTGGATTGAGGATAAAAATTCCTGGTATGTGACGATTAACAGCGATATGATCAGCTAAATGCCCTGGCATAGAGGTTCGGTTGTTTGTCACAAGCACAAAATTATTTTTCTCACACCAACACAGAATTACTGGATCGAGTGTACTTTTCGGTGGAGTTTCTGATTCTCCTACTACTTTGATCATAATATCAGGTTCTCTTAGCCTAATTTGATTTGGATAGATAGGATTGACATTTTCATCAATCAGATATTTCAGCGTCATGTTTACTTTCTGACTTGTCTTTCAGTTCGGAGTTGGCGCAGTTTATCCGATACTGGTGGAGGATTAAGCCTCTGTTCTTCTCTCATTCTATGACCGTGTTCTATCCAGTTTCTCATGTAAGCACTGACGGTTTCTCTGTTTTGCAGATAATAAAGGATAGTTGCATATACTTGTTCTAAAGAGATTGATTTATAGATTTGGGCAATTTCTTCTGGAGAACGTCCACAATCAATGTATTCATAAAGAATTGTTTCAATACCAATTCTAGAATCTTTCAGTCTAATATCTTCAGAAGAAAGAAAGTTGAAATACTCTGCAATATTTTTGGTAGACATAGATTAACCTATATCAATAGTTATTTATTATATATATGGTAATCTTTTTTACCCCACCCTAACCCTCCCCTTATAAAGGGGAGGGAACCAGATTTTTATTGTTTCCCCCCTTTATAAGCGGGGATTAAGGGGGGTAATTCGAGTTGTGTATACACCGTAGCCTTTTTAAGGGGGGGTTAGGGGGGATCTAGAAGTGCCTAAAATTACAGCCGGCCACTTTTAAAACATCCCCTTAAGTTAGGCAGAAAAAAAGAGAGTGCGATCTTATCTTCCTCACAAACAAGACAAGATCCCCGACTTCTTTAAGAAGTCGGGGATCTGTTTAATTACGGCTTACTGTTCCCCTGTATTAACTTTTGCTGCTAGCCAAGTAATCCTTCCTCCTTCCCGATTACGTCCCAATTTTCGCAAAACTTGATAGCCGTATTCGCTAAAATCTGGATAGCTATTCATAGTTCAAGGGCAACAAATATGGTGTTTTCACATCTTGCAGCAAACGATTAAAATCGCGGCTACCAGAACAAAGCGTGCCTCCGCAGACTAGAAAATGTAGTCAGCCTGCGCGGACTTCTTTTGTGTAGCCGCGACTTCCAGTGGTTCGATCTGGGTTTTGTAATACGCAAATATACTTAAATTACCAGGGATACATTAATTAATCAATATTTTTGACATGAAGTGTTTGTGAGGAAAAATAGAGATGGGGAAATAGAAAAAGCGATCGCTAACCCCAAATTTCTAGCTCTACAACAGAAGCCGTAAAGCATACAGGCAAGTTATAATTCTTTTGCGGTGCAACGTAACAAAAATTTATGAGTAACCCCCTTGTGCAAGCCTTTTTCGTAGGCAGAGCGGTAGCTGAAGTAGTTAATGAGCGTTTAGAGGTCGCCTTGACCGATGCTTTGAGTGATTTGGGCAAATTTGATGCCGAAGCTAGAGAGCAGTTGCGCCAGTTTACAGATGAAGTCCTAGAGCGGGCAAATCGGGCAGCAGAAGCAGCTAATGCTGGTCAATCTACCACAGGTAGTCGGCAAGCCAGTTCTGATTCCGGTGACTTGCAAGCAGATATTGATGAATTGCGAGCAGAAATCGCCCTGTTACGAACAGAATTGCAACATTATCGCCGAACTTCTGCATAAATTTTGTCATTAGTCATTGGTCATTAGTCATTAGTAAAAAATTATACGCAAATGACAAAGGACAAATGACAAAGGACACTTAAGAAAAAACAGTTTAGGAATCAGAGTGTCTTTTCTTCCAGGTGATTCGATCGCAAACCAACGGTACACAAAGCATATGGAACAAGGTTATTCAGAAAAGGCATACCGTTGGAATCGGGAAAACTACTCTAGCAGACGGCGTTTTGTGGACATTTGGTCTTTTGTCTTGACCTTAATGTTCAAGCTTTGGCTATACAACAAATCTTGGAGTTACGCGGGTGGAGTAACTGAGGTAAAGCAAGCCGCAAGACGCAAAACTCAGGCGGTCTGGATTCGTAATACCCTGCTGGATTTAGGGCCAACCTTCATCAAAGTCGGGCAATTGTTTTCTACCCGTGCTGATATATTCCCTGGTGAATATGTAGAAGAACTAGCCAAATTACAAGACAAAGTACCGGCATTTAGCTATGAGCAAGTAGAAGCGACCATTGAGAAAGAACTAGGCAAGAAAATTCCTGAACTATTCCATAGTTTTGAACCGATTCCCTTAGCTGCTGCTAGCTTGGGGCAAGTACACAAAGCTGTGCTGCATAGTGGGGAATCAGTCGTTATCAAGGTGCAACGTCCTGGACTAAAGAAGTTATTTGAAATAGATTTAAAAATTCTCATGGGAATTACCCGCTACTTTCAAAACCATCCCAAATGGGGACGGGGGCGAGATTGGTTGGGTATTTATGACGAGTGTTGTCGTATTCTTTGGGAAGAAATTGATTATCTTAACGAAGGTCGTAACGCTGATACTTTTCGCCGGAACTTTCGCGGCTACGATTGGGTGAATGTTCCCAGAATATATTGGCGTTACGCCACGTCTAGAGTCCTAACTTTGGAATATCTCCCTGGAATTAAAATTAGCCAATACGAAGCTTTAGAAGCAGCAGGTTTGGATCGAAAGGCGATCGCTCGTCAAGGCGCTCAAGCCTATTTAATTCAGTTACTTAATAGTGGCTTTTTTCACGCCGATCCCCACCCAGGCAATATTGCCGTTAGTGCAAGTGGGGCTTTAATATTCTACGATTTTGGCATGATGGGGCGGATTAAAGCTAACGTCCGTGAAGGATTGATGCAAACCCTGTTTGGTATTGCCCAAAAAGACGGCGATCGCGTTGTGCAGTCTCTGATCGATTTAGGCGCGATCGCCCCAACCGATGACATGGGACCAGTGCGGCGTTCCGTCCAGTACATGCTGGATAATTTCATGGATAAGCCCTTTGAAAATCAATCGGTCGCCGCAATCAGTGACGACCTTTACGAAATAGCTTATAATCAGCCATTTAGATTTCCAGCAACCTTCACTTTTGTGATGCGAGCCTTTTCTACTCTAGAAGGGGTAGGCAAAGGTTTAGATCCAGAATTTAACTTTATGGAAGTTGCCAAACCATATGCAATGCAGCTTATGACCGATATGAATGGTTCTGAGGGGAATAGCTTTATTAACGAATTAAGTCGTCAAGCAGCTCAAGTAAGTAGTACTGCCTTTGGTCTACCACGTAGATTAGAGGATACACTAGAAAAGCTAGAGCGGGGAGATATGCGCCTGCGCGTTCGTTCTATAGAAACTGAACGGTTGTTGCGGCGGCAGAGCAGTATTCAACTTTCAATAAGTTATGCTCTGTTAATCAGTGGTTTCACACTTTCAGCTACGATCTTAGTAGTTAGCAATCATGAATGGTGGGCACTAATCCCTGCTGTAATTGCAGCAGGGCTTTCAGCGATCCTGATCCGACTACTTTTACGCCTTGACCGTTACGATCGTATGTATTAATTGTTGCAAAAAAAAATTATGAAACTTAATTTCACGGGTTTTACCGATCCGGGACTTATTCGTTCTAATAATCAGGATAGTTACTATATCGACCCAGAGGGGCGGTTTTTCGTTGTCGCCGATGGCATGGGTGGTCATGCGGGAGGTGAGGAAGCAAGTCGGATTGCTACTGGAGAAATTCAGGCGTATTTGGTGGAAAATTGGCAATCTCCTAAATCTTCCGAAGAATTGATCGAGCAAGCTTTGTGGGGAGCCAATGAAGCGATTCTGCACGATCAGCAAAATCATCCCGAACGCGCCGACATGGGTACAACGGTTGTAGCGGTAATTTTTCGCGCCCCAGAGTCGCCCTGGTGCGCTCATGTTGGCGATTCCCGGCTGTATCGCTTCCGAGAGTCGCAATTAGAACAGGTAACGGAAGACCACACTTGGGTAGCACGAGCAATCAAAATCGGTGACATCACCTTAGATGAAGCACGATTACATCCTTTTCGTCATGTATTATCGCGCTGTTTGGGGCGTCAAGACTTGCATCACATTGATGTGCAACCACTAGATGTAAAAGTTGGCGATCGCTTGCTCTTATGTAGTGATGGTCTCACAGAAGAACTTGTGGAACAGAAGATTGCTAGCTGCCTCCAAGACAGCCCTTGGATTGATAAAGCCGCCATCTCTCTAGTTGAGGCTGCCAAAGACCACGGAGGGCACGATAACATCACAGTTGTCATCGTCTCACTCGAAGAAAATAGTCATTAGTCATTACTTATTGTCCAAGGACAAAGGACAAATGACAAATCCGGTAAATATACTCAGCAATTTGTTCAGCGTGAGCATTTTTCCTTTTTACAATTTGATACAAATACTTTTAGCCTCCAAAGTGCGCTAATGAGGCTAAATTTGCATAAATTGGTAAATTGACATCTTGCACGTAATAAGGTAAAGCGACTATAATTCACGCTTATTACCATTCATTCCCCAACCTCCTGAAAACCCCTACCCTCCGAAGTTTCGTCCATATTCGGGAGACAGCATCTTAGTTTTTCTTAAACAGAAAAACTATCGGGGGCTAAGGATAGTACCTGCTCTTCTCCTCAAAGAAGAGTTGTGCAAAGTAGGAGGAGTGACAGAGGTAGTTATATCTATCTGAGTCCAAACAGAGCCGATTTTCCGGAATCTGCCTCGTCTGACTTGGGTGGTATATCAGTAGGATTAGGTGCAAAATATCAGAGCAGAAAAATTCCCCATTTAGAATGTGGGCAAAGCTGTCAAACAATTGTTATCTTTCTTAATACGGAGGAACAAACAAATGTTGGACAGTTACAAGTCCAAATATTATCCCATTTGGTCTTCTGTAAGCGATATCACCTTTACGCGTTGTTTTTTTCGGAGTTAACTTATGAACCAACCAATGAAACTATCCTTGGAACAGCAATTCAGTATCTGCTCATTTTCTACTCAGGTGCAAAATATGAGCCATGAACAAGCTAAAGACTTTTTGGTGAAGCTATATGAGCAAATGGTAGTGCGCGAGGCAACTTATCAAGAGCTTCTTAAGCACCAGTGGGGCTTAGATTCCGGTTCCACTATGGCATAGAGTCGTTCTGATGTCGCAGTGGACGACCTCCTTCTCTTGCTTGGTTCCAAAGAGGAAAAGAGCTGGGGCTGTCGGGGCGTCAACTTCGATAATTAATTCCACAAGGGTGGCGCAAAATTTCAAGTCACGAAATTAACTAAGAATGAGTCAACATTTTCTACGCCACATCTGCTGGAGTCTAGACCTAACTTTAGCTTCGTAGGCCAAATTCATTGTTTGTTTTAGCGAAACTTGTTTTTGTTTCGTTTAGTCTGAGAATCCCACCTGCGTAAATTTATAATCATCTGAAATATGTACACAGGAAGAGCAACAGAGAATTTAGATCCGACTGCTTTGGCAGCTAGTTATTTCGCTCTTTATACATATAACTAGAACTTACATCTTTATATATATTTTGTTTATAAAAGTTTACATTCTTGGAGTGTACACCCCTTAGTTCCATCTGAAACATATAACATTCAGAAATTATGCCTAGCTGGAAAGATCGTATGGAGAATCCGTATCAATACTTTCCAGTTTTGCCAGAATTTGAGGCTTAATCTTTTCATACTCGCTTTTGAGTAAGCTTTTACTAAATTGGGGGTCGGCAGAGGAAATTGATGTATTGCTGATTGCGACCCACTCTTGCAGTCGTTGGCGCTGGGCAGAAGCGACGCTGGAAAGTAAGATATGGGTACAGCGATTTGGTGTTTCTCGTGCAAAGAACAACAGGCGGTAGTAACCTGAATCCTGTAGTAACCGGGCAATTTCTTGACCAAGACTGGTTTTGAGATCAAGGTAGTAAGGCAACCATTTAGCGCCATGTTTGCGGTTGTAGATGACAGTAATCCATAGCAGCATGGGATGAGGGACAGAGATGAAAAGAAACTGATTATAGCGGGTACAGAGTAAGCGCTTTTGAATTTCCTCTTGCGGTAGCATCACCCAGAGAGCTGGTAAAATCAGCCCATTGGTATGAATGGCCTGGGGAAAGACAATATCGGCAATTGGTTTATTTGGCGGCCAGGAAATGGTACGAGCGATTTCCTCGTTTGACCAGGATGCCCGCAAATCGGCTTTGGCCTTTTGTTCAACAAGCTTAGGGCTAACAAGCTTAGGGCTAACTGTAGTAGCAGGAATTAGGGCATGGCTGTCTTGCTTAGGGATGCGTATATGCTCAGGCTTTTCTAAAGATGCTAAAACTCTGAGGATTTCAGCGATATTTTGGGGGCGATCGCGTGGTACTTTAGCTAGACAACTCATCACCAAATTTTCGACTTCTTTTGGTAATTCTAATCCAGGCGCAACCTCAGTAAAAGAACGTGGTTTTTGATAGTGATGTATTTTATACCACGCCCCAAAAGAGTGAGTTGGTGCCACCAGTGGCATTTTGCCTGTGAGCATCTCAAACATCATCACGCCCAAGCTATAAATATCAGCACGGTTGTCTAATTCTTTACCCTCCATCTGTTCGGGAGAAGAATAAGCCAATGTCCCCAAATAAAATTTTGTATGGTCGCCATCTGACTGCAATAACTTCGCAATACCAAAATCTAGAACCTTGACCAATTCTCCAAAACTGGGATCTTGAATCACCAGGATATTGCTTGGCTTGACATCCCGATGGATAATTGGGCAAATTGTGCCCTCAACTGGGATGCCATCATGGGCGCACTGTAACCCCAGGCTGAGTTGACGCGCCATACTCAGGAATCTTGGTAAAGGCAGTCGTTGTTTGCGAATAATATTGTTCAGGCTTTGTCCTTGCAGGTATTCCATGACATAGAATGGGGTGTTATTGTCATCTACGCCATAGTCCATAACTCGGACAATGTGGATGCTTTTTTGCCCTAGTAAAGCACAGGTTTTTGCTTCTCGCTCAAAGCGGTCTTGCAATCGCAGCTTTTCATTTTGGATTGATAGAGCGAGAAACTTAACTGCAACAGGTACACCTCCCAACAAAGTATCTTTAGCACGATAAACTCGACCCATTGCTCCAGTACCGATTAACTCCTGGAGTTGGTAGCGTTTGCTTAGTAAGCGACCAATGTTGGGGTCTGACATAGAGAATTTGAATCCAAAAGCAGGTTGTAAGTGTTTGGGAGGAAAAGTGCATTCAAACTGATATCTGAATTATTGCGCCCAGAAATGACTTTCTAGGCTTGTACCGCAAGGCAGAAGTCGGAAGTCAAAAAGCTTATAGGGTAAGCTTTTGTGCTGAGATTTTCAATCGTTGCTCTCTTTCAGCGGTGCTGTACTAAGCTGTTGCGTATTTAATTTGTATATTGGACGCGCTCATGTTGCCCGCACTACAATATTTTTGGGTTTTCGTGTTATACAATTTAGCTGCACATCAACTTAGCTTTTTTCAGTCCTCTTTTAGCAGGATCTGGCAGGTTGCAACCGAGACGGTTATTACAACTGGTGCAACATACTAGATCAAACAAGCAGAAAGGGTAGATTTATAATGACGTTTTGTACCATTTTGCACTTTAATTATCGTGTAGTTTTAGTTTGCCCAATTTTGACTAAATAATAACTCTAGTATCTGCCAAAACCCTTACAGCTATTTTCAGGTAAATAGACCACGCGGTAGGGGCACACCAATGAGCAATGCTGTACCCCTACGACAGATGTGGTTCAAATACATGATTTCTGCTGTAATTAGCCCTCTTTTGTCACTTTGGGAGAATCTAATCGCCCAAAGGTTTACGGGGCTTTAGTTTTCACTTTTTGTCTATAAATTTTAGTTTCTGTTAGGAAATAAAGCCTCAAACCTGGATTAAATCAAAGTCTCAGAATTTGGCTGAGATTAAAGATTCCGAGAGTGACAAAACAGGGTTAGATAGCAGCAGACTCACCACAGAGTTCTAAGAACTGAGTGCGGAGTTTTGAATATCAATAAAGCCTGATGTGGCGACATGAAGTCGTGCTGGGCAGATTTTATAAAAATGTTGGCTGAAAACCCCGAAATTAAAACCTAAAATTCTAACTACCTAAGGATGTATTATTTTTTGATAAAACTGTGATAGCACTAATTGGTAGTTTTTCGTTTTCTATGTAGGTTATAAGTCATGTCAAAAACTGATTTATTACCCTTTATATAGTATTCGATTCGACGTTCGATAATATTGTTAAATCGATAAATAAAATCATAAAAAAAGTACGGGTTTTTCCTGATTTCTGTTAGTGCTGTTAACCATTTTTTTTGCTTGATAGGCACTACAACTTGAAAGTAAGCTAGATTTTTCTTAAAGGCTGCAAGATTATAAGATAGAGCACGCATTAAAGTTGGATTTTTTTTCACAACTTCTTGTTGCATGAAAGAATTAATAGCTATGCAGCATTGATTTAGACGTAACAATATGCTTTGACCTACAATAGAATTGGGGCGTGAGCGGTAGAAATAATAGGGTTTTGGCACAAGAAAAAAGCGAGCGCCATTGATTAAGCATTTCATATCAAGCCAAAAGTCCTCACCGAACTTTAAGGTTTCATCGTACTCAATGCCGTGCTTAACCAGAAATTCTCGTTTGAATATAGGCTTGCTTAAACCAAGATGCAACCCTGCTTGTCCATAAACATCAGTTTCTACAAAATGAATGATATCAATTTGGAGAATTTTATCTATATCTATATGTTCTCCACTTTCTTGAATCAATGTACTCCAAGGAGATGTTGCACCATCTTTGATTAAATAAAGATCGTCAGCAATCATATCTGCATTTGTTTCCTCTGCCAGCAACACAAGTTTTTCTAATCTTTCAGCAGCATACCAGTCATCTGAATCAAGAACAGCAACCCATTCTCCTTGGGCTGCTCTGAGGGCACGATTACGCGCAGCAGAAACCCCAAAATTTTGTTGATTAACTATCACTTTGAGACGTTGGTCAGTAAAACTTTTCGCAACTTCTACAGTTTTATCACTTGAAGCATCATCGACCATGATAACTTCAATATCAGTAAGCGTTTGCTTTAAGGCTGACTCTATTGCCTTGGCAATATAAGCTTCAGTATTGTAAGCAGGGATAATGACAGAGACTTTAGGATTCACGAAACTGAACTCCTGACTATACGGTTAGATCAAAATGCTGCAATCCTGATGATAATTTGAAAATTTATTTTTTACTATAAGTACGTAGACATAAATAATCCCAGGTCTGTAGTGAGCGGATCTAGCCCATTTTTGAGGACTCAAACCCTTACTACGAGCCTATTTCATAAATTTTATATTGCGTAACATAGTTTGATATATTCTTGCCTACTTAGTTACAATTTAGTAAGTAAATAGGTAAGAATAAACGATTGCTCGTTAAGGTCGGGCATGAGATATTCCATAGCTCACAAACTTTCCTCCAAAGGGCGATCGCTGTCAGATTCTATAGTCTGTAATACCTTTTGTCAAGCAGCACTTAACCTCTTAAAACGGCTATATCGAGATCAAGCTTTTTTCCCTAAATTTTTAGGTTGACTGACGCTCTAGGCTAGCTTCCATTGTGTTAGTTAAAAAATGACCAGCCAAGATGCCACTGCTGAGGTAGTATGTATCTTCCGAAATCCGGTGTAGGGTTTCAAACCCATTACGACGCTGACGATCGCCTAGTACTTGGTAATGCTGCACAATAGTATCTAGACCAATCCAGCCTTCGCCTTCAACCTGTCCCAAAAGATTATGTTGGAGTAAAAAAGTATACTGACGTTCTCCCTCATGCAACCGCCCCTTGTATTGTAGAGAGATTTCCGAGCGATCGCTACCAGGAAATATCAGTTTTGTGGCCATAGTAAACCAGTTATCTCGATTCCAAGCTACCAAAGTCATACCCTTGACGCTGATTGGCATACCATTACGTTCCAGCCAATTTCCTTGCATTACCCAGCGTCCTGGTTCCAATAAAAAAGTATGAGCCACCTTCTATTCCCTGCCTTGATCGAGTACCACCAAGACTATAGTTATAGCAGTGTTGAGTAATGAAGTGAAGAATAAAAAACTCCATCCACTCAAGGGAATTGAGTTTTTGGGCATGGCGAATGGGGCATGGCGAAGAAGTTGCTTTCTTCCCAATGCCCTGAAAATGTATTTAATTTTGAATTGTTAATTACGAATTACGAATTACGAATTACGAATTATTTAATTGTTTTTCCTGTCTCAGCACGGGCTAAACCTTAGCTATTCGCTAACAGCACTCAGCACTGAATCCCGACCTTGGTAAATTTCTCCCAAAAGCACTTCTTGAGGTGCCCCAGTCGCAGTAGTTAGGTTGCCAGGAATACCCAAATGTCGCCAGTAGGCTAAAACGGCGAAGGCGATCGCTTCTTTCAAATCTGCGCTCAAGCCGACTTCATCTGTAGTCCAGACTGGTATTGATGTCAACAATAACTGTAATCTTTGTTTCAAATACAGATTGCGACTACCACCGCCACATAATAGTACCCGTTGTGGCATTTCCGGCAAAAAAGTGCGGTAACTATGAACAATTGAAGCAGCTGTAAGTTCCGTAAGAGTTGCCAGTACGTCGGCAGCATTAAGCTGGTATGCTTGGGCATCTTTTAAACACTGATGCAGGTAAGTCACACCAAATAACTCTCGACCAGTAGATTTAGGCGGGGGTAGATGAAAGTAGTCTTGGTTGAGCCATTGTTCTACCAATGGATGGCAAGGAGTACCACTCGCTGCCCAATTGCCATCTTGATCGTAAGTTTTAGCACCAGCGCTTAAATGCTCCACCGCCAGATCCAACAGGCTATTTCCTGGGCCAGTATCCCAAGCGCGAATTTTTGAGAGCCAGTCGCCATGCCGAGGCGGAATATAAGCAACATTACCAATACCACCAATGTTTTGAATACAACGCCCCTCCTGGGGATGACTGAGTAAATAGGCATCTACTCTGGGCACCAGAGGCGCACCATGACCACCAATAGCGATATCAGCAACGCGGAAGTTGCTCACAGTTGTAATGTCTGTAAGATGGGCAATTAATGCACCGCGCCCTAGTTGCAGACTGTAGCCGAGTGGCGAGTGGGGAGTGGTTTTCTTCACGATTTCCCTATCCGCAGGTGGTCGATGATAAACTGTCTGACCGTGGGAGCCAATAAGAGTGGCTGGCTGATGACCAATTTGAATATCTTGGGCGGCTTGGGCAAAGACAATGGCGATCGCATCATCTATTTCTGCCAATTCTGCCATTGAGATGGCAACGCCTGCACCAACTGCCAATATTCTTTCTCTGAGTTCGGCTGGATAGGGATATGTTACCCCAGCTAGCAACTCAACTTTGAGATCCAATTCTGTACCGCAAATCTCTACCAACGCAGCGTCTATACCATCTACAGATGTGCCACTAATTAAACCGATAACGCGAGTAGAAACAGCAACTTCTTCAGTCGGATGCATTGATAAAGATTCTTTTGTTGATTGCAATAGGTAGTTTAATTTATGTTACTACCCATGTCAAAAAAACTCAGGTGGCATAGTTGACTGGATAAAAACGAGTAGCAGATAAGCTTATGCTTCCAGACCCGGACAAATTATCGACATCATGCCTCATGCTTTCTTTATCTAGAACCCTAAAAATATAAACTGCCTGCAAGTCACAAAATAGCACCTTTTATAAAAAAAGTTTGTTTACAATTTAGCACCGATAACTTTGCGCTCTCTACATAAAGCGATAGATGTTACATAACTTTACATCAGTGATTTTACTCTAAATGAAGTCCAATAAATTACACTTTTATCTGGGTAGAATCAAATCGAAAAAGTAGTAATCCTTCTGATGTTTAAATCTAGAAGCATATCGCACAATGGGCTTTGAACGAGGAAAATTTTAAAACCGAGAAGAATTGTAAAATGAAAAGTCTTTTAATTAAGTCCGCGATCGCTTCTGGTATCGTTTTGTCCTTAGCTACTGCTACCCGTCCTGTAATGGCTTCGTCTTTTACGGTATCAATAGAACAAGATGTAGAATTATCAAATCTTGTAAATTATCATGTCCAAAATTTTGATGCACAAATACAAGGTTCCAGTCCAACAGGCTTTACATGGACTGATGCAGGCACAAAGATTGGTAGCTACACGAATACTCTGATCGAGAATGCAGACCAATATGGTGGTGCTGGTGGAACAGGTCGATATTTTGATGTAGACACGAGTAGATCGGGGAATGGTCAAACGGTTTCCACCCTAAATTTGACAACCGCACAAAATTACTTTGGACTTTGGTGGTCTGCGGGAGACGATAGTAACGCACTTACATTTCTTTCAAAAGGAGTGGTTGTAGAAACTATAACTACTGCTGATGTGGTTAAATATATCGCAGGGTTAGCAAATAAAGCCACCTACTACGGTAATCCTAATTCGGCATTCAAAGGTCAGGATAATAACGAACCCTTTGCGTTCATCAACTTCTATGATGTTGCCGGAACTTTTGATCAGGTTCAATTCAGCAATATTGACAAAAATGGCAACATTAGCGGAACTGGTTTTGAATCAGATAATCACACAGTCGCCACTGGCTACAAGAGTATTACTGGTAATGTAGTTACCAGAGCAGTTCCTGAGTCTTCTTCTCTATTCGCAGTTTTTGTGATTGGTTTTGTGGGTGCTACTTCAGTTATGACTCGTCGAGTCAACAAAAAGTCAGTTTTGCAATTGTCATAAGTGGATGCCTAAGCCAGGAATTCACCCTCCTGACTCGGCGTTGACAAACCGTGAATGAGACGTTAACTTCACACGGCTCCTGAATAATTTGGTAAGATTTTCCTGATTTTCTCATACCCTAATCCCCAGGCTCGACGTTCACGTAGCGTGCCGTAGGCAGGATTTCAAAACTTCCGACGACAATTCAACATTAAATACAAGTTAGGGCGAGCTTACTTACGGTAGGTTCGCCCTAATCCTTTTGCCATTTATGATCAGATATTCTCCTACAGTCACGAATTTGTATAAGTTGCTTGTAAACGACTTAAAAGATATTCTCCCGCAAGGATAGGGGGATAAATAGGCGATTGTTCTTTCTGGCAACTCTCCAAACAAGCAATTTCTGTATGATCATTAGGATGACAGAAAAAAGCGATAGAATACCGAGACTGGTTCACCCTGCGATCGCTGGGAATCATTACCCGATGCTTGGTTGAGCAAAACAGATGATTTGTCCACCGTTGCATTAAATCGCCAGTATTGACTACTACAGTATCAGGAATTGCAGGCGCGGCAATCCACTCTCCAGATGTTGTCTTTACTTCCAATCCCTCAACCTCATCTTGGAAAAGTAATGTAATACTGCCATAATCGGAATGCTCACCAGCACGCACTTGTCCGGGTTTGGGTGGTGTTTGCAATGGGGGATAGTGGAGCAATCGCAAGGTATGATGTTGTTGATTGTGTCTTGTTATAAAAAAATCTTCTGACAATTCCAAGGCCAAAGCAAATGCTTGCAGTACCGTGTTAGCAAGTTCTGTGCAACTATCATAAAAGGCGAGAATAGAAGCATCTATGTCTACAGCCTCTTGTTTACCTAAATTCAATGCCTCTTTCAGGTCGCCTGGTTTATTGGGGACAAGACGTTCTCTCTCAAGACCAACATAACCCGTGTTGCTAAATTCATCACTCCAAGCTTGCTTTTGCTTAACTTCTAAAGGTAAATTGAAGAAAGATTTGCTCTGAGTGAATACTTGCTTTATTAGGTCTTTTGATATTCCTGAATTCTGCAAGTACATAAAGCCAATTTCATGGCAAGCTTGATAGATTTGTTTGATAACACTTTGCCGAGTTGTTGTGCTGCCACTGGTAAAGGCAGTTAAATTTATTACAGGAATTGTAACCATTTATACAGAATTAGAAATTTTGTGTTTTGTTAACATATAAAGTAGTATACTCAATACTTAGGTACGGAACTTTACAATGTCTCTTGCTCCTTGGCGAAGCGCGATCGCCCATGCGCTCCATCGCAACCGCAGCCTTGTTTATGCCCGTTACCTCCAACTAGCAACGGTGCAGGCGAATGGTCGCCCCGCTAATCGTACCCTAGTTTTTCGCGGCTTTCTGGAAGATACAAACCAGCTAAAATTTATCACCGATGCCCGTAGCGCCAAAGCCGACCAGATACAGCAAGAACCTTGGGCAGAAGTTTGCTGGTACTTTCCCAATACACGAGAACAATTCCGAATCACAGGTTGTTTGACCCTAGTAAGCGGTGATGATTCTGACCAGAATTTACAGCCAGCCCGGATGAGTATGTGGCAAGAATTGAGTGATGCGGCGCGTTTACAGTTTGCTTGGCCGCATCCTGGTAAACCCAGAGTCGAAACCCCAGAAGCTTTTGCACCACCAGCACCCGACCCCGTGCAGCCAATGCCTAATTTTTGTCTACTGCTACTCGATCCGGTGCAGGTAGATCATTTAGAATTACGTGGCGAACCACAAAATCGAAGGTTTTATCACTGTGATGAAAATCAAGAGTGGTTTTGTGAAAAAATTAATCCTTAATTTTGTCAGTTAGGAGTTAGGAGTTAAACAGGGTTATTTCATTCTCCCCTAGTCCGCCAGGAAATAAATTCCCCATCTCATAGCTAAAGTCGGTTTTAACTGATATCTTGCATCAGTTCCAACAACCGCCTCAGAATTCATTCTGAGGCTAATAGCTAAAGTCTAGGACTTACGCACTGTACAAATTTATCATGATGTGCATCAATCAAAATAGGTTGTTTCAGGCTTTTCTTAATTATCCTTGGATCGTAAATAGACCATGCTGTAGGGGTTTAGCAATGCTCATTGGTGTCAACTTAAGCCAAAACTGATTTAAAATCTCGTTTCCAGCAAGAAGCTGGAAATGCAGATCCTGGTGGCTCTGCCGCAAGTTACGGAGGCGGAGCCTCAATGAGGGGCATTCCCAGTCGGAGACTCTTAACGAATCAAGGATTCTTAACCCACGTTCGCCCTTGGCGTTCCGCAGGAAAGGTGGGTTTTTCCTCGTGTAGACGCGGTTTCTAACCGCCCTTTTCACGTTAAGTTGACACCAATGAGCATTGCGCTTTACCCCTACGAAAAATGTGGTTTTTTGCGTTATATATATTTACTCTTTCTTGTCAATGCGTAAGTCCTAAAGTCTTCTAAAGAAGACTGAGCAAAAGTTTGAGTCCACTAAGCGTGGAGTTGAGCTATCAGCCCAGAACTTGAGTTCTGGGCGGGCGATGGTGCTAATTGAGAATGGTGCAAGATGTGAGTTAAAACCGACTATCAATAAGCTTTTGAGTCCGTTAAAACGGACTTGGACTATAAGAAAAGGAAATTTCTTTCCGGGCGGGTTATGCCAAGAATGAAATAGCCCTGGAAGTTGGTTCATTCGCAATTACATTGTGTAATTAATTCTGTTCGACTACTGATGATTTTTATTCCTCACTCCTCACTCTTAACTCCTAACTTTATTTAAATACCCGCACCATCTAGAAACTCCTGTATTGCCTTATCTTTAAGGCTACACACAGGAGCATCTTGTGATAAATCAGCTTGGTTAGAAGCTACACAACCTGCGAAGACAAGAGTTTTTGCAGAAGAGTTGGTGCGCTGAAGAGTTTGTATTTGTTCTTCCAGCGCCTCAATCCGGTCTACTAAAGCGCGAATTACTTGAGCTTCCGAATCTGGTAAGTTATTGTGTTCAAGAGGTGCAACCCGGACTCCAGAACGATATACGATCCGCCCAGGCACACCTACTACAGTACAGTCTGAAGGCACATCCCTTAGAACAACAGACCCAGCGCCGATACGGACATTATTGCCAATTTGGATATTGCCCAGCACCTTCGCTCCAGCTCCGAATACGACATTTTCACCCACGGTGGGATGGCGCTTGCCACATTCTTTACCAGTACCGCCAAGGGTGACACCTTGATAAATGAGAGCATAATCTCCCACGATCGCAGTTTCACCAATTACTACACCCATGCCGTGGTCAATAAACACACTTTGCCCAATTACTGCACCAGGGTGGATTTCAATTCCAGTCAAAAACCGAGTCAAGTGAGAAATCAGGCGGGGAATAAAGGGAAGACCAAGAGTATACAGCCAGTGAGCCAGCCTATGGAATATCAGGGCTTGCAAACCAGGGTAACAAAATAAAACTTCCAACCAGTTACGGGCAGCTGGGTCACGTTCAAATATGATACGAAAGTCAGCACGCAGTATAGATAGCACGAGATAGCACCCTCGGAAAGCACAACAAGCTACTCTTCCATATTATCCTTTCAGGTGTTACACGTAAAAATTGGGCATTGGGCATTGGGCATTGGGCATGGGGCATGGGGCATTGGGCAATTCAATTTTGGATTTTGGATTGACGATTTTGGATTAAATTTCAATTCTTTAATCTAAAATCTGTCTTGAAAAGTTTGCTCAAACTCCTCCACCCCCGCACGCAACTTTTGTCTCCGACACGCTCTTCGCGTTCGCAAAATCTAAAATTCTTACTCCCTCATCTCCCTCATCTCCCTCATCCCCACTCCCCACTCCCCAGTCCCCCCTTCACTGCTGCTCCACCTTCAGAGTATAATCGCGCTTGACCCCAGGATTAAATGTACCTACCCAAATCCGATAGGTGCCGCTTTTCCAGTTGCGATCGCTAACGCTAGCATCTTTACTTTTGCCAGTGTCATCGCCGCAACGAATCGTCGTTTGATCTGGACCTTGGATCAGTAAAGTGGTGTCGCTATTGTTGCTATCGACTTGTATTGTCATCTGGGAAAAGTCCTTTTCCAAAACCATAATATGATCTGGAGTAGGATCGGCAAAACCGATACAGGCTTTTTGATCGCGATCGCGGTTACTTATGGCAGACAATGAGTAAGAACCACCTGTAAACCCCTGCACTGTTCCTTGTGCTGGATTAAAGTTTGTTGACAGGCTGAAAGTACCAAAATTTGCTGTCTGTGCGATTGCAGGGGTAGCTGTTATGGCAGTAAGTATAGCCAACAGCCAGCCATTTCTAAACTGAAGTCGGGGGCGACAGTATTTCATAGTAGCCCTCCAACAGGCTTTTAAATTAGTAATGATATATACATATTTTAATGAAAAAAATATAGTGAAATTTCGGTTGAATGTGCCACATTAAAATTTGCCACATTCACAATTCAAAATAAAAACCTCACCCTGTCCTGACGGACATCCCTCTCCTTGCTAAGGAGAGGGACAGGTTTTGCGTAGCAGAACCAGGGTGAGGTTTTTTTGAGCTATTCGATTGTACAGATGTACACTCGCCGATTCATATTATTAGGAATGTTGCTTATCCGTCGGAAAATTCACAACTATAGGTGGAAGACCGTTTTCTGCGGTTGGTTGTGCTTTGGTAACTACTGGTTGTGCATGCAAAGGTGTTGGTGTCAATTCACCTTTACCAGTTTGATTCCATAAAATCAGGGATAGTAGCCCATCCACTAAGCCGTTATTGCTACCGTTACCGCTAACTAAGACATCTGGAATCAAGCGGACATTGCGATCGCCGATAATCTGCATTAGTTGCATTGCTGTATAACCTTGTGAACCCAAAGCTTCCACACCAGCACTATATGTTTCAGCTTTGGCGTTACCTGTGGCACGAATACCTTCAGCCTCAGCAATTGCCCGGAGTTTTGTACCCTCAGCTTCACCGTTCGCCTCTTTGATTTGAGCTTGGGCTTTTAGGTCAGCTATATGTACACTCTGCTCAGATTTCACCATTTCTTGCTGAATATTAGCCAGTGCCGTTTCCCGAACAAGCTGCTGGCGTTGGGTTTGCGCCATTTGCTGCACTTCATAAGTCTTGCGTTCTTCTTCAGCAATTTTCCGGTCTGTCTGTGTCTGCATTAGTGATGCTGGTGGCTGAATATCACCAATGAGGGTGTCGATCGCTTGCACGTCATAAGCCCGCAATGCTGTTTTAATATACTCAGAAGCCTCAGTTTGTCGCTCACTCCGAGCAGTTAGAAAGTCGAGTACAGTACAGTTTTGGGCTGAGTTGCGGAAATAATTACCGATAGTCGGTTCTAATACATGGTCTACCAGATTTTGCATTGCACCGACGCGAGAAATTACCTTCGGGGCATCTAAAGCACCGACATGGATAATTTGTGCTACTTCCAAATCAAAGGCAAATCCATCACGCGATCGCACAGTTAGAGAAGCTAGTTGAGCATCATAGCTGTGGCGTTCAGTACGACCTGACCAGTTTAAGACAATGTTGGTTGTTGGCACCAGTTCCATCTTCATAATCCGGGAATTAATCGGATGCTTACCAGGATATAGCGGTTCGACCCACACACCCTTATGTCCCTGATTTACCAAGTTACCGTGGGTGAAAGCTGCACCACTGACATCTTGATGCGCCTTACCGACGAAAGAAATCACCACACCCACATACCCAATGGGAATTTCTGTCATCGGCACTTGCTCAACCTGAACAAACCAAGGATTCAAGTTCCAAGAACCAGAAAGCAAGGTCTGCTCTTGTAAGCCTCGCCGTCCACCACCATCAATAAATTTCTGACCATTTTGGAAGTTATTGTGTCCGTCAATTATCGGTCCTGCGAGTTCACCAGCAGAAATTGGTACACCATCTAAGGTGGTGACGATGCCAACTTTATCAGATGCCAGACTGTACACCCGCAACTGTTCTGGAGTCATGCCATGAGCGCTGGCATTTGCTGCCATGATGACTTTAAACAGGGCAGTATTCATCCGGTACGTACCAGCCGTGAGAAAACCCATTTGCCGCCCTTTTTCGCCACCTTGGATAAGGAATTTCCGAGCATCTTGGAAGTTGTCACAACCCACAATTTTACCCAAAATCCGCTCTGGTGGGTTGGATGCTCCATCTGCGGCCACAATCAAAGCGATTTCCCCTTGGGGAACGACAATTACCGGCTCTTTCTTTACAGAATATTGCCAAGGCCAATAGCCCCAGTGCCAACCAGGAGCTAAAGTATCTGCTTGCAAGCCAGCTTCGCCGTTGAGGGCAATCAAACTACCGGCGGGAAGTCCACGCCCGGAAAGGGTAAATTTCCTCACCACAATCCCAACTTCACGTTCGCCAATCACCACTAGTCCGCCAAAGAACAAGGGGACAAATATAACTAAACCGCCAACCAGGACGATGGGAACCAGTACAAAACCATCAATTCCGGCAGCTTGATATTGAGTCCTGCTAGTTTGTAACTGGGTAATATTTGGTGTGGTCTGATTTAGCTGGACAGTGGCGGAAGTGATTTCTTTTGCAGTAGTTATGTTTACAGAAGTAGCATTGGCAGAATGAATACTACCAGCGATCGCTAGCGTTGCTACGACAGATGCTGCAAAACGAGCTACCTTATTTTGTTTACGTGTACCAAGGGAAAATGAAAGGCTTTTCATAATTTGTGTCCATTAGGACAACTAATTAGCTAACTTAACACTTCACCAAGGCTGACCTGGATTTCTTAAACTTGGCGTAATTTTTTTTAAATTTAATAAATATTTTGTAGGTTGGACATTGCCCAACCTACAAAGTTGAAATAGAAATTAAATTAGACCAAACCGCCAGCCGCTTGAAACCGAGCGCGGGCGCGTTTGAAGGCTTGGGTTGCCTGAATTTGGGCTTGGCGATCGCCTCCTGAAACTTGATTCAGACGCGCTTCTGCTTGGTTGTAAGCAGCACGAGCTTCTTCAAGGTTAATTTTGTCGCCACGTTCAGCACCGTTAACCAGAATTGTCACTTCATTTTGTTCGACTTCGGCAAAGCCACCCAAAAGAGCGATCGCTTGCCAATTCTGATTTTTAGCGGCGCGGACTCGCATTACACCAGTATCCAGGGCGGTCAAAAGTGGTGCGTGTCCAGTTAGGATACCTAGTTGACCAGTAGTGCTAGGCAAAACGACTTCTTCAGCTGGGGCATCCCATACTGTTTTATCGGGGGAAATTACACGAACGGTTAATGTCATTTGTCTTTTGTCCTTTGTCCTTCGTCCTTTGTCCTTTGCCATTAGCCATTAGCACTTTAACTAATGACTAATGACCAATGACTAATGACTAACCTTTGATTTTTGCAGCTTTGGCGATCGCTTCGTTAATATCGCCAACCAAGTAGAAAGCCTGTTCTGGCAGATCATCCAACTCACCAGACAGAATCTTTTGGAACCCTTTGATGGTATCTTCCAACTTCACATATTTACCAGGAGAACCGGTGAATACTTCTGCCACAAAGAACGGCTGGGACAAGAAACGCTCAACTTTCCGGGCCCGCGCTACGATCAGACGGTCATCTTCAGACAACTCATCTAGACCGAGAATGGCGATAATGTCCTGAAGTTCTTTATAACGTTGCAGAGTTGATTGCACCGCCCGAGCCGTATTGTAGTGTTCGTCACCGACAATATTCGGCTGGAGCATCGTGGAAGTCGAACCAAGGGGGTCAACTGCGGGATAAATTCCCTTAGATGCCAAACCGCGAGACAGCACTGTTGTACCGTCCAAGTGGGCGAAGGTGGTAGCAGGTGCGGGGTCGGTGAGGTCATCCGCAGGTACGTATACTGCCTGAATGGAGGTAATCGAACCCTCTGTAGTCGAGGTAATCCGCTCTTGCAGTTCACCGACGTCGGTTCCCAATGTCGGCTGATATCCTACGGCTGAGGGCATCCGACCCAGTAGCGCCGATACTTCCGAACCTGCTTGCACAAACCGGAAAATGTTGTCAATAAACAGCAGCACATCCTGCTTGCTCACGTCCCGGAAGTATTCTGCCATTGTCAATCCCGACAGACCAACCCGCATTCTCGCTCCGGGTGGCTCGTTCATCTGACCATACACAAGAGCAATCTTGGAATCATTGAGGTTCTCGTTATTGATCACCCCAGATTCAATCATTTCGTTGTAGAGGTCATTGCCTTCACGGGTGCGCTCACCCACGCCAGCAAAAACGGATACTCCACCGTGCTGGGTAGCGATGTTGTTGATCAACTCCATCATGATCACGGTCTTACCAACACCAGCACCGCCGAATAGACCAATCTTACCGCCGCGTCGATAGGGAGTCAGAAGGTCAACAACTTTAATCCCAGTCTCAAACACCGAAGGTTTGGTTTCCAGGTCAGTGAATTTGGGAGCAGAGCGGTGGATGGGTAAAGTTGTCTCAGCATTTACAGGTCCCCTGTTGTCCACAGGTTCGCCAAGAACGTTGAAAATCCGACCCAAAGTGGCTTTACCAACTGGTACGCTAATGGAAGCGCCTGTATCGGTGACTTCAAAACCGCGCACTAAGCCTTCGGTGGAACTCATCGCCACAGTCCTCACCTGGTTGTCGCCCAGCAGTTGCTGTACTTCAACGGTGATGTTGATTTCCTGTCCAGCTTCGTTGGTGCCTTTGATTTTCAAAGCGTTGTAGATTTGTGGCAATTTCCCGCCGGGAAATTTAACGTCTACAACTGGGCCAATGATTTGGGTAATGTAGCCTATGTTTGTTTTTTCTGCCGTTGTTACCATGCTGCGCCTAATGATTGAAGCTAGATTTCAGATAAGGTCCAAGAAGACATAAAATTAAGCAATGTCACCTTTCACTCTAGCACCGGACGGGGACATAACTCCCTTAGTAATTCCTTAAAAAGCAGCTTGGGATTAGAAATTAGGCTAAGTTGTATGAGTTGAAGAAGAATTCAGCTATTCTGAATTCAGGAGTCAGAATTTAGGAGTCAGAATCAATCAGTCGGGGATTGGGACCGGCGACTTTCTTGTTGACCACAAAACTAGAATTTTTGGTGGGGGTGCAAAAACGCCGATTATTCATCCGCTTTTTCGCACAGAATACCCTTCTTGTATTCTGACTCCTGACTCCTGAATTCTGTTCGATAATGACGATTTGGGAAAACTCCACATAAAAAACTGCCGTATCCTTCAATGGCAGACACGGCAGTTACTAAAGTAAATTTGTTATGCCCTTATATTTTGGCTGTAGCTTTTTGTTGCTGTTTGCGCTTCAGTAGCGTATTAGCACCGAAAGCACCTACTGCTAACACACCTAATATAGAACCTGGTTCAGGCACAGATTTAGAACCACCAGGGATTACCGAACCCAAGGTGATATTATCAAAGGCAATCTCATTCTTTGTTCCTCCAAAATATACTGATTTGGCAATACCTGAAAACGATATGCCAATGGGAACGAATGGGCTAAATTCGCCAGTTGGGTCAGGTGCTCCATTAAAGGTTGTTAATGGTAAATTTATACTGGCAAGTAAATTTCCCCTAGCGCCAAGTCCGCTGTATATATTCACAAATCCGGGCTTATTGACCGCCGAATAGAAAAATGACAACCCAGTGTCGAAGCCATTTCGTGCGTTCAAGGTTACACCAGAGCCATCTAGAAAGTATAGAATTGTGTCTGGGCTGGGTTCACCACCAAAATTACCCCGACCGCCAGCATCAGAATCAACAAGACCCAATGCATTAGATGAGAAGGTGATATCAAAGTCTTGGGGAGCTGTATTGTAGAAATTACCAACAGGTTGTATATCACCAACTCCTTCAAAGTCAAGAACGATTACCGCCGCTTCTGCCTTTGATACGCCTAGTGTGGACAGAGCTATAAATGTTGCTCCAATAGTAGCCATCGATAAGTTTTTCATAACAGTTGAAATTGTCATACAATACATTTCTCCAAAAAATTGGTATTTAATAGTAGGAGTTTTGCCAACCAAATAATGTCAGCAAAAACATCGGCGAAATTGCACATAACGCCTCAAGTGCGACAGGTGAAGTTTCAGCTTTTCGCTGCGATGTCTACGACGGGCTACGCCTACGCAGATATAAGCACTAGTGAAAATGACTAAAGTTTTGAACTTAGCTTTTGTTTTCTAGTTATTTAAGGAGGTGATTAAAAGTGTTCTCCTCACTTGCTTATTCACTTAGATTACTGACAAATTTATTTAGTGTCGAGAGTATTTGCGTGTATTCACATAAGAAATACATTCCAAATTAGATTAAATAGCAGCCAAAACCTAGATCTAAGGGGACTTATACCCGCAATATCAACTAAATAATTGACTAAGCCTTTGTAAAATTAAGTTGTTGCTTTAAGATAGATTTACCAGCGTGATTATGTATAAGTCTGGCTATGTAAGCAGAATCTACACTTAAGAACTGGGCAGCAGAAATTTGTATTCGGGATTGGGGATTGAGAGAATTTGGTGGGTAATTAAGACCTGCTACAAAATTTTTAACAAAACGTCTGACTATATTTGACTATGAGATTTGCAACTATGGTGTCCCCAAACGATCATCAAAATAAAAAATTGCCGTGTCTTGCAGCGAACACGGCAGTTATAAACTATGGACTTAAATCTTGATGAATAATTTAGGCGTTAATTGCGGATTGCTGTTGTTTGCGCTTGCGAAGTGAAGTAGCACCGAAAGCACCGAAAGCCAGAAGACCCATAATTGAAGCAGGTTCAGGAACTGATTTAGTCAACGTAACATTGTCAAGCAGCAATCCAACATTATCTGTGCCAATCCCTTTGAAATCTAATGTGGCATTTGTTGCGTTGGCAACGGTGAAACTTCGGGTAAAGTTTGTAAACGTTTGATCTCCGGGTAGTGAGAATGTTTCGCTAAACAAATTACCCAGAGATACGGTGACAGAATCACTCATATCATATCGTCGGTTCCCAGCAAGCTCGAAACTGAGGTTAACTGTGTCTCCTGCTTGAAAGTTAAATGTTTTTTGAGATTGAAGTGTACCAGCTTGAGATGTTGATCCATCCAGATCCAGATATAGTCCGTTACCAGGAAGGAAATCACAAAAACCATTTCCAATCAAGTCCACAGAGCCGTTTATAACATTCCAGTTGGAAAACGGATTGTAATCTAAAGTGGGAACACTGTTATTTTCTTGATCAAAACTATCCTGTAAAAGGGTTGTAACTGATGCTGCGATCGCAGAATTTGTAGTAGCAAATCCGATTGCGGTCAAGGCTGTTAATGCTATACCGATTTTATTTAAGCTTTGTAAAACAATTGATTTATTCATGATTATACTCTCTTCAAAAATTCTCAAGGTGTGTATTCTTCCAAACGACAATTAATCACTGTCGATTAATGCTGAGAAACTCCGTTGTGATTGCACTCGAATTTTTCAGCAAAATTAGGCATAAACTCCCCCTGCGATCGGTAAGGGTTTAGCCTTTCGCTGCGATGTCTACGACGGGCTACGCCTACGCAGATATAAGCACTAGTGAAAATGACTAAAATTTCAAATTTAGCTTTTCTCTTCTAGTTATTTAAGGAGGTTATTATCAGGGTTTTCCTCATTCGTTTATTTACTTAGATTACTGGCAAATTTATTTAGTGTCGAGAGTATTTGCGTGTATTCACATAAGAAATATATTCAAAATTAGATTAAATAGCAGCCAAAACCTAGATGTAAGGCGACTTATATACGTAATATCAACTAAATAATTGACTAAAACTTTGTAAAATTAAGTTGTTGCTTTAAGATAGGTTTATAAGAAGAATTCAGAACTCAGGAGCGGAGCCGGAGACGCTCCGCCGAGGCGTCAGAATTCAGAATTGAGGGTTGAAATTTAAACGCATAGGCGCTTCGCCTGACCACAGAGTAGGATCGCAGAAAATTTGCTCCTAAAGTTAGATCCGTTTATATTAACTCAGACAGATCACTGACTTTGTGCGGTGGAATCATGGGTAGGCCAGCATCACCAAACCTTGTCCATGATAACGAGATGGAAAATTAGGGATTCACCTTTCGGTAGATTTAGATAGAATCATCAAAACTGTATATTTGGATGGGGTAACACATAATTTGCCACAAAACCTCATGCCAAATCATTAATTTCAAGATCAACAGATGAAGTTTTAATTGAATTCTAGTTAATTTGTTCCTTAAGTTCCTCATAAGCCATGACATCCCCTGAGCCTCAAACTGATTTTGGAGACAAACCTCCACAAACCTCATTTGAGCCACCTTCTGGAAAACGGCGGTGGCTTTGGCTGTTTTTAGCTGCACTACTATTGTTAGGGGGCGGAGCATTTCTAGTTTGGCGTTTGCTGAGGACGCAAAATTCAGCACCTTCAACTGCTAACGCTCAACCTTTAGGGGTAAGAGTCAAAATATCGACAGTACAAAGCGGCATAATTGAGGAAAGTTCAGATTTTATTGCTAGCCTAAAGTCCCAGCGCTCAGTCACGCTCCAGCCCAGGATTCAAGGCCGAGTTACCCAAATATTTGTCAAATCGGGAGATTTAGTCGCAGCAGGAGCCGTAATTCTCCAAGTAGATTCTACGCTACAAGCAGCGATCGCTTTTAGCAATCCTGTGCCTCAAGTATTTTTAGTGCAACTGGAAAGCGCCCGCGCTGCACTCAAATCTTTGGAAGCAGAACGACCAGCTTACGTTACTAATGTGCAACTATACCAGCAAAACTACGAAAAGTATGTCACCCTAGCTGAGGAAGGAGCCATATCTCGACAGACTCGCAATCAGTATGCTGATAGGCTTGCCACTGCTAAGACTAGTCTTGATGCAATTGATTCTAGAATTCAAGCACAACGAGCCACCATATTGCAAGCTGAAAAAGCTTTGCCGCAAAGTAATATAAATACTCAAAAACTCCAGTACGACAAAATTACCGCTCCCTTTAGTGGCACAGTTGGCGACATCTCCGTGAAAGTAGGTGATTTAGTTAATACTTCCACACAATTAGCTAATATTACGCAAAATCGACCTTTAGAAGTCAATATCTCTGTACCACTACAGCAAAGTCCCCAATTGCGTAAGGGAATGCCAGTGGAGGTCATGAACACACAAGGTCAGAAGCTTGGTAGAAGTCGGGTATTTTTCATTGCACCTAATATCAGTAATGAAACACAAGGCATACTGATCAAAGCTCTTTTTAATAACCCTAATGGTCAGCTACGTGCAAATCAATTGGTAAGGGCTAGAGTGTTCTGGAATCAGCGCCCCGGAGTTTTAATCCCCACAACAGCAATGACTCGTATAGCTGGGGACACTTTTGTTTATGTAGTTGAAACTGAAAAATCTCCCCAAGGCGTATCCCAACAAGTAGCTCGGCAAAAGCGAGTGAAGCTAGGCCAGATCAAAGGTAATAATTACCAAGTTATTGAAGGATTACAGCCAGAAGATAAAGTTATTATCTCAGGGTTGCTCAATCTCAGGGATGGTGTTGCGATCGTTCCAGAATCTTAATTAAACGTGAGTTCGACGGCTCATATACTGTCCACCTAATTAGCTGAATAAAAAGCAATACGCTTGGGTTAGCGCCAAGGGCACAGAAAAAGCTCATTGGTGTCAACTTAAGGCAAAACCCTTTTCAAACCTCGTTTCCAGCAAGAAGCTGGAAATGCAGTTCCTGGTGGCTCTGCCGCAAGTTACGGAGGCGGAGCCTCAATGAGGGTCATTCCCAGTCGGAGACTGGGAACGAGATCATGAGATAATCTGCTAAAAGCTGGTTATAGGCTGGTTTTCACCTTAAGTTGACACGCATGAGCTTTTTCTGTGCCCCTACCCGCGTGGTCTATTTACCTGAAAATAGCTGTAAGTAACGAAACCCAACGTTTCCGGTGCTTTGTTGGGTTGCGCTTTGCTTAACCCAAGCGTATGGAATAAAAAGACCCCTAAGATAATATTTGAAAGGTATTTTTCGTAACATCAAAGCCTCGAAAATCTAACCCCCCTAGCCCCTTGAAGATGGGGACTTTTGCGAAGTGTTAACTATAGCGCTTCTCATTTGTATACAATACACTCTGAACTCTCTCCTAAAAATAGAGTATTCGTGACAGTTGAAGGTATAATTGGTTTTGTCAATAGTGATTATGCTGTAAATTATCCATGCTATCGAGTATCTATCTTATTAAGCTTTATACTAAGGTTTAAGGATAAGAATAAACGATAATTTTAAATATGATGGATGCGTAGACGTAGCCCGCCTTCTCTACGAGATGATATGCGGACGGCATCGCAGGCTAGAAAATTTGTGTTTCCAACCTCGCTTTTGACTTAATTTTAAGCATCATTACTTATTGACAAATGCTTAATGACCTGAACCTGTCACCAACGGGTAAAGGTAAGCAATTACTTGATTATGTAACGGAGATAAACAATTATGTCAGTGCAAATGATCCAATCTAAATGTGGCTTAGTTTTAACTTGTTTACTTGGACAGATAATCTTGTTTGCTGCGCCAGTACAAGCTGGAGTGCAGGGCAAAAGCTACAATGTCAATGTTAATTCGAGTCGGGGAGATTCTTTTACTGCTTGTTTTCAATTTAACACCAACGGCATCCTCCGCTTTTCTGGACAAAACGCTACTTATAACGTTAGTGCCGATCAGACAAGTTGGCAAGCAGTCACAAATCCACCTTCACCAGTAGCAACTATCTCACTTAATGGTGTAGTAGAACAAGCAGACTCTGTGATCAGTGGTACTGCGATGAATTCCAATAATACTAATTTTACATTTAATGGAACACTCTTATCTCAGTCAACATGTCCGGCTGAATTACCCATAAGTCCAGGAAATCTTCAATACGGGGTAAATCGAGAAAATCCCTTTTTACAATAAGAGTACTTTAACGGCAGATCAGGGACTGACAAATAAAAAAACATCCCAAATTTTCTTGTGGGATGGGTGTCCTCACCATTGGTGTCAACTTAAGCCAAAACCCTTTTCAAACCTCGTTTCTAGCCTCTGGCTAGAAACGCTCTTCAATTGCGGCTCTGCCGCAAGTCTTGAGGCGGCAGCCCCCTCGGAATGCATTAAGAGTCGGAGACTGGGAAGGAGACTTTCTCAAAATGCCTGTTTGCTTACTCATTTCGGTAGATTCAGCAAGTAAAAAGGCATATTGCTTTCTCAAAATGCCTTTATACTTACTTATTTTAGTATATCTAGCTAGTCAACTTAAGGTTAAAAGGACGGTTAAAAACCTTCTAGCAAAGTCCAGAAGTAGCCATCTGGCGCAACAAAAGAAAAACTTGTCTCGCCAAATTCATTATGAATGATGTCTGTAACTTTTTGTACAGTACTTGCCTTGATGCGATCGCAATACTCCTGTATTCCCTTAACACGATAGGTATATAAAGACATACCTAAGCTACCTGGTTGGGCTGCTTCAAAGCGCGATTCTAAATTAATCTCTTCTGGGAATCGAATGATATAAAGTCTACCACTGCGTGCAGCCATCAAGTCAGACTTAGAAGAACGGGGATCATCAAAGGTAGTGACAATAAACTTTTCACCAGGGTTAAGGTCAAAAATATCTCGACCTGCTGGCGAAGATTCATAGCTAGTTTCGACATCATCACGCACACGCAGCAAACCCAAAACTTCTTCATAAAACTTCAGGGTTTCTTTGCTGTCATCTTGAACGATAATCCCCATATGGGTAAACTGACTAGTCTTGAGAGCAGCATTATGATTAACTTGTCCGTAATGCGGTAATGTATAGCCAAACCGTTGAAATAAAAGTTGTCGAGCTAAGGGTTGGAGTAGCAGCATTTCTCGCACACCAACGGCTGGCTCAATAAAAGGACGGCTTTTTCTCTCTTTGTTGTAAATGACTTCCCAATAAGGCTTAGAGTGCCTAATAGGTAAACCTGTGGCTTTTGCATCCTCGATATGATTTAAAATATTTAAAACATCCGCCGTTAAGGTTGTCGCCCAACGATTTCCCTTAATTTTCATCGATGCAATTCCCAAACCTTCATGGGTGGGGTTTTGCCAAACCATCAGCCGAATCAAACCATGATCTGCATTTTGGTGATAGAGGCGGATTGAGCGTAAAGATGAATTCACCCCATATAATTGATGGGCTACATCTGCGGTTAATTCGCCCACTTCACCAATGCGATAGCCAAATTGCTCCCAATACTGAATTGCAGAAATTGGCTCTGGGATGCCGATACAAGCTTCATAAATACCTTCAATTGCGATTTGTTGTTCTTGAGTCATAATGAGTGCTGAGTTTCCTCGTTTAGAATCTAATACCAATTCTGTATGAAGATACGCTAAACCATATTTAAGTAGAAGAAAGAAAAACGAACCGCAAAGGACGCAAAGGACGCGAAGAAAGAAAGAAAGAAAGAAAGAAAGAAGTTGAAAGGGTTTGGCGCAGCTTTACAAAGAAATGGTATAACGCGATGTGCAACTTATTCTTGGAACCCCGCTTCCATTCCTCTCCCCGAAGCGAGGAGAGGCTTTAATTTTTGCTTTACTTGCGACTTGCGACTTGCGACTTGCGACTTGTTTTAACACCTTTTGCCTATCGATGGACTCACAAAGTCATGTAAGTCTGCATCCCAAATGCTGATGTAAATAAAATCGCATTCTTGGCGGATAATCTGACCCTTGACTGAGCCATTCTGAAAACGAAAATTATCTGACTGGCGCTGTTGTACCTGTTTGAGTCCCTGCTTAATTTCTTCAGTGGCTTGCCCATCTAACAATCCATTCAAGGTAGTTTCCATTACCTGCGGATCTACCGATTCGGCAAAAGATACTTCTGTTTGACGCAGCACTTTAGTATTACGATCAAATAAGTAGCCAAGGTCAATTTTGTCTGGCACAAGTTTGTAAACGACAGCACGGGTTTTGCCCCATGCGCCTCTTAAGTCTTGATTTGGTTTGCCGAGGGTAGCTTCTACAATGTTTCTTGCTGTGCCTGTAGGGAATGCGGGAACGCTTTCTCTGCTGGTAGTAGCAGCTAATTTACTGCGCGGTTTCTTCTGTGGTGTGGAACGCGCTTCTGGTGTGGGAGTTGCGTTGATATTGTCCCCAGCAGGTATCGTTTTCTTCTCTGGTTCTGGCTGTGGTGTGAATACTGGTACTGCTGCTGGAGTATTGGAAGTTACAGGTTCTTTTTCTGGCTGTGGTGTGGATACAACTGGGGGCTTATAGGTTGGCAAAGGTTCGGGAATTACTGGCTGTTGTGGGGGTGAGGTGGGTACAACTGGAACTGGAGAGGTTTGGGAAGAAACAGGCGGTTCGGGAGATGCAGGAGTTGTAGGCAAAGATTCTGGCGATCGCGTCGGATTTGTGGCAATAATTGTTTCTGGTTGTTGCTGACGAGTCATGCTAGAAATTGCGATCGCACCAAGCATACTACCGATCACCAAACTACCAACAATCACAGCCGATTTTTGCCAGTTTCCCCCAGAGGCAGGCCGGGCTAACGCAGAATTCTTTGGCGGGGAATATAATGGCTGGGTTTGTCGAGTCGATGCAGCAGTGGGAGAAGAAATGACTGTGGAAGTATTTGCAGCTAACTCAGGAGGTATATTACTAGCAGACTGTAAGGCATATAACATTTTACTAGCAGTGCTGTAGCGATCGCTAGCTTGAGGCTTAATTGCTTGATTGAGTACCGCCGCAAATTGAGAAGAGACGTTAGGGGCGTACTGGTGCCAAAGTATTTCCCCAGTTTTGGGATCAGTTTGTAGTTCTTGTGGGTATTTACCAGTCAGCAGATAAATCGCCGTTAAACCTAAGCTATAGATATCAGTGGCGTAAACTGGGCGGCCAACGGCTTGTTCGCTAGGCATATACCCAGGCGTACCAATGACGAGCGATCGTGTAGGATATCCTGGAGAACTCACCACTGAACGGATTGTTTCTTTAACTGCACCAAAATCAATCAAAACGGGGTTGCCATCAATAGAACGGAGAATGATATTATCTGGCTTGATATCCCGGTGAATAATGCCTTTACTGTGAACATAATTTAAGACTGAAAGCAGACTCAGGAGAATTTGCCGAACAGCAGTTTCACTCTCAAATCCTTTGGCTTCGACAATTTTTGTCAGGGTTTGGCCGTGAATCCATTCTTGGACGAGATAAAACTGCCCGTTCTCAGAAAAGTAGGCATAGAGTTTAGGAATTTGGTGACTACTTTCACCCAAATACTCCAAAGTTGCGGCTTCCCGTTCAAACCGTTGTTGAATAAGTTGGTAGGTTTGCGGGTCATTATTAGTTATCGGTTTGAGTTGCTTGATCACACAGCGACGGCGAGAAGGCATGTGGACATCTTCTGCGAGAAAGGTTTCGCCAAACCCACCAGCGCCGATTACCTGAATAACTTGATAGCGATTGTTCAGCAGGGTTATTGTCATGAAAAATTACAAGGGTAGACACCCAGTGCGGAGTCGGAGACTTCCTGTTTTCTCCAGGCTTGTCGTCAGACATCGCCCATTCCAAATGTACATCAGTTGGGTTGATGACTGAATTCAGAACGCCATCCGTTCCCAATAGTTTATTGGTAGAACCAATCCGTTTATAGCGTTTCCTAATTACATAAGTTACATCTTAGCCCCTCCTCGCTGTGTATACACAAGTCGAATTACCCCCCTTAATCCCCCCGATGGATTGGGGGGAAAAATAAATCCAGTTCCCTCCCCTTAGAAAGGGGAGGGTTAGGGTGGGGTAAAACCTTGGTGAATCAGCTACTTCAGACTTGTGTATACACCGTACCCTTAGAAAGGGGGGAAAAATAAATCCAGTTCCCTCCCCTTTCTAAGGGGAGGGTTAGGGTGGGGTAAAATGCCTGTGGGATAAGCATTTGAACTTAAATTGACACCAATGAGCTTTTTCTGTGCCCCTACCACAGATGTGGTTCAAATAGACGATTTCTGCTGTAAGTTGACTAAGTGAACTCTATAGTCTCAACAAACTCTAAAATACTCTCCTTGATGTCTTCGGCTTCTTCTTCAACAGAATCGGGAGTTTCGCCGTTAATAAAGCTGTGCTGATTACTAACTATATACAAAAATTCACCCCTGATAAAGGTGAGCAGCCCTCGGTAAGCGTCTAACCTGATCGCAGTTCCATTATTTTCTTGCTTAGAAATCGTCGAACCTTTGGGCATATCAATTAACACGTAGTAAGCGCCTCGCAAAGTATCTGACAAATATTCGGTATACTCCACAGAAGCATCTGGTACATTCGCAAAAATCGCTTGCGGTACATACTTCTCTACCAAGATTGTTTGTAAATATTCTTCTTGTCCAACAGATTCCAGTTCCTCTAACTGTTCTAGCGGGAAAGGATAATAATCGATTCTTAGCAAAGTACCGATGTCATCAGAAAAACCAACTACCCCTTCCTGGCTTTGAATTCTACCGCCCTGCTGCGGATCAACCGGAATCGGTACCGTAAAATTACCTAAAAGGGATTGATATGTCTGTTCATTAAAATCTTCAATGACTACTGTTTCATCTTCGTCATCGTCAGCATATTCTTCATTTTCTGCTTCTTTAAAGGCGGCAATTACCTCCTTAATAATTTCTTCTGCTTCTTCATCCTCCAGTTGCAAGGCTGCTTGTAGCTTTTTGAGGTAGGGTTGTTTCGATTTCGGGATGGCGAGGTCATCGTCTAAAAGCACTATCACCCCAGCTGCAAAACCATCCAGCACTAATTCATCTGAGAGAGATACTTTGGCGACATTAAACAAAGGCCCAATTCCCTCTTCTTCTGCAATGCCGATGAGTCGATCAACTATTTCTGTGATTTCATCTTCAGAGTATTCCTCAAAGACCTCAAATTCCCAGAGGATACCTGCTAAACTTTCTGCATCTACATCGTCAATAGATGAATCAGCGATCGCAGTGACAGTTGCGATCGCTGCCACAGCTTCCTCTGGACTTAGTGATTCCTCTGATGTCTTTGGTGAGTTAAAAACCTTGTCATATTTGGTCATAATTGCTACCTGAATTAATTGTTTTATAGTAATAACAGATTGAAAGTGACAATGGTCAGTTTACCAATAGGGCGAATCTTCTAGAGAAAAAGTTGGCTAACACATGGTTTACTCAGTATTGCTCAGGCGTAACGAAACCTTGTTGACTGTTGTAAAATCTGTTGTCAAATATACACTTAAACACTAGCTAGGCTCAATATTTACCGCAAGTTACTTTCACAAGATATTGTAAATTTTTGTGATCAAGCAATTACTGTTAAAGAAGTCGGAAGTCGGAAGTATATTCCTCGTTTCCCTCGTTCCCATACTCTGTATGGGAATGCATTCATTGAGTCTCTGACTCAATTCTGACCAATATTTAACTGGAGGCAGAGCCTCAAATCAGCCATTCCCATGCAGAGCGTGGGAACGAGGGACTTGTTTACAGCAGAAATCATGTATTTGAAGCACATCTGTCGTAGGGGCACAGCATTGCTGTGCCCCTACCGCTTGGTCTATTTACCTGAAAATAGCTGTAATTGCGAATTGCGTACAGCCCTTTGGGCATGAAAACCGCGTAGCGTGCCGGAGGCTCTATTGCGAATTGGATTTATCCTCTAGCAGATGAATTATATCTATCGATAGAATTATAAACCAGCTAGCGATAGATACCTACACCGTGGGCCGGATGTCACAATAGCAAAGTTTGTAGCAACACACAATACTCGAAACATTGTACTGTTGTTCTACAAGTGTCAATTACATGAAATTTTGAGTTTTTTTATGGTACAAACCCCTCCATCTCAGTTTTCACCAGAGCAATACAAAGTTGATTCTGCACAAGAAAAAGTAGAAGCTATTATAGAAACACCACCATCAGAAACTGAGATTGATTTAGAATTTCTTTATACCAGAGATATTGAATTTCGTCAGGAAACCATTTACTTTGCTGTGGTCGATCGCTTTTATGATGGCGATCCAGATAATAGCGAAGGTGCAAACTCAGAACTGTACGATCCAACTAGACAAGAGTGGGGTAAGTACTGGGGTGGCGACTTGCAAGGGGTCATCGATAAATTAGATTATCTTAAAAACATGGGCGTGACTGCCCTTTGGCTAACTCCACTGTTCGAGCAGGTAGAAGAGTTATTTATTAGCAATGCGGCAATGCATGGCTATTGGACAAAAGACTTTAAGCGGATTAATCCTCGCTACATCGCTGAGGGAGAAAACCCTTCTTTAAACGCCACCCAAGAAGAAAAAAATACCACCTTTGATCGGTTAATTACAGAACTGCACAAGCGGAATATGAAGCTAGTGCTAGATATTGTCTGCAACCATAGTAGCCCTGATACTAGCGGTAGTAAAGGCGAATTATATGATGATGGCGTCAAAATTGCTGACTTCAATGATGATGTCAATAATTGGTATCACCACTATGGCGAAGTGCAAAACTGGGAAGACGATTGGCAAGTACAAAATTGTGAACTATCTGGTCTAGCAACCTTCAATGAAAACAATACGGAATATCGGGAGTATATTAAGTCAGCAATCAAACAATGGCTAGACCGGGGTGTAGATGCACTGCGGGTGGATACTGTCAAGCACATGCCCATCTGGTTTTGGCAAGAATTCACTGGCGAGATGACCAATCACAAACCAGATGTATTTATTTTTGGTGAATGGATTTACAGTAATCCTAATGATGATCGCTCCGTGGAATTTGTTAACCACTCAGGCATGACACTTCTAGACTTTGGTTTGTGCGTGGCAATTCGAGCCGCACTAGCGCAAGGTTCAGAAAACGGATTCCAAACAATTCAATACATTTTTGACCAAGATTATCGCTACAACGGGGCAACTGAGTTAGTTACCTTCATCGATAACCATGATATGTCCCGCTTTCAATCGCTGAACCCCGATCCAGCGATGTTGAAGGTAGCGATCGCCTTAATTATGACATCTCGCGGCATTCCCTGCATTTACTACGGTACAGAACAATATCTGCATAACGACACCGATGGCGGTAACGACCCGTATAACCGCCCAATGATGGAAAATTGGGATACTGAGAGCGAGATTTATCGTTGCATCAGGTTGCTGTCTGGCTTACGGCGACTGAATCCCGCCGTCTCAATGGGTAGCCACTGGCAAAAATACTTAACAGCCGACGTTTACTGTTATGTGCGTCGCTATCGTGACTCTGTGTGTTTTGTCGCTTTAAACCGGGGAGGAGAAGTTACCTTACCAGAAGTAGAAACAGAATTACCCGATGGCGAACATACCTGCGTAGTGACTCGCAACAAGTATGAGGTGAAAGACGGCAAGATTTATGACTTAGTATTAGAAGAACGGGGAGTGCTTGTTTTCAGCCACGTTGGTGAACGGATAAAAGCTCAGACGATTGTGCGCGTGCAACTGAATGGCGTGGATACCCAACCCGGTGAAATCATTGTGGTGACAGGAGATTGCCCAGAGTTGGGTAACTGGGATATCAGTAAAGCATATCCTTTAGAGTATATCAACTCAAATACTTGGTCTGCCGAGATTCCTTTTGATGAGAGTACCGGTAAGCTGATTACTTTTAAATATGCCATGTGGCGGGAAGGGCGATCGCCTCTGCGGGAAAATCTCGTAAATCGCCGTTGGGTGATTGCGAAAGAAGGTACTGTTAAATGGCGTGATAGGTGGGCATCGGGAAGAGAATCTTAGAAATATCGAATGACTTATGAAGAGTGAAGGATTAAAATTTTGATTCTTCACTCTTCATTATTTATAGGTTATCTGGGGAGACGTTACTTCGGGGTTGTCAGTGGGTATTCTAAGTTGGTTTTTCAAACAACCTCTTAGACATGTCGTGATGTTCATGAGACATGTCGTGATGTTCATGAGACATGTCCTGATGTTCATGAGACATGTCCTGATGTTCATGAGAGATGTCGTGATGTTCATGAGAGATGTCGTGATGTTCATGAGACATGTCCTGATGTTCATGAGACATATCGTGATGTTCATGAGAGATGTCGTGATGTTCATGAGACATATCGTGATGTTCATGAGACATGTCGTGATGTTTCTTAGGAACGTAGATTAAATAAAATGCAAAACTTCATCCTGTATCTAGCTTCCCTCTCCTTTATAAGGAGAGGGATTGAGGGTGAGGTAAGGACCTGGCGTGGACTAAGGGGGATCAATAAGTGCCTATACACCTTAACCGAACCATATTACAATTGATCTGGATCTTCTCCCAAGTCTCGCAATCGCTGTGCTAATCGCTCGGCGCGTTGTCGTTCGGCATCAGCACGTTGCTGTTCACTATCGGCGCGTTGTTGTTCGGCATCGGCGCGATGTCGTTCTCCTTCCTCAGGCAATAACACCACATTGCCTGCTTCGTCATAAAACCTTAACCAGATAGCAGCATCATCTTCCACTTTGCCTTGCCAAGTACCCAACCATAGCCCCAACGTCTGACACCATAACCAACCTTGAGGATTTGGGGACAATATTTGATAGCCTATATCTGTATTTAAGTGCCATCCCTGCAAAGAATTGGGCTGCAACGGATGAAACACAAAATAATCTTTTGTTTTAAACACCTGTTCGTATAAGTGCTTCTTTGCTCCCAAATCTACTGCTTTTGTGGAGTCGGACAACAACTCAACAATCACATCGGGGTAGCGTCCCTCTTCTTCCCATACTACCCAGCCTAACCGCGTTGGATTGCTATCGACATCCAGCACTACAAAAAAATCTGGCCCCCGAAAATCTTGATTGCGGGCTTGCTTGCTACTGTAGTAGACAAACATATTACCGCCTGTGAAAAAGTTGGTGCGTTCTGCCCAGTGATGCTTAAGGGAACGAATCAACAGATTCATGGCGACGCGGTGGCGGTTAGTTTCCAAGGGTTCTCCGTCATCAAAGATTAAATCTGTGGGTGGCATGGGGGGTTGCCAGTCCAGAATGTCGGTTGTAGGATTTATTACTTCGGTGGTGATTTCCGGTGACATAGAATCGGTTTCCTGGGCGGTAGTTATCCAGTTGACACAAGACTTGCTTGGCTTTAATTATAGCGTTGTGGGCGGTAGCCTCAAGAAACCTCACCCTGGTTCTGCTACGCAAAACCTGTCCCTCTCCTTAGTAAGGAGAGGGATTAAAGTCAGGACTCTTTGAGGTTTTTGTTTCAATTTAGCTACGTTTAGCTTACTCTCCAATACAGTTGCTACAAACACTAAAATTAAACAAGGGAAAAATATACTAGTACAGCACGGCTTAAACAGTTGACAATTGACAATTGACAACTGTCAACTGTTTAAGTACTCAGAGACTGAACATCAACTCAAGAGGTAATACAGATGACTACAGTATCTACAAGCACTTTATCTCAATCTGCCAAAGAGCGATCGCTCATTCTCTGGTTTGATGAAGTTGGTATTGCTGATATCCCTGTAGTTGGTGGTAAAAATGCCTCACTGGGGGAAATGATTCAACAGCTAACGCCCAAAGGTATTAACGTTCCCGGCGGATTTGCCACCACTGCTTATGCTTATCGTTATTTTATCCAATCAGCAGGTTTAGAAGCAAAGCTCCGCCAACTCTTTGCAGACTTGGATGTTGAAGATGTCAAAAATTTACGAGAACGAGGGAAAAAAGCGCGATCGCTATTAATCCACACCCCATTTTCTGTAGAATTGCGAGAGGCGATCGCTACAGCCTACCATAGTCTTTGTGAACGATACAACGCAGAGACAGATGTGGCAGTTCGTTCTAGCGCCACTGCCGAAGACTTACCCGATGCTAGTTTTGCCGGACAGCAGGAAACTTACCTCAACGTTGTTGGTGCCGAAGGAGTTTTAGCAGCTTGTCATAAATGCTTTGCTTCCCTATTTACCGATCGCGCCATTTCTTATCGCCACACCAAGGGATTTGACCATTTTAGCATTGCTCTTGCCGTTGGCGTGCAAAAAATGGTGCGTTCTGACTTAGCAACCTCTGGGGTGATGTTCTCCATTGACACAGAAACCGGATTTAAGGATGCGGCACTGATTACAGCCGCCTACGGTTTAGGGGAAAACGTTGTCCAAGGGTCTGTAAATCCCGATGAATATTATGTTTTTAAACCAACTTTAAAAGCAGGTTTCCGCCCAATTATCGATAAAAAACTGGGCAGTAAAGAACTGAAAATGATTTATGATGACGGTTCCAAATTTACGAAAAATGTAGCTGTTCCGGCCAGTGAAAAAGGTAAATTCGCCCTGAGTGATGAAGAGATTTTACAATTAGCAAGTTGGGCGTGTTTAATTGAAGACCATTATTCCCAAATCCACGGCATTTCCACCCCAATGGATATTGAGTGGGCAAAAGATGGAATTACTAACCAACTTTTTATTGTGCAAGCGCGTCCCGAAACCGTCCAGTCGCAGAGGACGGGAAATATATTGCGGAGTTATCGGTTGTTATTGGAAACTGGCAACTGGGGACTAGGGACTGGAGAAAAATCTTCTCAATCTCCAACCCCTCTAATTACTGGGCGGGCGATTGGAGAAGCAATTAGTCAAGGAAAAGCACGCCTAATTTTAGATGTTCAGAAACTCGGACAGTTCAAAGCCGGGGAAGTTTTGGTGACAGAGAGAACTGACCCCGATTGGGAACCAATTATGAAACGTGCTAGTGCAATTGTCACCAATTCTGGGGGGCGCACCTGCTTTGATGGAAAAACAAAGGTTTTAACCAATAAAGGTTTTATGACCTTGCGTGAGATTTATGAGCAAGGTTATGAAGGTTTGCTAACTCTATCATTAAATACCCAGACAAACCAAATAGAGTGGCAACCAATTCTTGATTCGATGAAAAGACAATCAAAAATGATTAGTATTAGCGTCTCTCAAACAGGTAGAGTTACTGACAACTGCTTGCGCCTGACTCCAGATCACAAAATGATTAATATTAGAGATGGCGAATATCTAAAAACTGAAATTCAAGATATGCTTGCAGCCCAAGAAATGGTGGTGATAGCAGAAAATATCCCGCAGCTGGATGCGCCTCAAAAAGAAAACATCAAGCAATTTATAGAAGCCCTGGCGACTAGAAGTCACAGCTACACAGACAAAACCCACCTGCGTGGGTTAAAAACTCTTGATTCTTCATTAGTCCACGCAGATGGACTTTGTTTGTCTAGTAGCGTACTCCTAGGTCGAAGCAAGCTACGCGTCAGCGTGCCGGAGGCTCTATTCTATTCGCCCAATACTTTTCAAACATCTTCTCAGGACTTACGCACTGAAAACCTGAAACCTAGATCCCCCCTTAAAAAGGGGGGAACCTTAAAAGCCCCCTTTTTAAGGGGGTTGGGGGATCTCTTATGCGTAAGTCCTACCCCTAAAGAAATAGCCCATGAATTGTACGACAAAGAGCAAAATATTGTTAGTATATTGCTCAACAACTCTTTGGAAGTTGCTTATAATTTCCTAGCAGGTGTAATTGATGGAGATGGCTGTTACTTTAATAATCGCATTCATATATATGTGTCAGAAGAACTTCTATTACAAGCTGTAATTGTCGCTTGTTTAAAAATAGGTACTGTTCCTCAAGTGACGAAAAATAGAGGAATACACAATGTACAGTTGGTTGAAAAATTAGCAGAAATATTGCAGTTTACCAATAGAGTTAAAGGGAAAGTTAGCGATAGAGTAATACAAACACGCTTCTTTGCTACCAAACAACTATTTGGTGAGAACGCCACAGGACAGATAAAACTCAGAAGAGATAATAATCTCCTGATTTCTGACAAACAACTACAGAAAATTGGCAAATTCCATCAACTAATTGCAGGCGATATTCGGATGCAACGGGTAGTTGCAGTTGATCAAGATACTCTTGATGATGATGTGTTTAATATTACAGTTGCCGAACATCATAACTATGTTGTATTCACAAGTAAATATACACCAGTGATTGTCTGTAATTGCCATGCAGCAATTATTGCACGAGAATTAGGTGTACCTGCGATCGTGGGATGTGGCAATGCTACGGAAATTTTAAAACCTGGTCAAGAAGTAACAATTTCTTGCGCTGAAGGGGAAGAAGGAAAAGTTTATGCAGGCTTATTACCTTTTGAAGTTCAAGAAGTTCCTTTAGAGAACTTACCCCGTACTCGCACTCAAATTTTAATGAATGTGGGCAATCCCCAAGAAGCATTAAGTTTATCAGCAATTCCCAACGATGGCGTAGGTTTAGCACGGACAGAATTTATCATCGCTACCCAAATCCAAATTCATCCAATGGCATTGATTCACTATGACTTGTTAAAAGATGAATTTGTGAAAGCTAAAATTGCTGAGATTACTGCACTTTACGACGATAAACCCCAATATTTTGTAGATAAATTAGCCCAAGGTATAGGTAGAATTGCGGCGGCATTTTATCCCAAACCAGTAATTGTCCGAATGTCAGATTTCAAAAGTAATGAATATGCTAATTTGTTAGGTGGGCGACAGTTTGAACCCCATGAAGAAAACCCAATGTTGGGTTGGCGAGGGGCGGCACGTTATTACGATCAAGGTTACAGAGAAGCTTTTGCCCTAGAATGTCATGCCATCAAACGGGTACGGGAAGAAATGGGTTTGACAAATGTGATTCCGATGATTCCCTTTTGTCGCACTCCCGATGAAGGGCGTTTAGTTTTGGCAGAGATGGCAAAAAATGGTTTAAAGCAAGGTGTTAACGACTTGCAGGTTTATGTGATGTGCGAGTTACCGAATAATGTAATTATGGCTGAGGAGTTTGCTAAGGTATTTGATGGTTTCTCGATTGGTTCCAACGATCTAACTCAATTGACATTGGGGATAGATAGGGATTCGGCGTTAGTGGCGCGGTTATTTGATGAACGCAGTGAGGGTGTAAAGCGAATGGTGAAAATGGCCATAGAAGTGGCGAAAAGATGCGATCGCAAAATCGGCATTTGTGGACAAGCACCCAGCGACTATCCAGAATTTGCTCAGTTTTTGGTTGAACAAGGAATTGACTCGATTAGTCTGAATCCAGATTCCGTTTTAAAGACGATGCTAGAAGTGGCAAAAGTCGAGAGTGCTGAGTCTTAATTGTAGAGGGTTTTAGTGTGTTAAATATTCGAGTAATGTATGCCAGCTAAAAACCGCTACCACGATAACGTCAAAAATGCCCTAATCAAAGATGGCTGGACGATTACCGACGATCCCTTTCATTTGAAGTGGGGAAAAAGGGATATGTATGTTGACTTGGGTGCAGAAAAATTGATTGCTGCTGAAAAGGAAGGACAGCAGATAGCCGTTGAGATTAAAACGTTTCGCAGCGTATCGGAGATGACCGCTCTCGAACACGCATTGGGACAGTACCTTGCATACCGCTCTGTGATGACTAGAACCAATCCCGATCGCGTCCTCTATCTCGCCGTTCAAGACGAAGTATACGCCGATATCTTTGATGAGCCAATTGCTAAACTTTTGGTAGAAGATTACAAAGTTAATATTGTTCTATTTCAGCTAGAGCAGGAGGTTATTTTTAGATGGATACCTTGGAGGAATACAGGCAGTTGATTCGGAATATTCTGATTGAACATACAAAAATCCCCTTCAGCGCTGGCAATATTCAATTTGAAACAGTTTTTGATAGCGAACAAGACCGCTATCTCTTGATGATTTTGGGAAGAGAACCAGCCTATGATTTGTCTCCTACAGTGACTCGTCGCGTTCATGGCTGTATGATTCACATTGATATTATTGATGGAAAAATTTGGATTCAACGTGATGGTACTGAAGAGGGGCTAGCAATGGAACTAGTTAGGGCTGGTGTGGCGAAAGATCGGATTGTATTGGGATTTCGGTCTGAGGAACTGAGAGAAAATTCCGAATTTGCGATCGCATAGTAGGGGGTGGGGAGTGGGGAGTGGGGAGTGGGGAGTGGGGGAGATGAGGGGGATGAGGGGGATGAGGGGGATGAGGGGGATGAGGGAGAAATATAGCGTTTCCTAATCATATAAGGTACATCATAGCCCCCTCTCGAAGAGCGGGGAGGGGGTTGGGGGTGGGGTTCTTGTACCTCACAAGGGACGATAACCAATGACAAATGACAAATGACAAATGACAAATGACAAATGACAAATAACTAATGACAAATAACTAATGAATAAAAAGTGGTTTCAAATTGGGATGGTGAGCGTATTTATTCTCTCAGTTGCCTTACGGTTTTGGGGATTGGAGCGATTCAACACTCTGGTATTTGATGAAGTTTACTTTGCTAAATTCGGTAATAATTATCTCACGCATACGCCATTTTTTAATGCTCATCCGCCGCTAAGTCAATATATTATTGGTATCGGCATTTGGATTGGTAGTCATATTCCTTTTTGGCACGATACGGTAAATGGGCTGACAGGTTCAATGCGATCGCCTTGGACTTATCGTTGGTTAAATGCCCTCACCGGCTCATTTATCCCTTTAGTTGTGGCTGCGATCGCTTATCAATTAAGTTATCGCCGTAGCTTTGCACTGCTTGCAGGTTTGTTCACAGCTTGTGATGGCATCTTTCTAGTTGAGTCTCGCTATGCTTTAAGTAATATTTATATCGTCATCTTTGGTTTGTTAGGACACTGGTTTTTATTATTAGCATTAGATAATCAAAATCGGCGGCGTTCTTTTTGGTTAGTTTTTGCTGGCATTACTTTTGGTGCGTCAGTTGGTACTAAGTGGAATGGTTTATGGTTTCTATCAGGTGCTTATCTCACTTGGATAGCCGCTTGGGTAATTCATTTGATACATTCTTTTCCTAACCCAAAACTCTTTTTTACATCCCCCTCATTGAAGGAGGCAGAAGTCAGAAGTCAGGAGTCAGAATTCAGGAGTCAGAATTCAGAATTCAGAATTCAGGAGTCAGAATTCAGAATTCAGGAGTCAGAAGTTAATACTTATTCTCCCTCATCCCCCCCATCCCCCTCATCCCCCTCATCCCCCTCATCCCCCTCATCCCCCTCATCCCCCCCATCCCCCTCATCCCCCTCATCCCCCTCATCCCCCTCATCTCAGACACCACTACAAAACTTAACTCAGCTAAATATTTTTCAGATGCTGTTTTATCTAGGAATTATCCCAGCTTTTATCTACAGCATCATCTGGATTCCCCACCTTCAGCTAGATAAAACCTATGGATTTATTGCAGTACATCAGCAAATTTTGAAGTTTCACTTACAGTTAGGTGGCAATAGTCCTAATGTGCATCCTTACTGTGCTGCTTGGTACAAATGGCCGTTAATGACTCGGCCAATGGCATATTATTATCAAACGGCTGAAAGTATCACCGAACGCTTACCTGTGATGGGGCCACCTTTGCCTGCTGGTGCTGGGCAAGTTGTTTATGATGTCCATGCAATGGGCAATCCATTTTTGTGGTGGTTTGGTGTTGCTGCCATGTTGTTTTTAGTCGGGATGCTGCTGTCGCAAGTCGTAATTCATTGGGTGAAGGGAAAGCGTTTTTCTGTACCTGCTACTCTTAGTATTGATACTTGGATTGCTTTGTATTTAGTTATCAATTATGTTGCTAACCTATTACCTTGGGTAGAGGTGACGAGGTGCGCTTTTATTTACCATTATATGTGTGCAGTGGTGTTTGTATTTTTAGCGATCGCTTGGTTTGTTGATCAGTGTCTTCGCAGTTATTATCAACAACTCCGGGCGCTAGGTGTCACTATCACTTTTATCATTCTGGTTGCTTTTATCTTCTGGATGCCCATTTATTTGGGTTTACCTCTCTCCCCTAACGGTTATAAGCTGCGAATGTGGTTCAACTCTTGGATTTAATTAAATAAAGTGGTATTGGGCATTGGGCATTGGGCATTGGGCATGGGGTATCGGAAGAATAATAACTCCTAATTGTACAGACGCGATTAATCGCGTCTCTCCAAACTCCTAACTAATTTCTCAAGTTAATATAGATACATATATATAGATTTGCTTAATACATTGTTTTCACATTTCTTATCACTATGTAGCTTTAATTACTGTTAGACTGTTCAAAGCGCTAGCAGATAATATTAAAGCTGCAAAACGTAACACCAGGGCATGGTGAATTAGATATTAAGTAAAAATAATGAATGAGAAATTATAAAACTTTTTGCATTTATCATTCTCCGTTATTATACATACCTAGTTTTGATGCTCCTGAACAATAGAGGAGGATCGTCATGAAAATGAACTTAGAATTGCCAGGTATTAATTTAATTAGCTTAAAAGAGGCATCGATTCATCTTTCTAGTCAAATTCAGCCTCATGGTGTCTTGTTAGTCTTGGAGGAGCCTGAGCTAAAAATATTACAAGTTAGCACTAATGCGTTAAATATTTTCGGAATCACTGCCGAAACTATGTTACAAAAAAAACTAGAAGATTTACTCGACCCATTCCAAATAGAGAGAATTAAAACAGGGCTATCCGGGACAAATCTTGATTTAATCAATTCCACCAAAGTTTGGGTGCGAAAAACGGGTGATGATTACATCGTATTTGATGCAGTATTTCACCGCAATGAAGAGGGATTTTTAATTATGGAATTAGAACCCGCTATTACTCAGGAAACTATTCCATTTTTAAGCTTTTATCATCTAGCTCAAGGTTCCATAAATCAACTAAAAAAAACATCAAATTTCCGGGAATTTTGTCAAGTTATCGTTGAAGAAGTTCGGAAAATAACGGAATTTGACAGGGTAATGCTATATAAATTTGATGATGATGGACATGGTTCTGTTGTCGCTGAAGAAAAACTAGAAAGCCTAGAACCATACTTAGGACTGCATTACCCAGAGTCAGATATTCCCAAACCAGCGAAAAAATTATTCGCTGTCAATTCGATTAGAATCATCCCGGATTCTTATTGTGAGCCAGTACAAGTTTTTCCTGTCAATAATCCAATTAGCGATCGCCCGATTGATTTAACCAACTCTATCCTCAGAAGTGCTGCTGCCTGTCACATCGAGTACTTGCATAATATGGGTGTTGCGGCAACGCTTACTATCTCTTTAATTAAAGACCAAAAACTCTGGGGGCTAATTGCTTGTCATCATCAGTCCCCTAAATATATTTCCTACGAATTGCGTAAAGCTTGCGAATTTTTGGGGCGATTAATATTTGCTGAAATCTCAGCTAGAGAAGAGACAGAAGACCACGATCGCCAGATAAATCTGACACATATTCAATCACTCTTAATTGAATATATGTCTCAAGACGAAAACTTTATTGATGGTTTAGTTAAAAACCCCCAAAATCTTTTAGATTTGGCTAACGCTCAAGGTGCAGCCGTGTGTTTTGGGGGAAATTGCACGTTAGTTGGTGAAACACCTAAAGAAGAAGACCTGAATTTTTTACTTCAATGGCTGAAGAATAACGTTGAGGAAGAAGTATTCCATACAAATTCTTTGCCACAAATTTATCCAGATGCCGAAAGTTTTAAAAACGTCGCTAGCGGTTTATTAGCTATTCCCATCGCCAAGCGTAATTATGTTTTGTGGTTTCGACCGGAAGTAATTCAAACTGTAAATTGGGGTGGCGATCCTAATCAGGCGTTTGAAGTTAGCCACTCAGAAGGAAATGTCAGTTTATGTCCACGTAAATCATTTGAACTGTGGAAAGAAACGGTTCACTTAACATCTTTACCTTGGAAAGATGTAGAAGTTAAAGCAGCATTGGAACTGCGGAAAGCAATTGTCAATATTGTGCTACGTCAAGCCGATGAACTTGCCCAGTTAGCGCAGGATTTAGAACGTTCTAACGCAGACCTGAAAAAGTTTGCCTACGTCGCCTCCCATGACTTGCAAGAACCTCTTAATCAAGTTGTGAATTACGTGCAGCTGTTGGAGATGCGCTATCGCGAACAACTCGACGAAGAAGCCCAGGAGTTTATCAGCTATGCTGTAGAAGGAGTTAGCCTGATGCAGACTTTGATTGATGACGTGCTGGCATACTCGAAAGTGGATATGCAGGCGATCGCATTTCAAATGACCGAGGTAAAAACAACCTTAGATCGGGCGCTGGGCAATTTGCGTCAACGCATTAATGAAACTGGGGCGACGATCACCCACGACGCCTTACCAACTGTGATGGCTGACAACACCCAACTGATGCAGCTATTCCAAAACCTCATCGGTAACGCCCTTAAGTTCCACAGTGAACAGCCGCCACAAATCCATCTGGGGGCACAAAGGATAGAAGATGCATGGCTGTTTTCAGTTCAGGATAATGGTATTGGCATTGACCCACAATTTAGCGATCGCATTTTCGTGATCTTTCAGCGCCTACACACACGAGATGAATATATCGGTACAGGTATGGGTTTAGCCATCTGTAAGAAGATTGTCGAATGCCACCGAGGGCGGATCTGGGTAGAGTCAATACTGGGTGAAGGCGCAACCTTCTACTTTACTATTCCAGTTGGAGGACGTGAACTTGAGCGTAGAAAGGGGAGAAAAACACAAAATGATTTTTTTGGTCGAGGACAATAAAGCCGACATTCGCTTAATTCAAGAGGCGTTGAAAAATAGTTCAGTGCCACACGAGGTTGTCACAGTCAGGGATGGCATAGATGCTATGGCTTATTTACGCCAAGAAGGGGAATATGCTAATGCACCGCGCCCTGACCTCATCCTCCTAGATTTGAATTTGCCCAAGAAAGATGGTAGAGAAGTGCTGGCGGAAATTAAAACTGACCCAGCACTAAAACGGATTCCAGTTGTTGTCTTAACAACCTCAAAAAATGAGGATGATATTATTGAGAGTTACAACTTGCATGTGAATTGCTATATCACTAAATCCCGCAACCTTAATCAGTTATTCCAAATCGTTAAGAGTATTGAAGATTTTTGGCTCTCTATTGTGACTCTGCCATTGGAGTAAAACCCGAAGATTATGGTTGCGAACTACTTAGTAAAAATCTTGTTAATTGAGGATAACCTAGCTTATGCTAGGTTGTTACAAGAGTTTTTGATGCAAGCCCAGTTCCAAGAGTTTACTCTGGTTCATGTGAAGCGATTGGGGGAAGGACTTGAGGAACTAACTGAGTGTAATTATGATGTTATTTTGTTAGATTTAACTCTACCTGACAGCGAAGGATTGTCATCTCTGCCTTCTCTGATTGGTCAAGCCCCAAGCATACCGATTGTTGTCCTAACCAATACAAATGACGAAGAATTGGCAATTGAAGCAGTGCGACAGGGCGCACAAGATTATCTAATCAAGCGCCAGGTAAATCCAGATGTATTGGTTCGTTCCCTGCGTTATGCGATCGAGCGCAAGCAGCTTTTAGAATCATTACGCACGGTCAACGAAGCGTTACAAATTCGGGTTGAAGAACGAACTGCTGAACTGCTGAAAGCCAATGAACTCAACCAGTTCAAATCTGAATTTGTCTCGATGTTCTCCCATGACATCCGCAATCCCCTAAATACTATTCTCTTGGCTGCTGGATTGCTACAAAACTACGACGAAAAATTGACCAAAGAGAAAAAACTGAATCATTTGCAAATAATTCGCTCGTCGATCAAAAACATGGCGCAGCTATTAGATGAAGTTTCATTCATTGGTAAAGCTGATTCTGGTAGACTGCGATCTGAACTCATCCACTTAGATTTAGAAGCTTTTTGCCGCCAACTAGTCGAAGAAGTTCGATTAATGGCAGGCGAGAACCATCTGACTTTGGTATTCGCCAGTTTTGGGCAATTAGGCGAAGCACTATGGGATAAAAGCTTGCTACAGCACATTTTGTGCAATTTACTTACCAATGCTATTAAGTATTCACTACCAGATGGCGTAGTGCGCTTTGAACTAATTGGTCAAGAAAAAACAGTAATTTTCCGAATTCAAGATTGGGGAATTGGCATTCCTGAAGAAGACCAAAAGCGACTGTTTCAGCCTTTCCAACGTGCGGAGAATGTGGGAATGATTCCTGGTACCGGCTTGGGGCTAGCGATCGCCAAAAAGTCTGTGGAAGCACACGGCGGCGAAATTGTAGTTAATAGTCAAGTTGGAGTAGGCACGACATTTACTGTCACCCTCCCTTTGATCATAATTTAAGTTGTTAGAGGATGCTTTAAAACTATTATGCGTTTTGCATAATTAGTCAATTTTTCACTGATATAGAAATAGAGGCTTGACTTTGAAAGAGCATGGTCTACTTACGATCAAAGGATAATCAAGAAAAGCCTGAAACAACCTATTTTTGTTAACTCACATCACGATGAATTTGTACAGTGCGTAAGTCCTAAATTTTTCAATGTTAGGACTTACGCAAAATATCTCTCAAACTCTGATTTCTCCGTGCCGCGCCAGTTGCTACAAACTCCTCCACCCCCGGAACGCACTGGCTTCTCTGCCCCTCTGCGGTTCGTTATTCCGTAATTCCCAATCCCTTTTACGGTGACGTGTACTTAGGCAGATATAAATCCGAGTTTATTTCGACATTATCGAAATTATCGAACAGCAATATTGGCGCCAGTCGTCAGAATTCATTCTGAATTCTGACCGAAAAAACGGATGAATAATCGGCGTTTTTGCACCCCCACCAAATCGAAAATTTGGTGGTGCAACAATTCCTGCGCCGGTCTCAATCCCCGACTGATTGATTCTGACTCCTGAATTCTGAATTCTGAATTCTTCTTCAATGAGCAAGCGTTTAAAAATAGAAAATTAATTGATAATTCTTCGGAATTTACAAATTTGATTTGTAGTTAATTTATATCTACACAGTGACAGTGCGATTGCCAATTGTAAGGTAAAAAGAAACACCCGAAAGACTTATTTGCAAGTGCTTGACAAATTATGCTTCAAGCATGAGGTATTCGTATGTCTGCAAAACTAGTAAATCCTATGTATATGTCCGACTACCAAGCGAAATCTGAAACTAAATATCCAACTGCAACTGGTGGAAAATGTTTAACGCCGTTTCAACGGAAACTACTGCTAGAAAATTTGTACAAAAGTTTACCGGAATCCTACCGTCAACGAATTGAAATCATGTTGTTGGCAGATGAGGGTAAAACTCAAAGGTCGATTTGTCAAACCTTGGGGTGTTGTGCAGCAACAGCAAGACATTGGATGCACATAGCCAGGGCTGGGATGGCGCACCAATGGCAAGATTGTCCCATTGGTCGCCCGAAAGCAATAAATGACCAGTATTTAGAACGTTTGAAAGAACTGCTTACTAGTAGTCCCCGCGATCATGGCTATGTTTTTCGGCGTTGGACAGCAAACTGGCTGGGGAAACATCTGGTAAAAGAATTTGGAATTGAGGTGAGCGATCGCCATATCAAGCGACTGCTTAAACAGATGGGATTATCCACATTACCAAAACCCAGTCATGCTGAACAAAACAACACTGAACAGGTTCAAGGTTCCAAAATTTTGATTAGCGATCTGAAATCGACAACTATTCCCGATAATTCTGAATTGTTACTTATTAACTTTGCGAAATTAGGAAAAGATGTAGACGTTTATGGCGCAAGATATATCCGCTCAGTTGCTTTCTCTGCAACAGTTCAACAATACTCTGGGTTATTCTCTTTCCACAGAGGAATTTCAACACTGTCTTCAACAAGTTAAATTTCTCAACCCGAAAGTCGGCAAATTCTGGCAAGGAACTGATGCTCAACCAGGAATCTATATTGCGATCGCTGGTAAGGTCAGGTTGCTCTCTAGCGCCGATGAATTAATCGCCACCTTGGAGACGGGAGACTCATTTGGGGAATTTACCTTGTTTAAGGAGGGTGACTTTAAACCTTATGCAGCTAGGGCTTCAGTCAACTTGCAACTGTGCTTTGTTCCGAGTGAGGTGTTGTGGCCACTAATGGGTAAATATCCCCAAATTCGGGAGCATTTGTGGGCTAAGGCACTGTCTCGTAATCCCCAACAAGTGGACTACGATAACGCCCCACTACCGCCATCTGATTTAAAACGGCTGCATGAAACGAAGATTTTGCCAACGCTAGCAGTAGAACCACGCGAGAAAAAGATTAGTAAAGCCTATTTTCCTAACTCCACGCAGCGAGTCGGGCATTTATTACAGCGTGTGATTCAGCGCTATCCGTTTTTTGCCCAACAGAGTGGATCGGATTGCGGTGCAGCTTGTTTAGTGATGGTGTCTCGCTATTGGGGGAAAAACTTTAGTGTAAATCGCCTGCGGGATATGGCCAATGTTGACCGCAATGGGTCGTCACTGCGAGGATTATCGGCGGCGGCGGAAGCCATTGGGTTTAGCACGCGACCTGTGAAAGCGAGTCTTGACCAATTGGCGAAGCAAAACTTACCTGCGATCGCTCACTGGGAGGGAAAGCACTACATCGTTGTCTATAAAATCACTCCTAAACAGGTGATTGTGGCAGATCCTGGTATTGGACAACGCACCCTCAGCCACGCCGAATTTAAAGCCAACTGGACTGGTTACACATTGCTGCTGCAACCGACAGCCATGCTTAAGGATACCAAAGAGACTTCTACCCCCTTTTGGCAATTCTTTGAGTTGATGAAGCCTCACTCTTTGGTAATTCTGGAAGTGTTTGTCGCTTCCTTATTTATCCAGATATTTGGACTTGTGACTCCCTTATTCACGCAGTTAATTTTAGACCGCGTGGTTGTACAGCGATCGGAACTCACCTTAACGGCGGTGGGGTTAGGGTTACTGATTTTTAGTTTATTCCGTGTGGCGATGACGGGGTTGCGGCAATATCTGTTAGATCACACGGCGAATAAGCTCGATTTAGCCCTGATTGTCGGATTTATTCGCCATACTCTGCGGCTACCATTGAGTTACTTTGAGTCCCGTTATGTGGGGGATATTATCTCTCGTGTACAGGAAAACCGCAAAATTCAAAGTTTCCTCTCCGGTGAAGCATTGTCCATCCTACTGGATTTACTCACTGTCTTTATCTATTTAGGATTGATGTTTTGGTACAGTTGGAAAATGGCGTTGCTGGTGTTGGTGATTGTACCGCCTTTTTTCCTGCTGGCATTGATTGCCACACCTTTTTTACAAAAGATTTCTAGAGAAATATTTAATGCTGTTGCTCAGGAAAGCAGCTATCTGATTGAAGCCCTTTCTGGTGTGCGAACAGTTAAATCCACAGCCGTTGAACAGACGGTGCGTTGGCATTGGGAAGAGTTATTAAGTAAAGAAATAAAAACTACTTTTTCGGGGCAAATTATCAGCAATCGCCTGCAAATATTCAGCAACACAATTGAAGCAGTAGTAACTACCCTCTTGCTGTGGTTTGGGGCGTACCAAGTGATTCACAACGAACTAACCATTGGGCAATTGGTAGCATTTAATATGTTGCTGGGAACTATTATTACACCTTTCCAACGATTAATAGTTTTGTGGAATCAATTGCAAGAAGTGGTGATTGCGGTGGAACGCATTAATGATGTGTTGGATGCGGAACCAGAAGAGGATTTGCAGCACCAGGCGCGGCAATCTTTACCACCTATTCAAGGTAACATTTGCTTTGATAACGTGACGTTTCGCTATCACCCGGAAAGCGATATCAATGTTTTAGAAAATCTCAGTTTTGAAATACATAGTGGGCAAATGGTTGCCCTGGTGGGACGCAGTGGTTCAGGGAAAACCACGATTTCTAAGCTGGTTTTGGGGTTATATCCCCCCACAGACGGCAACGTTTTGATTGATGGGCATGATATTACCAGTCTTTCATTGCGTTCTCTACGCGAGCAGGTTGGGGTAGTTGACCAAGATACCTTTTTGTTTGGCGGAACAATTCGGGAAAATATTAGCTTGGCACATCCTGGGGCAACTTTGGCAGAGATTATTGAGGCGGCGCGATTGGCGGGTGCTGATGAGTTTATTAAAAAGTTGCCTATGGGTTATGAAAGCCAGATTGGTGAAGGAGGGGGGATGTTATCTGGAGGACAGCGACAAAGAATTGCGATCGCTAAGGCGTTGTTAGGCAATCCCAAACTATTGATTTTGGATGAGGCGACTTCCCATCTGGATGCAGAGTCAGAAAGGATTATTCAGACCAATTTAAACACAATTCTTCAGGGCAGAACCACCTTAGTAATCGCCCATCGCCTTTCAACTGTGCGGAATGCAGATTTGATTTTGGTGCTGGATCGCGGCATCTTGATTGAGAGTGGGACTCACCAAGAGTTGATGGCAAAGCGGGGACATTATTTTTATCTCAATCATCAGCAGTTGGATGTTGCAGGGTGAAACAAGAAGATAAGCAGGAAGCTTTTCTTGTCTCCCGACTTCCAATACGGTTAAGATCCCCCCGCCTGCGGCAACCCCCCTTTTTAAGGTGGTAAATAAGAGACAAAGCCCCCCTTGTCTCGTTCCCAGTCTCCGACTGGGAATGCATTCCGGGAGGCTCCGCCTCTTGACTAGCGGCAGAGCCGCAATGAGCAGCATTTCCAGCAAGAGGCTGGAAACGAGGTTTGAAAAGGGTTTTAGCTGTAAGTTTACACCAAAGTTTCTTGTCTCCCACTCCCAAAATCCCAAATTGAGCTCAGGAAAAATCATGCCAAACACATTGAATGGAAGGGTTCAAACCCAAATCGATGAGGTAGAACAGCGCGAGGAAATTTTAAGGGAGAAAACACCAGCTAGATCAACTGATGATTGGGCTGACGCGACCAAGGATTTACTTGATAGTTTGCCCCAAGTTTGGACAAGAGGATTACTATATTTTTTGGTGGTGTTTGTGTCGATTATTTTACCTTGGGCGATGCTATCTAAGGTGGATGAAACGGGTACGGCAAGAGGGCGACTTGAGCCAAAGGGAAAGACAGTTAGGCTGGATGCTGCTGTGGCGGGTACTGTTGCCGAAATTCGGGTAAAGGAGGGTGATTCAGTTAAAGCTGGGCAGACTTTATTAGTGTTGGAATCGGAATTAGTTAAGGCAGAATTGCGGCAAGCACAGGATAAGTTGGAGGGACAATTAAATCGACTTTCTCAGTTAAATTCATCTAAAAGTCAGTTAGTTGTATCTTTGACAACGCAACAGCAACAGAACCAATCTCAACAGTTAGAAAAGCAGGCTCAAATTGACCAAGCGCGACAGAATATGAATGCTCTTAGGAATTCCTATGACTTACAAAAAGACGAAAAATTAGCTCAAGTAAATCAGGCACGGCAAACTCTTGAGCATAGTCAAACAGCTAATAAGTTGGTAAACAGTAGTTTGGCGAGTACCGAGCGGGAAGTTGAACGCTATCGTAGTCTTTGGGAGTCAGGGGTTGTTCCAGAAATTAATGTTGTCCAGAAGCAAGATATAGCTAAAGACAAGCAACAGTTATATGAACAAAATCAGTCAGATATTCAGCAGGCTAAATTACGTTTAGGAGAACAAAAAAGTAGTTATGAGCGGACAATTCGGCAAGCAAATGCAGATATTGAGCAGGCACAGTTGCGACTGAAAGAACAGGAAAGGAGTTATCAGACCTTAACTCGTTCCAGCAAGCTTGCTTTGCTAAAAATCGACGAACAACAGAAGAATTTGGAGACAGAAATTACTACGCTTCAGGCAGAAATTGCTCAAAATAAGAGTCAGATTGTTTCGTTAAATTTTCAGTTAGGACAACGAGAGTTAAGAGCTACCGTGAATGGTAGAGTGTTTCAGTTACCGATACAACGGGCTGGGTCTGTAGTGCAGCCAGGAACAATGATTGCAGAGATTGCACCCCAAGGTTCGCCTTTAATAATTCGGGCGCAAATGGCGACAACTGAGAGTGGTTTTTTGCGAAAAAGATTGCCAGTGAAGTTAAAGTTTGATGCTTATCCTTTTCAGGATTACGGCGTGTTGGAAGGAGAATTATTAGTGATTTCTCCTACTACCATAGAGGTGGATACACCTAATGGTAAGGTGGCAGCTTATGACTTGGAAATTGCCATAAAACAAAAATGTCTTCTCTCGGCTAATAAGTGTATTACCTTGCATCCTGGAGATACGGCGACGGCTGAGGTAATTGTTCGCCAGCGTCGGATTATTGATTTTCTGCTTGACCCGTTTAAGCAGTTGCAGCAGGGAGGGGTGAAGTTGTAGGTATTTCACTGTACTTATGTATTCCCAAACCTAACTCTCCAGCCCTCTTTCCTAGCAAGGAAGGGGGAGAAAAAGCCTCTCTCCTACTAGGAGAGGTCAGCATTTCACATTTAATTTAGTCTACATGCTTAGGAGAAACATCATGTCACCAACTATTACCATTACTAACGAAGATATTCTTGAGCAAGTCAAGCTATCTGGCAAAATTCCTGAGATAATTGAAGAGATTGTCACTCGCAAGGTTATAGAAAACGCCGCAGCTGAGGCGGGTATCAAAGTAGAGACTGAGGAACTTCAGAAAGCAGCGGATCAATTGCGATTAATGAATCAACTTCAGAGTGCTGATCATACCTGGGCGTGGCTAGAAAAACAAGGTCTGTCTCTAGACGATTTTGAAAAAATGAATTACATCAACTTGATTAGTAATAAATTATTTCGGCATCTGTTTGCAGATAAAGTTGAACCCTATTTCTTTCAACATCAACTAGACTATGCTCGTGTAGTGTTATATGAGGTTATCTTAAATGACGAAGATTTAGCGATAGAACTTTTCTATGCCATTCAGGAAGGTGAGGTGAGTTTCTATGATGTTGCTCACAAATACATCCAGGATATAGAGTTACGTCGAAAAGGTGGATATCCGGGGATAGTGTATCGTCAGGATTTGAAGCCAGAAATTTGTGCTGCTGTTTTTGCGGCTAAACCGCCGCAGCTTCTCAAACCGATTGTTAGTTCTAAGGGAGTACACCTGATTTTGGTGGAGGAGATTATTCAACTGGAATTGGATAATGCCCTATACCAAAAAATTGCTTCAAATTTGTTTTCTGAATGGCTAAAGGAACAAATCGCTAAAATTGATGTTGTTAAGCAGTTAGACTCTAATTGTTTAAGCTCTAATTCCGAAGCCTAACCTTAAGAGGATGTTTGAAAAGTATTTTTGGTAACATCTAAGGCTCCCAAACCTAACCCCCCAGCCCCCCTTTCCTACAAGGGAATGGCAGGGTGGTTTCATACAAACAGAGAAAAACTGTAACTAGCTTTCAAAGCCTCTCTCCGCTTCGGGGAGAGGTTTGGAGAGGGGTTTTGAGTATACTTTACAACTTTTCAAACAACCTCTAACGGTGTGTAGATGTCTTCAGAGTCAGGATTGAGATATGGACGCTCTAGGTCAATCTTGAAGTAGTCGAAATGTTGGAGTATATATTTCATCCGAGCTTCTTTTGATTCATCACCATTTTTATGAGCTTCTAGTAAGGCATTGGCAACAATTTGACAGCGGTTCCATCCGAAAGTTTCCGAGTATTTAAACAGCACTTTAGGATGAGGGTGTTCGGCTAACCCAATTCCAGGCGCAAGTACCTTAGTAAATATGGGAACATGCTCTTGAAAGTGGGATTTCGTTTCTGCATAGATAATTTGTAAAAGTTGACGAATTACTTCGTAATTGCTCCGATGAAATTGGATAAATCCTGAGTTATAACCTTTGTAATTCAAAGGATTGTGTAATACTTTAAAAGCGAAGGGTAGTTTGATTTCATTCAATCTTGTTGTCACATGCTTCATAGCTATAATTGCCGCTTCTGGAGCGAAGTTGAAGTAAGCAAACACTACCTGATTGGAAGGGTCTTTCCAAGTGCTGGCATCAGTTTCTGCCTCTCCAATTGTTGTATATAAGTCCCATTCAATACTCCTAGATGGCATTAATACTGAGACGGAATCATTAACTGTAGCTAACTGCTCTTCTAACTTAAGATGACGGTTTCGCTGAATGTGAAGAGTAACTCCGTCGTATTTCACAGCAAGACTACCATCAGCTTCTTGCCTCAAAACATGATAGTCTGGGTGAAACCAACCTTTACTCTTATTATTTCTCTCTAGTTGTTCGTAGAATTCCCAATCTACTTCCGTTGAAGCTATCTTCTTTAAAGTTTGGTCATTTGTCTGAAGTCTTTGACTTACTTCTTCCACAAGTGAACCTTCGTAGTGAATTTCATATATCAAGTTTCTTAATAGTAAGTTTAAAGACTCGTCTTGAATCTCCTGAGGCATTTTTTGCAGCTGTGCTACCGTGGCAATAGGAACTTCTAGAGGAGGAAAGCCAGAGTAACTGATACGAAAGTTGGAAGATTCTAGTCGAACCTTGTTAGCAATTTCCAGCAAAGTTTGTAGTAACTGCATAATAGTTGCTCTTAATGCTAGTTGATAGAGGGTAGTCTTGAGTCAATAAGTTCTAATTCTGTTGTATTAAGAACAGAGCTAAAGGATTCGTCTGGCTGGCACAGTAAGCTCTTTGCCACTTGAAGCATACAAATGCCTTGATTATCAAAGCCCTTATGAGACTGAATTCTTGCCATAATTTCAGAAATTAAAGCAAGACCAGCGAATTGAATAACTCGTCTAAGAAAGTCAGGACGCTCTTCTAAAACTTTCGGGTAAGTCTTGATGTAAGCTTTGGTTATAGCGACAGTTGAAGGGCGAACTACTTCCAAAGGGATTGTAGCTAACTGTAGAGATTGCTTCAGTTCAATGGCAGGATGTACAGTTACACTGTTGAGCCATACCAGCAAATAGCCAGCAATCGCTGTTCCTAAATCACAAGCTGGATCGCCCCAGCTACACCTTTCCCAGTCAATAAGCTTAATTAGGCTTTCATCAGAATACTCAGTTGCTAATAATAGCTTCTCCCACTGTCTAGATATCAGAATCTTATTTAACAGAAGGTTATTGTGGGTTAGACAGCAGTGGCGATGATGAACTACAAGGTCTGTAACTGCTTTTTTCAGGTTTTCAAAGCGTTGATAAAAAGCAATAAACTTCAATCCCTCTGCTGGGAATTTAACTAAACTCTCAGGATCAATCTGATCTAAAAGATAGTTAGAATATGGAGGCTGATAGCAAAATTGACCTTCTTTTATCTTCGTCATAAAATGGTAGCAATCTTGAGAATTCATAGTTTCAAGATGCAGTATTGCTAAAGTAGTTCCAATTGCCTCAGCGATGGACGTTGGAAAAGTTCTAGCATTATCGTAATAAGTATCTAAATTGATATAATCAGCAGAGTGTTTGTAAATCAATATCGAGTTGTTCTCATCGAAATGAACCATTTTTGGAAGCAACGATGAAGCGTAAACTAAATCGGGACATAAATGCATAAATGAGTAGATATCATGTTCATTACAAATGTCATTACTAAAGTTATGAATTTGGTGATAACACTCTTGCTTAACAACTAGCTTGCTGTCATCTGCTACATTAACTGTCCAGTGTAAATTTTTACTGTGTTTATCATCAATTGTAATAACTTCTAAGTCGCTTTGTTGGCATATATCAGCCTCTATTAAATAATTAAAAAAGTTTTGATAGTTGAGTTTGATGCTCACAGATAGTCTCCTTTCGGTTTTCTCATTGGACTCATATGGTATATCCGTATCAACACTAACTTTTCCTTTTAAAGCCTGAAAACAGGTGCTGATGATTTTACCGAAGTCTGATTCTTATCCATTTGGTGAAAATAAATGCTAGGCAGGATAATCAAGCCACGGTAAAAGTGGCTTGGAGTTGTCTCCAGAGCCACAAAAATAATTGAAAAAATCAGCTGACTGCAAGTTTGAGTTTGCTACTCAGTTCCCAATACGGTTTGGTTAAGATCCCCCCATTTGTGGCGACTTAAAAAGGGGAGTAAAAAAAAGTTATGAGCAAGCTTTTTTAAGGGGGGGGTTGGGGGGATCTTCAAAATATTAAAACGTTAACCGAACCGTATTGACTCAGATCCCCTGAACGGGTTCTTTGTTAGAGACTGGTTTTTCAATAATATTACAAACACACTGATAGCTTATCTTGCTGCTGAGAGGAGCACTCCTCGCCGCTTGAAGACCACCAAGTACATTACTAAGTTCGTCGTCATTTAATTCATTCAGTAAACCTTCAGAATCGGCGAACAATTCAGCGCCAGCAGGTTCAATGTCATTAATCTTAATATCAGCCATTTAAGTTTAGTCTCCAATACCATTATGTTAGTGATTAGAAATCAAATGGTTAGATTTGACTCCTGATTACATCCTATTTAAAAAAATTGAATATGCATAGACATTTCAACAGAGTTAAAAGACCATAAAAGTTACAGATTTAGGTAAAAATAGTCGGCTATTTCTGGTAAAAATCTATTTTTTATAGAGGATTGTAGAAGTAGATGAGCTTGAGGAGAGACAAAATTAAAATAGTTATGTCCCCATAAATTTTTAACTAACCAAAAGTCACAAAAAATCAGCCCAAGAATCTTCTAAGACTGAACGATAAAAATTTACGGCTATTTCATTGTGGCGGTAGAAGCAAACCCTATGCTTCAGGTTAGACGTGCCGCAAACTGCGCGATCGCTTTCCACAGCCGCTCTAAAATCTACTCTCTCGTCAATCCCTGAGAGTCGCAGACGCTCTGCGTTGGTATCCAAACTCTAGGCTGATCAACAGATATTAAGTAGAGACGTAGCAGTGCTACGTCTCTACATTTTTTTCACCAGATGTCTAAATATATAGCAATACTAAATGATTCGTGAGAGAAAAAAGGCTGAAAAGGTTATAAATACCTACTTTTAATCTCCGTGTTTTCTCACGATTCAATTCAGATTGCTATATTGACTTTATTGCTATTACGACCAGACTGAGACATACTTCTGAAGAAACAATAGCATACCCTATTAGAACAGGCGTAACTCCTCCTTGGATATCAAGCTCTCCGTCAGATAAATCTTTCATATAGCTCTCAGAGTCAGAAAACAGATCATAACCAGTGGGATGTAGGTCAGAGATTGCAATGTTAGCCATTTTCAAATGTACTCCTAAATCAATTTGTTTCAGTTGGGATTAGATTTTGAATTGCTTACTCCCATTACCATAATCTGTTACTTTCTCTATTATTCCAATTTTTTATCAATATAAACGTGCCAAAAAGAATGCCTTTTTATATTAGTTAATTAGCAAGTTAACTGCGCTGTTTATCAGTCGATAAAAAGGATTATTTTTATTTATATAAAATCCCTGATTTTTGCTGATATAATTTAAACATTTATTTTTCCTTACTTACATTAATTTAAGTTAAAAAAACAATAAAAAATCAGCCCAAAAATCCTCTTGGACTGATCGATAAAAAATTAGGCTTATTTCAACAATCTAACTAGTTATTGACCCTTAACCAATGGAATTACTAATAAATATCTTCTGAATTGGCATTGAGATAAGGGCGCTGCAAGTCAATCCCCAAATGAGAAAATTGCCCAAGGATAGCCTGCATCCTCCCCTCAATTGATTCATCTCCTTGATACCAAGTTTCCAACAACCCATTCGCTATAATTTGACAGCGATTCATCCCAAAGCTTTCCTGAATACCAAACTTTTGGTCTGGTTCTTCTGCCAACCCTAAGCCTGGTGCAAGTTGCATGGTGAATAGCGGCACCTCCGGCTGAAAATGCGATTGGTTTTCTGCATAGACAGCCTCAAGTACTTGCCGGACAGCTTCATAATTGCCTTTTTCAAAGTACAATACCCCTGAATCGTAACGCTTGTAGTCATCTGGGTTATACAGCACCTTAAAGTGGAAAAAAATAGGAATGGCATTCAGCCGCCGCGTCAGGCTACTCATAACCACCACTGCACCTTCTGGGCTGAAATTAAAGTATACTCGTACCAGATTTTCATGACTTTCATGTACAACATTGCTAACTGCCACGTAAAAGCCATTTTGCACCAGATTCTTCGGCATCTTGATAGCGACAGAATCACCTACGACAGCTGCCACTTCAGTAGGTTGAAGATGCTTATTCCGTTGAATATGCAGCCTCAAACCACTTTTAATCACAGCTAAACTGCCATCACTTTCTTCTCTCAAAACAGACCAACCAGGATCAAAGTAGCCCTCTCCAAAATTACTTTCATGCGATCGCTCATAAAACCCCACATCTACCCCTAAAACAGTATTATTCTCCAAATCTAGGGGCAAACCATTTCCCTCCCCATCTAGTGCCAATGTACTTTGCATCGAACCGTTGTAATAAATACCGTAAAGAAAACTCCGCAATTGCAAACTCAGATATTTATGTTGCATCTGGGTTGGCATCTTCTGAAAACGTTCAACTGCCTCAGATGGTAATTCCAAAGGTTTATAATCTGAATGGTGGATGGAGAAATCAGATTTTATCTCAATTTTCCGAATAATATCTTGCAGAACATCCAGTAATTGCCCAGTTAAACCAGTCTCTAGGTGAGTTTGAGGAGAATTTAATAATTGCATAACTACTTTAGTAATAACAAAATGATTTAAACAGCAGAACTACTCAGGTGAGTTAATTCAACAGCAGCAGCGCCAAAAATTGTTGGCATCGATTGTACAGGACGGCTTAATAATGTCTTAGCAACCTGAAGCATAACAATCCCCATATTGCCAAACGATTTTTGGTACTGAATCATCGCCTGAATCTGTTGAATCAAAGCAAAACCCGTAAATTGCACCACCCGCTGCAAAAAATCAGGGCGGTGTTCTAGAATTTCTGGAAAAGTGTTTAAATAAGCTTGGGTTAATGTACCAATTGAAGGCTGAAGTAGTTCTAAAGGTGTTATTGCCAAGCGTAAAGACTCTTCAATACTCAAAGAATTACTGATAATCAAACTACCTAGCCAGATTTGTACATAACTAGCAATAAGTGTTCCTAAATCAAAAGCTGGATCTCCCCAAGCCGAGCGTTCCCAATCAATTAGCCGGATAATATTGTTACTGGAATTCTGCCAATCTTTTTGCAGCAGGATATTATTTAGTTTCAAATCATTGTGGGTGAGACAAGAGGGCGTTATAGCATTGCCCAATTCTGCGATCGCGTGCCCCAAGCTATCATAACGTTGATATAGAGCAAAAAACTTTAACCCATCACCAGGAACTAGACCAAAAATTTCCGGTTCAATCCGTTCTAATCCCCGAACTAAATGCGATACTTGATCAGCCATTAAATTATCGGAATTTTTAGAAAAGAATTCCTGATATTCTTGGCGGTTGAAAGTATCACGATGGATAGTTCCTAAAATATTACCAATTGCTGTAGCGATTTCTGTAGGAAAGCTATTTTCCTTGGTATAGAAATCCATTAAATCCCGATAATCATCCAGATATCTGAAGACAATAATGGAATTGTCGGCATCAAAATGCAGCATCTCTGGCAAAAATGAGCGGTAGTTATCAAGGTTTGGAAATCGTTGCAAAAACTCTTTAATTCGCCACTCGCTTAAAAATTCACCAGCCGCTTTCCCTTGCTGATTATGTCGTTCTTGTTTAACTAGAAGTTTGCGATCGCCTGGTAAACTCAGTAATAAATTAAAGTTTTTGGCTGTAAGTGGTTCTACCTTGCTGGGAGGTTGCTCAGACTGATTGCACAGCCCTTGTTCAATTAAATAATGGAAAACATTACGAGAATTTAGTAAAAATGTCATAAGCTTTAAATGTGTCAACTATGTATTATTTGTATGCCAGTATAAAATCATTGTTTTTTGGTAACTGTTGATGACGACAGCAAGAAAAGTTTGATGTCACTAGAATCAGTTAACTAGGTTTTCGAGAATATGCGGTGTCTACGATGGTCACTGAGCTTGCCGTTCACGCAGCGTCTCGTAGAGAAGTGCGGGCTTTGCCTACGCATTTTTATTGTGTAAGAGATTTCCAAGAAATAAATTACGAACCACAGAGACGCAGAGAACACAGAGAGAGGATAAGAGATTTTTGCGTCAGTTTTGGGATATTTTTTTATTTGTAAGTCTCTAATTAAGATTAAGTAATTTGTGGATATAGCAATCCTAAATCATTTGTGAAATCTTCTCTTTCTACACTTCGCGCCCTTTGCGTCCTTTGCGGTTCGTTAAACAAAATAATTTTCACAACTCAGATAGGATTGCTATATAATCTAATTAGTTTTCAATTCTCAAAACACCTGCTTCTTTTTCGATGCGGTCTAGAGCTTTCTTTGCCCGAAAAATAATTCTCAAATAAGCTAGTTGACTATTCCAAGCTGAACGAGGTAACAGGGTTGCTTGAGAGTCAGGAACAGTCGGATTTTCTGAAGGGATAGAGTCAGTAGAGATATTGTTCATAGAAATGGTATTTTGCAGTTTTTAATTACTAGAACTAACTAAAGATGATGCTAGATTTGCTTCTTCTTCCCAACTTTCTGGCCATTGAATGCGATCGCTAGTAAAGTGAAGGCGATCGTTTTCCGGCCAAGGGGCAGTTATCGGTTCTTCAATTAGCCCAAACTCCCCATTGTCAAAAGGATTCCCATCCGCCCGACGCTGAAGAAAAACTCGCTCTCGAATACCGCCTTTTTCCTGAGTGAGGGCGCGATGATGACAATAAGGATTATTGCCTCTCTTATCAAAGAAAACATGAGCAGTCCAACTGCAACCACCTCGACAGAGTTGAGCAAATTCACAAGTCTTGCAAAAACCCCATAAGTGTGATGTTCCTTTAGGAGTATCAGCTCCGAGATTAAACCGTAGTTCTTCAGTTTCTTCAATAATTGTCCGTAGTGAATAGTCGCGGATGTTGCCGCCAGTGTATGCTGTGGTAGGCAGTGAAGGACAACCTTTGATAGCACCATCGGCTTCGATGCCTAAAGAAGACAATCCCGCATTGCACCCCTGCCAAAAAGTCCAAGCATCCCCTCCTCCCCGCAACATCCGCTCATAAGGCCCGTAGTAGCCAATATTATTTCCTGGTTGTAGCTGCACCCCTTCTCGCTTTGCGCGTTGGGCAACACGAGCAATCATCGGATATACATCTAGTAGTTCATAAGGTTGCAGCAGAATTTCACTATTATCTGCGGCATTCCCCATTGGTACAGTCAACTGAATTTGCCAAGCAAAGATGCCAGCGTCGCGCAGATGTTCGTAAATACGAGGAAATTCTGGTGCGGAGAGACGATTGATTTGAGTATTGCAACCGAATGGTATACCAGCTTGTTTGAGATTGCTCATAGTCTGAAACGCCCATTGCCAGGAGCCTTGTCTACCACGGAGGCGATCGTGAGTTGCTTCTAAGCCATCAACCGATACAGATACCACACTAATTCCAGCTTCCTTCATCCGGTGTGCTGTCTCCAGAGTGATCCCATAACCCCCAGTGGTCATACCGCAAAGCATTCCAGAAGAAGTAATTGCTTGGGCAATCTCTAGCCAATCAGGACGCAGAAATGCTTCACCACCAATTATGGTTACTTCAGTGATTCCCACTTCCGCCATTTGTCTAACTAAATCAAGGGCTTCTGCTGTAGAAAGTTCGTTCGCCCTTGCATGACCAGCACGAGAACCGCAGTGCTGACAAGCTAGATTACACTTTAATGTAATTTCCCAAACTGCATAACTAATTCGGCGATAAGTCATTAAAATACCTCAATTAAATTATCTGCAAACGGACGGATATACAGCAGAATTCAGAATTAAGGAGTCAGAATTCAGAAGTAAAACAGGCTTTATCCCTGGCTTTGAGACTTAGCTTGTGTACTTCACTAACCTGAAATCTGCTGTATCTTCATCCATCCCTAGAAATCTGAGCTTATTATTCAAATTTGTTCAGGAATAAACAGATTACTAAGCAATAACTCCATAGGCTGGCTGAACAACTCCATACACTTGCTGTTGCTGTAGTTTAGGCGATCGCAACCACCACTTAAAACATGATGGCTGTACGCCGTTTTTTCCAGTCAACCCGCCAAAAACGGTTTCTAATTCTTTTTCATCTAAATCCCTGAGTTCACCCTCACTAGTAGTTGACTCCAATAATTGAGTCGTATATTCTTCAAACTCTTCCTGAGTGAAATCATAGCCAGCATCATTGACTATTCGGCTAGCTTCATCTTTACTTGGAATATCTTGAAGTTGAGCGCGGAATGTTTGGTCATTTGCCACTCTTACATAAAAGGCTTGAACATTTTCTAGAGACATGATTTCGTCCTAAAATTATTTAACTACAGACCTAGCTTTGCTTAACCAAAAATCGGTGTTGCCACCTCAACTGCTAGCTCAGATGCGTTGTAGTTATCTGTAATAACTTGCGGACAACGCATACAAGCTGCCTTGCCTTCTTGCTGCCACCACCGACAATCTCGGCGTATGGAACAGGGTGGTAGTTCTTCTGCTACTACAGGTAACTTTTCTACAATTCGCATTGCTAGACGACAATCTTGCCCATCAAAATGCTGACAACCTTTAGTAGCACAAGGTGCCGCCGTCCGAAAAATTTCGGCAGGTGTAATTGGACTAGCTTTTGCTATTAGTTCATCCGTAATAGGTTGGGGCTTTTTGAGATAAGCTACACGGGGTTCTGTCACTGTCCCACTGACTACACCAAAGACAACACTATCCACAAATTCGGGTCTAGCACTGGGACAAAGTGTAGATTTATCAGTAGCAGCAAATTCTTCCATCAATTGAGCCTCCAAGGAAGAGAACCTTTATGACAAAAGGGGTTGTTCTGGATATGGTGCTATGATTCCTGTCGTGGTCCAAATAGGGAGTTTAATAAATTGACTAGTTGTTCCACCTGCAATGCTTTTGATTTCCTCATCAGACAAAGCATCTTCTACATCTAAACCTTGGTTCCGTCGTTCCACCGCATTTTTGACAGCATCATCAATTAGATCGTTAATTTCAAGTTGACCCTTATGCTTTCTTTCCATGTTGATTTTCCTCTGAATATTGACATTTTTAGGCTGAAACACTGAATAAAATTGCCTAATTATGTCCTGATTTTAGCAAAAAGGAAAACTAATAACTCTATTGTTAAGAATCTGAAATAGACATAAATAAAACTTTTATGTCCCTAAAACATGATTTTTTAAATACCCTATTTTTGGGGAGAGACATATATTCAGTTAATCAAGCCATATACTCTTGCATAGTAATGTAAATTGAATATTTCGAGTAATTAATTATGACCATTGACTATAATATTTATGTCCCAAAATTATTGCCAACTGGCAGGCAATGTTTAATGAAAATACACCCAGATAAACTCCTAAGAGATTATCTGATTTATAAAATGTCAATATGCCAAGCAAAATTTAGCGTTTATGCGCTAGATGCTCATACTGTCACTACCCCTGACTCACAACTTCTTGCTTGACAAATAAAGCCCGATAAACAGGTTCACCCTTTTTTTGCGTACCTATTTCCCGTTCTGTGGGGACTGGTAACGGATTTTCGGCTAACCATTCTTCTGTACCAACTCTTTGAAAAGCTGGATTTTCAGCAAAGCGATCGCGCATTTCCACTGCAACAAATTCCATATCTGATTGCAGAAATACAACTCCACCAACCGCAAGATAATTAGCTAATTCTGCCACTAGTTCAGGTTGCACTACACGACGTTTCGCGTGGCGGGTTTTAAACCAAGGATCGGGGAATTGAATTGTAACGCGTTGTAAACTTTCTGGAGTCAGGGAAGATAAAAGCGATCGCAAGGAATTATTCACATTGCAAAATAAGTAGTGGAGGTTTGTGAATCCCAACTCAGAACGTAACTTATTCGCCTCCACCACCAGAGGTTCCCGAATTTCCAAGCCGAGATAATTCCAGTTGGGTTCAATCTGGGCCATATTCACCAAAAACTGTCCCTTAGCGCAGCCAATATCTAAATGTAGTGATTGATTTGGCTTTGCATAAATCTTTTCCCAGTCAAGGGGACTTGCTGGTGTTTGATACTTTTTACCAAGTGGATTAACATGCTGACGGACTCGGACTGCTGCCAAAATTTGCTCTCCTTTACGTGAAAATGACTCATTTATTAGCAAGCTGGTAAATTTGTGGGTGCGATCGCTAAAATATGCGGTGGCGGTTGAAGACTAAACTTAGCCTAACCCGGTGGACGCGATGCAAGTAAATTGCCACAAGCATTGCAACAAGCGCAAAGTGAGTTAAAATCCATGTTAGCTTAATTATAGTTTTTTGTAGGTTAGGCAAGAAAATCTGAAAAAGTTTGTAGGATGGGTTAGGCAAAGCCGTAACCCATCGCTTATTTTTTGTTGAATGTAGATAAAAGATAATAATTACTGGTTTTGCTTCACTTAATCTGATTTGATATTTATTGTGGATATATAAAAATGAAACTGCAAGAAAATTCTGTAAGATGGGCTTTAAACCATGTAGTTAACTATAGTGATACTGATTTATTTCCTAAACCTGTTGAATTTGACATTCTTCAGGAAATTGAAAATGAAGCAATTAATAGGTTTAAAGACATAGACTTAGGAAACTATCAACATAATCCTTCAAGAAGATTTATAGTACCCAAGGATGAAATTTCATACAGGATAGCAACACAACTAGATCCTTTGGATAATATTATATTGACAGCAATTATTTACGAATTTGGACAATTGATCGAAAATCGAAGAATATTAATATCTGAAAATAAAGTATTTGGTTATAGGTTTGCGCCCCAAAATGATTGGAGTTTATATAATCCAAGGGTTTCTTGGTTACAGTATTGGGAAAATTGTAAAAATAAGATATCAGACTATAAATATGCAGTTTCCTTAGATATAGCAGATTTTTACAATCAAATATATCACCATAATATTGAAAATCAATTAATCCAATCTGGATTTCCTAATCAAGTCAAAAAATGGTTAATGAATCTCCTAGAAAGCGTGACAGCAAAAGTCTCTAGAGGAATTCCTATTGGACCACATGCTACACACTTATTAGGAGAGCTTTCATTAGTTCCTGTAGATAACAGCTTATCTTTGAAAGGTTTAGATTTTTGTCGCTTTGTAGACGATATTATTATATTTTGTAACACTCCACAAGAAGCAAAAATTATTATTTATCAGATGGCAGAAATCCTTGACAGGCAACAAAGGCTAATACTACAGAGACATAAAACAAAAATATATACAGCAGATGAATTAAACCACCATTGTATATCAATGACTAAAGACCAGCCAATCAATAGTGATGAAGAAAATATTATAAATATAATAAAAATGTATTCATCAAGCAATCCATACACAAGTATAAATATTACAAAACTGCCAGATCCACAATTATACTTTTTTTCCAAACATTTTGTTACTCAAATATTATCTAAGTATTTGAATAGTGATGAACCAAATTATACACGTCTCAGATGGTTTTTAAGAAGACTTTCGCAAGTAGGTATTCCGTCAGGGGTGGAATTTTGTATTGATAATATTGATATTCTAACACCAGCAATTAGTGATATATGCCACTACTTAATAACAGTAAATAATAGTTATAATGTTGATTGGAAAATATTAGGAAGTAAGATTTTTCATGTTTTAAATAGTGATTTGATAAAATCAAATGAATATTTTCAAATTTCCCTTATGAGCCTTTTTGCCAGAAACGCATCACTAAATAATGCGAGTCAACTTATTGCTTTATATCAAAACTCTCCATCAAGTTTGAGACGAGAAATTTTATTAAGCGCTTATTCTCAAAATATGGGTGACTGGATTCGAGAGCTTAAGGAAAGTTATCCTAGTATGGATGTCTGGTGTAAACGTGCATTTATTATCGCATCAACATCTTTACCTGTAGAAGAGAGAAAATTCTTTTTGGATTATGTAAAAGATTATAATTTGTTGAATGAATTATTAATAAAATGGGCAAAGTCAAAATAAAAAAGAGTGAATCAAGATGTGCCTTCTGCAAAGGGCGATCAGATAAATCGAAGCCATTCGTGTACTGCAAAGCAGAACTATGAAGAGTAGGGTAGCAGCTTGTCCTCAGACATGGGACTAAAATTGAGTCAAGCAATGTACTATCCCCACACCATCACACAAAAATACTCAAATCCAGAGAGTCACAGTTGACGAGATATAAAATCCAATCAATCATCAGTTGAATCATCAATCATTTCCGGTACTAAAGCTGGGTTACTTTTACGTTCTTCTGGTGATTGCTCCCGAATAACATCGTCGATTCTAGCAGGATGTTTGATTTTGTCCAGTACCTCTGGACTTAGTTGCGATGGATCGCCTTCTGGATTCGACTTTTCAGCTTGACTAGGAACTGTTTCCTTATTCATCACTATTTCCCTAAACTTATACCCCAAGCTTAAGTTCTTCTAGAGTGAATACACACTATCTTGGGACTTAATTTCACACAGTAGTGGTAAGAAAGACGTCACCGAACAGCCCGCCCTTAGACATCGCTCTTTGTAGACCAAAGATGATTTACTAAACTAAATAGCCTATACCATAAAAAGCGTAAATATTCAGTACTTTCCGTTTCACTCAATTAGGAAATAAGCAGTGTTACCAAACAAGCCCCCCGCTAACAATGAAACTCAACGCTGGACATTTGCTCAACTTTTTGGACTGGTAAAGCGTAATCCCCGAATGATTTCGCAGTGGGTAATCCTCTGGGTACTTGTGGGGACTGCTGGTGGTCTATTTGCGGCGTTGTACTGGAATGTTTTAGAGTTTTTAACTCACAGACTCCAGCAATTTGAGGGTTTTAGCCTGCTGATAGTGATGCCACTTAGCGGTTTATTTATCGGTCTGGTGATTCATTTTTTGGGAAATCCCGGTGAAATCGCCGTGATTGTTGATAATATCCATTTTCGTGGCGGACGCCTAGATGTTCGCAAAAATCCCTCAATGATTCTTGCTTCTCTAATTAGTATATCGGCAGGTGGTAGTGCTGGTCCAGAAGCACCACTGGTACAGGTAACAGGTTCTTTTGGTACTTGGGTTGCCGATCGCTTAAAACTCCAAGGTGAAGACCTCAGAACTATGAGTTTAGCAGCGATGGCGGCTGGCTTCACTGCCTTGTTTGGCGCACCTCTTGGCGGTGCAATGTTCGCCCTGGAGATTTTGCACCATCAGCATATTGTGGAATATTACGAAGCCTTAATGCCAGCCATTGTTTCGAGTTGCGCTAGTTATGTGGTGTTTGCAGCAATTACCCACTTGGGAATTGCCCCTACTTGGCATTTTCCTCAGTATCACCTAGAAAAGATTGATGATTTTGCGATCGCAATCTTGTTCGGAATTATCGGGGCGGGGGCGGGATGGATTTTTATGGGCATTTTTCGGGGCTGCGATGCCTTTTGGCAAGCCATTTCACGTCTGGGCATCTTTGCCCTGATTCCCGTCCCCATTTATGTACGCACAACACTAGCAGGATTGGGACTTGGCACTTTAGCAGTTTTATTACCCCTGACGCGTTATTTTGGACATGAAGAGTTAGATTCAGTCCTCACTACTAGCTTTGGTGCTGTTTTTCTCTTAACTCTAGCTGTTGGTAAAATGGCTGCCATTAGCATTACGGTAACAGGTGGCTGGCGCGGTGGATTCATCATTCCCCTGTTTTTCACTGGTGCTTGTATTGGTAAAGCAGTAGTAGTCTTAATTCCGGGACTTAATCCTGCCCTTGCCATGATTTGTACAATGGCGGCTGTGAATGCAGCCGTAACCCGCACACCTATAAGTACGACTTTGCTACTGTCAAAACTGACTAACTTGAGTCCCTTTACGCCAATCCTTTTTGCCAGTTTGATTGGATTTTTTCTTGCCCCGAAAGTTCCCCTGATCGCATCTCAACTCAAATCCGAAAGAGAAGCTACCAATGAAACAAGTGCCTGAGTTAGCTGCCCAGGCATAAAAAAGCAATATATGCTAAGATTGTATCAAATTATAGCAATTATTCAAGAGCAATTTAGAATAATTTTGCGCTTTGTTGAGTAAAAAAGCTAAAATCTACGATTTTTGGAGATTTTTAGGTTATGACAACCTCACAGGAGAGGATTATCCCGATAGACTTGCGAACCGAAATGTCGCAGTCTTATCTGGAATACGCCATGAGCGTGATAGTGGGTCGGGCGTTGCCAGATGCCAGGGATGGTCTAAAACCTGTGCATCGTCGCATTCTCTACGCAATGCACGAGCTAGGTCTGCTCCACGATCGCCCCTTTAAGAAATGCGCCCGTGTGGTGGGGGAAGTATTAGGTAAATATCACCCCCACGGCGACACGGCAGTGTATGACGCCTTGGTGCGGATGGCACAGGATTTTTCGATGCGATCGCCCTTAGTTAACGGGCATGGTAACTTCGGTTCGGTAGACAACGATCCGCCAGCCGCAATGCGATACACCGAATGCCGCTTGCAAGCTTTAACTAGTGCTGGTCTACTGCACGACATCGAATTAGAAACTGTAGACTTTGCCGATAACTTCGACGGTTCCCAACAAGAACCCACAGTTTTACCAGCCCGGATTCCCCAGTTATTGCTCAACGGTTCCTCTGGAATTGCCGTGGGTATGGCCACCAACATTCCCCCCCACAATTTGGGCGAATTGATTGATGCTTTGGTAGCTGTGATCCACAATCCAGAAATCACCGATCTGGAATTAATGGAGTATGTTCACGGCCCAGACTTTCCGACTGGGGCGCAGATTTTGGGGACATCTGCGATTCGAGAAGCTTACACTACTGGGCGTGGTTCCATTACCATGCGTGGTGTCGCTAACATTGAAACCGTTGAACAGCGCGGACGCCCAGATAGAGAAGCAATTATCATCACCGAATTGCCCTATCAAACCAACAAAGCGGCGCTGATTGAAAAAATCGCCGAAATGGTGAACGAGAAGCGTCTAGAGGGCATCGCAGACATCCGGGATGAAAGCGATCGCGACGGGATGCGAGTTGTGATCGAACTCAAGCGTGATGCTTATCCCCGCGTCGTTCTGAACAACCTCTACAAGCAAACGCCACTGCAAGCCAACTTTGGGGCGAATATGCTGGCGTTGGTGAATAGCGAACCCCAAGTACTCACCCTCAAGCAGTTCTTAAGCGTCTTCTTGGATTTCCGCATCGAATCCATTGCCAGACGCACCCGTTACGAACTGCGGAAAGCTGAGGAACGCGACCATCTCCTGCAAGGGTTATTAATTGCCCTGTCCCAGTTAGATCCGATTATTGTCTTGATTCGCCATGCACCAGATGCGCCCACAGCTAAAGGCGAATTAATCACAACTTACGGACTCTCAGAAGTGCAAGCAGATGCGATTTTGCAGATGCAATTGCGGCGGTTGACTGCCTTAGAAGCAGACAAAATTCGTCTGGAACACGATGAATTGCAAGTGAAGATTACCGACTTGCAAGATATTTTGGCACGTCGGGAGAGAGTGCTGGAAATCATTGAAACCGAAGTCGCGCAACTGAAAACTAGCTTTGCTACACCCCGCCGCACGGTGATTTTACCAGGGGAAGGGGAACTAGATGACCGTGACCTAATTGCTAATGAAAAAGCGATCATTTTGGTTACAGAACAAGGCTACATCAAACGGATGCCAGTCAACACCTTTGAGGCGCAAAGCCGTGCTACCAGAGGTAAAGCCGCAGCCAAGGTGAAAGATGATGACACCGTTGAGCATTTCTTAACTTGCTGCGATCACGACAGTATTTTATTCTTTAGCCAGCGTGGTGTCGTTTACTGCCTGAGAGCGTATCAAATTCCAGTGAGTTCGCGTACCAGTCGCGGGACACCAATTGTTCAAATGCTACCCATTCCCAAAGAGGAAAAAATCACCTCGATTGTACCCGTTGACGAGTTTAGCAACCAAGAATATTTGGTTATGCTCACCAAAGGCGGGAATATCAAGAAAACCGAATTGGCAGCGTTTAGTCATATTCGCGCCAATGGCTTGATTGCGATTTCCTTAGAAGAAGGCGACCAACTGCGGTGGGTGCGACGCGCTAAAGCAGAAGACAGCGTAATCATTGGTTCTCGTCACGGAATGGCGATTCACTTCCGGTGCAACCACGAACAATTGCGTCCTTTAAGTAGGGCGACTCGTGGGGTGAAAGCCATGAAACTGAAAAATAAAGATGAACTGGTGGGCATGGATATTCTCCCCGCAGCAGTTCTTGCCACTTTGGATACAGAAATAGAAGTAGAAATTGAAGATATCGAAATTATCGAAGCAGTCGAAACAGAAGATATCGAAATTATCGAAACTAATGAAGAATCCGCAGAAGTACCTGGCAACGGCAGTATTGGCCCTTGGGTATTAGTAATTACAATGGCAGGATATGGTAAGCGCGTACCAGTTGCCCAGTTCCGACTGCAAAATCGTGCTGGTCAGGGTTTAATGGCAACCAAGTTCAAAAACCGCAAAAACAAAGACAAGCTGGCAACCCTACGCATTGTCAACGACGATGACGATGAAATGATGATGGTGACAAATCGCGGTATTATCATCCGTCAAGCGTTGAATGCGATTTCTATCCAATCGCGATCGGCAACTGGAGTTAGAGTGCAGCGTTTAGATGAAGATGACGCGATTACCGGAGTGGCAATAGTTCCACCTGATGCTGTCGATGCAGAAGAAGCAGAGTAAAAAGCAGGGGGAGAGGTTAACCGCCTTACTCCCTTACTTGATTGCCTTAACTAGCGGCATTTTAATGGGGCTAACTGTCGCCCCAGTAGGTGCATGGTTCTTGGCTTGGATTGCCATAGTTCCCCTCTGGGTGCTAGTTGTCACTTCAGCCAAAGGTAAAAACCAATACCCCCCGGCTTTCCTGTGGGGTATCGCTTATCATGGTGTCGCCCTATCTTGGATTACCGGAATTCATCCGATGACATGGTTGGGCGTTCCTTGGTTGCCAAGTTTGGCAATCACCCTTTTTTGTTGGGGATTTATCAGTGTCTTGGGTGGGGTATTCCTTACTATTTGGGCGGCTGTAATGGTTCGCCTAGTGGGACAAAAACCGTGGTTACGTGTACTGATTGGTACAGCCGTCTGGTGCGGCTTAGAGAGTCTGTGGAGTGCTGGTCCTCTGTGGTGGAGTTCCCTGGCTTACACACAAAGTCCGCATAATCTCGTGATTTTACACCTTGGTCAACTCTCTGGGCCTAATACTGTGACAGCAGCAATAGTTGCCGTCAATGGTTTAATTGCTGAAGGATGGATGAAGCGCCAAGATGCCAAGATTTCCTCCGCGCCTCTGTGGTTTGTTAATAAATACTTTGCGAGCGCCACAGGATTATTAATTAGCTTACACCTGATTGGTTTGATCTTATACAGCCGTCCGATCGCTCAACCCCCAGAAGCAGCCTTGAAAGTGGGGATTGTTCAGGGTAATATCCCGAACCGACTTTTACGAAGTTCCGAAGGGTTTCGTCGCGCCCAAGAAAATTACACCAGTGGGTATATAACTTTAGCAGACCAAGGTGTAGATGCAGTCCTGACCCCAGAAGGAGCCTTACCTATTTTCCAGCGTGACTTGATGGGAACTGCCTTAGTCGCAGCCGTGAAACTAAAAGGTGTAGTTGCTTGGATTGGGGCTTTTGGCGAACGGGGAGCCAGTTATACAATTAGTTTGTTTACTTTCAATGCTAAGGGTGAAATTGTCAGCCGCTACGACAAAGCCAAACTAGTACCTCTGGGAGAATATATTCCTTTTGAAGGAATTTTAGGCGGAATAGTTCAGCGCTTGTCGCCTTTGAATGCACACCAAGTTGCCGGTTCAGCAAATCAGTTATTTGACACTCCTTTTGGTCGAGCGATCGCTAGTATATGTTACGAATCTGCTTTTCCTGAGCAATTTCGCCGTCAAGCTGCGGCGGGTGGGCAATTTATCCTCAGTTCTTCCAACGATGCCCATTACACTGCATCCATGCCATTCCAGCATCATGCACAGGATATGATGCGGGCAATTGAAACTGATCGATGGTCAGCACGGGCAACTAATACCGGATATTCAGCCTTTGTAGATCCTCACGGTAGAACCTTGTGGATATCTGGATATAATACCTACGAAACTCATGCTGAAACAATTTATCGGCGACAGACAAAGACTTTATATGTGCGTTGGGGTGATTGGTTGACACCCTTGTTATTGATATCTTCTGGAGGAGCTTGGCTAGTGATTCAACTTAGGGATACAAACAAAATAAACAAAAACCTCACCCTGTCCTGACGGACATCCCTCTCCTTAACAAGGAGAGGGACAGGTTTTGCATAGCAAAACCAGGGTGAGGTTCTTTTATTTCTGTAGAACCTGTGCGATCGCCTGAGAAATCGGTAAGCCAGGACACCGTTCCAGCCAGAAGAACTCGCCAACTGGGTTGACTTCAAGGAATATATGACGACCATCAGGAGTTAAAATGATATCAATCGCTCCGTAGTTCAAGCCAAATTCTGCCATGAGTTTGAGCAACTTCTCTTCCACATCTTGGTGCAAGGTGTATGATTCCCTGCTTACAGCCAAAACCCTTTTAAAATCTCGTTTCCAGCCTCTGGCTGGAAATGCAGTTCCTGGTGGCTCTGCCGCCAGTAAGAGAGGCGGAGCCTGAATGACGGGCATTCCCAGTCGGAGACTGGGAACGAGACAATCTTAAAAGCTGCTTATAGACTGGCTTTCACGTTAAGTTGACACCAATGAGCTTTTTCTGTGCCCCTACCGCGTGGTCTATTTACCTGAAAATAGCTGTAATTTTTCAGGGGCAAAGTTATCGCTGGGCGCTTGTTGAGAGTAGTGTATCTGCGATCGCTTCCGCAATCGGATAGTCCAAATCTCTCTCCAGCATTCCCCACTCTCCTGTAGGGTTAATTTCCAAAAAAACGTATTCCCCTGATGGTGTTTGGATGAAGTCAAACGCTCCAAAAGTCAGTTCAAATTTTGCCATAAAAGCATGGAGACAACGGATTATTTCATCAGGTAATTCATCGGGTTGCCACGTACAAGCCTCTTTTGTCGGACGTCGCCAGTCTTGGGTAGATGCTGAATAACTAGATGCGTTTAATGCTCCGACAAACAGTTTACCATTTACATACACCGCCCGTAGTTCTTGCCGTTTGGGGATTTGTTCTTGAAACACAACTGGACAATAGCGCAGTGTCTCGGCATCAACTAAATCTTCTTCTTTAACTGCGCTAGTGTACATAAAAAAAGAGGAGCCTTCCATACTGTACGAAAGAGGTCTGAGGAGTTTAGCAACCATTTTTCCCTTGACTCGGTGGAAAAACTCTCGTGCTTCTTGAGGATTGTTGGTGACAAGAGTCTGAGGTATGGCAAGACCAACTTCCGATGCAACCCGCAGTTGGCGTAACTTGTTTTCAGCTGCATTAATCCGTTGTAAATCATCCACCCATGTAGCTTCTCTGAGACTATCCCAAAAGCCATCTAAGGCGGCCAATGATTCTCCACTACATGCTGCTTGAAATTTTGGAGCCAATTCTTTACTCAACTCAGGTTGCCAAATACGCCGCATCCATACTGCTTGCACCTGCTCTGTATTCAACGAGCGTAGACGCGGAGCGGCTTGTCCTAAGACATCGCCATATTCTAGTCTATGATTGCTCCCAAAGTTACTAAAATTAGCCTGGAGTTTGACTGTCATCGGAAATTTATCGGTGTCTAGCCGAAATGGTTGTGCGCCTCGTCTTGTAAGGGCTTGGGCAACTCTATCTATTGTGAAGTAATCACCACTGTGGGTAATTAATAAAACTACATCACGCTCATGGTGCATAAAACATCTTGAATTTGTTCTTGCGTTTTCCCTACTGCAAACTATTAACAGGGAAAACCACTTAAAAAGCAAGCAATAATGGGAAGCCAACCCCTGGTAGGGGTTGGCAAAGCTAAGAGTAGATTTCTTGCAAAAAAGTTTTGTGGTAGATTAGATCCGTTGAACAAATTGTCAAAAAGTTAACTGGCATTTCCAAGGTCATAATTATAAATGCCAGCAATTAAGTAACAGCCCAATGTAAAACGTTGGAGGTCTACTGCCTGTGCTTGTACTTTAAATCACAGCTTCTTGGTGTTGACAATCAAAAACAACCATGTAGGAAGCATTTGGTATTTCTTGAGGAAGGTGTCGCATATAGCCATCAGCATCAGAACGGCTGCGGAAGCGAGCAACAATCTCCCGTTGCGTATTAGGAAGTAGACGAGCGATCGCCCAAGAATTGAGGCGTTCTTTATAGGCAATAGGCTGACTGTCTGATTTGGAAGCTTTGTTATCCGTATTTTCTGGCATAATTATGTTATCCGTATGAAATTTCATGAAGGGCGTTAATTAGTTTCTGAGTAGAAATGCACTAACGCTTTTTTTTATGCTGCTGCCACCTTGTTATTCGATTATTTTTAGATTGTCAACACTTAGCGCTATATTTTAGACAAACTAAGTTGGAACTTTCAGATACCTATGAATCTCAAAGCCTTCATTTGCAATTGTTTCCAGGACACAACAATGCTCAAGCAGAAGTTTGCAATTATATTGTTTGTATAATTTTTGTACATATACATAAGTGAAGTCCGTATCAGTGGTCAGAGTGAAAATCAATGTCTGAAAATCTACTATTAAAAACTCAGATAACGTGCGTAGGGTTAATCGGCGCAGATACACTCTTAGGACTTACGCAAAACTACACAGCGTAGGGGCAATTCATGAATTGCCCCTACCGTAAAATCAGGGTTTGGGCTATTGTTTGCGTAAGTCCTGACTCTATTTTCTCTAGTACAGCCCGGCGGACTACACGCCTACGCTAAAGCCATCTTGCGGGCATTTACGTTTTTTATAGTTAGTTTAGAATACTGAAATCTTCCGAGTTTCTTTAGATATTAAAAAATGAAGTTTTCTCATCTGTTTACTATAGTTTTAGGCAGAATACATAGTGCAATTGTTTACAGCTATTTTCAGGTAAATAGACCACGCAGTAGGGGCACAGCAATGCTGTGCCCCTACGACAGATGTGGTTCAAATAGATGAAAACTGCTGTAAGTTAAAATGTCTTGACTAACTGCCATAAAATAGTTAATATTTTTCCGTAAAATTAGAGTTATGATCATGGAAACACCATTTGTAACATCAATAATTCAAAAAGTAGCAGAGGAAATAGGAGCAGTAGTTTTATTAGACCCAGAATGCACCTTTGTGGGACTGATTACCTTTAAAAACGGCAATAAAAGCTTTTTTCGTACTAGCAGGTTTAGTATTAATTCTTCTGGTTCAGTAGCAATAGCTAAAGACAAAGGGGTTTCGAGCTTTTTTCTGAATAAATTTGGCTATAAGGTTACTGAAGGGAAAACATTTTTTAGTGAAGAATTATGCGAAGAAATAGCTAATTCCAGGAATATAGATGCAGGATTCTATTATGCTAAAGAGTTGGGATTTCCCGTAATTGTCAAGCCGATTAATCTCAGTCAAGGAGTATTTGTTACAAAGGTTCACAACAAGCAAGAATACTATCAAGTAGCCAAGAAAATCTTGCAAAAAATCTCAGGATTTATTGTTGAGCGATTCTATAGTGGCAATGACTATAGAATTGTAGTACTTGATGATGAAGTAGTTTCGGCATATCAAAGAATTCCCTTATTTATAATAGGAGATGGTCAATCTAATGTTTTAGAACTTATGCAACAGAAACAGGAAACTTTTATCAAAAATGGGAGAAAAGAAATTATAGATTTTGAAGATTACAGAATCAACAAAAACTTGCGAAGACGGAAGCTAAATTTTAATAGTGTTATACCCAAGAATAATATAGTTTATCTTTTAGACAATGCCAATTTATCGACTGGAGGCGAGGCAATAGACTTTACTGAAAATATCCATCCTGATTTTCAAAAATTAGCAGTAAGTATTACAAAAGATATGGAATTGAGATTAGCAGGTGTGGATATTCTTACTAGTGATATAACATCACCAATGGGAGATTATACGATCATTGAAGTAAATGGCGCTCCTAGCTTAACTCACTATGCATCATTTGGTGAAGTTCAGACCAAGAGAGTAGAAAATTTATATCTCAAAGTTCTCAAAGCACTTGAAAATGAGAATCACAGAGAAAAGCATTGATTTTGACGCTTTGGCGGAGTAGAAGTTGCTCCGCTCCTCAATTCTTTTTCAATTCTAGCTATAGCGGTTCCCAGGTACATGAAGTACATATCAAAACCTCACCCCCAACCCCTCTCCTTAATAAGGAGAGGGGAGATAAAGGACAGCTTTATCGGGGTGAGGTTAAGCTGTACCTATATCTCTTCACCACTCCTTATCTAGTAGGGATTCAAATTCAGCTTGTAAGGCAGTCATATCTGCCAATCTTGTGACTAGTAAATTATCCTTACCAGCATCACTTAAACGTACTTTCCAATAACGAATACTGTCTGAGTTGTTCAACCAAAACTGAATCACGGTATCTACGACTTGATCTAGATTCCAACCCCACTTTGTTGGAACTGATTCCACTGATTCTATAAACGTATCTAGTGTACACGTATGCATTCCCAAGTATTCCACGCCTTGGTGGGGTGGTTTTTGCCCATTTTGCTGTTGATGATTAAAAAACTGTAAAAGTGGAGATACGCCTACAATATCAAAAGTGTATTTCATGCTAGTACTCCCAGTTTTAAATTACTTACAGGAAAGCTTGAGTTTTTTCTAATATAATACCTGACAAGTAACTAAAGCATCTAGAAAAAGTATAGTTTTGGTCTATATCATAGGCATTAACACTCAGCCATAAGTTAGCACTAACAAGCCGAGAGTGCTATTTTTTGTTAATAGTTTGATTTATTATTAAAGAGTTTAAGACATTAATTAAGTTGCGTATATATTTTTGTAGTTCATGTTTTTACTTCCAGTTAAGGGGACGAATATTGTTAAAGTTAATCACGTCAACTTCTACACTCTGAAGATAACTTGCTAGTTTGAAATCATCAGTTATTACAAGATACTTCCCTTTAGATAAAGTCAGGATTCCACTATCAGTAAGTCCGAATTTGACAAATTTTTCAGTATTAACAGCATCTAAACTATAGGAATCATATTTTATTTCTGAAAAAATCTCGGTAGTCTTGTAGTGGACTGTCTACGGCTAAAATGTTGCAAAAAAATTGTAGTAGCGCGGCAAGCTTAATTTGTTGGGTTAAATAATCATAGAATAGTTTTATCTGGGACTTTCTAGTTTTTTTGAACCCAATGTTTTAAGGCTGACGTCCTAGTAGGTTGGGTGGAGGCTTTGCGTAACCCAACATCCTGATAATGTTGGGTTGCGCTCCGCTCCACCCAACCTACGTCTAATGCACTATTTTAGCCTAGACAGTCCACTACGTGCATTTCAAAAATCAAATATTAGTCCTATATTTACGTAGTATTCATCCATAAGAGCAACATTTTTAACAAATTGAGCAAATATTGCAAAGCACTGAGAACGTTCAGGTTCACCAAGTTGATTTGCGAGGCTATTAACTTCTGTCAGAATATTCGGAGTTGTTACAAGCTTTTGAAAGCGTGCAATAAATTCTAGCAGAAGCTCATAATCTTCTGGTAGAAATTGCTGGGTTCGATTAAATTTAGTTATTCGTTCTTAATTGACGCTCCCAACTAAGAAGAGAAGCAGGATATTTGTATCAATTAAAATTCCTTTTTGGCAATAACGACGAACAAGGGAAGCAATCAAATCTTTCATACTTGTCTAATTTTCATTGCTTCTACTTCGCCAGTTTCAGAATTTACCTTAAAAAGTTTATATTCTCGTTCATACAACACAGGGGTAGAAGCAAGAGAGGTAGGAATTAAGTCTTCCAATCGACTTTTAGGAGGTTTTTTAGGAATATCAAATCCTAAAGTAATCAACCAGAAGCTTTTATCCTCAGAAAGTTCAACTTCTTCAAGTCTCAAATCTCCTAATGAAGAACCATCATGTCTTGCATGGATTTTATGTATTCATAGGCAGCATTTACTGCTGTTTTGACATCAATCATAATCTTAGTTGTTCACTGAACTAATTTTCCCATTTAATACCTGATTATAAATCTTTTGTAAAAAATCTCTGACTTCTGTTGGTTTGCGGAGAATAATAACTTGCTGATTTGGTGTTAGTTGACTAAGCTTTTCGAGAATTTCAGGACGACGAGTAATTGGGTATGACCATATATATTTGATAAATTCCCAGTTCAATCTTTCAGGACAATCTGATGCTATATCAGGTCTAGATTGTCCAGCATAAATGAAGCGACGTTTAATCACTCGTGACAAACATAAAAGACGGGGAAAATCCAAAAAAATTACCGTATCTGCAACCGATAAACGAATGTCGAGAGTACTGCCATAGTTACCATCCATAATCCAAGATTCTCGTAGTGTTAGGTCTTGAATTATGCTCTGCCATTCAGCTTTTGGAGTCTCAACCCAGCCAGGATTCCAGTACCAAGCATCCAAGTGAATCACTTCTAAGCCTAAGATGGTTCCCAGTTCGCGGGCTAGGGTAGATTTACCAGCACCCCCAGAACCAATGATTAAGATTTTCTTCATCTTTGGTTTGCATCTCCCTTTTCAAGCTCAAGAGGGTAAGCATTACTCACCCAAATAACCGTCTTCAGAGGAACTCAATACGCCGCTACAATAGTACCACTACAAGGATTATTGCCCAAATATTGATATTATGACCACTGCTACGACTGTAAAAACTGAGTATGAAGCGATTATTGGTCTAGAAACCCATTGTCAGCTAAGTACCAACACCAAGATTTTCTCTAATAGCTCTACGGCATTCGGTGCTGACCCCAATACTAACATTGACCCGGTTTGTATGGGTTTACCTGGGGTCTTACCTGTACTCAATGAAAAAGTATTAGAATACGCCGTAAAAGCTGGTTTGGCACTAAATTGTCAAATCGCTAAATATAGCAAATTTGACCGTAAACAGTATTTTTATCCCGATTTACCCAAAAATTACCAAATTTCTCAATATGATCTACCGATCGCAGAACATGGTTGGTTAGAAATTGAGTTGGTAGATGCTGAGGGGAATCCGACTCGCAAACGCATTGGCATCACACGTCTGCACATGGAGGAAGATGCTGGAAAATTGGTACACGCAGGCAGCGATCGCCTCTCCGGTTCTTCCTATTCTCTGGTAGACTACAATCGCGCAGGTATACCGTTAGTGGAAATTGTCTCGGAACCTGATCTGCGTTCTGGACTAGAAGCTGCGGAATATGCCGAAGAGTTGCGTCGGATTGTGCGCTATCTCGGCGTGAGTGACGGCAATATGCAAGAAGGATCTCTGCGCTGCGATGTCAACATTTCTGTGCGTCCGGTGGGACGAAAGGAGTTTGGCACCAAAGTAGAAATTAAAAACATGAACTCCTTCAGCGCCATCCAACGGGCGATTGACTACGAAATTGAGCGCCAAATTGCCGCAATCGAAGCAGGCGATCGCATTATCCAAGAAACTCGTTTGTGGGAAGAAGGCACTCAACGCACAAGTAGTATGCGGATTAAGGAAGGTTCTAGCGATTACCGCTACTTCCCCGAACCAGATTTAGCACCAATTGAGGTGACAAATGAACAATTAGAGAAATGGCGCAGCGAATTACCAGAACTACCAGCCCAAAAACGCCATCATTATGAAAGTGAGTTGGGGCTTTCGCCTTATGATGCGCGAGTGTTGACAGAAGATCATCCAGTAGCCGAATATTTTGAAACTGCGATCGCATCTGGAGCAAATCCCAAAGCTGCTGCAAACTGGATTACTCAAGATATTGCAGCACACCTCAATAAGCAAAAACTCAGTATCACTGAAATCGCCCTGACTCCCAGCAATTTAGCAGAGATTATCACTCGCATTGAAACGGGCAAAATTAGCAATGCTCAAGCTAAAGAAAAGTTGCCAGATTTGCTCAGTGGTATTTCTCCTGAGAAAGCCTTTGCTGGTCAGGAGTTAATCACCGATCCTAGTATATTGGAACCGCTCGTTGATGAAGTCATAGCCGCCAATCCCAAAGAACTAGAAAAGTATCGCAACGGTAACACCAACCTCAAAGGCTTCTTTGTCGGACAAGTTCTGAAAAAGACAGGCAAACGTGCTGATCCTAAGCTGACTAACGAATTAGTGGAGAAAAAATTGTCCGCCTAGTAGTTTGTTAAGTCAACTTTGCGGGGGGATGAGGGAGATGAGGGAGATGAGGGAGATGAGGGAGATGAGGGAGATGAGGGAGATGAGGGAGATGAGGGAGATGAGGGAGCAGGGGGAAAATTCTACCCTTCCCCATGCCCAATGCCCAATGCCCAATGCCCAATGCCCAATGCCCCAAGTCAGTATTTTCCCGGTGTTTCTTCACAGAATCTTCATATAAAAAATGGTGACAACCCGCATACCTAAAATGATATGCTGTGGTAAGTAGATGCACCCTGATGATCTGGAGAGCTGCCTAAGTAGCTCTCTTTTTTATTTGATTTTTGTGGTATTTACGGTTAACTTTATAATAATATTAAAAAGAATTTCCATAAAGTAAGTATTAATCCTTAGATTATAAATTATAGAGTGTACTAAGTAGATGCACCGTGATGATCTGGTGAGCGACCCAAGTGGCTCTCATTTTTTGCTTTTGTCTTTCGTCATAAGAAAGGTAAAAACAATTATGCCAATGGCCAACTAGTGCATTATTATTGCCATCAGTAAATAAACTCACAATAAAAGGGACTGGGAAGCAGGGGAAGTAGAGGGAAACTAATAACTCCTGTACAGACGCGATTAATCGCGTCTCTCCTAACTCCTAACTCAGCACTTTTGCAAAGCACAAATTGACCTATCCAACCTGATAGTTATAAGGAAGAATAATGACAGAAGATTGGCAAAAAATAACAGGTGGCATCACAGCACCAAGGGGGTATCAGGCGGCGGGAATTACCGCAGGGTTGAAACCTTCGGGGTTGCCAGATTTAGCTTTGATATTCTCAGAGGTGGAAGCGATCGCAGCTGGTGTATTTACCACCAGCCAAGTTAAAGCTGCCTGCGTAGAATATTGTCGCCAACGCTTGCAAGCTAAACATAGCGCTCGCGCCATCCTCTGCAACGCCGGACAAGCAAATGCGGCTACAGGGACTCAAGGCTACCTTGATGCTTTAGAATCTGCTATGGCAGTAGCCCAAGCCTTAAACATCTCGTCTGAATCTGTGTTATTGGCTTCCACAGGCGTGATTGGTCAAAGAATTAAGATGGATGCTTTGCGAAGCGGAATTCCCAAGGTAGTAGCAGCACTCTCAGAAACAGGCTCAGATGCCGCCGCCGGAGCAATTATCACTACAGACTTGGTAACAAAATCCATTGCCCTAGAGACAACTATAGGCGAACGCCCGGTACGAATTGGTGGCATTGCCAAAGGTTCCGGTATGATACATCCCAACATGGCAACCATGCTGGCATTTGTGACTTGTGATGCTGTGGTTTCGCCTCACCTTTGGCAGCAAATGTTAGCAAGGGCGGCTGATAGAAGCTTTAATTCCATTACCGTAGATGGTGATACCAGCACCAATGACAGCTTAATTGCCTTGGCAAACGGTCAATCTCGCACTCCAGCAATTACAGAATGGGGCGCAGAAGCAGAGAAATTAGAGGCGATGTTAACAGCAGTTTGCCAGCATTTAGCCAAAGCGATCGCTCGTGATGGTGAAGGCGCAACCTGTCTAATTGAAGTGGAAGTGACAGGCGCTCATGATGAACTCTCAGCTAGACAAATAGCCAAAACCATCGCTGGTTCATCCTTAGTTAAATCTGCAATCTTTGGACGTGACCCCAACTGGGGACGCATCGCCGCCGCCGCCGGACGTGCAGGCGTGCCCTTTGAGCAAGAAAACCTGCAAATTAAACTAGGGAATTTTTTAATGTTAGAAAATGGTCAACCTCTAGAATTTGACCGTGCAGCAGCAAGTGCTTATTTGAAAAAAGCAGTTGTTGATTCTTCCCTCCCCAAAGACTTCATTGCTACCAATAATAGTAATGATTTATCCTTTGATAGAAGCACTATCAAGGCTCAACAAGTAGATAATCCGGTGATCATTGCAGTCAACGTTGGCAATGGTCATGGTTCAGGTAAAGCTTGGGGTTGTGATTTAAGTTACGACTACGTGAGGATTAACGCCGAATATACTACATGAACGACTCACAACTGTTTGCTAGGTTGAGACATTAAAATCTCGTTTACTGGCTGCGATCGCTTTGCCAAATCTAGCTTGATTAATCATTACTACCAACTTCGTAACTATGCTTTAGACTTACTCTTTAACCGCTTTGCCAATGATGACGTAGGTTAAGCTAATCGTCATTCTCCTAACTTCTGACTCTAAAAAATGCTTCCTTCCAGACGAGTTTATTTATTGTTGGTTTTGGGTATAGCGATCGCCCTGATCCTATCCCTTTTTCTCAGCATTACAGCAGCGATCGCCATCACTTTACTATTTGATGCGATCGTTCTCGGATTGATGGTTGTAGATGGTTTACAGGTGCGGCGTTCTCGCGTGCAAATTAGCCGCGAATTACCGTCACGATTATCGATTGGGCGGGATAATCCAGTGGTGCTGAAAGTGACATCGCCAAATACTAACGCCCTAATTGAAATCTGCGATTACTACCCAACAGGGTTTGGCGTATCTGCACCCGCACTCCGGGCGATTGTTCCCAATAACAGCACTCAGGAATTGACGTATACCGTCAAGCCGACACAACGGGGAGAGTTTCCTTGGGGAAATATTCAAGTCCGACAGTTGGGAATTTGGGGATTAGCTTGGGATGATTGGCAAATTCCCCAAAGTCTGCCAGTGAAAGTTTATCCTGATTTAGTGGGATTGCGATCGCTCACAATTCGTCTGACACTGCAATCATCGGGATCAATGCGCCAATCTCGCAAAACTGGTATTGGTACAGAATTTGCCGAACTACGGAACTATCGCACTGGTGACGATTTGCGGTTTATTGATTGGAAAGCTACCGCCCGTCGGGTTGGCGCCTATAGTAATGCAATGCCACTGGTGCGGGTTTTGGAACCAGAACAGGAACAAACATTACTTATCTTGCTTGATCGTGGCCGGTTGATGACAGCAAAAGTGCAGAGTTTGCAGAGATTTGACTGGGGAATGAATGCAACTTTATCCTTAGCTTTGGCGGGGTTACATCGAGGCGATCGCGTGGGAGTTGGTGTATTTGACCGCCAGATGCATACGTGGATTCCCCCAGAACGCGGTCAACATCATTTGAATCAGCTAATTGATCGCCTAACTCCAATTCAACCAGTGTTATTTGAATCTGATTATTTGGGGGCGGTGACAAATGTTTTGCAGCGACAAACTCGCAGGGCGCTTGTAGTGGTGATTACCGACTTAGTTGATGTCACCGCTTCTACAGAACTCCTCGCCGCCCTCTCCAAGCTAGCACCCCGCTATCTCCCGTTTTGCGTGACTCTCCGAGATCCGCAAGTTGATCGTTTGGCACACACCTTCACAGATGATATTACAGATGCTTATGCCCGTGCAGTGGCACTTGATTTATTAATGCAACGACAAGTAGCATTTGCCCATCTGAAACAAAAAGGTGTATTGGTACTAGATGCACCAGCAAATCAAATTGCCGATCAGTTAGTTGAGCGATATCTGCAACTCAAAGCGCGAAATCAACTTTAGCGGCGTTGCATTGATGAATCGGATTGGAGATGCTTAAAATACTACCTCCCATCTCGTGCCGCTTAGGAACGTGGATTAAATAAAATGCAAAACTTCATCCTGTATCTAGCTTCCCTCTCCAATACATCGGAGAGGGATTGAGGGTGAGGTAAGCCAGGGACATAAATTCTATGTTATTTAATTCTTATTCCTTAGTGATGCCAGAGCGCTAAGTAAGTGGGTCAAATTAAATATAAAACCTCACTCTGCCTCCGGCTTCCCTCTCCTTACCAAGGAGAGGGATTGAGGGTGAGGTTTTATCTTATATTTAATTGTGCCTTCCTACTTAATTACAGCAGTTTTCATGTATTTGAACCACATCTGTTGTAGGGGCACAGCATTGCTGTGCCCCTACCGCGTGGTCTATTTACCTGAAAATAGCTGTAAGATTAAACAACCACAAAATTGTTTTTGGTTAGTGACAATCCAGCAGATAATTGTGCAAATTTTATCTGAGTAAACCCAGACGCACTGCCATCTTGGTCAAAATACAGTCCACCTGTGATATTGTCATATATAAATCGTTGATTGGTAACTTCAGTTCTTAAACTTGAGTTTAGTGCTATTTACGATCGCAAAGAACTCACCGAAATTTGAAGTTTTCGGTATCCTTATATATGTCACCCTTGAGGATCACTAATATTTCTCAAAGATTCACCCGATGAAAAGGCTTTTACGTAAGACTTATCTAACTATCTCAGTTAACACTAATTGTATTGAATAATCGAATGCGAGGTGCTATTTTGAACACCTCGCAATCCGTGCCGCTTAGTGAGGGAAAAACCCTAATTCCGATTAAACAACCACAAAATTGTTTTTGGTTAGTGACACTCCAGCAGATAATTGGGCAAATTTTACCTGAGTAAATGCACCCCCACTGCCATCTTGGTCAAAATACAGTCCACCTGTAATATTGTCATAGATAAATCGTTGATTGCTTGTCGTTGCAGATGTTCCGAGGGTAAACTGGTTTGTCTTAAGTGAACCGATTGATAACCCACCACCAAAACCAGCAGCCGATACCTGAATGAATTCATTAGTCGCCTTGAAGTCATAAAGACGATCAATCCCCTCATTGTAACTCTTGAAAACAAAGGTATCAGTCCCAGCTCCTCCATAGAGGGTATCATTACCAAGACCACCTATGAGGATATCATTACCATTGCCACCTGTGAGGATATCATTGCCATTCCCACCATCAAGGGTGTTATTACCAGTGGCGCCAGAGGCAAAGAGAGAATCATTGCCATCGCCACCAAAGAGTAGGTTATTGCCTGTTGAACCGCTAGCACTCAAGGTATCGTTACCTGCACCACCGTTGAGGGTGTTCTTGCCAGTGGAGCGAGAGTCGTATGTGGTGGAGACGTTGCGGGGGTCGTTTTCGTCTCCAGGAGTGTAGCTGTAGTAGCCAGAGATGGAGATATAATCATTGCCATCGCCACCATTGAGCAGGTTATTGCCTGTTGAACCGCCAGCACTCAAGGTATCGTTACCAGCGCCACCGTTGAGGGTGTTATTGCCAGACGAGCGAGAGTCCTGGAAGTCGTAGTCATTTCCTTTGTAGTAGCCAGAGATGGAGAGAGAATCATTGCCATCGTCCCCAGAAAGCAGGTTATTGCCTTTTGAACCCTCAGCACTCAAGTTATCCTGACCTGCACCACCGTTGAGGGTGTTATTGGCAGACGAGCGAGAGTCGTACTCGTCGTCTGGGTATGTGAAGCTGTAGTAGCCAGAGACGGAGAGAGAATCATTGCCATCATCTCCAGAGAGCAGATTCTTGCCTGTTGAACTGTTAGCGCTCAAGTAATCGTCACCAATACCACCGTAGATGGTATTATTACCTGCACCACCAATGAGAGTATCATTCCCCGCACCACCTTGCAGCAAGTCGTTGCCACTCTTACCGTCGATTTTGTCTGCACCGTTACTACCCAGTAGGGTATCATTACCATTAGTGCCAATGATATTTGCCATAACTTTTACTTACCTAAATCAATTTTTTCAGTAACTTCATCAAGTTGCTGTTAGTGCTGTTTTATAGCACTAATAATCTGGGAAAAGTTAACCTTTTCAGCATACTGTCATGTCAACACTTTTCGCTCCGTCGGAAAATGTCTTTAATTTTTAATTGTTAAGTCCTCCTTGTAGGCTATTGCCCGTGGGTGTTTAACTGGAAAATAGGTAACATCTAAATAACCCCACAATGATTAATTACATCCTAATTTACTTAGATGTCTATATTTGAAGAAACATCTTTGCATATTCTTCACACTATTTGCCGGCAAATGTATCTAAAAGTACTGATCTTTGTATAATCTTCATATTTTTTTAGTTGATAAGGAATAAAGAGAACCGTTATAGGTTATCAAAATTACGGACGCAGACATGACCAGACTGAGCCAAGAACACTTGTATTGATCAATTACAGCTATTTTCAGGTAAATAGACCACGCAGGTAGGGGCACAGCATTGCTGTGCCCCTACGACAGATGTGGTTCAAATACATGATTTCTGCTGTAACTTCAATATCCTTGGAGCCACTACTTCCAAGTTAATGCTATCTATTCTAAATAATCCGATAACAGCCTATTCGTTTCATTGAAAGCGGCGGGAAACTCCATCCGCAGCTGTCTGTAGAGAGATAGCCGCCCCGCCGCTTTAGTCCTGCCGTCAAAAGTCATTGGTCATTGGTACTAATGACTAATGACTAATGACTAATGACTAATGACTAATGACTAATGACTAATGACTAATGACTAATGACTAATGACTCCACCCACAAGGGGATGGAGTTTTTTATAGTTATTATGTACTATTTTTTCCGGTGGAATAGTTGAAGGTGCCGAATGTGAGTTCTAGTTGACTCAGACCTGTCAAGCTACCACATAACAATACTTGGTCGCTAACTCGCAAGTCCATGCCGCCATCAGGATAGCGGATAAACTTACCATCTCGCCGGATCGCCTGTACTTGTACTCCGTATTGCTTGCCGATATCTAAATCTGCAAGGGTTTTACCTAGCGTTGGCGCATCTGCATTAACTGTAATCCACTGACAAGCACTATTTTCTCCGGGAACAGCAGCTTGTCCCTTGGCGAATTCTGCTAAAGCTGCTAGTTCTTCATCTGCTCCCACTACTAGCAAGCGATCGCCATCTTCCAATTTGGTTTGATTATTGGGATAATCGATTTCATCCCCGTTAACGCGGCGAATTGCCATCAAACTCGCTCCTGTTAAATAGCGCATATCTGCTTCTTCTAAGGTCATGCCAGTTAAGGGCGAATCAGATGGTAAAGGATACCAGCGCTGATTTAAATCGCGGGTTGCTTGGCGCAAATCACGAGCAACTTCAGTTGCAGAACGCTCTGGCCGCAATTCTAAATAATGATCGTTGCGGATTTGCTGCATTTCTCGTTGGATGACATCTGGCGACAACAAGCCTAAGCCAGTTAATAAATGAGTTGCCATTTCTAAGCTGGCTTCAAACTCTGGTTGCACAACTTCTCTGGCTCCTAATTGATACAGCACTTCAATATTTTTATCCTGGGTAGCACGGACAACCAAATCTAATTCTGGGCGCAATTCTAAAGCGCGTTTTAAGCAAAGACGCGTACTCATGGGGTCTGGAAGTGCGATCGCCATTCCTTTGGCATGATTCACCCCGGCGGTTTCCAGAACGTGTAAACTCACGCAATTGCCATAGACATAAGACACCCCAGCCTCACGTAACTGCTGAATTCTACTTTCTGATTGGTCGATTACTACCACAGGTAGGTCGTGTTGCAGCAACAATTTCACTAAATTTTTGCCGACTCGCCCATAGCCACAGACTACTACATGGTCTTTGAAGGGCAAATCTTCTGATACATCCCGCGCCTCTTGTTCTTCTAAATACGGTTTCAACCAGGGGATTGATTCGGCAAAGTTAAATAAAAATGGCACTAACCGCAGCACAAATGGGGTAAGCATGAGTGTGACTGCGGTGGTTCCCAAAATTAATAAGTATATTTGGTGGGACACCAGCCCCAAAGACTGCCCTTCACTAGCGAGAACAAATGAAAATTCCCCAATTTGCGCCAGTCCCAAACCGGCGATGATGGCTGTTTTCAACGGGTAGCGGAATAGTTTCACTAGGGGGGTGATAATCAAAAATTTACCGACGAAAACTAGTGCCACTAACCCTAAAATTAATTCTAGGTTGTTCCATAAAAACACTGGGTCAATTAACATCCCAATGGCAGCAAAAAATAAACTGGCAAAGATATCTCGCAGTGGTTCGACATAAGTCAGGGTTTGATCGGCGTATTCCACCTCAGAAATCATCAAACCTGCGACAAATGCCCCCATTTCAATCGACAGCCCCAAATGTTCTGTCAGCAAGGCAATGCCCAAACATAAAGCTACAACCCCTAATAAAAATAGTTCTTTACTTTCGGTACTGGCTAACAGTCGCAACAAAGGCGGTATTAGCCAAATCCCCGCAGCGATCGCCCCAGCAGCAAATAAACCAATCAAAGCTAGGGCTGTTAGTACGGCGATACCAATGGTTTCTGCTGGCTGGTTGAGGGCTGGTAAGACTGCTAACATCAGTCCTAGTGCCAAGTCCTGTACTACCAAAATACCCAGCATCACTTGCCCGTGGGGTGTTTCTGTTTCGTTATCTTCCATCAAGCACTTGAGGACAACGGCTGTGGAAGACAAGGACAAAATACACCCCAAAAACATCCCCTTAGCAGGTAAAGTTCCCCAGGCTCCGGTTAACCCGCATACTACAACTGTTACTAAAATTGTTAGAGCAATCTGGAGTCCACCGCCACCAAGAGCGATCGCTTTTACCTTCTTGAGTTCCGCAAAGGAAAATTCTACACCCAAGGCGAATAACAAAAAGGCAACCCCGAACTGTGCCAGAGTCTCTACTTGAATAATTTCTTTAATCAGTCCCAGTCCGGCTGGCCCAATGATTATCCCGCCAATCAGATATCCTAGCAGTACGGGTTGTCGCAAAAGTGCTGCCAACAGTCCGCCACAGGCTGCAACGCCTAGAACTAAAACTAAATCAACAATTAACCTAAAATCTTCTTCCACCAGTTTTAAAAGAACTATTAAGACCTATTAATTTAGGATACAAAGTTTTATGATTTCAAGGCTATTGAGGGTTGAAATTTAAACGCAAAGGGGCGCAGAGGGAAGCGCAGAGGCACGCAGGGAATTCGCTACGAATTAATCAAATGCTGTACTTAGCGATCGCCTATCCAATTCCTCTGACTCACACCGGATGCGGAAATCGCCAGTATAATAACTAATTCGGTGGCTTATTGTAGTATGAATAATCGGTGTAAAGTTAAGGCTACAGCTTGTTTTCAGATAAATGGTCATGTTTGAACGATATGAAGACGAGGGACATACTATATTTCATGGCGATGCCCTACATATTTTGTCTAGTGAGATTTCCTCTGAATCTGTAGATATTGTTTTTATCGATCCTCCCTACAACATCGGAAAACGGTTTTCAAATTTCTACGACAAATGGGAGTCTGAGGAGGAGTATGCGAAGTGGGCATATAAATTACTTGATGAATGTCTTCGGATATTGAAGCCAAATGGAACCCTATATGTGATGACAAGCACTCAAGCGATGCCATACTTTGACCTTTACTTAAGGCAGAAAATAGTAATTCTTAGCCGAATTGTTTGGCATTACGATAGTTCTGGAGTTCAAGCAACAAAATACTTCGGCTCAATGTATGAGCCAATACTTCACTGTGTTAAAGACAGAAGCAATTATATTTTCAATTCAGGTGATATTAAAATAGCAGCAAAAACAGGCGCACAGAGGAAGTTGATTGATTATAGAAAACCTGTTCCAAGCCTATACAATACACAAAAAGTACCTGGTAATGTCTGGTACTTTCCTCGTGTGAGATATCGAATGGAAGAATATGAAAATCATCCCTCACAAAAACCCGAATCATTACTAGAGAGAATTATTCTTGCAAGTAGTAATCAGGGTAGTATTGTGCTTGATCCATTCGCAGGAACTTTTACATCTGCTGCTGTGGCAAAACGTTTAGGGCGGATTTCTATTAGTATAGAATCTCAAGAAGAATATCTGAGAATTGGTCTGAGACGTGTTCTCGGATGGAAAGAATACAAAGGAGAAAAGTTATTATCTCCGCAAAAGAACAATAGTATAAAAAACAAAAATGGGCAAAAAATCAACGCCCAAACAGGGGAAGTTTTTTGATGCCGATAGTAGAGCATAAATTCACAAAATTAGTTAATCGCCAAAGTTAAAATGAGGACAATTAAATCTTAGGCGAGCTAAGGGCACTCAGTAGCAGCAGTGACCACGGCAGTTTAATATCAGGTATGAGCCATGAATACTTTCTCAGTACAGGTAGTGCAGCCGGCAACACAAAACGCAGAGAGCGTAACGATGCAGGCCGATGGCCATTTTCATCTACAATTCCATATTGCTTGGCTAGTTCGGCAACAATCTGCACACGTCCTGTACGGGGCATGAGATTTGGCTGACAAGCAAGTGCAGCAATCACCCGTCCAGTTAATAAGGGAGTTTCCCAGTTGTAGCGATCGCTGATGAATGAGTTATTCTTTTCGGTAGCATTGGTTTGATTCATTTGGGAAGCAAAACGGGAAAAAAGCTCAGTACCAACAATACCTGGCCAAATGGAAACAGAAGCGACATTATAGGGTTTTAACTCAACAGCCATATCAGCTGCTAGGCGATCGCAAGCTGCTTTACCAGCACCATAAGCTATATTAAAAAAATAAGACATACTACCCCATGAGGAAATGGTGCAAATTAGTCCAGAGTTACGCTTGGTCATCATTCGGGCAGCAAAAATACTCGCAACATAGTGACTACGAAGACCAACGTTGTTGCAAGCATCCCAAAGACTTGGTTCAAAATCCCAAAAAGGCTGCCCATAAGCGTCTTTTATTGCCTGAACTCCTGAGTAAGCATTATTCACCAATAGGTCGAGTTGTCCATCCTGCTCATCTTGGATGCGTTCAAACAATAAACGCACGTGCTGATCGTCGCTGTGGTCTACTTGGACAGGAATGCACACACCACCAACTTCCTCTATGGCTGATTGGGTTTCACTAAGACTCCCTGAAACTGCATCACTCGATGAGTTGTTGAGGCTGCGACCTGTGACGTAGACAGTTGCACCAGCCTCAGCCAAGCCTATAGCAATTCCTCTACCAATTCCCCGTGTAGCACCTGTTACCAATGCCACTTTCCCCTCAAGGTGTTTCATGATCGCTTTTTTCTGCGGTTAACGATATAGCCAAACACGCAACAGTGAAAGCAATTGTTCGGTATCTACGGGTTTGGTGATGTAGTCTGAGGCGCCGGCTTCAATACACTTCTCACGATCGCCTTGCATGGCTTTAGCGGTCAGTGCAATAATCGGCAAAGATTTAAATTGCTCGTTTTGGCGGATTAAGCGTGTTGTTTCGTAACCATCCATTTCTGGCATCATTACATCCATCAAAACGACATCAATATCTGGTGTACTTTCTAACAGAGTAATCCCCTCTCTGCCATTTTCAGCATATAAAACCTGTATGTGATAACGCTCCAACATACTGGTAAGGGCGAAGATATTACGCATATCGTCATCGACAATTAGCGCTTTCTTGCCAGTGAGTAAGTAGTCTATGGAATGCAGTTGTTCGAGTATTTGTCGTTTGGTTGCAGGTAAATTTGCTTGGACTCGGTGTAAAAATAATGCTGTTTCATCGAGGAGACGTTCGGGCGATCGCACATCTTTAATGATGATTGTCTCTGCAATCCGTCTGAGTTCCGTTTCTTGAGCTTTGCTAATTTCTCTACCAGTATAGACAATAATTGGTAAAGTTTTACCGTGAGGTAGAAGCTTTATCTGGTCGATCAGTTCAAACCCTGTCATGTCGGGTAGCCCTAAATCGAGAACGAGGCAATCAAAATGCTGTGAGCGAATAGCTTCTAGGGCTGCTGCACCCGTAGCAACAGCAGTGGTCGAAACATCACTGTTACCAATCAACTCCACAATACTAAGGCGTTGAGTGTCGTCGTCTTCGACTACCAACAAATTTTTCACTTGGCGCTCAACAAAACCTTTAATTTTTGTCAACGCCTCGGATATGATCTCGCTGGTTAAGGGTTTTTGCAGATATGCGATCGCACCTAGTTGCAAACCGCGTTGTCTCCCTTCCTCAACTGTCATAATATGTACGGGAATGTGACGGGTATTTGGGTCATGTTTTAGGCGATCCAATACCGTCCAACCATCCATTTCGGGCAATCGGATATCTAGCAAAATGGCTGAAGGCAAGAATTGCTGCGCTAACATCAAACCTGTACTCCCGGTTTGGGCAGTGATTACCTTGAATCCGTGCTGTTGCGCCATCTCTAGAAGGATACGCGCAAAATTAACGTCATCTTCAACAATTAGTAACACGCGATCGCCTCTTTCAATAGTAGTGCGATCGTCATTAATCATTGTAGAGACGCGATTCATCGCGTCTGTATTAGACCCGATTAATCGCGTCTGTGTTGACTCAGGACTCAGGACTCGGAACTCGGAACTCAATTGTGGTAAGTAGAATGTAAAGGTGCTACCTTGAGCGGGTTGACTGATTAGTTTAATTTCGCCGCCAAAGAGACGGGCGATTTCGCGGCTAATTGATAAGCCTAATCCGGTGCCGCCGTATCTCCGACTCGTAGAGCCATCGGCTTGCTGAAATGCCTCGAAAATCACTTTTTGCTTTTCGGGGGCAATGCCAATGCCTGTATCGCTGACTGAGAAGGCAATCACAAGCTGGGCGCGATTTAAAGTTTCCTGATCGTTGCTCCATCCCTGCTTCGCTACCGCAATCCGTAAACGTACCTCCCCATGCTCTGTAAATTTAAAAGCGTTGGAGAGCAGGTTTTTCAACACCTGTTGTAAGCGTTTGACATCTGTATATATAGTCAGTGGCAATTCGGGAGTAAATTCAATTGCAAATGCCAGTCCTTTGCTCTGAGCGATTTCTCGGAAGGTACGCTCAGTTTGTTCGCCCAACTCTGTCAATGGCATTTGGGTCATGTCAATTGACATCGTTCCAGATTCAATTTTAGCGAGATCCAGAATGTCATTGATTAAGGTCAATAAATCAGTACCGGCTGAGTAAATTGTCTGGCTGTATTCGACTTGTTTATTGGTGAGGTTGCGATCGATATTATCTGTTAATAACTTCGCTAAAATTAACAAGCTGTTTAGCGGTGTCCGCAGTTCATGGGACATATTGGCGAGAAATTCTGATTTGTATTTTGAGGAAAGCGCGAGTTGTTCAGCCTTGTCTTCTAAAGACAGCCTTGCTTGTTCAATTTCCCGATTTTTGCGCTCGACTTCTTTCTTCTGCATCGCCAACAATTCTGCTTTTTCTTCTAATTCAGCGTTGGTTTGTTGCAGTTCCTCTTGCTGTCCTTTGAGTAAATCTTCGGAAGTTTTGAGTGATTGGGCTTGTTGTTCTAAACGCTTGTTGGTTTCCCGGAGTTCATTTTGCTGGGTTTGGAGTTCTTCAGCCAAAGATTGCGACTGCTTGAGTAATTCTTCAGTTCGCATGGATGCGGCGATCGTGTTCAGGACGATCGCTATACTTTCGGTAAGTTGGTCGAAGAATGTCAAATGAATTTCGCTAAAGCGGCGGAAGGATGCTAATTCTATGACTGCTGTCACTTGTCCCTCAAAAAGCACAGGTAACACCACAGCATTAAGTGGAGTTGCTTCTCCTAAACCAGAACCAATTCTTATATAATCACTTGGTACATCTGTCAACAGTATTCGCTCTTTTTCTAAAGCGCATTGTCCCACCAAACCTTCACCCAATTGGAAGCGGTTAGCTAAATGTCTGCGTTCGCGGTAAGCGTAGCTACTAATTAGTTTTAAATACGGTGTATGTTCGAGAGAGTCCATCAGGAAGAATACGCCGTGTTGCGCTCCTACTAATGGTGCTAGTTCTGAGAGAATTAGTTTAGATACGGTTTCTAAGTCTCGCTGACCTTGGAGCATTCGGGTAAACTTGGCTAAGTTAGTTTTCAACCAGTCTTGTTCGGTGTTTTTCTGCGTTGTCTCCCGCAGATTTGCAATCATCTGGTTGATGTTGTCTTTGAGTATCGCAACTTCCCCTAGTGCTTCGACGGCAATTGAACGAGTTAAATCGCCCTTAGTTACAGCTGTAGCAACTTCTGCGATCGCTCGCAACTGGGTAGTAAGTGTAGCAGCAAGTTCATTTACATTATCTGTCAAATCTTTCCAAGTCCCAGCCGCCCCAGGTACTCTAGCTTGTCCGCCTAATTTCCCTTCGATTCCCACTTCTCGCGCCACGGTGGTTACTTGATTGGCAAAGGTCGCCAGGGTATCAATCATTTCGTTGATTGTCTCTGCCAAAGTTTCAATTTCTCCCTTGGCATCTAACATTAGTTTCCGTTTCAAGTCACCGTTGGCAACTGCCGTTACAACTCTGGCAATCCCGCGCACTTGTGCCGTTAAATTCCCCGCCATCGAGTTAACGTTATCAGTTAAATCTTTCCAAGTCCCGGCAACACCTTGAACTTGCGCTTGTCCGCCCAACTTACCTTCAGTTCCCACTTCCCGCGCCACCCGCGTTACTTCACTTGCAAAGGAACTGAGTTGATCAACCATTGTATTGGTTGTATTCTTCAAATCCAAAATTTCGCCTTTGGCATCGACGGTAATTTTCTTCGATAAGTCGCCATTTGCTACGGCTTTCGTCACTTCGGCGATGTTGCGAACTTGTCCGGTGAGGTTCCCCGCCATTGAGTTTACATTATCCGTCAAATCTTTCCAAGTTCCGGCAACTCCTCTGACGTAAGCTTGCACACCAAGTTTCCCTTCCGTTCCCACCTCACGGGCAACCCTGGTAACTTCTGATGCAAAGGAATTAAGTTGATCTACCATTGTGTTAATGGTGTTCTTAAGTTCCTGAATTTCCCCTTTCACATCAACAGTGATTTTCTTCGAGAGGTCGCCGTTTGCTACAGCTGTAGTAACTTCGGCAATGTTTCGCACTTGTGCCGTCAAACTTCCCGCCATGAAGTTTACACTATCAGTTAAATCTTTCCAAGTTCCGGCGACACCTTTAACTTCTGCTTGTACGCCCAACTTCCCTTCAGTTCCCACCTCACGCGCAACTCTTGTAACTTCACTTGCAAAGGAATTAAGTTGATCTACCATCGTGTTAACGGTATTCTTCAACTCTAAAATTTCACCTTTGACATTAACGGAGATTTTTTTAGATAAGTCGCCATTAGCTACGGCGGTGGTGACGGCGGCAATGTTTCGCACCTGTGCCGTTAAGCTTCCCGCCATGAAGTTTACGCTGTCGGTTAAATCTTTCCAAGTTCCAGCTACGCCGCGCACATCTGCTTGCACGCCTAGTTTACCCTCGCTTCCCACCTCACGCGCAACTCTTGTGACTTCCGATGCAAAAGAATTTAGTTGATCCACCATTATATTGATGGTATTCTTAAGTTCTAGAATTTCGCCTTTGACAGCAACAGTAATTTTTTTCGATAAGTCACCATTTGCGATCGCAGTCGTAACTTCAGCAATGTTCCGCACCTGCGCCGTCAAGCTTCCCGCCATGAAGTTTACGCTGTCAGTCAAATCTTTCCAAGTTCCAGCAACGTCTTTCACTTCCGCTTGGACACCCAATTTACCTTCAGTTCCCACTTCACGGGCGACTCTTGTAACTTCACTTGCAAAGGAACTGAGTTGATCTACCATCGTGTTAATGGTATTTTTCAACTCCAGAATTTCACCTTTCACATCAACAGTGATTTTCTTAGAAAGGTCGCCGGTTGCAACGGCGGTTGTCACTTCGGCAATGTTCCGCACCTGTGCCGTTAAGCTTCCCGCCATAAAATTCACACTATCAGTCAAATCTTTCCAAGTTCCAGCCACGTCGCGCACTTCTGCTTGAACGCCCAGTTTACCTTCACTTCCCACCTCCCGCGCAACTCTTGTAACTTCTGATGCAAAAGAATTAAGTTGATCTACCATTGTGTTGATGGTATTTTTCAACTCCAGAATTTCACCTTTCACATCAACAGTGATTTTCTTGGAAAGGTCGCCTGTTGCAACGGCGGTAGTCACTTCGGCAATGTTCCGTACCTGTGCCGTTAAACTTCCCGCCATAAAGTTTACGCTGTCAGTTAAATCTTTCCAAGTTCCAGCCACGCCGCGCACATCGGCTTGGACACCTAGTTTACCTTCACTACCCACCTCACGAGCAACCCGCGTTACTTCACTTGCAAAAGAACTGAGTTGATCCACCATTATATTGATGGTATTCTTAAGTTCGAGAATTTCACCTCTGACATCGACGGTGATTTTTTTAGATAGATCACCATTGGCGATCGCAGTAGCAACTTCGGCAATATTTCGCACCTGTCCAGTAAGATTACCCGCCATTAAGTTAACGTTGTCAGTTAAATCTTTCCAAGTCCCCGCTACTCCGCGAACTTCTGCTTGTACGCCCAACTTCCCTTCAGTTCCCACCTCACGGGCAACTCTTGTCACTTCCGATGCAAAGGAATTCAGTTGATCTACCATTGTATTGATAGTGTTCTTCAACTCCAGAATTTCGCCTTTCACATCCACAGTAATTTTCTTAGATAAATCGCCATTCGCCACCGCCGTTGTCACTTCCGCAATATTCCGCACCTGTGCCGTCAAACTTCCCGCCATGAAATTCACACTATCGGTAAGGTCTTTCCACGTACCCGCTACCCCGCGCACTTCTGCTTGACCGCCCAATTTTCCTTCAGCACCCACCTCACGAGCAACTCTTGTTACTTCCGATGCAAAGGAATTAAGTTGATCCACCATGATGTTAACGGTGTTTTTCAACTCTAAAATTTCGCCTTTGACATCCACAGTAATTTTCTTGGATAAGTCGCCATTAGCTACCGCCGTTGTCACTTCCGCAATGTTACGGACTTGGGCAGTAAGATTCCCTGCCATCAAATTAACGTTGTCAGTTAAATCTTTCCAAGTTCCTGCAACTCCTTTAACTTCAGCTTGCACGCCCAACTTCCCTTCAGTTCCCACCTCACGGGCAACTCGCGTTACTTCCGATGCAAAAGAATTAAGCTGATCCACCATCGTATTGACGGTGTTTTTTAGTTCCAGAATCTCGCCTTTCACATTGACGGTGATTTTTTTGGATAAGTCACCATTTGCGATCGCAGTGGCAACTTCCGCAATGTTGCGAACTTGTCCGGTGAGATTACCCGCCATCAAGTTAACGTTATCAGTCAAATCTTTCCAAGTTCCAGCCACACCTTGTACTTCGGCTTGAACACCCAACTTACCTTCAGTTCCCACCTCACGCGCTACCCGCGTTACTTCCGATGCAAAGGAACCAAGCCGATCTACCATTGTGTTAACGATATTAGCAGTTTGAAGAAACTCACCTTGCAAGGGTCTGCCGTCAATTTCTGTAGCGATCGTTTGCGATAAGTCACCATTAGCGACCGCTCGAATTACCCGAGTAGTTTCAGCTGTCGGTTGGACTAAATCTTTAATCAGAGTATTGACAGAAGTAACACAATCTGACCAAGAACCGCGAACATCTCCGAGAGAGGCGCGATCGGCAATTTTGCCTTCTTTGCCGACAACATTACCAATTCGCTGTAATTCCGCCGCCATCCGCTCATTTTGATCAATAATATCATTAAGCGTATCAGCTATTTTCCCCGCCACACCAGTATGATCTATAGGCATCCGAGCCGAGAAGTCACCTTGTTTAACAGCATTCAGCGTTCTTAGTAGCTGATTTAAATCTAGATTGTCGCTGTCTCTAGTTAACTGTTCGGTTGCCATAGCCTTATCCTGAGATTTATTCTTTAAAAGTTTTTTGTATTTTTTCCACCCTGTACCTGCTTAAGGTACTTTCAGGTAATGCTTAACGCTTCTTGACCTTTGGGCAATGGTTGAGTTAATTTTAACCCTGATACAGCTGCTCTTTAGCTAGTAGTGCTGCTAGCCCTCTCTGAAGTATCATGATCAATCATAGCTAGCTGGCAAATATTTCTCCAGAAACCCAAAGAGTAAGCAAATTGGGGAATTTAAGAAAATTTTTATGGTCGCTGATCAAATCTCTGCTTTCCTCTCTGCGTTCTCCGTGCCTCTGCGGTTTAAAAGTTATTTATTGAACCACTCCAGGTACAGAGAACACAGAGAAAAGAGGAATTATTATCCAAAAATTTTACCCACCTTGAAAGGGCTAGATTATCGGATTTATCCATTGACAATAAATACCAAATATGTATGACGTGAAAAACCAGATCTTTCGTAGGGGTAAAGCGCATTGCTCATTGGTGTCAACTTAACGTGAAACCCTTGTCAAAACGTGATATTGAGTTCATTCACTGACCATTACTCAACGCGTTACCCCACCCTAACCCTCCCCTTATAAAGGGGAGGGAACCGGATTTTCTTTTTTCCCCCCAATACATCGGGGGGACTAAGGGGGGTAAAACGCCTGTGGGATAAGCGTTTAGGCTTAAGTTGACACCAATGGCGAGACGCCCACCCCACAAGATTGGGTAATTTATTTATTGGAAGTCCCTAATAGGACTTACGCATTGACAAGGTTGCCAAAAAGTGAAGTAAGTGAAAACAAGGAAATTTTCAGGCGATCGCTACGGACTTGTGTTGTAAACCAAGAGGCTCGTCTTCTGAACCAAGAGGCTCGTCTTCTGAACCAAGAGGCTCGTCTTCTGAACCAAGAGGCTCCTCTTCTGAACCAAGAGGCTCGTCTTCTGAACCAAGAGCCTCCTCTTCTGAACCAAGAGCCTCCTCTTCTGAACCAAGAGCCTCCTCTTCTGAACCAAGAGCCTCCTCTTCTGAACCAAGAGCCTCCTCTTCTGAACC
>NZ_JBALBY010000021.1:0-86217 GCF_036919575.1 Nostoc sp. | reverse complement strand
GAGTCTTTTAGCTCCATTAATGAGGCTTTGAACTCCATTAATGAGTCTTTTAGCTCCATTAATGAGGCTTTGAACTCCATTAATGAGTCTTTTAGCTCCATTAATGAGGCTTTGAACTCCATTAATGAGTCTTTTAGTTCCATTAATGAGGCTTTGAACTCCATTAATGAGTCTTTTAGCTCCATTAATGAGTTTCTAATTGCCCCAGTCTCACTCCCCTATTTTGCCAACTGTTGAGAAAATATCACCTTTTGATAGTAATCTTGTAGCTGCCTAGTGGCAGCCGCCCAACCCCACCTTTCTGCTTCCTGGCGAGCATTTTGACGGATGATGTCTCGTTGTTGTTTTTGTTCTAATAGGCGAATAGTAGCAGCGATGGCTCCGCCCGCCGCAGGCATCGCTCCTTGAAAATCTGCTGTTGGCTCAAAAAGATATCCATTTACCCCATCTGTGACAATATCGGGAATTCCCCCCGAACGGGCTGCTACTACTGGACAGCCAGCAGCCATTGCTTCTAGTAGTACTAAGCCTAGTGTTTCTGTACGGGAAGGAAAAATAAAGGCATCAGCACTCGCAAAGGCAGAACCTAATTCTTTCCCCATCAGATACCCAACAAAATAAGTGTTTGTGCCAGCAAAGTGTTTTTGCAATGCTTGACGGTGGGGACCATCCCCAACTAATGCCAACCGCGCTTGGGGAATTGCTTCTAAAATTGGTTTGATGCGCTCAATTTCTTTTTCAGCCGAAAGCCGCCCAACGTAAAGTAGCAATGGACTGTCTGGATGATTTTGTGATAGGCGCGATCGCATCTCTACACTAGCTAAATCGGGGTGAAATAATTCTGTATCTACCCCACGCTGCCATAAATCTACACGTTCAATACCGTGTGCTGTCAGTTCCTCCACCATAGCTGTGGAGGTACACAGGTTCAAAGCTGCTTGATTATGAGCGCCTTTCAACAGTTCCCAAAGAAAACCTTCCAGCATCGCCAAGCCGTAATGTTGGAGATATTGGGGTAAATGGGTATGATAAGACGCTACTAAGGGTATTTTGAGGATTTTGCTATAAAATATGCCAGCTAAACCCAAAACTGCTGGATTCACGACATGAATAACATCTGGCTTAAACTCTTCTAAGGTGTAACCAATGGCTGGGCGGGGTAATGCCATTTGCAATTCTGGATACAATGGCAGAGGAAAGCCAGTAACGCCGTAAACTTTAGCGCCTTTGTATTCTGTGATGCCTCCATCAGGGGCAATCACCAGCACTTGATTACCACTGCGCTGTAAATGGTCAACGGTATGGCGCAGGCGCGTTACAATGCCGTCAACCTTGGGCAAAAAGGTTTCGGTAAATAGAGCAATTCTCATATAAAACTATTCAGTACAGGCAGATAATCCCAGCTTTTCTTGCGTTTCGGTATCAAACACGGAGTAAACTGTCTCCTGTGGTGTAATCAATTCTGCACAGTCGGATTTAATATTTTGTCTCTGTTTTTGTACAAAGTCCGAGATGTCCTCGATGTTAATAATCCAATCTTTGGCGTAAGCAGCTAGCACTTGACCACGTAATCCTAACTGAATAGCGCGCCGCCCTAATTTTGTCCCAGATGGGTGATGGTCTGGGTCCCATTGTAGGCGGACTTGTGATTGCCTCAATGCTTTTTGCCATGCACTTTTATTGAAATAAAGTTCTGGAACGTAGCTGGAATGAACAGCCGCCGCTAAAATTTCATCAAAAGCCGAACGCTTAATCCAAATAGCCAATACTACCTCTTGCCCATTTTGTGTACCCCATCCAGAACGATACATCATCCAGAGGAAGTTAGGTTTGATCCAACTCATGCGGTCAAAACTGAACTCACCACCAAAATAACCGTAGGTGGCGGCGAAGTTACCAATAGCTGGACGATACGCCTGATAAACAACAATTGAATGGTCGTCATATTGTGCTAAAATATGACGACCATTTTTAGGCCAATTACTGACTTGAGTTAAATAAGGTTCTGTTATCAGCCGCACGCAGAGTTTACCCTAATTTCTGTGCCAAGAGACTTTAGGCAGAATTTGTTTATGATCAACTCGTTTCTGATACTTGATGGCAAAGTTTAACAGAGAATCGAGTAGAGAATCAGAGAGCAAGTGAGGCTGTAAACCTAAATCGAGCAATTTAGTGTTTTTAGCGTTGAAGTAATGTTCTTCTTTCTCGACTCTGGGATTATCCAGGTGATTGATTTCTATGTTCAATCCCATAGCGTTACCAGCTTTTTTCACCATCAATGCCAAGTCCCCGACGCTAAATTGTTCGGTAAATTGGTTAAATACTCGGAATTCACCAGCTTCGGCAGGGTTAGCGATCGCTAATTCCACACATCGAACTGTATCCCGAATATCCAAAAATCCGCGAGTTTGCCCACCTTTACCATAGACGGTTAGGGGGTGTGCGATCGCTGCTTGAATACAAAAGCGGTTTAGTGCTGTACCAAACACACCATCATAATCCAGCCGATTTATCAATAGTTCGTCCATCCCCGTTTCTTCGGTTAAGACGCCATAAACTACACCCTGATTTAAATCCGTTGCCCGCAATCCCCAAATCCGGCAAGCAAAGTGGATGTTATGACTATCATGGACTTTGCTTAAATGGTACATTGAACCGGGCTGCTTGGGATAAGGTAGGGTATCCTTGCGTCCATTGTGTTCAATGGTGATATACCCTTCCTCGATGTCGATGTTGGGTGTACCGTATTCACCCATCGTTCCCAGCTTCACCAAATGACAGTCCGGGAAATCTTCCCGCATGGCATACAGTAAGTTCAAGGTACCAACTACATTATTGACCTGGGTGAGAACTGCGTGTTCGCGGTCAATCATGGAAAATGGCGCTGAACGCTGTTCACCAAAATGTACTAGGGCGTTTGGCTGAAATTGATGTAACGTTTTGTTGAGAAATTCGTAATTAGTAATATCGCCGATGAACAAGTCGATAGATTTACCCGTCAAATCTTGCCAGCGCTGGAGGCGTTGCTGAATTAGTGCGATCGGAGTGAGAGTTTCAACACCAAGTTCATTATCCCAATGCCGCCGCACCAAACTATCTAAAATTCCAACTTCATAACCTCGATTGGAAAGGTAAAGAGCAGTTGCCCAACCGCAATATCCATCACCGCCAATAACCAGGACTTTCATCTTCACCAGTTTTTACTTGCTCATAGCTAAATCTATCAGGTTTCTGTCCCGTCTCAATCATCATTCTAGTGGAGATGTGGATTTTGGGGGAGTGGGGAGTGGGGAGTGGGGAGATGAGGGAGATGAGGGAGATGAGGGAGATGAGGGAGATGAGGAGAATAACCAATGCCCAATGCCCAATGACAAATGACAAATGACAAATGACAAATGACAAATATTTCAAGACTTGGAAATCCGATACTGTTGGGCAATGTAATAAAACAAACGATAGTAATCTGGAAATTTTTGGCTTTTGCTTTGTCCCCGCCAACAGTATTTCACTTGACTCTGAGTTAATGTCAGTGTCATCGAACCTACTTGTTGATCAACTTCTACAACCATTACCCCAGATACTCCTTGGGCGGTCTGAAAGTTGGGTTTTATCTTTTTCACAGACTCTTGGTTTGTAACAATCGAATTTGCTAGCTGCTGACTTGCCCACCCCCGAATCTCCACTGAGTTATCCTGTCGTGAAATAAACGCGATTCCATCATCATTTGCTGGGGCTGCTAAAGAAGTCCAGTTACTCGGATATGGAAATTCAAAGCCATAACGGGAGTTGTTATAAGTTTTCCAGGCGATCGCTCCGGCGTTAAAATCAGATGCAGTACAACCCCACAGAATTATCAACAGGGCAATGACTCCGAAGAAGCTGGCGGCAAACCGATAAATTCTTCGCCCCAAACTACAGTAGGACTTACGCAAAACCACACGCTGTAGGGGCAATTCATGAATTGCCCTAAGAAGAAAATCACTCTTTTCGGCTATTGTTTGCGTAAGTCCTGTATAGATTTTATTAGCAGTAGCCATTTACATTACACATTTTGTCAAAGTCACTGATTTTATAGAAATACCAGAAACTCAGATCAATACCTTCCCCAATTTACGATTTATTCCCGAATCGGGAAACTGCACCAAAAGAGCGCTCATTAAAAATTCAATATTCTTTTCAGCATATTTACCATTCTCTTTTGAGTTCGCGGTAGAGCAAGCTCAGAGTAAGTGCTTTATCACACAACTCATGTACAGTCCATCTCAGACAGCCGAGCTAACTTTGGAGCTTTTTCACTTCCAAACCAACACATCTTTGCAATTTCCACCAAATCTTTCTGTAATTTGCATCGGTAAGCCAAACGACCAAAAACCACCAAATATTGATGTTTCTGGCTTACCAGATTCGGATGTGGCATCTCGCATCCACGCGCAAATTTGGGTAAATGGGGATGAATACCACATCACTGATTTGGGCAGTTCTAATGGTACATATATTAATGGTGTAAAACTTCAACCTCAAGTTTTTTCCCCCCTGCAACCGGGAGACAGAGTTTCTCTTGGGCAGGGAGACAAAATAACTTTCATGTTTAGGGTGCAGCAGCACTCTGCATCTGCCACAAAAAATCCTACACCAAACTCCGCGCCAACAAAAATTACAGCACCTGCGATCGCTAAAGAAGAGGAAGATCAAGTAGTTCTTGCCAGTAAGCTTATTGGCTTAGGACTAATCCTAGCAGGGATTACATTTTTAAGTACAAGCATTTATATCAGTGTTTATTTACGCAGCACACCTGGAATTTTGCTCTGTATGGGAGGTGTAGTAGCTCTGAATTGGGGTGGGCGCGATCATCGGAAACTCGGATGGGTGTTGATTGGCATCGGAATTGCCCTGTTTATTGCCAGTGGTGTGGTAATCGGCTCAGTTTCCCTTTTTTCGATGCTAGTGTCATTCGCTGGCATCTCCTGTGGATATCAATTGTTTACAACCGGCAAGGTGTTCAACTTTAATCCGCTGACGCTCCAAATAATGAAAAAATAAGCCAAGTCAGGCAATCATTGATTTATCGTTGGTTTAGCGATCGCTAATTCCCATTCCGGGAAAAATCTCGCCTGCCCCCTTTGTTCAGAAGATCAAACACCCAAGTTATTAATTTCTGTTGGCTTCTGAAACAGCTTTGATAAAAGACTTTTAAGCATATGTGGCAAAAGTGCAGGCCCTGGTAAAAAGACAATACCCAACTGTTGCATCAATCCAAATGCATCACCTTGCCCCCAATGCTCTACAATTTTGCCGTTTTCAACGCGATCAATGTGCATGATTGATAACTTAATTTGCTTACCCGTTGAAGGAAGACCTTGGAAGTCACCAAGATGCGTAGCTGTAAATGTTCCACAAGTAACGACTTTATCTTCTTCTACAAGCACTTGGTCAAATGTATGTTGACCGTTCGTAAAGGCTAAGTAGAAAGCCATACCGAACTGTTTAAAACCTTCACTGTCAAGAGGGGCAGGTGTGCCAGCCATGTGAGCGACAAAATTAGGAGACAGAAGTGCGAAAGCCTGGCTAATATTCCGCCTGTCGAAAGCTCCATAGAACTGAAGAACAATATCTTTATTTTGTTCAGTTGGACTTATTTCTTTACACATACAGCCTTACAAATAGCTTATCCAATAATCTATCGTCCCATTGTTGGGAAAACTATGCCAATCAATTAAGATCGCCCCCTTTTTAAGGCAATACAGTTCAGTTAAGCATTTTTTTCTTCTCTCTGTTTCCTCTGCGTCTCTGTGGTTCGTTAAAAAAATTGACTTTGACAAAGAGTTTGAGGCTTAACCCAAGCGTATTGCTTTTTAAGGAGGGTTGGGAGGCAATACGGTTCGGGGGGATCGAGGTTTCAGGTTTTGAGTGCATAATTCTGAGAGGTTCGTAGTCAGCGATTTATCGCTCAATTAAATACCGTTTCAGCCCCAATTGTAAACAAATGTAACAAAAGTGCCGTTAAAACGTTTTACCGTCTTGACAAGCAAGAAAAGAACCGATAACTTGATATACATACCCGGGTAAGACCGTTAAAGAGTTATATGCAAACGCAAACTAAGCAAAAGGTCACTTTGTATTTATCGCCAGAGTTGCACAGAAAACTGAAGATTCGTTCAGCAGTCGATTCTGAACCAATGTCAGAGCTTGCCGAACGTGCCCTCGTGTTTTACCTGTCTAATGCAGAATTGGTTGACGAGGTAGAAGATTCTTCTTACGGGCGGACTCATAGAGTTTATTCATGTCCAACTTGTGATAGCTCACTAGTCTTACGTGATGGGGAACTGGTTGCTTTGGGCAATCAACCAGGATTAGTTGGTCAAAAACATCTTTCCATTGATATGGATGAAGATGAAACCAATCCCAAGGGTGAGGAAGAGTTAGTTCCTTGCTAAATAGATAGGAATTATTGATGATTCGGTTGTCTTTACCAGAAGCAATGTCTCTACTGTCTTTATAAGGTCTCAAGTAGGTCGAAGTATGAAAGAAGAGCTCAATATCCTAATTCAAGCTCAATACCCTTTAATCTACCTTGTTACCTCCGAGGAAGAGCGGGCCGAGCAAGCAATTTCGACGATCGCCCAGTTGTTAAAGCCCCAGCGCCGAGTATTTATTTGGACAGTAACACACGGGATTGTGGAGTATGGTCAACCCCGGAATGTCACCCAACATAATACCGTGTCTCCAGAGGCGGCGATTGAGTGGATCATTCGGCAGAAAGAACCTAGTATATTTATTCTTAAAGATTTACATCCATTTATAGATGCGCCTGCAACTAATAGATCGTTGCGTGATGCGATCGCCAGCTTTAAAGGTACGCAAAAGAATATCGTTTTGATGTCCCCAATGCAGCAAGTACCAATAGAACTGGAAAAAGAAGTTGTCGTTCTCGATTTTACATTGCCAGATATGGCTGAGTTGAATAAGGTATTAACTCTCCATATAGAGCAAAATCGTGGTCGGCGGGTGACAACAGAAGCCAGAGAAAAGCTTCTCAGAGCCGCTTTGGGTCTAACTAAAGATGAAGCTGAGAAAGTCTATCGGAAGGCACAGGTAACTACAGGGCGTTTGACGGAAGATGAAGTAGATATCGTTTTATCTGAGAAAAAGCAACTAATTCGGCGCAATGGGATCTTAGAATACATTGAAGAAGATGAAACCATTGATGCTGTAGGTGGCTTAGAAGAGTTAAAAAGATGGCTCAAGCAACGCTCTAACGCCTTTACAGAAAGAGCGAGAGAGTATGGTTTGCCTCAACCAAAGGGGATGTTAATTCTCGGAGTTCCCGGTTGCGGTAAGTCATTAATTGCCAAAACTACTTCCCGGCTGTGGGGTTTACCACTGTTGCGGTTAGATATGGGGCGAGTCTACGACGGCTCAATGGTGGGACGAAGTGAGGCAAATCTGCGAAACGCCCTGAAAACAGCAGAATCTATTTCCCCAGCGATTTTGTTTATCGATGAATTGGATAAATCCTTTGCTGGTAGTGGAGGTTCGTCTGATTCTGATGGGGGCACTTCCAGTAGAATCTTCGGCTCTTTCCTCACATGGATGCAAGATAAGAAATCACCAGTGTTTGTGATGGCAACTGCCAACAGAGTAGAACGCTTACCTGGGGAGTTCTTGAGGAAAGGACGCTTTGATGAGATTTTCTTTGTCGATCTGCCAACACCGGAAGAACGGCAGCAGATTTTCAATATTCATCTGACCAAGCGCCGTGAAGACATCTCTCGATTTGATCTTGAGCAACTAGCCAAGATGTCTGACGGCTTTTCTGGGGCAGAAGTTGAGCAAGCGATCGTTGCGGCAATGTATGAAGCTTTTGCCCAAGATCGGGAGTTCACCCAACTAGATATTATTGCTGCACTGAAGGCAACATTGCCGCTGTCTCGAACGATGCAAGAACAAGTAACGGCTCTGAGAGATTGGGCCAGACAGCGCGCACGCCCCGCAGCATCCTCCGTAGCTGAATATCAGCGAATGGAGTTTTAAAAGCTTTCCTCTGCCATCCCAGGGGGAAAGGCTAGCTCCCAATGCTAGCAGTTATAAGAAAAGCCGCATCCTGATAAGCGCGGCTTCGCCGAAAACAAACCGTTGTCGTTTTTCTCAATCTTCTCATTGGAGGAAACCCAAATGTCTCACTTTAGCACCCTGCGTACCAAGATCACCGATGCTGAAATCCTCAAGGCTTCCTTGCGCGACTTAGGTATCAGCGTAAAGACTGAAGCTGATGTCCGTGGTTATAACGGTCAGCGTGTCCGTTCTGACATCGTTGCTATGTTGGATGGCGAATATGACCTCGGCTGGTCTCGCAACAGCGATGGTTCTTTTGACCTAATTGCTGACTTGTGGGGAGTTGCTAAGAAGCACAACCAAACCGAGTTGATCAATTCAATCAACCAAAAGTATGCAGTTAACAAAACTTTGGCTGAAGTAAAACAACGCGGTCTGCAAAACGCTAACGTGAAGTTGGTATTGCAATAACAATTTCTCTGCGCGTTCCCAAAGCTGCACGGGTTAACTATCTAAATAGCGGTTAACCCGCTTTTTTATCGGGACTGAGATTTATTTCTCAGTCCCGATTTTTGATGAGTCTAGTCAATACTAATTTCAAATTAGTAATTTTATTTCATCGTAGTAACATTGATGTGTTCAGCATGACAACCAAGCTTATTTTTAATTAACTTAAGAAGTTCTGTTTTATGTTTAAGCAACCATTCAGGATTGTTACTAGGGTACAAATATATGTTGTAAGTGTAAGTATATACCTCCCAATCAATTTTGGAAACTGCTTTGCAACGGTAAAAGAAGTTAACTACTCTTGTTAGATCCTTTAGAGCCTTTTCACCTTCTGATGTAAATGATAAATCAAGATTTTTTGCAATACTCAATTTTGTTGTATTACACCGAAAATCAATTTCATTCTGGCCTTTACATCTATTGCAAGTAACACACAGAGTTTGTGAGTTTTCTTTAGATGTTTCACCACCCATAGAAAACGGTTTAATATGATCGATTTGTAATTTACCTTTGGTATTGACTCCACAGCAGAGGCAAGCATACCCATCTCGTTTTTTAACTTCTTCTTTTTCTACTTCGTTTAGTTCTTTGTCCCTTATTTCTAGTGGAAGAATCACAACTGGAGTAGTTTCACCTTCAGGCTTAGGATTAATAATGTTTCTAATTGCTGCATCAACAGCTGTTTCAAATCGAATCAAGCTTTTGTAAAAAACTTTCCACAATGTTTCAGGTTGAGAAAACTCTTTGCCTAAATATTCGTATTTTAAGGGAGATGAAAAATCAATTACTTTATAAGCAATTTTATCTAAGTCATAGGTTTCTCTTTGCTCAAATGAATGGTATTCTGGTGCAGATTGATATGGATCTTGAGCAATGTGGCGAACAATCTTAATTAAATCTGACTCAAGCTTTTGTCCAATATCATCAGTTTTGCGGTCAAAATATTTATTTATCCATTGTTCAACTTTAGGCTGCATCCATTCATCATCAAGATATTCTTTAGACCATTCATCTTGTAAGTTTGCGGAAAGAATGGATTTAATAAAAGCCTTAAATTTGTCTTTTGTATGTTCATATATCATGACAAATTCAGTAGATGCTTCCATTGATTCATATTTATTATCAGCGTCAGCATATACAATTTCAGTTTTATACCATCCAATAGGACATATTTTTTTGTATTCTATTCGATAATCTCCACCGCTCTCAATTGACTTCGATAGTTCTTCGATTAGACGAATTGATATATATTCGAGTGGATAATCTATTGTATGAGGCTTTGGACGAGGATCTATACCGCCACCTGTTGGGTTAGCCCAATCAATTAAACGTTTCCATTCATCGAAGAATAAAACAATATTTGCCTCACTGCTACCTCCTACTTTTTCACCCCTTAATGCTCTACCAATCATTTGAGTCATTAAGATAGAGCTTGTTGTTTGGCGAGTAATAAATACGGTCTGAACATTAGGAACATCAACACCCTCTGTTAGCATTCGTACATTGATTAAAACATCAAGCTTACCATCTCTAAATTCCTCCATAATCCTTTGATTATCAGTTTGAGTACGTTTATTTCTTGCCTCCGCAGAACCTGGATCAGCATCTATATGTGAATAAATTGCGTCTACTTTAATGTCCTTTTTAAGAAGCTGACCCTTTTCGAGAAGCCATTTTTTTATATAGACGCATTGAAACCAACGGTCAGCAAAGATAATAGTTTTACCATAAGCATCTTTATTTGATATATAAGTGTCTACTATAAAATTGTTTCTATCTTTATCAGTTGCAAGTTTCTCAATAATCGATTCTGGGAGGTCTTTATGTTGCTTAACTAGTCGGTCGTATAATCCGTCATCAACTTCCCATTTTTTCCCCGTTGACACTTCAATATAGTTAGGTCTTGCTAAAACTTTTTGTAAGATTAAACTTTCTTTTTTAGCTTCATAAATAATTCCATTATCAAATATTTTCCAAAGCCAACCCCTTTTAGCCTTATTATTATAAGTTGGTGTAGCTGTTAGACCTAACAGATGTAATCCTGGAAATAACCCTCGAAGTCCTAAAGCAGAATCGTTTTCACCAATTAATAAGTTTCTGCAACCATAAGCTGGTGAATGGTGAGCTTCATCAACTACTACAAAAAGCCCTGTTTTTTTACAACTATCAATAAATTTTATAAAAGCTGTCTCAAACTTTTTACCAGAGTTGTCTACAGAATTAGGATGTAAATTATTGATAGCTGTTTGTATCGTCATGATGACGATATCATCGGTCAGTTTTATAGATGATGCTTCAGCATGAGAAGGACTGCTAGAAACGCACCGAATATTTAACGTTTTCTTCGGCTCTGGAATATCCCTAGCACTATTTTTAAAGGTATCGAATGCTTGATCCAACAGGTAAAATGAAGGAGCTAACCAAAGGATCTTAATATTTTTAGGGATTACATGATCACATAACCATCTGACAGCCGTAAATGTCTTGCCAGCGCCTGTAGGAAGTACTAAAATTCCACTAAGTAGGTGGGTGGGAAAATTTATAAGTATGTCATTGCGAGTGAAACGGAGTGTAACGAAGCAATCACAAGGACTTTGGCGGTTTTACATTTTGTTACATAGTTAGGTTAATTTGTGCCTACCTACTTACCCGGTTTTTCACTGCCAAATTTAAATGTTTTACTCAGGGCTTCAAATGCCTCAATTTGATGCTGGAAGGGTGTTTGAGAGTGGTGGTTAGCAGATTGATCTCTTAATTTATCAAGATTGATGGGTTCGTACATAATGGTGTTGTCCGATTCGGTTTTTATCTAGTGATAATAATTTGACCACTAGGTTAGTTTGCCCATAATATATGTTTAAACTCTCAAGCATTGAAATTTTTCTCTACCAAACTTGACTTAAATCTAAAATAAACCCAGGTAATAACGCTTCACCGTGCAGTGTCTTAAATTATATTCTTCAGTTTTTGTTACCCTGAAACACATAATTACTAATTGCAAGTGAGAATAGAGAGGAGTATTTACAAGAGCTATGAGTACCCAAATCATCATTACCCTACCAGACGATATTTTCCAACGTGCAGAACGCTTTGCACGGTTGGCAAATCGTGATGTTGCCAGCATTTTAGTAGATACTATTCAACTTTCAATTCCGCCCGTCAGTGGGGACGTTACCGACCTTGAGCCTGTCTCTGTCCTTTCTGATGAAGAAGTGCTGGTGCTGACCGAACTGCAAATGGAATCGGCACAGGATGCCCGATTAAGTGAACTGCTCGATCGCCAACAATCAGGTACTCTTAGTGAAGGCGATCGCTCAGAGTTACAAACCCTGATGCAGGTCTATCAAGAAGGACTTTTAAGAAAAGCCACTGCCTTGAGCGAAGCTGTCAAACGTGGGTTAATTGAACCCTTAAGCTAGTGAGCCAGATTCCTGAACAAGTCCGGGTGCAGATACGAATACAGGCCAATCATCAGTGTGGTTATTGCCTTAGTCTCCAAAAGTATGTTTTAGGAATTTTAGAAATTGAACACATCATTCCCAAAGCAGCAGGGGGTACTGACGATGAGGAGAATCTGTGGCTTGCCTGTAGGTTATGCAATGCCTACAAAGGTATTCAGACCCATGCCAGAGATCCAGTAACGAACCGTAAAGTCAAACTCTTCAACCCTCGTCAACAAAAATGGTCGCGTCATTTCACTTGGGCAAACAACGGCACTCAGATTACAGGTTTGACTGCCTGTGGTCGTGCAACTGTATTAGCTTTGCAACTGAACAATTCTTATGCTGTAACCGTTAGGCAAGCTTGGGTGTCTGCTGGCTGGCATCCACCAACTCAAGTTTGAGCAAAATTACAGGCAAACTAAACCCACCACTGGAACCCAAACATTAGCGGTTAGACCACTTTTTTATAACTTCAAATCTTCACGCCATGTAAAAATAATTTGCTCCTCAGCTTGCCTAAATTCAATATTAAATTTATCAAATACAACTTCTCGCCCTAAAAGCAATTGTTCTCCGCCTGTGTTGGTTTGTAACCATGCTACAGGAGTAATAAAATTGTGTTGATCAATTGTCATTTCGACATTACGTAAAACGTACTCAATTCTGCCACCTATAGTTTCTGCCAACAAAGTTGATTCTGAATCAGCCAAAGCATAGCCTAAATCTTGACCGTAAGTTTTAGCTGATTTTTTCTGAATCTAGTCAATACTAATTTAAAATAAGTAAGCCCTATTAACTTTAGCTTTTAAATTTGATGCCTGAACTTCGCAATGATTTTCAATCAAGAGCTATTACAGAAAGAACAGGCACATTTACTGACAATATGAAATTACCTATTCATAGATGGTTTAGGTATTCTGCTGGATTTTCAGCAACTTGGGTTGAAGGAGTAATCGCAGAACTGGAACCGAAAATTGTCCTCGATCCATTTGCAGGTTCTGGCACTGTTTGTATTGCTGCTGATAAACTTGGTGTGAATTCCTACGGCATTGAAGCGCACCCTTTTGTTTATCGGCTTGCACAAGGAAAGCTCTCATGGGAGATACATACCTATGAGTTTTTGTCAGCGATCGCTGAGATTAAAAATCTTGCTGCTAATCTTCAGCCAAAGTTTCCAGACAAAATGCCAGTGTTATTAAGCAAATGCTACACCGAGGAGGTATTAATATATCTCTTCAAAATCAGGCAAGCCTATTTAGAACTAGCTCCAACCCTATCTGAAGAGTTACAGTCTCTCACTTTTCTAGCAATCTCTGCTACTTTACGATTGTCAAGCTATGTAGGCACGGCGCAGTGGCAATATATTCTTCCAAACAAACGAAAAGCCAAGATTTCTAAACCACTTGATGCACTAGATACCCAAGTCGCTTTGATGTTAGAAGATATGCGTTATATGCAGTGTCTTAGAACAGCAAGCCAAGCTACCCTCCTTAAAGAAGATGCAAGGATTTTAGAAGGTATTCCCGATAAGTCAATAGATTTAGTAATAACCTCTCCACCGTATGCAAACAACTATGACTATGCTGATGCAACGCGTCTCGAAATGACCTTTTGGGGCGAGGTTAACTCTTGGGGGGATTTACATGATACAGTTCGCAAGTTTCTGATTCGTTCAAGTTCGCAACATGTGTCAAAGGATCGATTGAAATTGGATGCTTTGATCGCTGATCCTATCCTTGAGCCAATTCGAGATGAGCTAATTCCTGTTTGTAAAGAGCTAGAAAAAGTCCGAGAGACTAAAGCTGGCAACAAGGCTTATCACACAATGATTGCCGCATACTTTATTGATATGGGATCTGTATTCCATGCCCTTCGTCGAGTTACAACATCTGATTGCAAGATTTGCATTGTAGTTGGAGATTCGGCTCCGTATGGGGTGTATGTTCCAGTTGAGCAGTGGTTTGGAAAATTAGCAAATGAGGCGGGGTTTTGCTTATGGTCTTTTGAGAAAATTAGAGAGCGTAATGTCAAGTGGAAAAACAGAAAACATAATATTCCTTTACATGAAGGAAGACTTTGGCTAGAAAGTTAGATTATGGCACTATCACCATCACACAAGTTTGGTCAGCAACTAGGCAAACTTCTTGAAGATATCGTACTTTATGATATTCTTAAGCCTCGACTACAGCAATTTGCCCAAGTCAAAAACTACTATCTTGACTGGCAGCGATCGCGTCCAGCTAGAAGTGGTAAAAAGGTTACTTGGGAAGATAAATATGGAAATAAGCATGATCTAGATTTTGTGATTGAAGTCGATGGCACCGATAATAAGCTTGGCAGACCTGTTACATTTATTGAATCTGCGTGGCGTAGATATACAAAGCACTCAAAGAATAAAGCTCAGGAAATCCAAGGGGCGATATTACCTATTATTGAGCTTCATCATCTATCTGCACCCTTTTATGGGGTAGTATTAGCTGGAGATTTCACAAAGCCAGCGCTAGAACAACTAAAAAATAATGGCTTTGCAGTTATTTATATTCCCTATAAAGGTGTAGTATCAGCATTTCAAGTAATTGATTTTGATGTTGCTTTTGATGAAGATACTCCTGACGAAAGCTATAGTACAGCCTTTAGACAACTTGATAGTCTTACTAGTTCAGATAAAGAAAAACTACGACAGGCTTTGATGGGAGTTTCTCAAGAAGAAGTAGATCGGTTTATGGAAACGCTTAGAAATTGTCTTGAGCGTTACATTAGTAATATAGTTGTAATTCCGCTTTTCGGAAAGAGATACGAATTTGATAGTATTGATGATGCAATTAGTGGGCTGGATACACTTAAGATTGACAGTCCAGTTGGGGAATTTGAAAAGTTTGAAGTTATCGTTGATTATAATAATAGCGATACAATTCGAGCTACTTTTCAAAACAAGAATTTGTTGACAGACTTTTTACAGCTATTTTCAGGTAAATAGACCACGCGGGTAGGGGCACAGCACTGCTGTGCCCCTACGACGGATGTGGTTCAAATACATGAAAACTGCTGTAAGAAAATTGGAACATTGAGCGAAGGTTAGGGAGAGATTCTTGAGCATCGCTGCTAACAATCATCATCCCTTATGCTTCCATCTGGCATAACGGTACTGCAAAATATAGCGTTATAAAGATAAGCATCGTTTAAATTTGCTCCTTCCAAGTCAGCACCTGTCAAATTTGCTCCTTCTAAATCCGCACCTTCTAAATTTGCTTGAAAAAGAGAGCTATTGCTTAGATTCGTACCTTTCAAATTTGCATAGCTTAAATCAGCCTCGCTCAAATCCAAATCACTAAGGTCGGTATTTTCTAAGTTAGCAGAATTTAAATTTTCTCCATAACCAATAAAAATAGCTCGTTCAAAAATATCGAAAAGACCTATTCCAGGTATAGAAAGATATCTTGTTTTTTCGTCAATTATTGTCTCAGTATCATAGATACAGTCTGTAAGAAGTTCACCTATACCCATACCTGTAAGGTTAGCACCAATCAAATTTGCTTTTCGTAGTCTTGTTTGATCACTAAAGAAAGCATTGCTTAGATTTGCACCTCGCAGGTTAACTTTATCTAACGTACTTTGGTATGTCGTGATATTGCTTAAGTTGGCATAACTAATATTTGCTTCTTCTATCGAGCCATGATCCATATAAATGTTACTCAAATCTGCATAGCTAAAGTCCACTCCTTGAAAACTGCCAGACAAGTTGGCGTGACTCAGATTAGCTGCTTTGAAGTTAGCGTACTCTGCTTCAGCTCCGTCAAGACGAGCATTACTTAAATTAGCACCTTCAAAATTTGCTCCAAGCAGCGTAGCCCTTTGTAGACTGGCATTACTCAAATTTGCGTAACTCAGATTCACATCATTAAGATGAGTACCATTCAACTCAGCACCATTTAAGTTTACCCCACACAGATCAACTTCTTCCAAGTGTAGACGACTAAAATTGACACCAGAAAAATTTCTTTCACCTATGGCGTAGCGTCTGAGTAATTCTCCTGCATCCATAACTCTCAGCTCTAAACCTGTTTATTAAGATCAACTTTAAGATTTTGAATTCATTTTTTACCAAACTTGACTTAAATATAAGTTTGAGGAGCTAGAGGATCTGCTGGAGTCACACTAGGATCAACTGGAACTGATTTTTCGTCAGGCTTAGTAGGTGGACTAGGGACATTCAGCAATTGATCTGAAGATAACTCCCACTGACCATTGCGTAAAACAAAGCTGAACAGATGATCTGTGTGGGATTCAGTTGTCTTAGGCGCATCAGGAGGCATAACAGACAAGTCATAATTGCGGATAGTTTTTTCTTTTGCCTCTAAAGTTGCTGTATCTCCATTAATTTGAATGTTTTTTATCTCTAGCTTGGTTTGAAAGCCCTTGAAACCAATTTTACGATGCGTAGTTCGCCCAAAATACGGAGTTCCAACCCGGAAGCTGCAAATGTCAACCCGGAAGCAGCAAATGTCAACCCGGAAGCAGCAAATGTCAACCCGGAAGCAGCAAATGTCAACCCGAAAGCAGCAAATGTCAACCCGAAAGCAGCAAATGCCAACCCGAAAGCAGCAAATGCCAACCCGGAAGCAGCAAATGTCAACCCGGAAGCAGCTAACGCCAACCCGGAAGCAGCTAACGCCAACCCGATGTGATTTGGGACTATTTCCTTTGAAATCTCAGCTATATTAACCAACAGCGAACTCGGTAAATTGTCGTTTAAAGGGGGAATGAAAAGCCAAAACGATGTCTTTTTTGGGTATACCTCGACTAATAAGTTCATTGGCGATACCTCCTTCGGTACCATCGTGTTGAATCCAAATTTTTTCATTTTTAATATCTAGATGCAAAACACAACCATATACACGGCGCTTATTTGACCACCCCGCGTTGACAAGTTGGTAGCGATGCCTACGGCGGGGCAAAGCCCAACGCGTTCTCGATCAAAAATAACTTCTGCTTCCACTTCTTCGTTGCTGCCTTTGATTTCGCTGTAAGCTAGCAACAGTTCTTGAATAAGTTGACGGTACTGTTCTACTTTTGCCATTTTACGTTCACGAAGTGTGCTGGAGGCATTCGCCTCCTCTTCTGGATCGAAAACAATCAGCCGAATTTGGTAGCGTTGGATTAATAAGCGTGGCAGTTCTAAGGTAAATAGGACTTACGCATGAGTTACGGAATAACGAACCGCAGAGGCACAGAGGACACGGAGAAATCAGAGTTTGAGAGATATTTTGCGGCCTTTTTCGGCACTATAAAACTAGCTTACTGCCTACCAAACTTGACTTAAATCCAAAACAAACCCAGGTAGCAATGTTTCACCATAAAGGGTTTTAGGGTTATTTAAAACTTCAATCGCAGTGTTAGGACGATAAATAAAAACTTGGCGTTGTTTTCTATCAATTAACCAACCAAGTTGTGTTCCATTATCAATATACTCTTGCATCTTATCTTGTAAAACTTGCAAGCGATCGCTCTCAGAACGCAACTCAATCACGAACTCAGGACAAATCGGCGCAAACTTTTTTCGCAGTTCTACTGGTATCGCTTCCCAGCGATCGCGTTTTATCCATGCTGCATCCGGCGATCGCACCGCACCATTCGGCAAAGTAAACCCACCACTGGAACCAAACCCAACACCTGTACCATCTTGCTTTACCCAAATACCCAACTGAACAATAACGTCAAAGTTATGTTGATCGGTTTCAGAACCAGTTGGGGGCATAATCACTAATTCTCCAGCAGGATTACGTTCGATGCGAAAGTCGCGGTTTAGCTGACAAAACTCATAAAACTGGTCGTCAGTTAGTGCGATCGCAGGTTGCAATTGCAAGACCATTGGTATAATTTCTGTGGCTACAGGTAAGTTGGTATTCATATTCATTTTTGAGGACTTCATCTGTCTTCAGGATATATGTTGGCAAAATTTTAGGGGTAGTTTCGTAACCACCCCTTTATTCCCCTAATATTTAGAACTTACTTACAGCCGCCTGAATGGGAAGTTAATTTACTCAGAAATATTAATCGAACTTTCAACTTGAGAATTAGCCAATGTTGGTGCAGAGAAGATACGCGAGTACAGACTTGATGGTTGCTGATGGGCAACAACTGGTAGAACTTGGCGAGCATGAGCGGCTAATTCCACTGCCTTTACATCATAAGTCTGCGTTGCCAATTTGGGATAGAAACCAATTCCGATGATTGGCAGCAGCAAACAAGCGGTAATAAATATTTCGCGGGGTTTGACATCAGATATTACAGCATCCAAGTGCAACTCTTCACTTTGCTCACCGTAGAACACTTGACGCAGCATCGACAGTAAATAAATTGGTGTCAAAATCACGCCAACGGCTGACAGCAGTACGACTACAACTTTGAAGCTGGAACTGTAAACATCACTGGTGGCGATACCCAAAAATACCATCAACTCACCCACAAAACCACTCATTCCGGGTAAGGCGAGAGAAGCCATTGAACCAATGGTAAACAGAGCAAAGGTTTTGGGCATTACTTTGGCCATACCGCCCATTTTATCCATCATTAAGGTGTGGGTGCGATCGTAAGTCACGCCAGACAAGAAGAACAAGCTAGCAGCAATCAATCCGTGAGAAACCATCTGTAGCACTGCACCGCTAATACCCAGTTCTGTGTAGGAGGCAATCCCAATCAGCACAAATCCCATGTGGGCAATTGAAGAGTAAGCCAATCGGCGTTTGAGATTGGTTTGGGCGAAGGCACAGCAAGCACCGTAGACAATGTTCACTACACCCAAAACCGCTAACACTGGCGCAAAAGTCACATGGGCATTGGGCAACATTTCCACATTGAAGCGGATAAGGGCATAACCACCCATTTTTAACAACACACCAGCCAAAATCATCGAACCGGGTGCTGATGCTTCACCGTGAGCATCAGGTAGCCAAGTGTGTAAAGGGAAAATCGGTAACTTCACACCGAAGGCTATCAAGAAACCTGCATAAACCAACAATTCCAAGGTTTTCGGGTATTCCTTCATTCCCAGAGCCGCCATGTCGAAGGTGATGGTATCTCCAGAGAATGCCATTGCAAAACCGGCAATCAAGATAAATATTGATGCGGCGGCGGTGTAAAGAATGAACTTGGTAGCCGCATAACGGCGATTTTGTCCTCCCCAGATGGAAATCAGCAGGTAAACTGGCACTAACTCGATTTCCCACATCAAGAAGAACAATAGCAAATCCTGGGCGACAAATACGCCAAGCTGGGCGCTGTACATCGCTAACATCAAACCATAAAATAATCGCGGCTTGATGGTAACTTTCCAAGCCGCGAATATTGCGAGGGTATTTATTAAACCTGTCAGAAGCAGTAAGGGCATCGATAATCCATCAACCCCCACCGCCCAATGCAAACCTAACTGTGGTACCCAAGGATAGTTTTCTACAAGTTGGAGTCTTGAACTCTGGAAGTCGTACTTATACCAAAAGGCATAAATCATCAGTGCAAAGTCAGCGATCGCAACTCCCAAACCATACCACCGAACGGTTGTACCTTCTTTATCTGGGATTAGGGGGATGGCTAAGGCAGCCACCAAGGGTAAGAGGATTATGGCTGTTAGCCAAGGAAATTCAATAGCATTCATCACTTCTGACAATCAATTTGCTTTCTCGCTTTTAGTTACATTATATGAAGCAATTTGTACTTTTGTAACCTTTATTGAAGTTTAAAAGATTAAATTTTTGCTTCCAACAGGAATATATACTCATCGAATGTCAATTTTTCAGGATAAATAAGAATAAATACTCATCATATTTTGACGATTCCATTTTAAATGTAAACTTTTGCAACGTCAACAAAAAACGGCAGCTTTAGCGCCGTTACAATATCGTTACATTTTCTGGTTAAGACTAACTCCTGTGGTAATGATAAAATTCCTAGCTTCTTCAATACCTCATTCTCACCAATTATTTAGGCAATGAGTGCATTTTTCCTGTGATAAAAATTCTTATCACAGGAATAGACATATTTTAGGGCGACGACTCAAACTAAAATACCGTAAGCATCTTGGACTTAGGGTACATTCGTGTTCTATTACTACTCGCGCGGTTTAACCCAGAGAAAACTCACAACCATTTCAACGGTAAGCCGATTTACTTTGATGTATTTCTATAATATGAGCAAATTAATTTTTCAGGTTTTATTAAATTATTCAATCAATAACTGAAATTTTTTATTTCCCCGAAGAGTATGAAAATCTGGATCAGTTTTTGCTGTATTTTTAATTTCTTCAAAATTTAACTTGATTGCGATTTTTAAATTCTTTATCGCTCGTCTACTATTACCTATCAGTGCATAAGCACGAGCTTTATTATACCGAGCAATATGATTGTCAGGTTTAATTTTTAAACCTTTATTTAAGCTAGTAATAGCTTCTTTATAACGCCTTAATTTTATAAGAACAAAGCTTTTATTAAAGCAAGCTACATAGTCATTAGGTTTCAATTCAAGAGCCTTATTACAACTATTTAGGGCCTCTTCATAACGACCTAAGTAATATAAGCTACAACCTTTATTCGCCCAACTTAGTTCAAAATCAGGTTTCAATTTAAGCGCTTTATTGAAGTTGCTAAGAGCTTCTTCATAAAGTTCAAAGTCTTCTCCATAAAAATGTTGATTATAAAAATTGTGTAAGCTCAAACCAATTTCTAAGGCTTTTTCAAAAATAGCTACTTTTCCGTCATTAGAATATTTTTTAAGCAGTAAATAGCCTTTATTATTCCATGCCAAGTGGCTATCGGGTTTAATTTTCTGTACTTTATCAAAACACACTATAGCTTCTTCGTAACATCCTAAGTTGTAAAGAACATTTCCCCGGTCATACCAAGCTTCATCGTAATCAGGTTTAAATTTCAATGCTTGGTCATAGGAGGCAAGCGCTTCTTCATACTTTTTTAAATTCAACAGTGCCTTGCCTCGACTGTTCCAAACTTCGTATTTCTCAGGTTGGATTTTTAGCGCTTGGTCGAAGGATGCGATCGCTTCTTCAAGGCGTCCTAAATTTCCTAGTGCATTGCCCCGATTGTTCCAAGATTCATAATTATCAGGTTGAATTTTTAGGGCTTGGTCGAAGGATGCGAGTACTTCTTCATTGCGTCCTAAATTTCCTAGCGCATTGCCCCGATTGTTCCAAGATTCATAATTATCAGGTTGAATTTTCAGGGCTTGGTCGAAGGATGCGATCGCTTCTTCATTGCGTCCTAAATTCAACAGCGCATTGCCTCGGCTGTTCCAAACTTCGTAATTATCAGGTTGAATTTTCAGCGCTTGGTCATAGGATGCGACGGCTTCTTCATTGCGTCCTAAATTCAACAGCGCATTGCCCCGATTGTTCCAAGTTTCGTATTTATCAGGTTGAATTTTCAGTGCTTGGTCATAGGATACGACGGCTTCTTCATACTGTCCTAAATTAAACAGCGCACTGCCCCGATTGTTCCAAGCTTTGTAATTATCAGGTTGAATTTTCAGCGCTTGGTCATAAGATGCAATCCCTTCTTCATATTGTTCTAAATTTAACAGCACAATGCCCCGATTGTTCCAAGCTTCGTATTTATCAGGTTGAATTTTCAGCGCTTGGTCATAAGATGCGACCCCTTCTTCATATTGTTCTAAACTCAACAGTGCATTGCCCCGATTGTTCCAAGCCTCGTAATTATCAGGTTGAATTTTCAGTGCTTGGTCATAGGAGGCAACTGCTTCTTCATACTGTCCTAAATTCAACAGTGCATTGCCCCGATTGTTCCAAGCCTCGTAATTATCAGGTTGAATTTTCAGTGCTTGGTCATAGGAGGCAACCGCTTCTTCATTCCGTCCTAAATTCAACAGTGCATTGCCCCGATTGTTCCAAGCCTCGTAATTATCAGGTTGAATTTTCAGTGCTTGGTCATAGGAGGCAAGCGCTTCTTCATTCCGTCCTAAATTCAACAGTGCATTGCCTCGATTATTCCAAACTTCGTAATTATCAGGTTGAATTTTCAGCGCTTGGTCATAAGAGGCAATTGCTTCTTCATACTGTCCTAAAATTAATAACGCAGTACCACGATTATGCCAAGTCTCGTCCAAATAAAGTTGATGTTTTAGTGCTTGCTCATAAGAGGTAATCGCTTCTTTATACTGTCCTAAAATTAATAATACAGTACCAAGATTATGCCAAGCTTCGCCAAAATCAGGTTGATTTTTTAGCGCTTCTTTATAAGCTAAAAATGCTCCTTTATTATCTTGTTCAATAAAAAGCAAATTCCCCAGATCAAACAGTAATTTACTTTTCAACTTAACTGTTTGATGGTCTTCTGCAATCAGTTCTTGAATGGTTATTATCTCTTTATTCCTTTCTTCTGCGGTTAAAGTAGTATATTTTTCATAGTCTCCTGCTGGGAATATCCGTGATGATTCTTGCTTTAGAGTTTCTGCATCTATGGGAAATTCAAACATTCCAGAACGCCAATCAAAAAAGTCAGGAGCGCGTTGGATAAAATACTTAATAGCAAATTGAGGTAGCAAGAACACAAAACAAATATTAAAGCTATCTCTCAAACTTTCCCGCTGTTGGTTGAGGTTAATTAAAACAGGTGGCACACCCTTCCAACTATATGAATAAATATCCTTACTATTCCAACCAGTCAACATTTTACATTCTTCATATTCATAAAAGGAAAAATGTAATCCTGTAATAAATAAAATTTGTATGCTTTGTTTGTTATTTAATTTATCAATTATTTCATATAAATTGCTAACAGATTTATCTAATCGTAAAACTTCTATACCTTTATCCTTAATATCTTCCTTGACTTTGGTAATTATCCGCTCACCTTCAGCCGGAGAACAACGGACAAATAGTAAGCCAAAACCTTCTATAAAGTTAAGAGTACGGACTAAGGCTTGGTATTCCTCATCTCCCTTTACTGCAAAATCATTATCCCAATTGGTCAGTTTTAATACCATAATCGTCGCCAGATAACACTAACTATTAGCGGCTGATAACACCGTTACTTATCTTCGGATGGGTATAAGAAATTGTAAATGTCTTGAAATTCTTTAATTCCTTTAATGAGAGGATGAATATCATACCAAACTTTGCTATTTCCCTGATCATCCAAATAACGATATTCTAAAATACAACGATTAAATAATAATCCCCGATACAGTGGTTCATTTTCTATCTGTTTAGAATGATATACTTTAGCTAGTGCCTCCCATTCATTAGCAAAGACGGTATTTCTATAAGTATTTCGCAACTCGCTAATTGACCGTTGTAAGGCTCTATTACTAATCGTGTTGGCGTTAGTATATTTAATTGCTTCCTTCATTAATAATAACAAATTCCGCACATGACCACCACTCATCAGGCATAGTTGCTCTAACGCCTCCCTCTGCTCAAACATATCCACAATAGATAAACTAGCATCTATAGAACTCAGCCGTTTTTGCAGGACTTCCATAACTTTATTTATTCCTTTTTGGTAGCTTTCATTTTCAGGAGTTTGCACCATAATCATTGGCAATACCGGAGCATTCCCATAAATATTTGCTATATCTACTGCTCGATTAGAATAAAGTAAAGAAATAGGTACTGTGTAAACTAGATGGCAATCTAAAGCCTGGAGTTGTTCGCTGCGGTCTAGAAAAATCTGCTCATGATTGCTACGTCCATCTTCTTGAGCAATAGGGACTATCCGATCTAAGTTATCAGCAATTAATACTAGTTGAGAATATCCTGAAGGTAAGTTATTTTTTGCATCTTTAATAAAATCATTTAACGCTTCAATTAAAGTTATTGTATAGGGGTTGACTCGCTCACGAATTTTTTGGCGTTGGCTAGGTTCGGCTCGTAAATTTGCTGTGATTTTGGCAAATTGGGAGATTTGCGCTTCTATGGTTAATTTATCTAGGGATACTTCAGTCAGCGCCAAATCTTTTAAATCTTGCCAGCGGTTGTTTAACCATTTCAACAAACTGGCAGGAGAAGCATTATCTTTTAACGCTTCTAATAAGTGTCGTGTACAAGCTAAGAGAATATCTGTATATTGGGCATCTTCTGGCTCAATATCTGCTTCATCGGCAGCAAAATAAACCACAAAGCAGCCTTCCTCATCTAAATATTTTCGCAACATATTTTCGCAACCGCAGCAATTCTGTTGACTTTCCTGCACCGCGATGACCTGCATAAAGTTGACAAGTCATTCTATCTGACAACAAAATCTCTTTACCTATTTCTACAAGGATGTCGCCATCTCCCCGCACAGCCTGACAATCTACATATTTTGGATCGCCAGCAGGTAAGGGTCGAAATGGGTCGAAAACATTGTATATCCGCTTTAAAAGTGCAAAATCTTGCGTCATAGGTTAAAGTCTCTCCATATGGACGATTTTAGCAACTGTCTTGTGATGTCAAATTCTTCTTGAAAAAGTTAATATTAATAAAGTATTTCTATATGAATCAATTGCTGAATTTGTTGCAGCGATCGCTCCATTTATGAATGAAGTTTCTGATCTGAGTCATAGTTAGATTATACCAGTTCTGCCATGATAGGTTATGACTGGAATTGTGATTACTAAAGGCAAGCAAAATTATGTTCACCGATCGCAAAGGGCAAAGAGTACCGAATGTCACTTTCCATACTCGCAATAACAACGACTGGGTGGACGTGACAACCGATGAATTGTTTGCTGGTAAGACAGTGGTTGTCTTCTCTTTACCGGGTGCTTATACTCCAACTTGCTCATCAACTCATCTCCCTGGCTACAACGAATTGGCTAAGGTTTTCAAAGAAAATGGTGTCGATAACATTATCTGTATTTCTGTCAATGATGCCTTCGTGATGAACGAATGGGCAAAGGATCAAGAGGCAGAAAATATCACACTAATTCCTGATGGCAATGGTGAATTTACTGAAGGCATGGGTCTACTGGTAGATAAATCAGACTTGGGGTTTGGGAAGCGATCGTGGCGTTATTCTATGCTGGTGAAAGATGGTGTAATTAACCAGATGTTTATTGAGCCAGACGAGCCAGGAGATCCCTTTAAGGTGTCCGATGCCGAAACAATGCTTAGATACATCAACCCGCAAGCAGCGAAGCCCGAAGTAGTTTCCCTGTTTGCGAAAGTTGGCTGTCCCTTCTGTGCGCGTGCGAAGGCGATGCTCAAGGAACATGGCATCAACTACGAAGAAATTACCTTGGGTAAGGATATCACCACGCGATCGTTAAAAGCAGTTACAGGTGCGACAACAGTTCCCCAAGTGTTTATCGATGGTAAATTAATTGGTGGTTCTGAGGCATTAGAAGCCTACTTCGCTGCTAAATAGGTTTCAGTTGGCGCACATAGCCGTTACCAAAGTCATGCTATTTTTTACCGCAGCCTGATTTGTAAGAATTGAAAGCCACAGATCCCCGACTTCTTTGAGAAGTCGGGGATCTTTTTTCTCAAAAGTCAGTAGTTAACAAATCTTCAGATGAGTAGATGTATTTTTGCCCAGTTACTTACTAATGATCATCTAAAATTGATTCGGATTGAATTTACATTTTAAAAAACAATATGTTTGCCAGAATCCGCCGAATTTTGAGTCAATTTTTTAGTAGATCAAGGACAATCAACAACGAACCACTGAATAAAGTGAGTTTGATTGTGATTATTTTAATTGATATTTTTATCTTGTTTAATGTTTTTACGGGACTGGATGATATTAGCGGATGGTATATCAGCCCCAACAAGGCTTATCCATGTTATTCAGAGTGGCAAGATTACCGGACAAAAGCCACTAAAGATAAAGACTATGAAATTGTTAGACTTTCATTGCCATCTGAGACGAACAATCAACTAAGTTTTCAGCGAAACTATCAACAAGCCGAAGGAGGACATCTGGGTAAGGTTTCAAAAACTTGCTTGCAATATGCCGATTATAAAGATAAGATTAACAATCCTGAAAAGCAGCAACTTATCAAAACTATTGATCGGGAACAAGCGAAAATCAGTACATTTGAACAAGACAATCGCACTATTCAAGCCCAATATGACTCAACACTGTTAGAAAAAATTTCAGGTCAGGGTCGTGAACAATCAATTAATCAAGTCAGTGCTGAAAAAGCTAAACAGGCATTAGAACAAAATAATCGTCAAATTTCTACCCTGAAACAGGAAATTTCTACTCTTAAAAATGAACTGCTTGGCAAACCGGAAAGCATTAGTTTTATAGCCTTTATTAAAGATGAAAATCAATTTCGGGAAGTTGATAAAGGCTATCATCAGGCATTATTTTGGTATCCAAGCATCCAGCTTGCTTTTCAGTCTCTCTTTCTTCTACCGTTGATTCTCATTGCCTTATCAGTTCACAAATTTGCCCAAGGAAGAGGATATGGATTGATCTCGCTAATTAGCTGGCATTTGCTAGTTATCTTTTTTATCCCACTAATCGTTAAAATATTTGAATTCCTTCAAATAGGTGCAATATTTCAATTTATATTTGATATAATTAGCGCAATTATTGGCGGGTTACTTTTCCTGATAAGTTATGTTTATATATTACTGATTCCAGTTATTGGTTTTGGAATTATCCAGTTTTTTCAAAAATTTGTCTTTAATGCTAAAGTCCAAGCAGCTAGCAGAGTTCAAAAATCACGCTGTGTCAATTGCGCTAAGAAAATTCAACATCTTGATCCTTACTGTCCGCACTGTGGTTATTATCAATATATTGAATGCCAAAACTGTCATAATCTTACTTATAAACATTTGTCGTATTGTAAACATTGTGGAACTTCTCAAGATTCCAGTAATTTGTAATCAGTGAATTCGTTTATCAGTCTTTTTAACTTAGATATGGAAAAAGTGAAAACAGCCAATAAAGAGAGTCAGTCGCCTGTTTCTTTTCTCAAAAACCTGTTGATTGCGCGTTGGCGATCGCTCTTACTCCTCTTAATCGGAGTATATTTACCTTTGCAGGCGTTTGAAATCCTGACAGTGAAGATATGGCAGAATCAAGCTGGCTTACCGTGGGATGTGCCTATTCTGTTAGCAATTCATTCTACAGCAAACCCACAGCTGGATGTTTTAGCCGTGACCCTAGCTAGAATTGGATTGCCTTGGACGGCCATACCGATTTTAGGTGCGATCGCACTCATATTATTACTTCAAAAACGCTGGCGATCGCTAGCTTATTTAGTCACCGCCTCAGTCGGAAGCATCATCATCAACCGCACAGCAAAGGAATTAATGCATCGAGTGCGTCCACACTTGTGGGAGTCCATTGCACCTGAGTCTAGTTTTGCATTTCCCAGCGCTCATGCCATGACGAGTATAACTCTGGTAGCAATTTTGCTATTCTTAACTTGGGCTAGCTCTTGGCGCTGGTTGGTTCTCATATTCGGCAGCTTATATATAATAGCTATTGCGTGGTGTCGTCTCTATCTGGGGGTTCACTTTCCCAGTGACATTCTCGCGGGTTGGATGGTTGCATTAAGTTGGACAATTGGCGTCAGTCTAATTATCAAGCCCTATGGAACTAAAGCCAAATCTGTAGATAGCGATCGCTTCGCCAACGTCTTTGGCGATCGCCCTGAAGATGAAACTACTTTACTCCCTGAAGAAAGAAAGTTGATAAGTGAGGAGTGATATTATGTCCGCTACAGATTATGGACACAAAATCACGTTTATTTCTCCAGCCATCAATACGGGCGGTAGCGAAACGAATGGTAAATCTGTACTACCACAAAAAGTGAGTGTCACAAATAATTTCACTATTTTGGCAATCATATTGAAGCACATTAAAGTGAGCAATTGGAGTTAAGGATAGATTTATATGCGCTTGCCAATCGCAATTAGTGCCATTTTAGTAGCATCTTTGGGTTTGAATGCACCTGTTATGCCTCAACCTCCTATACAGGTAACACAAACACGAGCATCTACTAGTTTCACCTTTGAACAATTTAAGATTAATTACCGATTATGGAGACGGCAAAGAATCCCTAACTATCGCTATGAATTCACTAGAAGTTGCAATTGTTTACCCAAAGCCACAGAACTGGTGATTATTCAAGTACGTAACGGTGTCACAACTTCTATCACTTCTAAAGAGACTGGTAAACCAGTAGATGCACAATTGTTTCAAAAATACAATACTATTCCTAAACTCTTTAATATCATTAGAAATGCGCTCATTAAGAAAGCGGCAAATCTGACCGTACAATATGAGCCGAAAATTGGCTACCCAACTCAAATTAACATTGATTATAATAGTCAAATAGCTGATGATGAAATCTTCTTCACAATTAAGAATCTGCAACGAATCAACTAAATAGAGCTAACGAGAGCATACATATATAACGGTTCTCAATTGCATAAAATACAGCGCATTCATAGGGAACATTGCTCATTGGTGTCAACTTAACGTGAAAGCCAGTAAGCAAGAATATTTTGAGACATTACCTCATTTACCTGTACCTCGTTCCCAGTCTCCGACTGGGAATGCCCCTCATTGAGGCTCCGCCTCCCTTACTTGCGGCAGAGCAGCATTTCCCAGTCTCTGGCTGGAAACGAGGGTTATGGTTGTAATTGCCCGACCTAAATTTAATTACTACGATCCTTGAAAAAGGTCATTAATTGAAGTTATACTCTGTTTAATTTGTTCTGTCAGAGAAGTTCTTAACAAGTCAAGGCTTTCGGCTGAAAAATTGAGTAATCCCAAAGCATATAATAGGCTGGAAATACCAATAAATAGAGCCAAAAATCTCCCAAAAAACCCGGGATTAATTTCAATAAAACCTAATTTAGATTGTCCGATTACAGCAATAGTTATAAAAACAATTCCTGTTATTAAAAATGTGCTATTTGGAGTTAAATCTGTCATTTTCCTATTAAGATGCTTCAGTACTTTTATAAGAAGAATTCAGAACTCAGGAGTCAGAATTCAGAATTGAATTCTGTACGACTGGGTAATGAATATTGGTTTAAAACCTTGCCCGCAAGTGGCGCGAAAAAATTTAAAATATTCTCGCCTTAAAACTCTATCTCTTTATGGGTAGAGTATTCTGAATTCTGAATTCTGACTCCTGTTTTATTGTAGCTATTATTAGTTTAAATTTCTGCCCCGGCTATATGCAAAAACATAAAAATTTTGCTACTCAACATCCACCCACCCGACGATAAGGAGGCTCTGGTTAGTTCAGTATCGGTGCTGGATCTGATCGTGTGCTACGATTTATAAAGATATATTCTGATTTTGAAACCTATTGAGCGACAAATAGCGTTGATTGTTTCGATTCTGTATAAATCGTTCTATTTCGTTCAGATACCGAAGGAAAAACCCAGATTCTGCAATAAGCAAACTAACTCATGCATCTCTGGAAGAAATCAGATATTGTTAAGTTGCAGCTGATTTAAACCTCAATTTTGCTTTTTAAAATTTTGTTGAAACTATGCAGTGGTAAACCTTTCAGCATCAAAAAGCCAAAATGTTATTACTCATGATACTAGACTTTGGTTTAGTTTATATATTAAGCTACACTAAGCCGATAGGAATAGTGGGTTTTTATGGAAAGCTTCCAAAAGGTCAGTCAAGAGTTGAATGCAACAGGAGATACAGCACTAGAGCAATTACAACAGTCTACTCCAAAAGAGTTCAAAAAAGACATTTTCAAAAAACTCAGAGGTGGATTTTTTCTGGTACTGGGATATTTATTGTCACCACTATGTTGGTGGAATGATCTACTATTCAATCTGCCAATAGCTTATGGTTTTGGGTATGCGTGTAGTTTACTTTCCCCAAAATTACTTCTACCTTGTTCAATTATAGGGTACTGGCTTTCTAATATTGTGGGAATTCTCTTAATGCAATTCGGTTCTAAGGAAATTTTTCAAAAAGAACCTCAAGAGCATAACCTCAAAAAAGAATTAGTCACGGGTCTAATTTCTTCAACAGTTTATACTCTGTTGATTATACTATTGATTCAGTTGAAGATTCTCGACTCTCCCATTTTATTCTCCAAGGGTTAATTTAGTTTGTCACGTTTATGGGTTGTAGGGGCGCACATTTGTGCATTGGTGTCAACTTAAAGTGAAACTTAGTCTATAAGCAGCTTTTAAGATTGTCTCGTTGTCTCGTTCCCAGTCGGAGACTGGGAATGCATTCCGAGAGGCTCCGCCTCAAGACTTGCGGCAGAGCCGCAATTGAAGAGCATTTCCAGCCAGAGGCTGGAAACGAGGTTTGAAAAGGGTTTTGGCTTAAGTTGACACCAATGACATTTGTGCGTCCCTATGTATAAGCAGATATTTCATTAAAAATAATCTCAATTTTTATCAAATTTTAAAATTTCACTTAAATTAAACAATTTTGGAGCCTCCTTACTTACAATTAATGGCAGCTTACCATTCCATTTTTCTATTGCTTGCCTTTCTAGAATTTCTGGAGTTAAACCATCACGTAATAATCTGTGTGCCTCAGCCTCTCCTTTGGCTAAATTAACTTTTGCCTCAGCCTCTTTTGTTGCTTTTAGCGCGATAAACTCTGCTCGTTTTGCTTCTTGTTCAGCAATCTGCTTCGCCTCCACCGCCTCACCAAATCGTTCTGAAAAATGGACATGAACTAGAGAAATATCATCAACTGCAATGTGATAGATACCCAGTCGTGTGGACAATGCATCATCTACTGCACCTTTGACTTCTCCGCGTTTAGTAATAATTTCTTCAGCAGTATACTTTGCTATGACTGCTTTTAGGACTTCTTCAACGGCTGGGTTAATAATCCGAATGACTACATCTTGTTCATCTCCAATTTCTTGAAAAATGGCATTTGCTTCCTGGGGAATAATATGCCAATTGAGAGCAACATCGACGAAAACATTTTGTAAATCTTTGGAAGAAGCCTCAGCCGAAATTTCCTGTTTTTGGACTCGAATACTCAACTTTTTCACAGTATTGACTACAGGAATAATTAAGTGAAGTCCTTCTCCTAATATCTGGTTTTGTACTTCGCCAAATTTCATCAATACACCACGTTCTCCTGCATTTACAATCACACAAGGCGTGAGCAAGAGAGTTATCAGGAACAAAAGAGCAGTCAGTTTACCGGCACTGTTAAAAGTTGTAATTTTTTTCATCTGTGTGAAACATATATGCGTCTGGGATAGAGACACATATTTAGGAGTTGTAGGCTTCTTTCTGTCATGCTCTTATAACTTTGGCTCTAAGTCAATTTTCATGTCACTCTAGCCAAGGTAATAAATAACGCTTCTCGTTTGATGAGAAGCGCTAAGTAGGTAGACATAATTACAGCAGTTTTCATGTATTTGAACCACATCTGTGGTAGGGGCAATTCATGAATTGCCCCTACCGCGTGGTCTATTTACCTGAAAATAGCTGTAAATGTCAGATAAAACTTTTGTTCGTAGTGAGCGATAAATCCTTCTATATAAGGTTCTCAAGGGCTAGAGCCGCTTACTACGAGCGATGTATTAGATTTAGCTAATGTTTTTGTCCACCAAACTCATTAGCTGCTTATCCAGCCCAATGAGATCATCTCTACCGTAAGTCCCGCTCCTAAAAGTGAGTGTGAGGCTTGTGCTGATTCAGCTAAACTAAAAACGGACGCGCCAGAAAAAAGCTAGAAACTGATTTAGCATCTACCGGCTCTCCTTCCAGAATAGCTTTCTCTAATTCTTCGGGAGTCAAAAACACAGTTTCGATATCCTCGTCTGCATCTTGTGGTGGTGGTGTCTCTAGCTTTTCTAAATCTCTTGCCAGAAAAGCATAGATAATCTCATCAGAATAGCCGGGAGCTAGGAAGAATTCGCCTAATTTGTCCCATTTTTTGGCACTATAGCCAGTTTCTTCTTCAATTTCACGCTGTATCGTTTTTAAAGGATCTTCATTTGGTTCCACAGTTCCCGCCGGAAATTCTAATATCCGTCCCTGAATTGCAAAACGATACTGGCGCACGAGTACAAGTTTTCCCTCTGGTGTCACCGGTACTGCTAAAGCACCACCAGGATGACGAATACATTCCCATTCTCCTTCTGATTTATTCGGCAAACGCAAGCGATTAACTTCAAAATCAAATTTGCGCCCTTTATAAAACAAGCGTTGTCTCAGCAGTTGTGGTAATTCTCTACCTAGTGGCATAATAAAATCTGATTATCTGTGAATACAGAGGCGAAATCAGCGTTCTTCTGCGTTTAAGGATGGTAATTTTAATTGCCCATCCATAAATGTACATCAGAACAGTCTACCTCTTTCAGCAGTTCTTTAATAACACACCCAGAAACTGGTTCTATCCAATCTGGGGCAATTTCTGCCAGTGGTACTAATACAAAAGCCCGATCCCGCATTCGTGGATGGGGAATCTGAAGGTTTGGTGTATCGATAATAAAGTCATCATATAATAACAAATCCAAATCTAGGATTCGTGGCCCCCAGCGTTCCTGACGCACACGCCCAAATTGTTGTTCAATTCCTAACAAAATTTCTAATAACTGCTGGGGTAGTATTTCTACCTGCAATGTGACGCAGCCATTTAGGTAATCTGGCTGTGGTGGACCCACGGCTTTGGTTTTGTACCAATTGGATTTGGCTTCTAAGAGAATACCTGAAGTTTGGGCTAAAGTTTCTATAGCTGCTTCTAAAATTGTCTGTGAATCGCCGATATTACTACCAAGTGCAAGGGCGCTGCGTCTGGGCTTTACTTCGGCGTAGCCAGCCCCAAGCATCGCACTCTCCTTAATTAGTCCGTTTTCGGGCTGTCTTTGTGGATAGTTGGCTGCACCTGTTCCAGAAAATGTCAATAGTTTTTATATTCCCAATAATCAAGTAAGTGGGCATAAACAATCATGTGAAAATTGCAGCATTTTTACAAAACTAAATTGACGAAATCTAAAAAACATTATTTTCTGGTGAATTTAGTTAATTATTTATAGGATATTATACTAACACTATGGTAGTGCGCTAACCCCAAAGCTGATTGATGGTGGTTAGATAGTTTTTACTACTTTGAGCGAGGAACTGACGTGGGGAAGCTTACCTCCTGGTTCAAGCGAAGACCAACTAAATTTGAGTGACTCTGGATAAGGAGGAACGAATGAGAGCTTACCACCAGCACATCTGGCGCAGACGAGGCAGTTACTGAGCAAAATGAAAATTTTCCCATCTAGGATGAAGGCCAATCAGGCAACTGGCGGCAAACCATTCTATTGTCGCATCTGGTTTTGGACAGGCTTGGGTGTAGGTGGTGGGATAGCTGCCTTGCTATACGGTGTCAGTTTAATAGATCAGACTTTGCCAGATCAGGCGGAGTTGAATGCCGTGCTGAGAGAGCAAACACTGACTATCAAAGCTGCTGATGGCACCATATTACAACAACAAGGTGAAGCGACTAGAGAACAGCTAAAGCTGGAACAAATACCAGATAATTTAAAAAAAGCTTTTATCGCCTCAGAAGATAGAAGGTTTAAGCAACACAACGGAGTTGATCCTCAAGGGATTGTGAGAGCGAGTTTGAATAATTTGCGATCGCAAGGTGTGGTAGAAGGTGGTAGCACTATTACCCAACAGCTAACGCGGATTCTCTTTTTGAAACAAGAGCAGACAATCTGGCGCAAACTCAAAGAAGTCCGCCTAGCACAAAAAATGGAGCAAGAATTAACCAAAGATCAGATTCTAGAGCGTTATCTGAATCTGGTTTATTTGGGTTCTGGAGCTTATGGTGTGACAGATGCAGCCTGGGTATACTTTAGTAAATCACCAGATCAGCTTTCCCTAGCGGAAATGGCAACGATTGCGGGATTAGCTCCCGCCCCTAGCTTGTACGCCCCAGACAAGAATCCAGTAGCAGCAAAACGGCGGCGGGACTTGGTATTGCAACGGATGCAAGAAGATGGAGTGATTACGCCAGAACAAAGGCAGGCAGCGCTTCAGGAGCCACTCACCCTCAAAAGCAGTTTACCTAAGCGACTGCAAGTAGAATCACCCTATTTTACCAGCTACATCCAAAAAGAATTGCCGAAGTATGTTTCCCAGGATGTGCTAAAAAGTGGGGGTCTAGTAGTGGAAACCACGCTAAACCCAACTTGGCAGAAGGTGGCAGACGAGGCAGTAGCGAAAACACTGCGAAATCAAGGACGCTGGGAAAACTTTAAGCAAGCAGCAATGGTGGCCATTGACCCCCGGAACGGTGAAATTAAGGCAATGGTTGGGGGAAAAGACTTTGGTAAAAACCAGTTTAATCGGGTTACTCAGGCACAACGGCAGCCAGGATCGACATTTAAAGGGTTTGTATATGCCACTGCGATCGCTAGCGGTAAAAGCCCCTACGATAGCTACGAGGATGCACCCTTTGTCGTAGATGGCTATGAACCGAAAAATTATAGTGAAAAGTTCCACGGTTCAATGAACATCCGAGATGCTCTCACCCGCTCCGTTAATATTATTGCGGTAAAGGTGTTGATTGATGTGGGATTTACGCCAACGATTAAACTTGCCCACGATATGGGGATAAAATCTGAACTCAAGCCCACCTATTCTTTAGCACTTGGCTCCAATGAAGTGAATCTACTGGAATTGACCAGTGCTTATGGCAGTTTTGCAACTCTTGGATTGCATACAGAGCCTCATGGTATTAGCCGGATCATCAACCGCCAAGGTAAGGTGATCTGGTCAGCTAATTTCAAGTCAAAACGGGCCCTTGACGCTGACAGTGCCGCCATCATGACTTGGATGCTACGCAACGTCGTAGAAGCGGGGACTGGTGGTGCTGCTCAATTAGGTAATAGACCAGTTGCAGGGAAAACTGGCACCTCCGACGAAGCCCGCGATTTATGGTTTATTGGCTACATTCCCCAGATGGTGACAGGGGTCTGGCTGGGTAACGATGATAACCGCCCCACAGACGGCACTAGTGGTAGTGCGGCTTACACCTGGCACGAATTTATGGAAAAAGCGGCAGAGGGAATGCCAGTAGAAAAGTTTCCCAAACGACCCAAGTTAGAAGGTCGTAAAGGCACTATCAAAGCCCAGTCCATCAAGCCTAAACAAGTACTGAATCGTTCTATTGACTCTGATGATGACTCAGAAGGGGAAAATTCTAGAAATTCTAATTCTGAGGATACTGGTTCATCTAGGAGACGGAGAAGCAGGAGGAGCTATTCTCAAGAAGAACAGCAATCTAGCGATTCTACCCCAAGACAGAGAAGGCGCGATCGCAACGAAGAATCAAGTTCCAGTAACTCTTCCTCAGAATCATCTACTCCACGGCGGCGAACTAGAAGAGTAGAATCTGATTCTCCCCCGCCTCAAAGAACTCGGCGAGAGTTACCTCCAGCAAATAGTTCCGGTTCTTCAGGTTCTTCATCACCACAACCTAGCTGGCGGGATAGACTTAGACCTCCTCAGCAATAACAATTCAAAATTCAAAATGACGCTCGCGGACTCGCTCTAAGCGAACGCGGGAGCGTCTCGTAGAGATAGCTATGCCGTTGGCGAACGCGAGAGAGTGTCGCAGACAAGCCCATTGGTGTCAACTTAAGCCAAAACCCTTTTAAAACCTCGTTTACAGCCTCTGGCTGGAAATGCAGATCCTGGTGGCTCTGCCGCCAGTCATCAGTGATAGGTTAAGGTCATAAACAATTTGTCAATAAGTAATAGTGCTTAAAATTAGGCGGAAATACGGGTTAAAAACACAATTTTTGCCTAGCGATCACTTAATATTGAAACCGATCATTCATTCCAGGTCGAAAAAATCAGTACAAATGTGAATTCAATACTTCACATTTTGGTAATTTTTAACGATAATTACGAATTGACAAAATTCATGTAGTCTTAACCTATCACGAATGTCCGCAAGTTACGGAGGCGGAGCCTCAATGAGGGGCATTCCCAGTCGGAGACTGGGAACGAGATAACGAGATAATCTGCTAAAAGCTGGTTCTAGGCTGGTTTTCACCTTAAGTTGACACGCATGAGACAAGCTTCTCCAAGAGAAGACTTTACGCTGTGCTAACAAAATTCAAAATCAATACCTTTTGCAATTTACCAGGGTTCAACGCCTGTAGAAACGGAAGGTAATTTTTATAGATTTTCTCGTGTCCGTTTTGCTTCTATTAATTTTTGTAGTTCACCAATTTCATCTATGGTATAAAACTTCGGGTTAGGTTCAGCGTTAATTTTATCCATTAGAGGGTGAAAAGCTTCTGTATCATTACGATTCTCTAATAAATAACGTTTTAACTCTATTTTACTCATTGCTGCAAACTTGGGCTTGGTCATTCGTCGTATCTCCATTCACCATTTCGGTTAATTACAATACCTGTTTCTTCTCCAGCCAAGATATAGACGTCTGCTGTTCGTTCATCTAATCTCCCTCATCTCCCTCATCTCCCTACTCTTTCCCATGCAATATCAACTTGCTTAAACTAAACTTCGGGGGGATGTTAAGTGATACGCTCATCTTATAGCGTATTAAATACTGTTACCTAACATTGGAGAATATACTCATGCATTTATTGATGCAAACAGCAGCACCAGCCATAGATGCTGCTCCTCATTTTCCTTTTGCTTTCACGTTGGTGTATGTCGTTGGTTTTATTGCTGCTGTCAGCATTGGTTCAATAGCTTGGTACAACTCAAAACGCCCCGCAGGTTGGGAAAGCAAAGAGCGGCCTGATTTTGTGCCTAAGATTGATAAAGAAGAAACTCCGGGTCTGGGTGAACCGAAGTCAAAGTAGTCATTAGTCATTAGTCATTAGTCATTAGTCATTAGTCATTAGTCATTAGTTATTAGACTATTGACTAATGACTAAGTAAGTCGTTGGAAATAAACCAAATTATGTTACGAAACGTAAATAGGCTTAAAACCTTGACAAATACTTCGGCGTCGCTCAGTACAAGTGACGAATGACGAATGACAAAGGACAGCCCCAGCCAGTTAGCTTTAATTGCGCCGACCTACTTATAATTTAGTTTTGCACTTCAACCCAACGGCGGTAAAGCTTTTGAATTTGTTTGAGAAGTAGATTGTGAGCTGGTTGACTTGAGTCATTCAGCTTCGCTATATCCTGCAATTGGGTCAGGAGTCTGGCTTCTTCGACGGCAACATCACCATCGCTATAAATTAACCCACTGATGGCTTCAATCAGATTTTCGCAATCTTCAAGGCTGGGGCGATCGCCTAAATATTCCTGCACCCAGTCATAGCACTCTTTTGGCTCTACAGGAACTAATTCGTACAGCCAAGGCTTAATTTCTGGATCGTTAGCCAAACCCTTTGCTTGAGCTATTTCGCGCAGATATTGCCGTTCTTCTGGCTGGATTTTGCCATCAATCCAGGCTGCTCCAATCAGGATTTTAACTAAGTTTTTGACATTGGAAGGGGAAACCATTGCTGACTCCTCTGGTAGATTCAGTCCTCCACAAAATCGTACAATCCCAAACAGTATTCACTCGGAATTATTGGTTTTTCTTAAGCGCACCATAAAAAAGCCATCCATGTCCTGTCGATGAGGCCAGACTTTAAACCAACCTTGAGGCGTGTTATGGGCAGAATCAGGAAACTCAAAACCTCTGGGAGACTCAATTTGCCAATCAGGTGACTCAGCTAAAAATGCCGAAATCACTTCTTCATTTTCTGCTGGATGTAATGTACAGGTGGCATAAACTAATACACCACCCGGCTTGACAAAAGTAGACGTATGTGTTATTAATTCTTTTTGCAGCACCGAAAGTCCCCGGACAGATTCTGGTGTCTGTCGCCAACGCGCATCAGCATGACGGTGCATCGTTCCTAACCCAGAACATGGAGCATCGAGTAATACGCGGTCTGCGGTGTTTTGAAATTGGGTAAAATGACGACTGTCACCAGTGTAAATTTGAATAGATTGTAAATTCAGCCGTTGAGAATTTTCTTGGAGTTTACGAAGACGAGAAGGAGTGCGATCGCAAGCCCAAATTTTCCCTTTATCCCCCATTAACTCAGCGATGTGGGTTGTTTTACCCCCTGGTGCAGCACAGACATCAATTACCACTTCACCCGGTTGGGGATCGAGCAAATGACTTACCAATTGAGCGCTACTATCTTGGACAGTCCACCAACCTTCTCTGAAACCAGGTATTTTTTGAATTGACCCAGCACTACCAATCAATCTTAAAGCTTGGGGTAAGTGAGGAATCCGTCTCACCAAAATACCAGCAGATTGTAAAGCCGCCTCAACTTCTTCGATGGAAGTGCAAAGCGAGTTGATTCGCAAGTCAATTGTTGGTGATTGGTTCATCCATTCACACAGTTTTTCCGTGTCGGCTAAACCCAGTTGTTCTAACCAAACTTGAATCATCCAATCAGGAAAGCTGTGTAAAATGCCCAAGCGTTCCACTGGATTTTCTGGGAGTTGTAACGGATCAGTATGGAGAGATGAGGGAGATGAGGGGGATGAGGGGGATGAGGGAGATGAGGGGGATGAGGGAGTGTTGTCTTCCTCTGCTCCCCCTGCTCTTCTAAGATACTGGCGTAATAGACCGTTAACAAAACCCGTGAGTCCAGAAAAACCGTTTTCTTTAGCGAGTTGGACGGTGGTATTAACAGCAGCTGAGGCGGGAATACGCTGTTGATAACGAAGTTGGTAGAAACCCAGATGTAAGATGGTGCGAAGGTCTTGGGGTTGTTGATCGGATTTCTTTTTGGCGATTTGATCAATGAGAGTATCAAGAGTACGCTGCCTTCTGACGCTGCCATAAACCAATTCTGTCACCAAGCGGCGATCGCAATCAGCCAAATTAACTTTTTGCAGCACTCTATCTAGGGCAACATCAGCATAAGCCCCCTTATGAACATCTCGCAGGGCGATAAAAGCTAGTTGACGGGCGTTTGTCATGGAAACATGATTCAGGAGTCAGAAGGCTTTTGTATTCTAACTCCCAACTCTGCCAATTTTAGATTTTGAATTTGGGATTTTGGATTGAAGGAAAAATCTAAAATCTTACTTGGAAAGTTCTGAGCGAAGGAAATCTCCGCTCAGACTTTCCGCAAAATCTAAAATCTAAAATCTAAAATTGAATGACTCTTAACTTCCTATCGAGTCAGATACGGGTCTACACTGGCGATTTCAAACTCACATGCTCTAGAAACCTGTTCTGGTGGTAATTTACCAAAGCTAATTAATGGTAAATAAGTGGGGTTTGCCATCAGTTCTTTTGCTAATAAGAACCCAGTAATTGTCCAAGTTTGATATTTTCTGGCTTGTTTCCCAATCAGTCGCCCTTTCTTACCGTCGTAATATTCTGGCCATTCATCTTCAATGAGGCGTGGTTGAGCAATTTCAATCGCTTTTTGTGCAAGACTTGTTTTGTTAGTTTTCACCGCCGCCGCCGCTAACATCCACATCAAAACTGGCCAACTACCAGCATTATGATACGACCAGGGTATATTTTTGGGGTCACATCCAGTTACAATTCTGTACTCTTCATTTTGCAAAGCTGGGAAACAAATTTTCATTGGCATATCTCCCACTAAGTCATCCCATCGTTCCTCAATGAGAGTCATAATCGCTTGTGACTGTTCTTCGGTGGCTAAGTCTGAAATGATTGCCATTAAGTTTCCGAGGGAAAAGAAGCGAGTATCTAGCTGCGACGGACCAACATTACCTGCTAGATAACCACCTTTTTTGGGCAGCCACTTATCTAATTCATAATAAGGAAGAGAATCTACATATATATTGAACAGATTAACAGCAGTCTTGCCATATTCTTCACTTTTGAAGCGATAAATTGCATTCAAGCGATTAATATCTATCCAATAATGCTGGCGAATATGAGCACATAAAAGAGGCAACCGATTATCAATCGCTTCAACAATATCGGAATTCCCTTGACAAATTAGCAGTTCACGAGATGCACGCAATGCCGTGTAAAAAAGAACTTGTAGCTCTAGAGGATGCCCATAAATGCCCATACGACGGTCAATCATACAAGCACCATCTGGAACCAACAGCGTTGGGTACATATCAAAACGATTCGCCAAGCAGATTTCCATGATTAACCTGATACCATTTTGGAATTCAGGTTTATAGGCTAGAGAAAAGTCATCTGTGGCGACTACATAAGCACGCAACAAAATAATCCACCATAGGCAAGAATCTACAGGTGTAACTCTAGCGATCGCATGTTCACCAAAGTCTGCTTCTAAATATTCTTGCCCATTTTCTGATACAACTTTAAAGCTAGCTGGAATTAATCCTCGTCCAGGCTTATAAGCATCTAATGCCCTTTCTTTAGGCTGTAACTTTAAGGTTTCTTCTAAGAAATTGCGAACAATATCTGTTCTACCTTTGATTAGAAAAATTAGACCTGAAGAGACAAAATCCCGGACAAAGCACTGATCATAATTGAGTGCCTCTACAGATGCATCATAGGCGGCTACTGTACCAACAGGGCGTCCTTGATAGTAGAGAATTGATTTTTCTAGCGCTCGCCATGCTTCTTCCACTTCTTTTAAATTTTCAGTAGTTTCCAATTCGTTTAGGTGCATCGCCAGAATAACTCCATTTGGGTTGTGAATTTGTCGTAGATGCGTCTTCATTTATTGTTTTTGCTACTCTCAGCATAGCAAAAACGATTCTTTGAATAGCAAATATAATTGGCAGAAACATTAATTAACTAACAATGAATAAATCTGCTGACATTTATGCACTTTATTGCTAGTTAATTTGTTTATAATCGATTACTTTTTTGGTTAATTTTGTTCTTCTTCACCGCCAGCCGTAACATGATTCTTCAAAACAGTCACACAAGATATATTTTTAGATTATTTATTATTCTCTTTGATGTTTGGAATCTTTGCTTTACCAAACAAAAACATATCTTCAGTGCTGTTTAAGGTTTGCGTGAAGTTCAAACTGGTTGCAGTATATTTACTTGAGCAGGATTAGTTTTTGACACGAAGATGTCAGATTTCCCCCATAATCTAATAATTTATAACTTTTTATCAGAATATGCAAGATAAATGCTTAAAAAATTGAAGAGTTCAATACTTCTGAAGAGTTATATATTTTACCCTAATGATAGTAGCTTGTCATTAGAGATTGTGCTATCAGTTTAATTTAGTTGGTAACTTATTTATCAAAGTTAATATATTTGTGAGGGTTTAACTGCTCCTGGAATTCTTTATAAGCCTGATTAATTGCTTGCATTGAGGCTTTTGCGATCGCAGAACTGTTGACATCAGGATGATACTGCCTTGCTAATCGAAGATAGGTAAGTTTGACATCTTTGGGATGATAGCTCTGATTTACACCCAAAACTTCCCACCATCTCCCAGATAATACAGAGTCAAGAGTAAATTTATCAAAGCTTTGCATTTGACTCCAAATCTTCAGGCTTCCGCCATTACCGCCACTTACCAGCGTCTTACCATCAGGACTGAAAGCAACGGGATTACACCCAGAAAGACTTTGTAGTAGTTCCCCAGTATGGAGGTTCCAAAGTTTGATAATACCTTCTCTGCTGGCACTGGCGAGGGTTTTTCCATCAGAGCTGATGGCAACAGACAAAACCGCCGCTAAGTGTCCAACCAGAGTACTGAGTAATTCTCCAGTTTGGAGATTCCACAGCTTTATTGTGGCATCTGTGCTACCACTAATAAGAGTTTGACTGTTAAGACTGATGGCAAGTGTATTTACTGCTCCCAAATGTTCAGTGAGAATATAGCGCTGTTGCCAAGTTTTGACATCCCAAAGCCTAATAGTTTGATCAGCGCTACCACTTGCAAGGATTTTACCATTCGGACTGATGGTGACAGACAAAACCGCACCTGAGTGTCCATTCAAGGTGCGTTTTATTGTTCCCGTGTAGCCTCCCCAAATTCTAATCGTCTTATCGGCAGCACCACTAACAAGAATTGCCCCATCAGGACTGTAGGCAACTGAGTTAACAAAACCATTATGACTGTAGGGAGAGTTTAAATAAAAGAATGTATAGAGAAACTTTTTTGTGTCCATCTGCCAACTGCTGATTTTGCAATCGACACTACCACTTGTAATCTGCTGTCCATCAGGGCTGATAGCAACAGATAAAACTGCCTCTGCTTGTCCAGAGAACGTGTAAAGCCATTTACCTGTTTTCAAGTTCCACAAATTAACTTGTCTGTCATCACTGCCACTAATCAAGGTAGTACCATCAGGACTGATAGCGATCGCATTAACTGCCGCTAAGTGAGCTTTGACTGTGCGTACACATCTCCAGCTTTCAGGTGGCTGGGTTGTCAGAGATATTATTTCTGGTTCAATATTGGGAGTAGAAGGTTTAGGGGTAACAAATTCTGATTTTTTCTTGAATTCAGCCTTGAGCGATCGTAACTCATCCTCGACTTCCAAAACAGCAAATTTTTGGTTGAGATCCTCACCAGATAAAAATGCTTCTAATTCCATCACTGCTTCTGAATGGGCATCCATCAGCAAAACTTTCTCTTCCATCCGCTCAAAAAGCTGTGCTGGAGTTTCCCTAATTCCAGATTCATCTAACAGTTTGGCAATACCATAGGCGGCGAGTCCCACCACTGCACCAATTCCCGCCATCGGTACTGCACCAATCCCAAATGCCAGCCCTACTTTAGGTGCAACTAAACCCATAGCACCGACGACGCTATAAACACCAGCACCGCCGACTGCACCAACTCCCATTGTAGCGATCGCAGCAGCATCTCCCTCTGCGATCGCTTTAAAAGCGCCATAAGCAGCTGCACCAGCCACAGCGCCAGCACCGACTACAGAAGTTGTACCAATGCCAACAGCGCCAAATCCGCCTGCTAGTCCCATCCCGCCGACTGTTGCAGAAACACCGGCACCTGCTATGGTTCCGCCTGTTATGAATGCTGCACCTGTTCGGAAAGTTTGCGTCACTTGTTTTATTTATAGGTAATTTAAGTTACTCACAATATAGACTTGATAAATTTTTGCGAGTTCAGGGAACTTTATGAAATCTTGATAGGATATGTGAGTTTTTAATAAAAATAAACAGCACTCGTAGCAGAGGAAGAGAGATTTTTGAAATAGTGAAAGCCTTTCGGTAAGTTCACCGAAGGGCTAAAAATAATATTTGTCCCAGAGGTGCTGTGCAAAGGTTAAATTTAATCTTGCACAACTCTTGTAATCAACTAAATTCAAGGGTTTGGCTCACTGGGGTTAAGAGCTGTCCATGCGCTGTATCCAAGATAGCCAACTGTTGCTGTTGCGGCTACTGGAAGTAATATCGGAGCTACTACGGCTGATCCAACCGCAGTTAAAGTTCCAATCGTTGCCCCTGCTACTGCTGAACCAACCGCACCCCCTGCGCCTAGTACTGCTGAACCAACCGCAGCCCCAGCCCCGGCTATAAGTGCCGTGTGCCCCGTAGCAATCAGCGTTACCACGCTGCCCGAAGCCACCCCAGCAACAAACGCCGCCAGATTTCCACAGTCTGACTCACAGTTAAAAATTATCACACTTCCTGTTGCTGCCTGAGCAGGAGCTGGTGAAATCGTTAGAGCGCTAGTCACTATGAGCAGTGTAAGTAAGCACATCGAAATTAGTCTTTTAGCGCTTTGAAATAAACGTTGCATGAGATTTCTTGTCTTAATTTAATTTTGATAAATCACAGAAGCGATCTACCTCAGCTTAAAAAACAAAACATACAACGACATCAGAAATTTCCACCAAGAAAGAAAAAAGCCAAAATCCGCAAATCCACCAGCTTATTTATAAATCTGATTATTTCGTTAATACATTAAACAAGGTTGTTGTCAAGAGTAATATAGATGCGCTTACTTTAGGCGTTGGCTCACTGTTCTGATGGGCTTCCCACAAGCGGTATGCATATGCTGTTACCGCTACTGGAACTACTACCACAGCCACAGCTGCTATTGCTGGTGCAGCTATTGCGGTTAATGCAGATGCTGCTATTATAGCTGCGTATCCAATTGCAGCTACAGGCTCTGTAGCTAAACTTCCACTGCTCCCTGTCGCAGCAAGTGTTACCGCACTACCTGAAGCTACCCCCGCAGCAAATGCCGCCATATTGCCACATTCTGACTCACACTTAAAAATTTCTACATTTAAATCTCCTAGTGCGTGAGCCGGAGCAGGTGAAATCGTCAGAGCGCTAGTCACTATGAGCAGTGTAAGTAAGCAAATTGAAATTAGTCTTTTGGCATTCTGAAATATACATTGCATGGCAGTTGTGTCTTAACTTTAATGTTGATAAATTACTTAAGCTAACTACCTCACTTTAAGTAACAAAATTTTACAACGCCATCAGAAATTTCCGCAAATGTCTAAAAGTATTATTAGGTTAGTTGAGAAAATATACCCAAGAAAAACCCTACAATAATACCTAAAAATCCAATAATTATTTCTATCATGCTTGAGGGTTCTGTTCTCGTTGCTGCCACTCAAGCAGGAATAGTTGAGATAAGTAAATCGTTGGAAATAAACCAAATTATGTTACGAAACATAAATAGGCTTAAAACCTTGACCAATGAGGAATAGCAAAGGATAAAGGACAGCCCCAGCGAGTTAGCTTTAATTGCGCCGACTTACTTAAAGTCTTTTGAGAATACAAAATACCCTCCAGTAAATTCATTGGAGGGCTATCTATAATATTTGACGAATTTTTACTATCTACAGCTTAGTTAAAAAAGACTGTTTTAACCCCTAAAGCAGCAAGTGCGGCTGTTGTCCATTAAATTATATTGTCCGTTTTAAAGAATTAGTGTCCATTTTTAGGCTATAAACTTCTTTGTTGATGTCATAAAGGCTTTTGCTTTGGTCGCCTGCGACTTTGTTGAGTTCATACAAGGCTTTGGTGATGAGGCGAAGGCGATCGCTGTAGCCTTGTTTGTCGTCTTCCTGGTTAATAATTCTTGCATCATTCCCTGTTTGCGGTTTTGCCTTAGGCGTTCCCGTTATCCAACTTGGCTCATTATTGTTCCTGGTTCTTGGGGTCAGATATTTTTTGGCGTTGCTTAATGTCTGTGAGGATTTCATCCATCGTTAGCTGATCGAGCCATTGATGACGTTCTTGGGTGTAGTCTCCATTTCCCTTGTCAAATTGGCGAATAAACCGGATAGCATCAGGATATCCCAAAGCATCTACTAAGGCTTGAAATCCTTTTCTATATAATTCAATCGGGGTCATTTTCTCCTCCTTCTACGAGATTGGTGGTAACTTCTGCTAACCAGATCATTGGGTTAGCAACTATTATGTTTAAGTTATTCTTATAGTTTAATGCTCTTGACAATAGACGGTTATCGGTTGTCAAGAAAATGTCAGCGTTCCCTTCAGCACAAGCGATATGAAGCGCATCAAAATTTTTAATATTAAAGTTTGTTAATTCTATAGCTCGTCTAGAGATTTCTTCGGTGACTAAAATCTGATGTTGAGCGATCGCTAATGCTTCAAGCACCTGTTCTCTTCTGGTTACATCTGGGGTTTGTGCAATTTCCGATTCTAGGGCTGTGCTACTGACTAATTCCCATTCTCCATCTCGACAACGGCTGATAATTTCTAAAATTGCTTCTGTTTCTAAACGAATTCGCGGCTGTGTTTGCTCGTCAAATGAACGATTTAAACAACAAACATCAAGATATATTTTATATTTTTTACCCAGTTTTTCCTCTTAATTTAAATAAGTATTCATCAACCATTTCATCTTTTTTCGATACCAGGAATTTACAAATTGTCCTATCTGCGACAGCTAGATATTATTGCGGCGGATTTTGCTTCTTTTCCCGCTCCTCAACTGCCTTACTCACAAGCCGCACAACAAGATTACTGATGGGACGGTCTTCTTCCTGTGCCCATCTCACCAAAGCCTCGTGGATATCTTTGGGGAAATATATGGAAGTTTGTACGCGATCGCTCTGACTCATCAACACTACAAAGATTTGTTGCCAGTTCATCATACTCCCGCAACCTTGGAACAAGGCTCAATAATGTTTAACAATGTGTGACAATGTTTTATGGTAAATTGAACAAGTGCGACAATGCCGAGGTTTTTGGATGGCGATCAGGGAAAGTAAATGGGGTAAAGGTGTAAAACTCAGGTTTACCGTTTACCACCTTCCCTTGGTGATAATGTTGAGGAGATAGCAAGGGAGTTGGAGACGGTACGGCACATCCTTGACAATTGGCAAGATAGAGTAGATGAGAGCAAGGGGAAGTCGGCGACCGGTCAACCTGGGGAGCGTTACAAATATGTGGCTCAACTGGTAGGTGAGTTAAAGCAAGCAATTGGGAAGGAAGGATAAACCAGCTTGCGACCCGCTTATGCTCTCCAGAGTGAGCATTTATTGAGCGTGATTGTTGAGTGTTGCTCGCTTGACTAGTATGGTCAAAATAGCTTGTTTGAGCATAATTTGAGCATATATGGGATAATAAAAGCTGAAAAGGTTTGTAAAATGTCGGTTTTGCGTAATCTGCAAGAAACTCACTTAAATCGTGCCCGCGCCAGTCTCAGACAAGCGCTGTCTTGGTATGGATATCTTCGCAAGTCAGGACAATTGTCATCTAACCCAGAATTGGCAGGTTTGATCAAACCGGAATTGGAAGCTTTGAATTCCACGCTCAACAAGCTGGACTCTAACATCATTAGAATTGCTGCTTTTGGTTTGGTGAGTCGGGGAAAGTCAGCAGTTTTAAATGCCTTGCTGGGAGAGAAGATTCTGCAAACTGGGCCACTGAATGGTGTCACTCAATGGCCGCGTTCCGTCCGTTGGCAGCCCGGTGGTAAGGTATTAGTAGAGTTAATTGATACCCCCGGATTAGATGAAATTGAGGGTGAGTCACGGGCGGATATGGCACGAGAAGTGGTGCATCAAGCTGATTTAATTTTGTTTGTCGTGTCTGGTGATATCACGCGCACTGAGTATCAGGCACTGCTGTCATTGCGGGAAGCACAAAAACCCCTGATTTTGGTGTTTAACAAGATAGACTTATACCCAGATACAGACCAGGGAGCGATTTACCAAAATTTGCAACAACTGGGTGCAGGACATTCCCAAGCGAAGCCTCTACTACCTGATGAAATTGTGATGGTGGCGGCGGAACCAGCACCAATGGAAGTACGGGTTGAGTGGCCTGATGGGCGTGTCAGTTATGAATGGGAGACACTACCACCACAAGTAGATGAACTCAAAGAGACAATTCTGAATATTCTGAATCGAGAAGGGCGATCGCTTCTGGCTTTAAATGCACTGATCCAAGCACGGGATGCAGAAGCCGCGATCGCTCAAAAAACCATCGATTTACGCGAACAAGAAGCCGAAAATATCATTTGGCAATTTACCAAATACAAAGCTTTGGCAGTAATGCTCAATCCCATTGCTTTTTTAGATATCCTTGGCGGAACTATCGCCGATTTAGCTTTAATTCGCGCTCTAGCTAGATTGTATGGTTTGCCGATGACTAGCTATGAAGCCGGGAAAATTTTAAAAACGATTTTATTTAGCTCTGGTGGTTTGCTGCTCTTAGAATTAGGCAGTAGTTTCCTTTTGGGTTTGGGTAAGAGTACGGCTGCAATAACCAGTGGTGACAATCCCAGCAATATTACTGCCTTTGCTGGCAGTGCGATCGCTCAAGCTGGGATCGCCGGTTATGGAGCATACTCCGTTGGCAAAGCTGCTCAGGTGTATCTCGAAAAAGGCTGCACTTGGGGACAGTTGGGCGCTAGCAGCGTCATTCAAGAAATTCTTTCTCAAGTTGACCAGAACACAATTCTCTATCGTCTCCGACAGGAATTAGGATTAAAATTCTAAGATTTTTGAGTTGTGTTCCGAAAAGTTTTCGGTAAGCACATTCAAGGAAAGGTAAAGTAGTAAACCTGTTGTTCCAGGAATTGTGTAAAATAATTGTCCTGATGTGATGTTATTAACCCTTCGTTTGGATGAAGAGTTTTAAAACCTAAACTTTTAGTTAGTCTGAATGCTAAAACAGGTTGCAACTATTAGTTAATTATTCCGAAACTCCCCAAAAGCTGATAGCGTCAAACAAAGGAGAATATCGTTGTGGACGTTACAGCTTGAAAACGCGCTCTAATTATTGGCTACTACTGCCTTATATCCGACTCCAGTGGCAAACGATCGCTAAGGGAGTTGTTGGTATCTTGGGATACGTACTGGCGACATTAGTGTTGATCAATCTCGCCGGGAAATTGGCAACTCCCTTTGCCCAAGGTAATGTAGTAGCGATCGCTCAAATAACTGGCAGCTGTGCCTTAGTCTTTCTTGTCAGAGGCTTGTTTCAGTCTATACAAGATATGTACATGGCGAAAGCTGCTTTGAGAGTTGCTTTTCATCTCCGCCAGCAAGTCTACGCCCATCTGCAAAAGCTAAATCTCAGCTATTTTGAAACTGCAAAAGCAGGTGATTTATCTTACCGCCTCACGGAAGATGTTGACCGCGTTGGCGAAGTAGTAAATAAAGGATTTCACGACTTTATCCCCTGCATTTTGCAGTTACTAGCAATTCCGATTTACATGATTTACCTGAATTGGCAACTGACACTAGCAACGGTGATTGTTGCGCCACTGATGGGTATTTTAGTCGGTTGGTTTGGTGAACGGTTACGCAAGTATTCCTTAAAAAGTCAAAATCGCGTGTCAGGTTTATCAGCCATCCTTGCGGAAGTTTTCAACGGTATTCGTTTGGTACAGGCTTTTGCTGCTGAAAATTACGAAATCGCCCGCTTTGGACATGAAGCAGAACGCAGTCTCAAAGCAAAATACTCAGCCGAACGCCTGAAAGCGATTCAGATTCCCATCATCGGATTTCTGGAAGCCTTAAGTGGGTTATCGTTACTCATTGTGGGAACGTGGCAAATTTCCCAAAATAACTTGACAGTGGCAAATTTTTTCAGTTATCTGGCGGCGGCGGCGCTGTTAATTGATCCCATTGGTCATACTACTAACAACTACAACGAATTTAAGCAGGGTGAAGCATCTGTTGACCGCGTTTTTGAATTGATGGCAATTCAGCCGACGGTGATTGAAAAGGCAAATGCGATCGCTCTACCCCCAGTCAAGGGCAAAGTAGAATATCGTCATATTTCCTTTGCTTATAAACCAGGTGAACCCGTATTAAAAGATATCAGTTTATTGGTATTACCAGGTGAAGCGATCGCTCTTGTGGGTGCTTCTGGTGCTGGTAAAACCACATTTGTGAATCTTCTCCCGCGTTTTTACGATCCCGAAGTTGGGCAAATCTTCATTGACGGTGTTGATATTCGAGATGTCAAGCTGCATAGTCTGCGGCGACAAATTGGGATTGTTCCCCAAGAAACCATCATGTTTTCGGGGACAATTGCCCAAAATATCGCTTTTGGACAAGATGTTTTTGAGATGGAAGCAGTTAAAGAGGCGGCGAAAATTGCTAATGCCCATCAATTTATTAGCCAACTACCAGAAGGTTATCAAACTTGGGTGGGCGAACGTGGGGTAAACTTATCTGGTGGACAAAGACAAAGAATTGCGATCGCTCGTGCAGTTCTGCTCAATCCCCAAATCTTGATTCTGGATGAGGCGACATCAGCCTTAGATTCGGAGTCAGAAGCACTGGTACAGGAAGCGCTGGAAAGATTGATGGAGAAACGCACAGTATTTATTATTGCTCACCGTTTATCAACAGTTAGACGGTGCGATCGTATTTTAGTTATCGAACAGGGACAAATTGTCGAATCGGGAACCCATGAAGAATTATTAGCCCTGGAGCGTCGCTATGCGCGGTCTTATGCCCAGCAGTTTAGTTAAAGATAGGGGAAGTTTGAGGTTTTAAGACAACCGAATTAGTTTTTGAGTTCACAAAATCGGTTTTTGAGCTAGAAGAATGAGTATCTATGTATTCAATACCCAATACTTTCGTACCAAATACTTCCATCTTCCATAATGGTATTACTGAAAATAGCCTTACGAATGTTATAGAAACCTTCAACTTCCCTCAAATCGGCATTGGTGAAGTTAGCACCATCGAAAGAGGAGTAGTTCACGAAAGCATCCCTGAGAATAGCATGGCTGAAATTAGCGCCATCAAAACCGCATTGGTACATTTCGGCTCTGCTCAAGTTGGCGTTGACAAAGGAAGTATTGTTGAAGCTGGCTTCACCACCTCTAGCCTCGCTCAAATTAGCGCCGTTAAGGATGGCTTCATTCAACTGAGTTCCTTCCATATAGGCTCCCCTGAGATTAGCCCCACTGAGATTGGTATTGTCCAGGTGAGCAGCTTCCAAAAAGGCTCCTTCCAAGTTGATCCCGCTCAAGTCAGCCCCACTCAAATCAACCGCTATCATGAATAAACCAGTTCTGCTGCAATTAACACTCCAAGCGAAGTTTCTTTCTCCCGCTTCATACCTATCCAACATTTCTTCAATATCCATAACTCAAATTCCGTATTAACTAACACGTATAAATATATTAGCCACCTCCCAGAGGGTTATCAGACTTGGGTGGGCGATCGTGGGGTAAACTTATCTGGTGGACAAAGACACGGACAGTATTTATTATTGCTCACCGTTTATCGACCGTTAGGAGGTGCGATCGCATTTTAGTTATCGAACAGGGACAAATTGTCGAATCGGGAACCCATGAAGAATTATTAGCCCTAGAGCGTCGCTATGCGCGATCTTATGCTCAACAGTTTAGTTAAATGTGGCCACTCTGGCAGAGTAAGATAATTCCGGGTTAGACCATAGCAATTAATCTTATATGTAGTGGGTGAGAAGTGAAAGGAAAAAATAATCCCAAGAAATCTCAGCTGTTAAAACAGCCATTTGCTTTAGCAATCGGTGCGACAGTAGTAGCTACAATTTTGGGAGCAATTTACTCCTCGGTTGTAAGTTTAACTCCCTTAAAAAATGATCATGATGTTGCTTTGCATCTGCCTGGTAGTTCCGAAAGTGTCACAGGTTCGATTCCTGCAACTCTAGATCATCCTGTGAATATTTTGATTCTCGGTATCGACAATTCTGGACATCCCCACGAGAAAAATTTTACTCCTGCCGAGGCATTAGCAGGCAATAGCGATACTATCCTACTAGCCCAAATCATGCCAGATTCTCATTCGATTAATATACTATCTATTCCCAGAGATACTCTCGTTCGATTTTATGGAGTTGGTGTAGATAAAATTAATGATGCAAACGTGCGTGGTGGAACAAAACAAGCAGCCCAAAGTGTAAGTCAGCTATTAGATGGTGTATCAATTGATCGTTATTTGCGCTTGGATACAGAAGGTTTTATTCATTTGGTAGATGCCTTGGGAGGAGTTGAAGTTAATATTCCTAAAAAAATGGATTATGTAGATCATTCACAGAACCTCAGCATTCACTTTTTAGCGGGTCTACAAAAGTTGACTGGGCAACATCTAGAAGAATACATCCGTTTTCGTCATGATGCTTTAGGTGATATTGGTCGAGTGCAGCGACAACAACAAGTTCTTAAAGATATCCTACTTACACTGCTTCAGCCACAAACTATTACTAAATTACCTCAAATTTTAAAGGTAGCTCAAGATAATATAGACACTGATTTATCTATTAATGAAATGTTAGCCATAGCTCAAACTCTAGCTCAAAGTAATCACCATAGTTTTATTCTCCTGCCAGGGCGTTTTAGTGAAAAAAGTGAATACAATGTTAGCTACTGGATTTCTGACCATAAAGCTACTAGCAAAATTCTCCAACGTTATTTTGATTTTAATAATGTAGAAGTAAAAGAAGAGGACAAAAATTTAGTAGTGCCGCAAGGTATGAAAATTTTTCTCCAGAACGCAACTACACAACGCGAAGCTGTAGGAAAAGTCACCTCCTTACTCGAAAAACGCGGTTTTAGGAATATTTTTCTTTCTAGTCATGAAATTGATACTAATACAGACACTGCTCAAAAAACCAGAATTATTGCTCAACATGGAAATCCTGAAGCAGCTAATGCAGTTCAAAAAGCTCTTGGTGTCGGTGATGTAGAAGTTGCTTCTTTAGGAGATATTGCATCTGATGTCACTGTTGTCATTGGCACAGATTTGACTAGTTCCATTTCGGAAAATAATTCTACTTCTATCAGACACAATTTGGGATTACATACTAGTACAGCACGGCGGAAATCCAGCTACCATCTCAATTAACCAGAGTAGGGGCAATTCATGAATTGCTTCTACTCAAACCTCTCGGCAAACGCATCTAAATATTGGCAAGAAAGCAGAGGGGCAAGGGAAAAAAATGATTTTCGGTACAAGCCTTGCCCCATGCTAACTATCTCCTAGACTGAATTGCCTTGATTAACTCATAAAAAGGTTGCCAATTATCTTCCTGAGCAATTGCTTCCCAAATAGATTCAATCACAGGTCTTAATAATACCGTTTTGGGATTATGAACAGCTAGAGTTTGGGCGATTACATCGGTGTGATCGCTATCAAAATCATTCAAAATTTTATGGTACAATATGCACCAATCATCAAAAATTGCTGAAGCACCCGGTATTGGTACAATATCGGAACCATTCATTACAAAACCTGGTTCATCTCGCCATTTAGATGAAAAAGTGCGAACCATCTCATAAAAGAATTGGTGATAACCAACTTGGCTCACTTTCAAAAATTCAATCGTTAGATTCAAGAGTTCTTGAGCTTGTGGATGTACCAACTCCACAAAACCTAACTTTTTCAACATCAAAGAACTGTATTCAGCTTGATAATATTCATCAAACCTAGCTAATCCAGCCTCCATTTCGCCTTTATCAATAATCGCCTTCAAAGCTTCCTGGAGGATTTCTAAATTCAACTGGCAAATACTTGGTTGATTACCGTAACAGTAGCGTCCAGAATAGTCAAAATATGCAGCTATAAAGTAGGGGTCATAAGTAGGGATAAATCCATAAGGCCCATAATCAAAACTCTCTCCCGTAATCGACATATTGTCAGTATTCAGAACTCCATGACAAAAGCCAGCCGCCATCCACTGCGCTACTAGTTCTGCAACCCGTTTAACTAATTCGGCGTAAAACAGGGCATATTTATCTTCTTCAGCACTTAAGTGTCGATAATACTGCTCAATTACGTGGTCTAACAGCTTCTTAGTTAAATCTGGACGCTGGAAATAGTGCAGTCGCTCAAAAGTGCCAAACCGTATATGAGAACTGCTCATTCTCACCATCACAGAGGAACGGGTAGGCGAAGGTTCATCGCCCCGCCAGAGGGGTAAACCTGTTTCAATCATGCTAAGACAGCGCGAAGTACGTACACCCAAGTAGTGCAGTGCTTCCGCAGCCAGAACTTCCCGTACCCCACCTTTGAGCGTGAGCATACCATCGCCACCACGCGAGTAGGGCGTCCTCCCAGAACCTTTCGTGCCAAAATCGTACAATTCGCCATCATTGGCGCGTACTTGCCCGTAGAGAAAGCCTCTACCATCACCCAACTGCCCGTTATATTCACCAAATTGATAGCCGTGGTAACGAAGTGCCAACAAGGGTTTGCGCCCCTGAAATTTGCCAAAAGCTGTGATAAAATCTTCGTCTTTGACTACTTGGGGGTCTAGACCGAAACGGGGCAATAGTTCATCATTACGCCAACGCAGGAGGTGTTGGGGAAATTCTGCTGCTGCAACCTCATCGTAGTAGTCACCGCCTAGAGATTCTAAGGCGCTTTCGTAGTTGAGGGTGAGAAAAGGATTGCTAGAATTTTTGTAGTTTGGAGTTTCAGCCAGAGTCATTACAAGCAAAGCTTAATTCATTCTTCCCTTAATACTACCTCTGGCTTCAGCATCAGCATAGACGCAAAAAGCGAACCATATATAAAATATGGTAGCGCCACGATCAAAATCTGGAGCGCATAATGAATAAAGTTTTGCAATTAAAGAAAAAGTTGACTCAATTAGCTATTTTAGACGCTACATTTGAGGTTTTTGGCTCAGAATCACACGAATATCAATTTAAACCTTGTTTGAGTAACAAAGATATTCAAGTGTTTGAATCTAGATATAATATTACACTACCAAGTGAATATCGAAACTTTCTCTTAGAAATTGGTAATGGTGGTGCGGGGCCAGGATACGGCTTATCTGGTCTGTTGGAAATTGAGTATGAAGATGTCATCCCAGAAAAACTATACCAAGAGAACTACGAAATTCTCTCTAAACCATTTCCTTTAACAGAAGCATGGAATGATTTAGATTTGATTGTCAAGAATAATCCGCGTTTTGTTGCCAATAGTGATGCTTACTTTGATGATAAGTTTATCCAGGGTACTCTCACCATTACAAATTATGGTTGTGGAATTTATGCAATGTTAGTCATTTCTGGGGAGCAGTCAGGAAAAATCTGGATAGATGACCGTACTAATGATAATGGGATATATCCTGCAACTTTAAGTTTTTGTCATGCTTTCCATGACACCGACCCTGATGATTTTCATCAAGATAGCGATGAAGAGCAGCCTCTGAGTTTTTATGATTGGTATGAAGACTGGCTCAACCGAAGTTTGGCTCAAATCCGCCAGTCTTCCGAAACTTAACCTCAATTAAATAAAACTGAGTTTTTTATTTGGTAATGGGTTGTGATGTCGGTTGAGTAATTCCTACTGAGTTTGATGTTGGTTGTGATGCCTGTGAAGATAGAATCTTTTTCACTTGCAGGTTATAAGCTTGCAAAATTGATTGAACTTTTTTCTGTTGATCTTGATTCAGATCCAAAGATGTTAACACTGTTCTGATTCTCTGACGCGATTGCAGTGCTGCCTTAAACTTAGTAGTTTGAGACTGGTTTAATACAGCCTCAATATCCTTATCTCTTTGCTGGCGAGCTATTTGGATTTGTAGGCGTTGCTGATTTGTGAGTTTGCTTATCTGGTGTGATGCAGAACTAGTCTGAGTTTTTAAGGCTGGTGTAGTGGCGGGATTTGGAACTGGTGCTGCCAATACAACTCCGTGTAAAATGGTAGCAAAGGCGAAGATAGTAGAAAAGACAGATAAACGCTTTATAGAATTAATGGACATTTTGAAAAACTCCTCAATCATTTAATAAAATTGGACACATTGGCTCAACTTAACCTTGATAAATGAGCCAGGTAGTGAACAAATATTACTATTGCATTTACTTGTGGAGTTGTTGTGTAGTTATTATGAATTTGCTATGAATTTGTAAATATTTACAAATGATATAGGACTTACGCAAAAGTACAAGCTGTAGGGGCAATTCATGAATTGCCCCTACCTGAAAATAAGGGTTTCGGCTATTGTTTGCGTAAGTCCTGTGATACAGCAGAGTTAAGAATTCAGGAGTCATAATTCAGAGGCAAAACAAGCTTTATACCTGTCTTTGAGACTTAGATTGTGTAGTTAACTTTCCTTGAAATCTGCTATATCTGAAATTAATTCCAACTCAGATATTGTACCATTATTGAAAATTATACTCAGCAAAAAAATTGTAGGTTGGGTGGAGGCTTTGCGTAACCCAACATATATCAGGATGTTGGGTTGCGCTCCGCTCCACCCAACCTACGTCTAATGCACTATTTTAGCCTAGAGGGTCTATTACGTGCATTTCAAAAATCAAATACTAGTCCTATAGCATGTATAAGAAATTAAATTTAGAAGCAGATGTAGTTGGCAAAGATAAATAAATGTTCTTGAAGATAATACTCAGCCATTTTTAAAATTTTGGTGCTTGCCAATTAGGATTGATCAGACTTGTTATAATATGATCTTCCCATTGCCCATTAATTAATAAATAGTCTCTAGCATATCCTTCAATGACAAAACCGAGTCTTTTGAGTACATTGCCACTTCTCCGATTGTGAGGCATATAATTAGCCATGATGCGGTGAAAATTTAACTGTTGAAATACATATTGAGTTGCGGCTTTTAGTCCTTCTGTCATATATCCTTTACCTTGTTTCCTTTCAGCAAGGCTATATCCTACATAGCAAAAATGAGCGGCTCCTCGGAAAAAATTACTAAAATTGACCGTTCCAATAATTATATTTGGATTTTTTTTAGTAAAAATAAATAGTTTTAACGATTGCCCATTGATAAATTCCAGAAAATTATTCTCTATCTGATACTGCCAATATTCTTCAGTGAAAAAACCATCAGCCCAAAGAGGGTAGAATGGAGTCAGATAAGTTTTGTTATCAGTGAAGTATTTGAGAATTTGGGGTATATCTTCATGGATCGCTGCTCGTAATAATAGGCGATCGCTTGTAATTAGTGGCAGTTCTGATATCATAAATTACTGAATTTACGTGATCTCTTCCCAAAACATTCTCGCTAATTTTGTAAATTCTCTCATACCTGCGGTTTAGCAGCAGTGAAGTGAGTATTTTTGCTCTGAATCTGCCATTCAACCAAAATCTTGATAAGCTGATGTCTAATATCTAGAGCGGAAGGATTGAGAGCCAATGGGTGATAAAGCACAGTGTGCAGCATAACTTCGATAAAATCGCTTTGCCCAAACGCTGTACCGCAGGAGATTCAACCAAAAGACAGCTCAAGATTTAACCCAGTCTACAAGAAGGATAGTGATGTGGTGGGAATACGCTACGATTGGCAGGAATTAGAGATTCGGGCGATATACAACACGCCATTGCTAGAGCTTATTTATCAAGCTGCTAGCGTGCATCGCCAATATCATGACCCAACAAAAATACAAGTTTGTAAGCTCATATCTATTAAAACGGGAGGTTGTCCAGAAGATTGTAGCTACTGTGCCCAATCTTCCCGCTATAAAACAGAGGTAAAGGCGCAAGCACTCCTAGAAAAGGAAACGGTAGTTAACATTGCCCAGAAAGCGAAAGAAACTGGTGTTAGTCGCATCTGCATGGGTGCTGCTTGGCGAGAAGTGCGGGATAACTCACAATTTGAGGAAGTCCTGGAAATGGTCAAGGATGTGACTGCAATGGGTTTAGAAGTGTGCTGCACTTTGGGGATGTTGACGGCAAATCAGGCCAGGAAATTGGCAGAAGCGGGACTTTACGCCTACAACCATAACTTAGATACCTCACAGGAATATTACAGCACAATTATTACCACGAGAACATATAGCGATCGCTTGAACACGATTGAGAATGTCCGTCAGACAAATGTTACTGTATGTTCCGGCGGTATCCTGGGTTTGGGCGAAACTGTCGATGACCGTGTTGGGATGTTACAAACTCTGGCAAACTTACATCCGCATCCAGAGTCCGTACCGATTAATATTCTCTCACAAGTACCAGGCACACCCTTAGAAAATCAGCCTGATGTCCCCATTTGGGATATTGTGCGGATGATTGCCACAGCTAGAATTTTAATGCCAACTTCCGATGTGCGTCTTAGTGCTGGTAGGGCTAGACTTTCTCAAGTTGAACAAGCTTTCTGCTTTATGGCAGGAGCCAATTCTATCTTTTCTAGCGACGACAACAAGATGTTGACGGTGACAACTCCCTGTCCAGATTACGATACTGACCGAGAAATGCTGAACTTACTTGGTTTAGGAATGCGTCCACCTTCCCAAAGACAGGAGAAGGTAGCAAGTCCGGCTGTTGTGGCGTAAGTCCTGAGAGTAAAGAAAAAACCTCTGGAGTTCCCAGAGGTTTTGGTTCCTGATTTAGTTTCTACTGGTTACTACAATTTGTCCTCAGTTATTTCCCGATAGTGAAGAAAATTATTTGAACACCGAGATCCCTGACTTCTTAGAGAAGTCGGGGATCTGATTCTTGGGATTTTATTTATATATTCAGTGTCTACTCGCGGGACTTACGTACAAGTTACGGAATAACGAACCACAGAGGTGCAGAGGACACAGAGAAATCAGAGTTTGAGAGATATTTTGCGTTTTGCGTAAGTCCTATCTACCTATTGCACGCTATTAGGGACATCCAGAAAATAAAATATACGTTCTATAAGAATGATAATAATTATTATAGGTTTTCTCTGCGCGTGAGTTCATGCCAACATAGATGTAATATCTATGTTGTTGAATATCTATGGCTGAAAACTAATGATTGAGGAGGGAAGAATAAATGTCAGCAAATTACTAGAAATAACGGCGCGTCGCTATCAATTTGTAAACCGTCTTCTCGCAGAAAAATGGTTGACCGAAGAAACTCCAGGTTACAAAGAGCGTTTAACTGAGTTGATAAAGCAGTACAAGGGGAGCGATAAATCATGACTCAAGCCAGACCAAAACTAGTGATCTTTGAAGATTTTGCAGCGTGGCGACCCGAAGGGGGGAGGTATGAATTACATGATGGAGTGATTGTTGAAATGGCACAACCAACGGGCGACCATGAAGATGTTGTGGGTTTTTTGGCACTAGAAATGTCTGCTGATATCAAGCGTCTAAATTTACCTTATTACATTCCAAAAACTGTATTAGTCAAACCACTTGAAGGTGAATCAGCTTATTCACCAGACATATTAATAATCAATCGACCAAATTTAGTGAATGAGCCTTTATGGAAAAAGGAATCGACTGTTTCTCTTGCTGCATCTATTCCACTGGTTATTGAAGTTGTTAGTAATAATTGGCGGGATGATTACTACAAAAAATTAGCTGATTATGAAGCTATAGGCATTCCTGAATATTGGATTATAGATTACGCAGCGTGTGGCGCTAGAAAGTTTATTGGCAATCCTAAACTCCCTACTATATCCATTTATCAATTAATCGATGGTGAGTACCAAGTTACTCAATTTAGAGGCAGCGATTGCATCATCTCGTCTACTTTCCCAGAGTTAAATTTAACCGCCGAACAGATTTTTCAAGCTGGTGGATACCCTGGATAGTTGCAACCGCGCAAGCAGGCTAAACAACAAGGGTTATGACTCTGCCTCCTGTCAAACTGGGAGGCAGCAGCCCTCCCACAAGAGCATTACAAGGCAGAGCCTTGTAACGAAAGTTGATGCACATTTAGTTATGTCTGTCAATGCGTAATATCATGTCCGCTTGATTACTTATTAAACCCGAAGAACCCCACCCCGCCAACGCTGTGCTTTGTCTCCCCTCCCCGCCGGCGGGGAGGGGATTAAGGGGTGGGGTGCAATGACTATGGGAATCATAACTAATTACCCGGACATGATATAAGTCCTAAGTTGATGTGCAGCTAAATTGTATAACACGAAAATCCAAAAATATTGTAGTGCGGGCAACATGAGCGCGTCCAATATACAAATTAAATACGCAACAGCTTATCATCATTGTTAGTGAATGTATACTTTATTTTCTGGATGTCCCTTAATTCTTCACCTGTGGCTGCGAACCAGGAATTGTTACATCTATGGGTGTCACCTTTGCTGCTAGCTGCGTTAATGGCGGTTGAATGGCGGTTTGATTCCCCACCACTAGAGTCACGATCTTTTCTGGCTTGAGGTATTCTCGTGCTACCCGTTGCACATCGGCGGCTGTGGTGGCGGCGACGGCTTTTTGATAGCGAAAGAGAAAATCAGCAGGATAGCCGTAATATTCGTATCGCATCAACCGTGATAAAGTTTGGCTGGGGTCTTGAAAGTTGAATACAAAGGAGTTAAGTGTAGACTCTTTGGCAAAAGCCAGTTCTTTTGCTGTGACTCTTTGAGTTTGCATACGCTTAATTTCAGCTTGTAAGGCTTTGACAAACTGGACAGTAGCATCCGATCGCGTTTGGCCACCAGCAATAAACATTCCAGGATAATCGTAGCGGGGACTCCACCGGCCATAGACAGAGTAAGCTAAACCTTGACGCGATCGCAATTCATTAAATAAGCGTCCACCAAATCCATTTAATACCCCATTCAATACATCCAGCGCCGCATAATCGGGATTGTCGAATCGTCCACCTAAATGGCCGAGAAGCACACTACTTTGGGTTAGTTGTGGCTGATTGACAAAAAAGACTCCACCTGTATTAGCTGGCAAAACATCTGGTAATTTGGGTTTAGCAATACTTGGGTTGCGGTTCCAGTCGCCAAACTTAGCTTGAACAAGCGATCGCATTTTCTTCGCCTCAAAATCCCCGACAATCCCCAAAATCAGATTATTGGGGTGAAAATATTGCCGATAAAACTTGAGCAAATCTTCACGAGAAACCTGATCCACCGTTGCATACTCGATTGTGCGAGCATAGGGGCTATCTTTCCCATAGATCAGTTTCTTAAATTCTCGACTAGCAATCCCATCTGGATTGTCATTGCGACGGGCAATGCCGCCCTTAGCTTGAGTTTTCGCCAAGTCTAGCTTTTCTTGAGCAAATACAGGCGATCGCAGCACTTCAGCAAACAGCCCAAACACCGTTTCTAAATCTTCACTGAGTGCGTCAAAGCTAGCACCACCAGAAGCTTCACCAATACTAGCTTCCACAGATGCCGCCCGTTGTTCCAATATCTCGTTGAGTTCATCAGCCGAATGCTTCTTAGTTCCCCCAGTTCGCATCACCGCGCCCGTAAAACCAGCTAAACCGACTTTTTGCAGTGGTTCCAAGCGATTTCCTGTCCGCACAAACGCCGTCCCATTCACCAACGGTAACTCGTGATCCTCCATCAAATAGACAACCAAGCCGTTTTGCAGCACAAACCGCTCATACTTAGGTAACTTGATCTCAGGTAGCGGTGGAAGTTGTAACTCCGTGTAATGCTTTGCTTCAGTCGTCGCCGCCAGAGAAAAATTACAAGTTAAAAGTAAGCACGTAAAAACAGCAACCAAAGCATAAATCAGCCCCTTCCAATTTTGGATTTTAAGTCGCACCTTTGGTGCGCTTCCAGCGCAACTTAGATTTTGGATTTTGAATTGTTTACCCTTCACCTTAAACCTCTGCATACTCTCTTCCTTCGCGCCCTTTGCGCCCTTCGCGGTTCGTTTCTCTTAAGTTTCTTTCGACAACAACTTACCAATCGTGCGATTCTCAGGCGTAAAAGTCTCCTTAGCCACCCGCTCAATATCAGCCGTCGTCACCGCCGAAATATTATCCAACTGCTTAAACAAATTCCGCCAAGAGCCAGTTTTCACCTCATATTCCAACAATTGTTGAGCCATCCCCATATTTGAATCGAGGGTACGTAACAAACCCGCCCGTGCTTGGGTTTTCACCCGTTGCAAATCAGCCGCCGCTACCGGCTCAGTTTTTAATTTGTCAATTTCTTGGCGCAAAGCCACCGCCAACTCATCAACTGTATGACCAGGAGCCGTGAGAGCATAGAAGAATATCAGGTTTGGGTACTTATCTCCAGGAAATCCACTGTAACCTTGAGCATTGAGCGCCAAACGCTGCTTTTCTACCAAAGACTTATATAGCCGCGACGTGCGCCCATCACTTAATAAACTGCCGATGATTTCATAGACTGCATTATCTGGATGGGTAATTGCTGGACGATGATAACCTTCTAAATACCAGGGTTGAGAAGCTAGCTGTAAAGTAACTTCTCGTGTTTGTTGTTGTGGCGGTTCCACCGGAATTTGCTCAACAGCTTTGGTTTTTGCTTGATAGCGGCCAAAATAAGTTTGTGCCAGTTTTTTCACCTCAGCCGCCTTGACATCTCCGACAATAGCGATCGCTAAATTACTTGGTACGTAGTGAGTATCAAAAAAATTTTGGACATCTTCTGGTGTGAGATTGCGGATATCTTGGTCATAACCAATCACTGGACGCTTGTAGGGATGGACTTTGTAAGCAGTATCAACAAATTTCTCCAGCATCAGTCCAATGGGCGAATTCTCCACCCGCATCCGTCGTTCTTCTAAAATTACATCTTTCTCTTTATAAAACTCACGACGAATTACCGGATCGAGAAATCGCTCCGACTCCAACGACATCCAAAGTTCCAACTTATTGGCAGGAAAGCTGTATAGATAACGGGTGGCTTCGGTTGAAGTATTGGCATTTAAACCCACGCCTCCCGCTTGTTCGACAATTTGCCCCAATTCGTTTTGCAAGACTAGCTTACCTGCTTGTGATTCAACTTGCTTAAACTCAGTTTCTAACCGAGCAACCTCATCTTTTTTGCCATCGGTTTTCGCTGTTTTAATTTGAGCATCCAACTGCTCTAAAGTTTCTAATAAAGGTTTTTCTGCTTTGTAGTCTTTTGTACCAATACGTGTCGTGCCTTTAAACGCCAAATGCTCCAGAAAGTGAGCTACACCAGTTTTGCCCTCTACCTCATCCACACCACCGACATCCGCATAGGTAATAAAAGAAACTACAGGCGCTTGATGTCGTTCCAAGACGATGAATTTTAGACCATTGTCGAGGCGAAATTCCGTTAACTGTTTGATCACTCGATCGAGATAAGGTTGGATCGAGCTTTGAAGTGGTGGAGTTGGAGATTCTTGAGGAAGAAGTGCCGTCTGAGTTTCAGCCAGAGCAATTTCTGGCAGCAATCCCCAGCAGAGGATAATCAAAGTTAACAAAGTGACAAACAACCGCCGCAATGTGACAGATACTTGATCTGACCAATTCAAAATCCAAAATTTAAAATCCAAAATTGACCGACTGATCTGGTTCATAAGCAAAAATTAAGATAAAGTTACACTACGTAAAAAACAGGATACTTAGTAAAAGAGCGTTAATCTTGTATTAAGTTTTCAGGGTTTTTTCTACTTGAAGTTAGACAATAATGCTACAAATCCTGTTCCAGATATCTCACCATAAATTTTATGCGAATTTTTAATTCTTCCCCGCCCTCAGAGACTCAGACGCGCACCCGGATTTTACAGACCGCACAACGCTTGTTTGCCTCTCAGGGATTTGACGGCACTACCACCCGCGATTTAGCACAAACAGCAGGTGTAGCTGAAGGCACTCTATTTCGTTATTTTCCCAATAAAAAAGCAATTTTGGTGGAAGTAGCGACTAATGGCTGGGTGGAGATTCTGACAGATTTACTGACAGAATTAAGTGAAATGGGTAGTTATAAAGCCATAGCTCAGGTGATGCGTCGCCGGATGTGGAATTTCCAAAAAAATGCCGATGTGATGCGTGTTTGTTTTATGGAGGTGCAGTTTCACCCCGATTTGCGCGATCGCATTCAATTAGAAGTGATTACCAAAATGACCGATGTGGGCGAAGCCTTCTTTCAAACAGCGATGGATAAAGGCGTTTATCGTCAAATGGATGCCAAGCTAGTTGCGAAAGTTTTCTTGGGAATGTTTGCGATCGCAGGTTTTTCTAACAACACCCTCATTGAACCTGACGCTTCCCCCCAAGAAATGCAGCAAATGGCCGAAGGACTCGCTGATATCTTCCTTAATGGAGTCTTAGCCAAAGAGTAGGGAGTGGGGAGTAGGGAGTGGGGAGTGGTTAAAATAATTCGTAATTCGTAATTAAGTTTTGTGACGGGGATTTCAATTATGCATCAAAACGTGCTGCCTGTCTTGCTGGGGAATTAAACTGAACATACTTTGGTAAAACAGTTCCGAGTTCCAAGTTTCGAGTTCTGAGTAAACAAGTGAGATTTCTCACTCAGCACGGGTTAAACGCTACGCTACCGCTAACAGCACTCAAAACTCCCCCATCTCCCTCATCTCCCCCATCTCCCTCATCTCCCCCATCTCCCCACTCCCCACTCCCCACTCCCTACTCCCCACCCAAAACTATTTTCGCTTGCTGACTCCACTGTTGTACTAGTTCAATTGCTGGACACAAATCTCGTCGCTGCATTGTTGCTACCTGCAAGCGCATAATTTGTTGGTGCAATCTGTGAGTGGGAGTTTGAACTAACTGTGCTACAGAACCAATACCCGCATGGAGCAATAAACCACAATATTGTGTCCCTACACTGGGAATACGTGCCAAGTCAGCCAAAGCGATCCATTTATTTACATACTGAAGATGAATCTGTAGTTTATTGGCTAACGCTACTCTTTCCTCTAGAGTCTTGCCTTGTTTGATTAGCGCTACTGTGCTAGTAATCCCACAATTTTGCAGTTGAGATTGTTCCTCTTGGCTCAATCCAGGTAATTGCTCAATTGGCCAGTCACGAGATTGGCTGGGACTTCTACTATTTGTGTGTTTAGCAGACATTTTTGAAATTAAAATATAGGTTTGTTTAAATATTGTGGCAGTTGCTTCTTTGCAAAAGTACACGCTCTTGCAGTTTAGTATTTTAAAGGAGTTTTAGCTTAAGTTGACACGCATAAGCATAGGAGTTACTGCTTGTCCGGTGAGAAAGACGCGATCGCCTCCCATAGCTGACGTTAAAATGGGTATAAAATATCTCAACTTTTGCTAGTCTACAGTGGATTGCAGGAAGCTTATGACCCCAATTCCGAAAAGCGCAGCCCAGTTGTATGAAAAAGATTTTGTCGCATGGACAGAAAAAACTGTGCAACTCATTCGTGCTGGACAATTTGGACAAGTAGACTGGGATGCTGTGATTGAGGAGATTGAAAGCTTGGGACGGTCAGATCGACGAGAGTTGAAAAGCCGCTTGGAGATATTATTACAGCATTTGCTCAAGTGGCATTATCAGTCTAGTTTGCGGAGTGGCTCTTGGCGAAATACAATTGATCAGCAACGCAACCAAATTGCAGATTTGCTGCAAGAGAGTCCCAGCCTCAAGTCCTATCCAGAAGAAGTTTTAGCCCAGTGCTACTATCGGGGATTGAAAGCTGCTAGTAATGAAACTGAACTACCAATAGATACGTTTCCGGTGGAATGTCCTTATCTCATTGCCCAAGTTCTTGATGCTGAGTTTTTGCCGGATGCAATTAATTTGTAATCCAGCAGATTTCAAGTTGGGTGTTGTACACAAGCTAAGTCTCAAAGCCAGGTATAAAGCCTGTTTTACAAAGAAAGGCAGAGGGCAGAGGGCAGAAGGCAGAAGGTAAGAAAGTATAATGAGAACTAAAGTTTCAGAGTTTAAAGCTCAGTAAAAATAAATAATTATACTGAGACTGCTTGCAGCGAGGTATAAAATGTCCTTGTTTCAATCTCACCCTTTTAAGGGTGGGTTCCTTCTGCCTTCTGCCTTCTGCCTTCTGAATTCTGAATTCTGACTCCTGAATTCTGACTCCTGAATTCTGAATTCTGCTGTATTAGATTTATGCGTTAATTAACTCGCCTCGCATCACAGTTACCGCTTGTCCGCCCAAAAAGACGCGATCGCCCCCGTCATAATAGACTTTTACCACTCCACCGCGACTCGATGCTTGATAAGCCAAAAACTCATCTTTGTGCAAGCGATCGCGCCAGAACGCAGCAAGGCAACAATGGGCAGCCCCAGTCACGGGGTCTTCATCAATACCTACTCCTGGTGCAAAGAAGCGAGAGATAAAATCATAATTTGGATCAGACTGCGTAATGCTGGTAACTATAACATCAGAAACAGGCAACGTTTTTAGGAGTTGAAAATTAGGCTGCATTTGCCGTACCAAGTCTTCCGATTCTAATTCCACTAAATAACCTAGTGAATTCTGCAAGACAGATTTGGATGGTACACCCAAAGCAGCATTAAGTTCTGGAGGAGCGATCGTTGCTTGTGAGTGATTTACAGGAAAATCTAACTCAATCCACTCACCTTGCAACTTAGCAATCAACACTCCACTTTTGGTGTAAAAACGCGCAACTTCATCAGGTGATAAATGTCCTTCTGACCAAAGTACATAGGCACTAGCTAAAGTTGCATGACCACAAAGCGGCACTTCCACCGTGGGCGTAAACCAACGCAGATTAAAGCCATCATCCTGTCTAACTAGAAAAGCCGTCTCAGATAAATTCATCTCCTGCGCCACGTTCTGCATCCAGCGTTCCTCTTGGGGAGTAGCCAAAACACAGACAGCAGCAGGATTTCCTGCAAAAGGTGTATTGGTAAAAGCATCAACCTGAGTAATGGTTTGTCCCATTAGAGTCACCTTGAAAGTGAGACAGTAATATATATAGTAATTCGCTTTGATTATTGAACTGACTTGCATAGGCTGGGAGTAGGGAATAGGGAGTGGGGAGTAGGGAATAGGGAGTGGGGAGTAGGGAATAAGCCTTTTCGATTAGTACTTAATTTGTTCAAAAATCAAATACTAGTCCTATATATCAAAACAGAATTCTGACTCCTGAATTCTGACTCCTGACTCCTGAATTCTGAATTCTGACTCCTGAATTCTGAATTCTGACTCCTGAATTCTGAATTCTGACTTCTGAATTCTTCTGAAAGCCAGTTTCAATTTCTGAAACCAGCCTGACAAAAGCTTTAGAAAAGGTTAAGTTAACTATTAATCACAAGCCGCACCGCAGCAGCAATGGTAAAAGAATTAGCAATTTGCACCCGTGGATTAACTAAGCAATTTGACCGACACGTTGCTGTCAATGATGTTGATTTAGAGATTCAGGTGGGGGAAGTATATGGATTGATTGGGCCGAATGGCGCGGGTAAAACAACTCTCATCCGAATGTTGGCGACTGCTGAGGAACCAACTACGGGTGAGATTTATATTAATGGCGATCGCTTACTCCGTGACAAGAGTAACCCCAAACTTAAGGGCCGTCTAGGCTACTTACCCGATGACTACCCGCTATATGAGGATTTGACAGTATGGGACTACTTAGATTATTTTGCGCGTCTATATCGTTTGCGAGAACCACGCCGCACTCAACGCCTACATGAAGTTTTAGAACTAATCCAACTTGGTAATAAACGTCACAGTCAAATTTCTACTCTGTCACGCGGAATGAAACAGCGCTTAAGTTTAGCGCGAACCATTATCCACGAACCGATTTTACTACTACTAGATGAGCCTGTTTCTGGGCTTGACCCCATTGCTAGGATGCAATTTCGGGAAATCATCAAAGCTTTACGAGAAGCTGGGATGACTGTAATCATTTCCTCCCACGTTCTCAGTGATTTAGCGGAACTCTGTACTTCTGTGGGAATTATGGAACTTGGCTTCTTGGTAGAAAATACTTCCCTACAGCAACTTTACCAAAGTCTTGCTCATCAGCAAATTGTGTTATCAACTTTGGGGAACCTAGAGACACTTTTGATTGAACTAAAACATCATCCTTTAGTAGAAGAGTGGGAGGTAATACCAGGAAAAAACAGTGTGCGGGTGAATTTTTCGGGCAAAGATGAAGATAGTGCTGAGTTATTGCGATCACTCATTAAAGCAGGTATTCCCCTGACTGATTTTCACTGCACACAAGAAGACTTAGAAAGTATTTTCCTAAAATTAGGTCACAAACAAGCATCTTGATACGTCATTGAAGAAGAATTCAGAAGTCAGAATCAATCAGTCGGGGATTCAGAGCCACGACTTTCTTGTTGACCACGAAATTTTCTTGTTTTGTGGGGGTGCAAAAACGCCGATTATTCATCCGCTTTTTCGTTCAGAACTCATTCTGAATTCTGACTCCTGACTTCTGAATGTCTGTTCGATAATATCACTCCCCATTTTTGGAGAATTTTTTCATACTATGCTGAATTTAATAGACAAAATCGGCGATTGGAATCCGCAACTATTCCGGGAACTCAAAGGACGCCTGAAGTTTTTTAATGTTGCGATCGCAGTTGCAACATCCTTACTACTGCAACTGGTAGTTTTTTTATATCAGTTACGGGAATTCCCCGATGATAGATACTCGCTAACTGGCACATACTGTCATCTTCGTCAAGTATATGAACAGAAACAAAATCAGGTTTTACAGCAATCAGATCAATCTAGAATTGTTGACTTCAATGATTTCTTCTCAAAGAATTTCTGTCCCCAAAATGAAATTGATTTGCAGTTGTGGTGGCGAGATCATTGGGAATATATATTCCTCACGTTTAGTGTAATTTTTGTATTTACACTATTAGTTGCAGGAAGTTATTTGCTAATCAACGATTTAGCCAAAGAAGAAACTCGTGGTACGCTGAATTTCATCCGTCTAAGTCCTCAATCAGAAACAAGTATATTGACTGGCAAGTTGCTAGGAGTTCCGAGTTTAATTTATCTGTTCATCTTACTAGCAGTTCCTTTACATTTGTGGGCTGGACTTTCTGCGAACATTGCTTTTAGTTACATTTTGAGTTACTACGCAATTCTTGCTGCTAGCTGTATTTTCTTCTACAGTGCTGCACTCCTATTAGCCTTATTTAGTCGTTCAGTTAACGGTTTTCAGTCTTTGTTAGGTTTATTAAGTAGTGGTGTAGTTTCGCTTTTTTTGTTCATAACGATGGTACTGGCATCGTCTGATAGCAATAGTTTAAATAATTCAACTGCTTGGTTTAGACTCTTTAATCCTTGGGATACAACTAATTATCTATTTCCTAACTTATTCCATATATCCAATGGTTCTTCCGTGAAAAACTGGCAGTTTTTCTATTTACCGTTCTGGACAAGTGTAGTTAATGTTGTTGGCTTCCATTTATTAAACTTGGGATTGTGCAGTTACGGTATTTTGCAAGTTATTAAACGTTGCTTCCGTAATCCTCAATCCTCAATAATCAGCAAGAAGCAAAGTTATTTACTAGTAGCTTTTAGCCAGTTGATGATGTGGGGATTTACCCTACAACTTGGTATAAATAATGAAAGATGGGATGAAGGGTTTGGGGGAAATCTCGTTTTTTTGGCAGTGTACAACTTGGCGTTGATTTTAAGTTTAATTGCGGTTCTTTCCCCTCACCGTCAAGATGTACAAGATTGGGCAAGATATCGACATCAGGGAGTTTCTAGTCACAAGAATTTATGGCAGGATCTAATTTGGGGTGAAAAAAGCCCTGCACTCGTAGCGATCGCAATTAATCTGATAATTGTTACTATCCCCTGGCTAGTTTGGATTTCATTTACATCTGTTTTTGATGCGAACGATCGCCAAACTTGGCTGAGTCACGATATTGACAGGTTTAAAGTACTTTTAGCTATAGCTTTGTCTATCAGCATAATCATGATTTACGCTACCATCGCTCAATTGATACTTTTGCTGAAAACTCCCAAACGTTCTTCTTGGGCAATTAGGACTATAGGTGCAGCAATCTTGCTACCACCGATGATTTTAGGATTTATCAGCATTTCTTCGCAGGTGTCTACTGTGATGTCTACTGTATGGCTGTTTTCAACTTGTCCTTGGGCAGGTATAGAAGGCTCTGGAACAACAACAATTTTTATGGCATTCTTAGCTGAGTTGACTGTTCTAGTATGGTTAAACTTCCAGTTGACAAAGCGCGTAAGATTAGCAGGCGAATCTGCTACAAAAGCATTGTTGGCAGAACGTTAAAATAATTCGTAATTCGTAATTCGTAATTCGTAATTAAGAATTAAATTACGAATTACGTTAGTGAGTCCGCGAACTTCATGACGAATTAGTTGCAAAAACATTGCTTTGTTGGGTGGAGGCTTTGCGTAACCCAACATCCTGATAATCAGTTGGGTTGCGCTCCGCTCCACCCAACCTACGTCTACGTCTAATGCACTATTTTAGCCATGAGGGTCTACTACGTGCATTTCACTAATCTTATACTAGTCCTAATATTATCTATTATTTGCCTAAATTGACGGTTAAATTTTTAATCGGCATAAATATCACGACTATCTAAGAGGTTGTTTGAAAAGTCCTCTTCTTGGTAGCAAAACGTTCTAGATCCCCCTAAATCCCCCGATAAATTGGGGGACTTTGATTCCGGTTCCCCCCTTTTTAAGGGGGGTTAGGGGGGATCTAGAAGTGCCTAAAATCACAACTAAATACTTTTCAAACACCCTCTAAGAATTATGCTAAATATCCCTACTCAAGACCTACGCTACACAGCCATCCAGTTTTTAGAACAAAGTCCCCCACAGCGTCTACAAATTCTCAAACAACTGGGCATAGCTCGTTATGATTTTTTAACTAAAATACGACTAAATGAAGCAAATATCATTTGTATGATGCGGTTTTTTCAATATCCAAGTCAGTTAAAGTTCCCTAATCTTATAGGAGCAGATTTATCAGGTTTAATTTTAGATGGTGTAAACTTCATCCGAGGAAACTTATCAGAGGCAAATCTACAAGGTAGTAGTTTAGTCAATGCAGACCTCTTATTTGTAAATTTTACAAAAGCTGATTTGAGAAATGCAGATTTACGAGGTGCAACTCTTAACGAGACTATTTGGTTAGGCGCTCTAGTAAGTGAGTGTAAATTTGGTATAGGCGATGGATTGACAAAGCTGCAACATGAAGATTTACAACTACGCGGGGCTAGATTTAATTCTTGTGAAGATGGTAATTAAAACACAAAAAATTATAAGATTATTAAATTGAAATTGTCCTGGATAAGTTAATGAGTATTAAGTTACCCCAAAAATTGATGTTGCTGGGTTCAGGAGAACTCGGTAAAGAATTTGCGATCGCAGCTCAACGTCTTGGTAATTATGTGATTGCCATTGACCGCTACGCCAATGCTCCAGCGATGCAAGTTGCTGATGCTTATGAAGTTATTTCTATGCTCAGTGCTGATGATTTAGAAGCTGTAGTGACAAAATATCAGCCAGATATTATTATACCAGAAATTGAAGCAATCAGAACAGAAAAACTTTTGGAATTTGAACAGCGAGGGATTACAGTTATACCAACTGCGGCTGCTACTAACTATACAATGAACCGCGATAGAATTCGGGAATTGGCGCATCAAGAATTGGGCATCAGAACGGCTAAATATGGTTATGGAACAACTCTAGAAGAATTGATTGCCGTTTCTGAGGAAATTGGGTTTAGTAATGTTGTTAAACCTGTGATGTCATCCTCTGGTAAAGGTCAATCTGTAGTGCTGGATAAGAGTGAGGTTGAGAAAGCTTGGAATTATGCGATCGCTAATTCTAGAGGAGACAGTCAAAAGGTCATCGTAGAAGAATTTATTAACTTTGAAATTGAGATCACTTTACTCACAATTAAACAGTGGAATGCACCGACAATTTTCTGTTATCCTATTGGTCATCGCCAAGAACGAGGCGATTATCAAGAATCGTGGCAACCCGCACTAATTTCTGAAGATAAGATATTAAAAACCCAAGAAATAGCGATAAAAGTCACTGATGCTTTAGGAGGAGCCGGAATTTTTGGCGTTGAGTTTTTCATTACCAAAGATGAAGTGATTTTTTCCGAACTTTCTCCCAGACCCCACGATACGGGAATGGTGACATTAATCTCACAAAATCTCAATGAATTTGAACTACATTTGCGAGCTATTTTAGACTTGCCAATTCCTCATATAGAACAGCTAGGAGCATCAGCGAGTGCGGTAATTTTAGCCTCAGAAAAATCTGATTCTATTGCTTTTGGCGGTGTAGCTAATGCTTTGTCAGAAAAAGATGTAGATATTAGATTATTTGGTAAACCTAATGCTCATCCATATCGGCGAATGGGCGTAGCTTTGGCGAAGGGTGATAATGTCCAAGAGGCTAGGGAAAAAGCTACTAGAGCCGCAAGTAAAATTACAATTATCTAATTACCGCAGGGTAGCACATCTGTCATGCGTGTCAACTTAGAGCCAGGGCGAATTGAATTTGGCCTTTGACCTTACAGCTATTTTCAGCTAAATAGACCACGCAGTAGGGGCACAGCATTGCTGTGCCCCTACGACAGATGTGGTTCAAATAGATGAAAACTGCTGTAAGTTGCCACCAATGCACAGCTGTGCTACTCTACCAATACCTATTTTATGTATGAACATTTTTTGGCTTTGAGCTTTATTTAACAAGTTGTAGCAGAATTCGAGTCTTGCGATCGCATCTCGGTAGTAGAGCTAAGTTTTTGCTGCAACAGACTAAACCTCAGCCCAAATCAGCTACCTGACATGATCATCTGTCAAAGATAAGCTGAAACCTCAGCTAAACAGTAATCACATTCAAGCCCAGTCTCTTAAACCAGGGAAAATCACATCTATGTAATTTAGATAATGCCATCAATGCGTAAGTCCAATAAACATAGGAGTGAAAATTAATTCTGCGTTGCTCGAAATCCTTGGTAGGGACAATTGATGAATTGTCCCTACGTCATTTTCACTCCTATGTCTAATGATCGCCTGAATTGATAAGTTGATGTGCAGCTAAATTGTATAACACGAAAACCCAAAAATATTGTAGTGCGGGCAACATGAGCGCGTCCAATATACAAATTAAATACGCAACAGCTTATACATTAAAATCCTAAATCCACGGCAATGCGGTGGGCGCAAGCAAACCCAGAAAAAGCGACTGCATTCAACCCTTGACCCGGAAAGGTACTATCCCCTACACAATAAAGTCCTGGAATAGCTGTGCGATTAAAGGGCATTTTTAATAATCCCCACAACTTGCGCCGGGGAATTGGCCCATAAGTCCCATCCTCACGACCCAAAAAGCGGCGATGGGTGCGCGGTGTCCCTACTTCTAAATAATCCAATCCAGCATCTAAACCGGGAAAAATCTTCTCTAGGCGGTCAATAATTCGCCAAGCCGCCTCTTCTTTCTTCGCTTCGTACTCACTCGGAGAAAGTTCTTGCCAATCATCAATCCAGTGAGGCGTAAAGGCATGAATAATGTGATATCCATTTGGTGCTAAATCTGGATCAAGCAATGTGGGAATCGAAACAAAAACTGTGCCTTCTGCTGCTGTCATCTTTTTCCAATCTTCCAGTAAAATATGATGGCACTCTGTCCGCGCAGGTAAAACAGACTCCTTTACCCCTATATGTAAACTCAAGAAACTGGGAGATTTTTGATAATTCTGTTGCCATTTTTTCTCATTATCTGGCATTTCTTCTGGTGGTAATAATTGCTCAAATGTATCCCAGCGTGTAGCATTAGAAACTATGCGTTTACCCCGATATACTTTACCATTAGCCAGTTGCACACCTACGGCTTTTCCCTGTTCTGTGAGAATTTTTGTAACTCTAGCTTGGTACTGAATCTTACCTCCAGCCTTCTCTAGACCTTCCACCAGTTTTTGGGCAATTTGTCCCACTCCGCCTTTGGGATAGTTAACTCCGCCATAATGCCTGTCAGAAAAGACCATCCCAGCATTAATCATTGGTGTCATATCTGATGGAACCACCGACCAGCAATAACATTCCATATCGATAAATTTCAATAATTGCGGGTCTTTGATGTAGCGCCGCGCCACGTCCCCGGCATTTTGAGGCAGATACTTAACTAAACCGAGACACGCCAAAGGATGCTGGAAAAATACCCGTAGTAAATACCGAGGTTCTTCCAGCGACAGCAAATCCATACTGTTGAGACACTTGAATACTTTTTGGCATTCGTCATAAAAGCGACGAATCCCCTTTTCTTCATGGCGAAAATGAGCAATAAGATTTTGCAAAAATTTTTCATAAACCCGGTCAACCTTCAGGTCTAAACCTTGGGGTAGATGATAGTGAATTTGCACTGGATCTGCGATCGCTTCTTGGCTGACATTTACAGCTGATAATGCACGGGTGAGTAAGTTAGTAGTACCGTTTTGTCCCAGCCCAAAAATCATTGATGCGCCAACATCGAATCGATAGCCTTGGCGTTCAAAATAACCGGCGCTACCACCTGGAATCAAATAACGTTCCAGTACCAGCACTTTTGCTCCCTTCGCCGCTAACTGAGTCGCTGTTACTAATCCGCCAATCCCAGACCCAATCACGATCGCATCAATATCTTGCATATTAGTCATTAGTCATTAGTCATTAGTTATTTTCCCCCATCCCCAATACCCAATGCCCAATTCCTAATCACAAAAAAGAGGGACGAGCCTGCTGCTGCTGGCTAATCCCGTCTGCCGATCCTTAAAAGAGAGGAGAACACTGTAAAAGAATATAGCCTTGATTGATAATTAATGTCAAGTACTAATGAAATATTTTCTCAATAAAATTAAGAGCGTTAATTTTAACGTGAGTTCGACGAACCTCTCCCACCTAGCCTCTCTCTCCCTCTGGGCTACGGTGTACACACAAGTCATCCAATTACCCAAAACAAAAAAACCTCAAAGAGTCCTAACGGACATCCCTCTCCTTACCAAGGAGAGGGACAGGTTTTGCGTAACAGAACCAGGGTGAGGTTTTCTTGGTTCCACAGCAGAACTTAGCCAAGATGTGATTCAAGGCTTTTTAGCGGTTGAATTTTGGATATTTCTAGATCAATTGTGTCAGCAGCAATCAAATCTTTTGCTTCTTGTAAAAGCTCATATTGTTCCTTTTGAATTGCCTCTAAACGATGATAAATTTCTGCTAATCGTTGTTGCTTATTTGGTTTAAAATTTTCAGGTAGTAAAATAGGCAGATTATCGTTTATTTTAGTAGCTGTGATTCGTTGAATAGCAAAACTGCCAACTTTAGTTAAAGATAGAAAACTAACTTTAATCAAAGCCTGAAGTAATTGGATCGGAACTTGGAGTATTGACCAACTAGCTGTTTCAATCAAGCGGACAATTGCTTTGATGATGCTCCAAAGTAGAGCAAGTGCAAACACCAGAATTACTACACTAATAATTGGGTGATTAGCCGCCCAACCTAGTATTTGAACTAACCGAAAAAATATCGGGTGTTGTGTCAGCCAATCACTTATAGAAGAACTAATTGCTGTTTTTACTACTCCCGATGTTGTACTCTTAACTTGTTCAGCTGTTTGCCAACTTTGTTCTAAACCTGTCGAAACTCTATCAATTGCTCTATCAGTTGTTGTATTCAAAGATTCCCCAACTTGTTGTGCTGAGTTACTTAGAGAGTTAACGTTTCCGCTCACAAAATCTTTCACATTTTGCAAGCGTTCTAAAACTCCGTTAGGCAAATGTATGTCTATTTGAGATGCCATAAAACATTTCTCCGAGGTTGAAATCGAACCCGTAACCCAATCTTTGGGGCAATCAACACGCTAACTATAGCCGTTCCCATTCAGATGCGGTAAAATATTATATCGCTAGGTGTAGGGGCACGGCACTGCCCATTGGTGTCAACTTCAGGTGAAAACCAGCCTAGAATCAGCTTTTAGCAGATTACCTCGTTCCCAGTCTCCGACTGGGAATGCCCCTCATTGAGGCTCCGCCTCCCTTACTGGCGGCAGAGCCACCAGGAACTGCATTTCCAGCCAGAGGCTAGAAACGAGGTTTTAAAAGGGTTTTGGTTTAAGTTGACACGAATGAGCATTGCTGTGCCCCTACCGCGTGGTCTATTTAAGATGAAAATTGCTGTCAGAATAGCGATCGCCACAGCCTATTCGCTGGCAATAACTATATCGTTGGACTTAATAACAGCATAAGCCTCTTTCCCTTCAGACAAACCCAACTCTTCTACCGATACTCTGGTGATAATCGAAGTTAACACAACTTTGTGAACAATCTCCAGCGTCACCTCACTATTAACCGCTCCAGTGACAACTCGTTTAACAACACCCTTCAAAATATTGCGAGAGCTAACTTTGAGTGGTTTCTTTTGAATACTAATTTCTATCTCAGACTTTTGAGCGTAGATATTCTCCTCTTCTCTGTTTATGGTTGGTAGCAAGTTGGATCGTGAAGAGTGTTGATTAAGACCACGTACCAATTCCCGAAGAATCTCGGTCTTAGTTCGCTGAGACTGGTCACAAAACTCTTCTAAAATCTTTCGCTCCTCTTCTGAGGTTTGGAATGTGACCCACCCTTGTTCTTTTCTAGGCATAATTTTACCGATATAGTTGGGCAAATCTTGGTATTATTGTTACGATTCTACCTAGCATCAATTTTAGAAAAAAAACCTCTCAAACACCTTTTTTATGAAAAGAAGACAAATTTTTGGCTTTCTAGGTATAGCGCTTGCTGGCTTGCTGCTAACAATTGGTTTACCGTTGGTTACTCCTTCTCCCGTAATAGCACAGTCAAACACCAGCATACTCGTGTCCGCAGCCGCCAGCTTAAAAGAGGCGCTGGAAGAAATTAAGCCTCTTTACCAACAAAGTAAATCAGATGTCAACATTAGTTATAACTTTGGGGCTTCTGGTGCTTTACAGCAACAGATTGAGCAAGGTGCCCCAGCAGATATCTTTATTTCTGCTGGCAAAAAGCAAATGGATGCCTTGGAAGAAAAAGGATTGTTGCTACCAGGTAGCCGTATTAACCTGGCAAATAACCGTCTAGTTTTGATTGTGGCTCAGGATGTTGTTGGCATCACTAGCTTTTACGATTTAAGAGATAGTAAGATTAAAAAAATTGCGATCGGTGAACCCAGAAGTGTACCTGCCGGTCAATATGGAGAGCAAGTATTAAAGAAGTTGAAACTTTATGAGCAGGTCAAGTCAAAATTGGTTTTTGCTAACAATGTGCGTCAAGTTTTAGCAGCAGTAGAAAGTGGTAACGCCGAAGCCGGTTTAGTTTATGCCACTGATGCCAAAATTTCCAACAAGGTAAAAGTCGTAGTCGCTGCTGATGATAAGTTTCATTCACCGATTGTCTATCCGGTAGCAATAATTAAAAGCAGTAAAAATACTTCTGCTGCCAAAGAGTTTGTCGAGTTTCTATCTGGCAGTCAAGTCAAAGCTGTACTCAAAAAAGATGGGTTTATTGTGCGTTAAAGAAGAATGCAGATAACAAAGGACTTAAGCCCCTTGTTTAGTTAAGGGACTTCCAAATAAAAATAATACTCAACTACTTATTGTGGGGTGGGTGTCTCGTCATTAGTGTCAACTTAACGTAAAAGCCAGTCTATAACCAGCTTTTAGAGATTGTCTCGTTCCCAGTCAGAGACTGGGAATGCCTATGTGAGGCTCCGCCTCAAGACTTGCGGCAGAACCGCAGGAGTATTTCCAGCCAGAGGCTAGAAACGAGGTTTTAAAGGAGTTTTGGCTTAAGTTGACACCAATGGCATCTCGTCCGCCCATAGCCAAAGGCGGGCAAGATGCCCACCCTACAAGATTGGATAATTTATTTGTTGGAAATCCCTAATTGAGGTCTAAGAAGCTGTGGACTGTAATTTTTCTAGTCGTGCCAGCACTTCTGAACTGTGAATAGTTGGGTTAACTTTCACAAAAGTCTCGCGCAACACGCCATGAGGATCGATGATAAAACTGTGACGCATAGATAAAAAGCCGAGCCACGAACCGTAAGCTTTACTCACTGAACCATCAGTATCAGCCAACAGGGGAAATTTTAGTCCCTCTGAATCACAAAATTTAGCGTGAGAATCAATATCATCAGCACTGACGCCAATAATCTGGGCGTTTTTTTCAAGGTATTGGGGTAAGTCTTGCTGAAAACGACGAGCCTCTATAGTACAACCAGAGGTGAAGTCTTTAGGATAAAAGTAGAGGACTAGCCACTTACCGCGCAAGTCAGAGAGGGAAATTTTGCCATCACCTGTGTTGGTTGGCAAAGTAAACTCTGGTGCGGGTTGATTAATTGCAGGAAGTTTACCACCAAGAGCATCAGCAGCAGGGGTAAAATTCAGCCAGCCGATCGCAGAAATACAGCTGGCAAATAATATGCTTAAAAAAGTGCGGCGGGAAATCATGGTGCAAACCAGAATCACAACTCTACACAAGTTTATAATTCTTGGTTGCCAGAAATCTCCTCTAAGTGAGATTCGGGAGAGATATCTGTGCTTTCGATGTATTGACTATCTAGGAGAAAGGCTCCCCTAGCGAAGCGAATACCCCAATATCCACCGGGTCTGCGGTCAATAACTATACCCTCTTCGCCAATATGAATTACATCGGGTGGGCGCAGCATGGGCATAGGTTCAGCAGTTTTGACGTAAGCTGGTAGTGCCACGACACAGACTTTACTACCAATTGCGAATTCTTTGGACATCTTAATCAAGCTAGGAGTTTTGAATTAACTCATAACTCATAACTAGCTTGAAAGTCTACTAAATTACGTGAATTCGATGAACCTCTCCCGGACAGCCTCCCTCTCCGAAATGGAAAGGGAGGAGCAACGAAAAATTAAGCTTTTTGCTCCCCTCTGTGCGTCGGAGAGGGGCTGCTCTTGAGAGGTCAAATTAAAACTTGTCGAACTCACGTTAAATTGGGCATGGGAATAAATAGGGAAAGGGAAAGGGGATGAAGTTTTTCCCCTTTCCGCATCTTCTGCAAGAAGTCTATTAATTTTTTAGTATGGAAAACAATACCTATCTTGGGATGAGATGGGTAGCAGTGCCCACCTCAGATTTATTAAGTATTTTTTGAAAGATTGGGGATTATCCGGGATTGCTTTGTTGACGATTTTGATGCCATTGCTGTATTTGTTGCTGCTGTGCGGGGGTCAAGACTGCTTTAATCTGTTCTTTCTCTGACTTCCGAAGTGCTTTTATTTGCTCTTTCTGTGCATCACTCAGATTTAACTTAGCAAAATCACCTTTTCCGCCACGATGATGACGATGCTGACCTTGACCTGGTTGCTGTTGACCTGTTTGCCCCTGAGCCTTACGCGCTTGCCACTCAGCCCGACGCGCTTGTTTCGCTGTCTCGAACTGTGTTTTTTGGTCTGGGGTGAAAACGTTATCTTCAATTTGCTTCCAGGTATTTTCGTGAATTGTCTTAATTTGGGCTTTTTGTATACCTGTTAGACCCAAGTTTTTCCAAGGGCCTCCTTGTGGAGTTTGTGCAAGTAGCACGGGTGAAGGAGAGACTGTTTGGGCGTTAACAGCAAAGGAGGTTGCAGTTAAAGTTAGAGCGATCGCTCCAGCAACTAGCGATAATGCTTTGAGTTTCATTACTTATCTCGTGGGTTTTTCCTGGTTGGATGCCACTATCATAAGAACTTATCTTCAGTAGTCACATGAGGAGAAAGTCATGGTTTTACCCATGACTTTAGTCATGATTGAATTTTGACAAAGATGATTGACAATAAGTAGTTAGGAGTGGGGAGTTAAAAGTTTGGAGAGACGCGATTAATCGCGTCTCTCCTGTAAGCGATTAATCGCGTCTCTCTAATTCATAACTGGAGCAAAGCAACTGATGAGTCGTCCAATTCAAATTAAAAAACATCCTTTTCCGTCTCTGCTTTATCTGGAGTGGACACTACTAGCGATTACTGCATTGACGGCAGTTATACCACCTCCGTTACGGCAATTTCGTCCTAAGCCTCCAGAACTATCAATTTGTGGTGTATTTCCAGACTTATCAGTTTGTAGCATATTGCCACAACTGTCAATTTATAGTCTGATTATTTTTGCGGTAATGGGCTTAACATTACCCAGGAGGAACCAGATAACTAAGGTAATCTACACAGCCATTGAAATTTTATTGATTTTAACAACTGGACTTTTTGGTGAGAGATTTGCTCGCCTTTTCCCGGTTCTCTACATAATTTTAGTTACTCGCAGTTGCTTAATTTTTCAGTTACCTGGGCGTTTATTCATTACAACTTTATCATTTACCTTATTTTTAGTTACTACACAGCTAAAATACCAGCTTTTCAATTTTCAAGCATCACCACAAGCACAAGCACAAGAGCGATCTCGTTTTTTTAGCTTGAATTGGTCGCTGACATTTGGCTTAAGTTTAGTTTTTGTGTTGTTGATGATGAATGCAGTATTATCAGAACGGCACAGTCGAGAAAAGCTAGCGATCGCTAACGAAAAACTCCGTCAATATGCCCTGCGAATTGAAAATCAAGCTACCTTGGAAGAACGTAACCGCATTGCTCGTGAAATTCATGATTCATTAGGACACTCTCTAACTGCTTTGAATCTGCAATTAGAAACGGCTTTAAAACTATGGCAATCTAACCCAATTAGGGCTGAAACATTTCTAGCAACCGCAAAAGAATTAGGTTCAAAAGCGCTAAAAGATGTCCGCCAATCTGTTTCTACTATGCGTTCTAGCCCCTTACAAGAGCAATCTTTAGAACTGGCGATCGCTAGTCTTTCAGAAAATTTTCATCGCTCCAATGGCATTTTACCAATTTATCAAATCAACCTAGAATATTCTCTCCCACCTGAAATCAATACCGCTATTTACCGAATTACTCAAGAATCATTGACAAATATATCTAAATATGCAGATGCAACAGAGATTAAACTAGAACTGACTACGACCAGAGGTAATTTACGATTGATAATTCAGGATAATGGTAGAGGTTTTGATTTAGGGCAAAATACTACTGGTTTTGGACTTCATAGTATGCGCGATCGCACCTTAGCAATTGGAGGTGAGTTTAATATTAACAGCACTCCTGGTTCTGGTTGCAAAATTACAGTTAATATTCCCTTAACGAGGTTGACATGATGATTAAAGTATTGCTAGTAGATGACCAAAGTTTAATTCGTCAAGGGTTAAAAGCTTTATTGGAACTAGAACCAGATATAGAGATAGTGGGAGAAGCAGAAAATGGTGAACAAGCGATTAATTTAGTTGCTCAATTACAGCCAGATGTAATATTATTGGATATCAGAATGCCGATTATGGATGGAGTTGCAGCCACGCGGGAGATTCAAAAACGTTTTGCCAAAACGAAGATTTTAGTACTGACGACTTTTGATGATGATGAATATGTGTCAGCAGCGTTGCAAAATGGAGCAATGGGTTATTTATTGAAAGATACACCATCAGAAGAATTAGCTGTTGCTATTCGTGCTGTTCATAAAGGATATACTCAACTAGGCCCAGGTATAGTTAAAAAACTGTTGACTCAGTTTTCTCATCCGACACCAACCCACTCACTACCTGTACCATCTAGTTTAGCTGAACTTACTCCTAGAGAAAAAGAGGTTTTGCAGTTAATTGCTACAGGTGCTAGTAACCGAGAAATTGCTCACCAACTGTACATTTCTGAGGGTACGGTAAAAAATCATGTTACGAATATTTTAAACAGGTTAAATTTGCGCGATCGCACTCAAGCTGCAATTTGGGCAAATACATATTTATCTTATTTGAATGAGCCAAGTTAAATAATTCGTAATTCGTAATAGAGCCTCCGGCACGCTACGCGAACGTAATTCGTAATTTTAACCTATATAGCAATTCCATTTGATTTGTGAGAATTGCAACCCGCAGATCCCCGACTTCTTTAAAGAAGTCGGGGATCTTGTTTTTCACGTAGAGTAGCCAGTGCGTTGCTTATTTAAATAACTCCAAGCATTCATTTTTTAAAACGCCTTTTGTGACTTTGATGTTTTTAAATGACTTAGCGATCACTTCTTCACAAGATATATTAATTTGTGATTGATTTACCGAGATTAAATCTTCAATTGAAGCACCATAGACAATTTCGGCTAAACCACTCCAAACACAAGCAGTTGCACACATCGGGCAAGGTTCGCCAGTTGTATATATGCTATAACCTTCTAAAGAAGGGTTTTTCAGTTTAGCTGTTAAACTACGAATGACGTTAATTTCCGCATGGGCTGATGGATCGTTGTCTCTGCTCACAGTATTATGAGCTACCGCCATGATTTCGTTATCTTTAACAATCACAGCACCGTAAGGCGCATCGCCTTCTTTTGCTTCTGCCAATGCTAAACTCATAAAATATTCTGGGTTCATATAAGCTGAGGTTAACATAAGGATCATGGTTAATAATATCCTATTTCTAATGCTATAACTGGAAATTAAGAGTTAGTTAATGGTCGAATATGTTACTGAGCAGACAAGACACAGAATTTTACTTAAAAGACCTGGAAACACCAATCGGTAAAGCGATTAATTTAACACTTGCCGTTATGGTGTTACTATCATCAGGAATTTTTGTGGCAGAAACTTATAATATTCCTGATTCTGTACGGTTTAAGTTGAATCTAGTCGATATTGCGATCGTGATCATCTTCGCGGTGGAATATTCACTCCGCCTGTGGAGTGCGGAAAACAAAATTAAGTATATTTTTAGCTTTTATTCGATTATTGACTTAATAGCGATTTTGCCATTCTTTCTAGGAATGATGGATATTAGCTTTATCCGCCTACTCCGATGGTTTCGGATTTTACGGTTAATCAGATTTATAGATAGGAAATTTTTATTCGCCAGTGTCAGTACCGAAGATGGAATGATTTTTGCGCGAATATTATTTACATTATTTGCAATTGTTTTTATTTACTCTGGCTTAATTTATCAAGTCGAGCATCCGGTTAATCCTCAAAATTACGGTACATTTTTGGATGCCTTTTATTTCTCTGTTGTCACAATGACAACTGTCGGATTTGGCGATGTTATTCCAATTTCTGAATTAGGGCGTTTGCTAACAGTGTTAATGATTTTTACCGGAATTGCGCTGATTCCTTGGCAAGTGGGAGATTTAATTAAGCGAGTGGTGAAAACTGCTAATCAGGTAGAAACAGTTTGTTTAGGTTGTGGTTTGGCTTTCCATGATGTCGATGCTGGGTTTTGTAAAAGGTGCGGGACTAAGTTACCGACGTTGTAGGATTGATTATGGGGTAAATTTTAGTGTGTGCTACAATCTTGTGGTAGAGTAAATGACAAACCTGAGAAAGGGAAATGTTCTAAACAACACTGCAAACTTTGAGACATTTAATTTCTCTTACTTTCAGTAATTTCCTAAAAAGGAGTAAAGGCAATGAATGCATTACTGCATAATCCAATTGCAGATATGTATGGGCTGGATTTTTTGCTATTTTATTGCTTTGTCATTGGGATAACTTTGGTAGCCTCCTGGTGGCTAGTGCAAGATCCAACCAAAAACCAGCCTCTGCCGTTAATTCCTGCTGAACCAGATCCTTACGAAATCGCTTATTTGCGTTCCCAAGAAACAGGAATTGCCAATGTAGTGTTATTTGATTTGATTGTCCGGGGTTATTTGCAATTCAGTCAAAAATCTCTTAGCCAAGCACCAAATTATCCTGATGTATCTCAGCTAGAGCCAATAGAGCGTGAGGTATTTGAGAAATTATCTTCCTCCTCCACAGTTCAAACATCTGTTTGGTTGGCAACCCAGAGCATCCAGTTATACTGCAATGCTTATGAAGAGAAACTGCAAAATGAGCAACTGTTGTATGCTTCCCAGTGGCAAGAATGGAATATCAAAGTTGGCTTGATTGGGGCGATGATTATTTTCAGCTTGGGGGGCTATAAGCTGCTGATAGCCTTTGGTAAAGGACGCTATAACTTAGGTTTTCTGATCGCAATTGGTGTATTATCAATTATCTTTCTGCTGTGGTCTGTCAGTAAGCATACGCATCTAAGTCAGCGAGGGAAAATGTATCTGCAACAACTTCAGGAAACATTTACCCGATTGCAGCAGAAGGTAAAGTATGACATCCCTTCTGTATTTGACTACAACTTACTGGTGGCACTATTTGGCGTTGAAGCCCTGGCTGGAACCTCCTATGACTCTTACTACAAAGCGTTTTTTCCGCCAACATTTTCTAGAACAGTTGCCACAGTAGAGAGTTCGTCTAGTAGCTTATGTGGTAGCTTTTCATGCAGGAGCGCCTCATATAGTAGTAGTTCTGGCAGTAATAGTTCTGGCACTAGCTCCTCATGCAGTACTAGTTTTGATAGTGGCTCCTCATGCAGTACTAGTTCTGATAGTGGCTCCTCATGCAGTACTAGTTCTGATAGTGGCTCCTCATGCAGTAGTGGTTCATGTAGCGGCGGTTCCTGCGGTGGTGGCTGCGGTGGTGGCTGTGGAGGAGGTTAAGAGCAATGCTTTCTCATCTTCCTAGTTTAGGTGTGGGGTTAGGTTTTCGGGAACCTTTTAAAAGTGATATTTTTCTCAACCGTCAGCAGGTTGACTTTTTGGAAATTGTTGCCGAAGATTATCTAGATGCATCTGTGCAAAAACAGCAGGAGTTAGAACTGCTTGCTGCTCATTTCCCGATAATTCCCCACGCGATTAATCTTTCGTTAGGCAGTGCTGAAGGTTTGGATACAGATTATTTACGCAAACTGGCAGCATTAATTAAGCAACTCAACCCGCCTTGGTGGAGTGAGCATATCTGCTTTACAAAAGCGGGTGGAATTGATATCGGGCATTTGTCGCCGCTACCTTATACTCAAGAAGCTGTGGAAGTACTTTGTCGCAACATTGCTTTATTGCGTCGCTGGGTTGATGTACCACTGATTTTGGAAAATATCACCTACATGGTGACGCTTCCAGGTGCAGAAATGACAGAAGCCCAATTTTTAGGCGAGGTGGTAGAACGTTCTGATTGTGGACTGTTATTAGATGTAACTAATCTCCATACTAATGCTGTGAACTACGGCTATGATGTCCATGACTTTTTGCAACAATTACCGTGCGATCGCATCGTACAATTACATTTTGTTGGTGGACATTGGCATGATGGTGTGTTAATAGATAGCCATTCCCAATCAACGCCAGTAGAAGTATGGCAACTGATGGAGGAAGTTGTTGCCCGTGTTCCAGTTAAAGGGATTATTCTCGAACGGGATGAAAACTTGCCACCCTTTGCAGAATTGACAGCAGAACTGCAAAAAGCACGGGACATTAGCAGGAGTTATGGCAGATGGGGTTAGCACAAACCCAGGAAGTTTTAGCCCAACTTTACACGAATACGGATTTGAGAGAGCGTTTCTTTGCTAATCCACAAGCCGTTGGTGCAGAGTTGGGGCTGAGTTGCGATGAAGCACAAAAGTTAGCTCAACTTTCAGCACAAGAGGTAAATATCTTTGCCAATTCTCTGAAGTGGAAACGGTTAGGAGAAGTACGCGAACAATTACCACGCACTGCGCGGGTGTTGGGTAAAAATTTTACTACCTTGTTTTGGCGATATGCCCAAACCCATTTACCAAAGGGAATCAAAAAACATAGAGAAGATGCGATCGCTTTTGCTAATTTTATCGTCGAAGTTGCTCAACAGGAAGATATAAATCCACCTTGGGTTAGCGATTTGGTACGCTACGAAAAAACATGGTTGTTAGCTTATGAACCTAGTAGCCGCTTGAGTGTGTGTTGGTTTAGTTATCCTATTGACAAACTAGCGAGTTCAGACACGATGAATCGCCAAGCAACGATCGCAATTTGGTTTCGGTTCTCAAAGCGATCGCAACTGCGCCATATTGTGCTGTTGTTACCTGCATAATATTAATTTAGGCTAAAATAATCTGTCTTTGGCGATCGCTCAAGAAAGAGAATATAAGCAATGCCTAACCTCAACCTCATTTCAGAATATAAAAGTTTTGGTGGCAAACTCGGCTTTTACAGTCATCATTCCTCCACCTGTAACGGTGAAATGCGCTTTGCTGTCTATCAACCACCACAAGCAACTCAAAAACCTGTGCCGATTCTCTATTTCCTTTCTGGATTGGCTTGCACCGAAGAGAATTTTATGGTAAAGGCGGGAGTGCAACGCTTTGCGGCTGAGTACGGTTTGATATTGGTGGCACCAGATACAAGTCCGCGTAATACTGGCATTGTAGGTGAGGATGATGACTGGGACTTTGGCACAGGTGCGGGCTTTTATGTTGATGCTACAGAGGAACCGTGGCGTCAACACTACCAAATGTATAGTTATATCGTCCAGGAATTACCGGCTTTAATTACCGCAAACTTCCCCACCCAACCTGAGAAACAAGGCATTTTCGGTCATTCGATGGGGGGACACGGGGCGCTTGTTTGTGCGATGAGAAATCCCGAACTTTACAAATCAGTATCAGCCTTTGCGCCGATCGCTGCACCGATGCGTTGTCCTTGGGGTCAAAAGGCTTTCAGTGGTTATCTTGGCAACAATCAAGAAAGTTGGCGTGCTTATGATGCTAGTGAATTAGTCAAAAAAGTCGGATATCACAGTTCAATTCTGATTGACCAAGGAACTGCTGATAAATTTTTAGCTGAACAATTACTGCCAGAGGTGTTTGAGAAAGCTTGTGCAGATGTTAATCAGCCGCTAAACTTGCGTTACCAAGAAGGCTATGATCACAGTTATTATTTCATCGCCAGTTTTATTGAAGATCATATCCGCCACCATGCGATCGCATTATTACAAGAGATATGAAGAAGGAATCTGAGTTCCCTTTCGAGAGGGCGAGGCGAGTCACACCAGAAGAAAGTGAGAAATTCAGAGAAGCGATTTCTGAACAGTTTGGCATGAAGTTGAGAAGGCGGGGTAGACCAGCAAAAGATGAAGATGAGAAGTATGAATTAATTTCCCTCAGACTTCACCCGAAAGTCCTAGCCTGGGCAAAAGAAGAAGCCGAAAAAAGAGGTATTGGCTATCAAACAGTTATTAATGAGGTACTGCTAGAGCAAATTAGCTGATAGAGTGCGATCGCCGAAATAGCTTGGGAGCATCCCAAATGTGTAAATTTATTTTTTTGTAGTGCGGGCTTCTAGCCCGCTTCCTGGACATTAGGGAGCAAGATGCTCCCACTACATAGGACATTAGGGAGCAAGATGCTCCCACTACATAGGACATTAGGGAGCAAGATGCTCCCACTA
>NZ_JBALBY010000020.1:0-13343 GCF_036919575.1 Nostoc sp. | reverse complement strand
CTGTTTCCCCCCTTTATAAGGAGAGGGAACTAGATTCCTGTTTCCCCCCTTTATAAGGAGAGGGAACTAGATTCCTGTTTCCCCCCTTTATAAGGGGAGGGAACTAGATTCCTGTTTCCCCCCTTTATAAGGGGGGATTAAGGGGGGTAATTTGACTTATGTATACACCCACCGTAGCTCCCGAAGAGCGGGGAGGGGTTGGGGATGGGGTGTTAGGGACTTTTGCAAGAGGTCTAATGCAAGCCAATGCATTAACAATGCAAGCCAATGCATTAACAATGCAACCCGATGCATTAACAATGTAACCCGACGCATTAACAATGTAACCCGACGCATTAACAATGCAACCCGATGCATTAACAATGTAACCCGACGCATTAACAATGCAACCCGACGCATTAGCATTGTCGGGTATTACCAAATTTAATTCGCTACGAATTAATGAAATGCTGTACTTAGTCCCTCTTTGCTAAGGGGTGAAACGCGATTTCTGCTCCCTCTCCCTACTAAGGAGAGGGTTGGGGTGAGGTTTAAAGAGCTTTCTACGAAAGTGAGATGCTCCCAAGTAGACTGCATCGAGAAAATGGATCAAGCAAGTTCAACAGTTACTCCAGCTTCTAACTCCAAAGCTTTGATCAGAGCAGATGCATTTTCTTCCCCCCACCCTTGATTAACTGCCACCTTAAGTGTTTCTCGCACCATTGCGGCAGCAGGCGTTGGAGAATTCAAATCTTGGGCGAATCGAGCGATTAAATTGGCATCTTTAAGCATATGTTTTAAGGCAAAACTCGGCGTAAAATCACGATTCACCAGCATCTTACCTACACCATCAAAAATCGGAGAGCGAAAATCCACCACATGCAATACATCAAGAACGTCTTTCGGATTCAGTCCGGCTTTAGTCGCTAGAACCATTGCTTCCCCTAACGCTTCAATTTGGGTTGCCACAAGTGAGTTACCGACGAGTTTCATCGCAGTTCCTTTGCCAGTGTCACCCAGGTAATGTAGGGTTTCGCTTAACGGTGACAAAATCGGTTTGACTCGCTCAAATACGTCTCGCTTACCACCGACTACAAACCACAATCCTCCAGATGCAGATTCGTTTTTACTGCCGAAAACGGGAGCATCCAGAAATTCAACATCCTTTTCGGCATAAGCTGCGGCTTCTTTTCGGGATGTGTCGGGATGAACCGTACTCGTATCGATCGCAATTTGTCCCGATCGCACCTTCGATAAAATACCATCTTGTCCAAAGACAACATCTTCAACCGCGCGATCGTCTGCCAACGAGTAGATGATTACTTCAGCATTTTCCACAGCTTGTGCTGGTGTTTGTGCTTGTGTTGCACCTTGTTCAATCAGAGGTTTACAGGATTCTGGGTTACGGTTCCAAACTGTGACATCGTAGCCCGCTTTGAGCAAGTTAGTTGCCATGCCACTGCCCATAATACCTAGTCCTAAATACGCAATGCGTTCCATGATGTTGCCTTCAGAAGGAAGTTTGTAGCGATGTTTTTGGCGTACACAAAGCGTACTCGAAGTCAGCCTGTTTGTACCCTCCCCTTACATTACTGAAGCTTGGAGTATAAATTCATCTTCCAATCGATAGACTCAGCAGTTATGCCTGCGGCTGGCTACGCCTACGCAACAGGTATATCACAGGACTTACGTTACGCATTTCACGAAATTATTAAGCCGGCCTATCACCAGAGCGGCCTAAATTAACACCTTAAACTCTCAATCGTCCACGAATTTATGATAATGAAACCACAGATAAACAAAGATGCACACCGATGAATGATCTGTGTGCATCTATGATTCTAAATATTGTTAGACTGTATTCTCACAAAAAGTCTAATGTTTACTGCCAAACGTAGATAAGGATAAACAAAATAATCCAGATAACATCGACGAAGTGCCAGAACAACGAAGTTGCATTGACGCCGAAGTGACCTGTATCGTAGTTGCCAGGAATGAAAGAACGTACCAAAATTATCAACTGCAACAGGATACCGGTGAAAACGTGCAAACCGTGGAAACCTGTTAGTAAATAGAATGTGCTACCAAATACCCCTGATGTGAAGCCAAAGGCGAGGCCGTTCCATTCAATCGCCTGTCCAACCAAAAAGTAAGTTCCCATCGCCATTGTTGCCAAGAGAAACAGGCGAAATTTCACTAAGTCATGGCGTTGAAGGGCGCGTTCTGCTAAGTAAATTACAAAGCTACTGGCGACCAGAATTACTGTGTTGATTGCCGGTTCTTTTACTTCTAATCCAGTAACACCAGCTGGTAGCCAGTTAGGAGTTGTTGTTTTGTAAATTGCATATCCGGCGAAAAAACTTAAAAAGATGACGCTTTCGGACAGTAGGAAGACTATGAAGCCAAACATTTTGTTGCCTTCTTCGTCGTGGCTGTGTTCTGCGCTTGGGTGGTGTGATTCGTTTGAATTGATATAGGTGTCCACTGTTGCTTTTGGCTTGAGGGGTGAGTTTGAAACGCAAAGGAACGCAAAGGGAAGCGCAGAGGTACGCGGAGGGTTTTTGCGTCTTCCCGATAGTTTGCGTTTATTCTGGGAGGTTGGATGTTAACGGTTCTGATTTGCCGTAGCCGTAGGGTTCGGAGATGATGATGGGAATTTCTTCAAAGTTTTCTACTGGAGGGGGTGAAGAAACTAACCACTCTAGTCCAATTGCCCGCCAAGGATTATCAGGTGCTTTCTCGCCTTGCATCCAAGAAATTACCATGTTGAATATGAAGGGCAAGGTGGACATTCCTAATAGAAATCCGCCGAGGCTAGCGATGATATTCCAAAATTGATACTCTGGGGCGTAGGAAGCAACTCGACGTAACATTCCTTGCAATCCTAGTGGGTGCATGGGCAAAAAGTTGAGGTTTGTGCCGATGAAGGCTAACCAGAAGTGGATTTTGCCCCAGCTTTCGGAGTACATCCGCCCGGTCATTTTGGGGAACCAGTGATAGATGGCAGCAAATAAGCCCATCGTCACGGTGCCATAAAGGACGTAGTGGAAATGTCCCACCACAAAGTAGGTATTGTTAACGTGGACATCAACCGGCACGGAGGAAAGCATGATGCCTGTGATGCCGGCGAACACAAACATGACTAATCCACCCAAGGCAAACAGCATGGCGGTATTTAGCCGCAGTTTACCGCCCCAAATAGTTGCCACCCAAGCAAATACTTTAATTCCCGTGGGGACAGATACAAACATCGTTGTCAGCATGAAAATCAACCGCATCCAGCCTGATGTACCACTGACATACATATGGTGTACCCAAACAATGCCGCTCACTCCTGCAATCAAGATGGATGAAACGGCAACTACTTTATAACCAAATAGAGGTTTACGTGAATAAACTGGGAAGATTTCTGAGAAAATCCCAAAGACAGGCAAAATAATCACGTAAACGGCGGGGTGGGAGTAGAACCAGAAGTAATGCTGGAACATAACTGGATTGCCACCCTTGCTAGGGTCGAAAAAGGCGGTGCCAGCTGTGAGGTCGAGTAGCAGCATCACCGCACCAGCTGTCAATGCAGGTAGTCCGAATAGTTGGATGATTTGGGCGCTAAATACTCCCCAGACAAACAAGGGCATCCGAAAAAAGCCCATTCCTGGGGCCCGCATCTTCACGATTGTGGTGACAAAGTTTACTGCCCCCATAATTGAGGATACGCCGGATATTGCCACCGCTAAGAGCCAGATAACTTGACCATTTATTAAGTTACCTGTGGGATTCTGGAGACTGACTGGCGGGTAAGACCACCAACCGGCTTGGGCTGGGCCGCCTGGGATAAAGAAACTACCCATCATCAGAATTCCGACTACTGGCACCATCCAAAAGGCAACGGCGTTGAGGCGGGGAAATGCCATATCTCGCGCCCCAATCATTAATGGCACTAGATAATTAGCAAAACCAACTAATGAGGGAAATGTCCACAAAAACAGCATCACGGTGCCGTGCATGGTGAACATCCCGTTGTAGACGGTGCGATCGACTAAATCTGATTCGGGTGTCATCAGTTCTCCCCGCATCACCATCGCAAAGATTCCGCCGACGAGAAAGAAGAAGAATGAGGTAACGAGATACTGAATACCAATTACCTTGTGGTCAGTACTAAAGCTGAAGTATTCTTTCCAGTTACCCGGAGATTCGTGCTTGGGCTTCTCATTCGGGAGAAGAATGCCTTCAATCGGAATATTAGTCATGGGTTACTTTCCTTTCAACCAGGAGAATTGACTAGAGGAGGTGCAGCAGGTGGAACTGTTACCCAACCAGTTTTGACTGACTGATTCGATGTTTGGGTATACTCAGAAGCTGCCTGATTATTTGCTGGAGATGGCTTTTGGGTTGCAGCTTGTGCTAGCCACTGCTGATAATCTTCAGGAGATTCGACAATTACATTCGCTTGCATCGTGGCAAAATATGTACCGCTATATTGGGAATCGGTCAATCGGTATTGTCCGGGGCGGATGGGAGTAAATTCAAAGTCGATCGCATGGTTGGGAATAATATCCTGCTTGAGGCGAAATGCAGGTATATAGAAGCCGTGGAGAACGTCTTGCGATCGCAGCGCTAAACGTACCCGGCGATCGCTCGGTAAATGCAATTCGGTACTTGTAACATCTTTCTCTGGGTAATGAAAAACCCACGCCCACTGTTTGGCCAGTACGTCGATTTTCTCAACGGGTTCTGCTAAGGCGTTAACTGGTTCTGCATGAGCCGATTCCATTCTCAGTGGATTATGCAGGTGAACTAATTCCGATGGGCCTTGAATCCCCATTTGTTCGTAAACTTGGTAGCTATAGCCCGCAATCCAAAACACTAACAGAATTGGGATTGCTGTCCAGACAACTTCTAGGGTGATATTGCCTTCAATTGGGGGACCATCGGTGAAGTCATCTTTAACTGCCCGATGGAAGATCACAGAATACATCAGAGTACTTGTTACTCCCAGAAAGATGAAAGCACCAAGGGTTACTAAGAAGCTAATCAAATCATCAATTAGTTGGGATTCGGCTGCTGCTTGCGGGGGAAGCCAAGAGTAAGCCTGCTTACCGATCCAGAGACTAATAGTAGTCACTGCGATCGCGCCTGTAAGCAGCGTCAAAATATTTAAAATCTTCTGGATTTTCATGATCATTGATTATTGGGCATGGGGCATTGGGGATGGGGCAAATGACAAATGACAAATGACAAATGACAAATGACTAATGACTAATGACTAATGACTAATGCCTAATCGCAGCAAATTATCTGCTGTATTGTGTACGCCAAACTCGGCAGCCATTTGCGCTCCTAGTGTCCCGTGAACGTACATAATCAACATGATTGCTATGCCTGCGAACAGATAGATCCATTGCACTTCTCTATCTGTCTGTTTATATTCTTGTTTGGCCCAAACGAAGCGCTGCCATGCTCTCCAGATGGTCATGACAACAATCAACGCTAATAAGAACACACCACCCACACCATGCCAAATCATGGTTTCCATTGCCTGCAATCCCCAGGCACTTTTCATATCAGCTGGTGGTGTTGCCAACAGCATTTCATAAAAGCCTGCTGCAACTGTGAAAAATGTAATGATGCTGGAAGCTAGAATGTTGTACCAGCCAACATCAAATAATTTGTCACGTTCCACAGTAATTGCTAAAAATTTGAAGACCCATTTTTCAAAGGGGAACAGAACACCAACAATATCAAAGGTCATCCCAATGATGAACAAACCTATTGTTAGATGGACTAAGTTGGGATGAATGGGAATTGTGTAAGGTAATCCGTTTGCGCCTAGAGAGCCGCTCAATTGATCAATTAATTCTGAGTTCATCGCAACAGACCATCCTTTACTGCTTCCACAACTGGCACTGTATGCAATCCATACACCCAAACAAGTTCATCTCCGAGATATACTTGCAAGCCAACTATCAAGGTCAAAATTAGTCCGGCTCCCAAATAATAAATTGGTACTTTTTGCGGGTTGCGGGTACGAATTACATAGCGCCAAGCTGTAATCGCCGTGATGATTCCCGAAAGTGACCAACCAATCAGCGTATGCAAATTCAGCACAGATTTAGCTTCGCTGTAAGGTTGTGCTAAACCCGCTTCAAACTGACCAAAAATGATCGCGACGAAGATGGCGATCGTGGCAACTAACATATTCCACCAACTCACCTCAAAAAGACCGGATTTACCAGTAAAATAGCCAATTACGTCACAGAAAAAGGAAAACAATACCATCGCAATTACGAAGTGGACAACGATGGGATGAATCGTATCTGGATAGGGTAAATTGTGATCGTTCAAAGATGTCAAATACTCAAGCATTGTCTTCTCCTGGACATATCTACCGCACTTTGGTCAATCAATTTTGGATTTTAGATTGCCGATTTTAGATTTATTCCGCCTCTGACGAGATATAAACCAAAAGAAACTAATCCAAAATCTCAAATCACTAGTCAAACTTGAATAATTGATGGATACTCACTAACATCACCACAAGTATCCATCCATAATTGACCGAAATCTGTTCAATATTTGCGCGGTGCAATACGCTTAATGATGTCTTAGCTTTTTGTAGCCAAATCTGGTTAAATTTCCTAGATGGATTGAAGAAGAATTCAGCTATTCTGAATTCAGGAGCGGAGCCGGAGACGCTCCTCGGCTTGGCGTCAGAATCAATCAGTCGGGGATTGGGACCGGCGCAGGAATTGTTGCACCACCAAATTTTCAATTTGATGGGGGTCTTAAACCCGATTATTCATTTGCTTTTTCGCACAGAATACCCTTCTTGTATTCTGACTCCTGACTCCTGAATTATGTTCGATAATTTTGGTTTTGATTCATTTCCTCATGCCGATAGTCTGCAACAGCAATTCTTGGTGGAGCTAATCAAATCGCTGTTGTTGGTTGATTTTACTAACCTACCTTTTAGCTTAAGTAAATTTTTATGAATTGTCAAAAAAATAAATATTAAATTTTTAAAGGTTAGTTATCTAACAAAAAACTATTTCTACAATGTATCGATTCTGGCATTAATTAAAATTTTAAAAAGCCTAAATATAATATTTATTTGTGAAGTAGCTCACAATGATAAAATATTTATTTGTCATGCAAGTGACAAAATTATATAATCTTCAGTAGTTGGTATATGGCGAGATGTTTGTCAAGTCTCAATTCATACTAGCCCTGGTGACTAGAAGTCGCACGCCAGTTGCTTCAAGTCGGCGGAGCCGCCCAACGCACTGGCTCGGCTATACAAACAAAACCCACCGAGCTGGGTTAAAAACCCTTGATTTTCTCTTAGTTCACGGAGGTGGACTAAGCTTTGTGTAGTAGCGTACTCCTAGGTCGAAGCAAGCTACGCGTCAGCGTGGCGGAGGCTCTAGTATATGCGCCCAATACTTTTAAAACATCCTCGAAGATTGAAACCCACATTCTACAGGTGTGATAACTAAACAAGTGTCGTTTAAAATTGTGGTAATTGGTACTTCTTTGGGCGGATTATCAGCATTAAAAATTATCCTGGGGAACTTACCAGCAGATTTCCGAGTGCCGATCGCGATCGTGCAACACCGTCACAAGGAGTCTAATAACACACTCCAGGAGTTATTACAAGAATCCACTTTGTTACCGATTCGAGAAGTGGAAGACAAAGACGAAATACTACCAGGACATATCTACATAGCTCCAGCAGATTATCATTTACTGGTTGAATTAGATCACTTTGCTCTTTCGACTGATCAGCCTGTTTCCTATGCCAGACCATCTATTGATGTACTATTTGAATCAGCGGCCGATGTCTATGGTGAGCAAGTTATTGGTGTAATATTGACAGGAGCAAATCAAGATGGTATGCAAGGTCTTAAGAAAATAAAAGCACGGGGAGGACTGACTATTGTACAGGAACCTGCCACAGCTGAGAGCGACGTTATGCCAAAGGCAGCAATCTCTGCTGTTGCAGTAGACTGGATTTTGACACTCTCAAACATTGCTTCCCAAATGGTCAAGCTTTGTCACTCATCACGGAAATAAACCCATGCAGATGGAACCCAAAGTAAACATCCTCCTAGTAGATGATAAGCTAGAAAATTTGCTGGCACTAGAGGCAATCCTAGAAAAACTCGGGGAGAATCTCGTGAGAGCTACTTCTGGAGAAGAAGCTTTGAGGTGTCTGCTGCATCAAGACTTTGCGGTGATTTTACTGGATGTACAAATGCCAGGGATGGATGGCTTTGAAACTGCTACCTTGATTCGCAATCGGGGGCGATCGCGTCACACTCCAATTATCTTTCTCACCGCCTTTAGTACCAGCGACCAAATGCTATTTAAAGGCTATGCTTTGGGTGCAGTTGATTATCTACTCAAACCATTAGACCCCAATATCTTGACTTCTAAAGTCACAGTATTCGTAGAACTATTTAAGAAAACAGAAGCTGTTAAGCAACAAGCAGCGCAACTGGTAGCTGTGAATGCCGAACTCAGGCAAAGTGAAGAACGATTGCGATCGCTGAGTACCTGTTCACCCGTTGGCATTTTTGAAATTGATACTGAAGGAGGCTGTAGATATACTAATCCCCGCTATCAGGCAATTTGTGGCTTGAAAGCGGCAGAGAGTTTAGAAAAAAAATGGCTAGAATCTGTTCATCCAGAAGATCGAGAACGAGCAGTTGCCAGTTGGTCTGACTACATTCGTCAAGGTCGTGACTACTCTGAAGAGTTTCGTTTTCAAACTGCTGATGGTATCATTCGTTGGGTTCAGGTTCGCTCATCACCAATGCTTTCCGGTCAAGGGGAATTGCTAGGATATGTCGGCACTCTTGAAGATATTACTGAACGCAAACAAGCAGAAGAAGTCCGCGCTCAAGTGATTCGAGAACAGACGGCAAGACAGGAAGCAGAAGCAGCAAATCGGATGAAAGATGAGTTTCTCGCCGTTCTCTCCCATGAACTCCGCACACCCCTAACCTCAATGCTGGGCTGGTCAAAAATCCTCCGCTCTAAGAAACTTGACGAAAAAGCTACTTCCCGCGCCTTGGAAGCGATCGAACGCAATGCTATATCTCAGATGCAACTAATTGAGGATATCTTAGATGTATCCCGGATTATCCGTGGTCAGTTGCGGTTAAATGTATCTGCGGTGAATCTGATCTCGGTGATGGAAGCAGCCTTAGAAGCAGTGCGTCCCCTAGCAGAGCCAAAAGATATTAAGTTAAATACTGTCCTGGATACTTCGGTCGGGTCAGTTTATGGCGATCCAGCCCGGTTACAGCAAGTTGTCTGGAACCTACTAACTAATGCTATTAAGTTTACCCCTAAGGGTGGCAGGGTAGAAGTGAATCTGTTAGTAGTCTGTGGTGAAGGAGAACAAACAGCTCACAAATACGCCCAAATTCAAGTTATCGATACGGGCATTGGTATTAGTTCCGAGTTTTTACCCAAAGTATTTGAGCGTTTCCGGCAAGCAGACAGCACCACAACGCGATCGCACAATGGACTAGGATTAGGACTAGCGATCGTCCGTCATCTAGTGGAACTGCACAAGGGTACAATCTTTGCCCAAAGTGCAGGCACTGGACAAGGAGCAACCTTTACAGTGAGACTACCACTGCTACAAGACAATAGGGGTAGCAGGGGGAGTAGAGAAGCAGCAGGAGAAATTTCTTCTCTGGTGGCATCGATGCCGCTTGCTGGATTAAGAGTTTTAGTTGTAGATGATGAAGCAGATACCCGTAACTTTCTCAGTTTTATGTTTGAAGAGTATGGAGCGATCGCCATTGCGGTAGCATCAGTTGACGAAGCGCTAGCAATAGTTGAACAAGCAAAACCAGATATCTTAATTAGCGACATCGGCATGTCAGAGCAAGATGGTTATACGCTGATTCGGAAACTGCGCTCTTTAGAACCAGAAAAAGGCGGACGTATTCCAGCGATCGCTTTAACAGCATACACGCGAGAGGAAGACCGCTTAGAAGCTCTAAGAGCAGGGTTTCAGCAGCACTTATCTAAGCCCATTGACCCCACTAAATTGATTGCTATGGTTGCTAATGTATTAAAACTACCTCTGGAAGTTTCGGTTAGTTGATTTGGGAGTGGGGAGTGGGGAGTGGGGAGTGGGGAGTGGCGGAGTGGGGGATGAGGGAGATGAGGGAGATGAGGGAGATGAGGGAGATGAGGGAGATGAGGGAGATGAGGGAGATGAGGGAGATGAGGGAGATGAGGGAGAATTATTGAACAAGTTTCTTCCTTATCTCTTCCCAATGCCCAATGCTCAATAGACATCTCCAGAAATGAATGCATGACCCCTCTCCAAACCTCTCCCCGAAGCGGAGAGAGGCTTTAATTCCCCATTCCCTTGTAGGGAAGGGGGGTAGGGGGGTTAGGTCTGCGTGTGAATTTAAGGTTTCTAAATCTTTTTCGGAGATGTCTAATGCTCAATGCTCAATGCCCAATACTTCGACTTCGCTCAGTACAAGTGCCCAATGCCCAATCAAGAGGAAGTTAGGGCATGTTTTTTGAGTTCGTCTAGAGAAACCACTTCCAAAGCTCTAGCATGGGTTGCTGAAAGGATGACGGGTGGAGCAACGCCAGCATCAAGAGCTTCTTGCCAGCGAGAAGCACACAAACACCAGCGATCGCCAGGCTTCAGTCCAGGAAAGTTAAAATCAGGAACAGGTGTGGTGAGGTCGTTTCCCCGCGATTTGGTAAACTCCAGGAATTCTGATGTCACTTGGGCACAGACAACGTGCGACCCGAAATCCTGACCACCTGTGCGACAAAAACCGTCGCGGTAAAACCCAGTTATCGGAGAAGTACAGCAAACCTCTAGATTTCCATCGATTACGTTTTTAGCGTCTGTCATCGTTAATTAGTTGCAGCTAATTTTTCAACTTCGATATAAGCCTATATTGACCTACTTTCCTTAGTAGTTTACCGCCTGTGAAAAATTTTGATTACAATGCAAATGTCCACTAGGCGGCGTGCTGTCTATCCACGTAAATCCAGAAAATACTCCATGAGTAATCAATTAAAAGACTACAATCCCAGTGGCATAGGTGAAGTAAATGGCAACCTCTTAGGTTTGCCCGGCGATTACGAGTCTGCAAACTTGGTTGTCTTTGGTGTGCCGTGGGAAGTCACCGTTTCCTATGGTGCTGGCACTGCTAACGGTCCACAGCGAATTCTCGATGCTTCAACTCAACTGGAATTGTTCGATTTTGATCACCCTGATGGTTGGAAGCAGGGAATTTTCATGGTGGAAATTCCCCAGGATATTGTAGAGAAGAACACATACTACCGCGCCTTGGCAGCAAAAATTATTCAGCGATTAGCCCAAGGTAAAGAACTCTCAGATACACCAGATTTAACACCTGTGCTGACAGAAATTAATCAGGCTGGTGAACAGGTAAATCAATGGCTGTTTGAAAATTGTCAACAAGCAATTAACAATGGTAAGCGAGTTGCAGTCATTGGTGGAGATCACAGTTCGCCTTTAGGTTATTTCCAAGCATTAGCGGCTAACTACGCAAACTATGGCATTTTGCACATTGATGCCCACGCAGATTTACGCGATGCCTATGAGGGATTTGAGTTTTCCCATGCGTCTATTATGTTTAATGCGATGAAAATACCGCAAATTTCTAAGTTAGTGCAGGTGGGTTTGCGTGATATTAGTCATGATGAAGTGCAAATGATTGACCAATCTAGCGATCGCATTATTGCTTATTACGATCCAGCCATTAAGCAAAAGCTTTACTCTGGAACAACTTGGATTGATTTATGCCGAGAGATTATCAGTCATTTACCTGAGTATGTTTACATTAGCTTTGATGCAGATGGTCTAGATCCAAAACTCTGTCCGAGTACAGGTACTCCTGTTCCAGGTGGGTTGGAATTAGAGCAAACTTTTTGTCTGTTCCGAGAATTGGTCAATAGTGGCAGAAAAATTATTGGCTTTGATATCTGCGAAGTCGGTGATGGCGAGTGGGATGGTAATGTTGGGGCGCGGGTAGTTTACAAGCTGGCAAACTTGATGGATTTATCTCAGCAGAAAATATAAAGCAGGAGTCAGAATTCAGAATTCAGAATTCAGAATCAATACCAGGACAGGAACCTATTGAGTTGACAAGTAGCGATGTCTCCGACGGGCTACGCCTACGCCTTCCCACACCAAAGTTTTTAACACTGGATTTGACTAGTTGAGCAGGTTTTTGGGTGGCTAATACCAATTCGTAATTCGTAATTCTAACAGGAGTTGTCGAGTAAAAAGAGCGATGTTTCTACCTGTCAACCTCACCAATAATTTAGTTTTACTTATTTAGACAGACTGCGATCGCATTCAGCAATATCTTAAAGTCTGATTCGCTGTGAATATCAGCAGTCAACGCGTTCATATCTTTTAACAGGTTAGCGAGTTCGGCGATTGTGTTGCGGATCTCGGTGTACTGGTAATGACAAGCCATTGCGCGTCTACGCTTGATCTCAAAAGCCTCACCATTCCCTCCTCAAAGCGGGTTTTGAGAAGGTACACCTATAGCACGGGGAAAATTAGCTGGTGTGTTTGCTACCTTACGCACATAAAGACAATGGCGGATGCTATCACTTAGAGGAGTGGTAAATTTTTCAATTAATTCAATCACGCCACCTAGCTGGTTAACAGTATTTTGCAAAGCTGTGGTTTCTTCCTCTGTCCAATTACCACGATAAATTATGGCTAAACCACTTTGTTTGAGTAATGGTAGGGCATATTCTGCACAAACAGAAGCTGTGCCAACAGCGCGGATCAAAGCAATATCATAAGCTTGTCGATGCTGAGGGTGCTGACCGATTTCTTCAGCCCTACCAACGAGAGTTTTGGCATTGGTCAGCGCAAGTTCAGTTAAGATATTGTCGATAAAAGTAATTTTTTTCCGGGTTGAATCCATCAGAGTAATTTTGCAATTAGGTGCAGTAATTGTCACTGGAACACCCGGAAAACCTGCACCCGTGCCAATATCAATCACAGATCGAGCTTCTTGAAGAGACGGGATAAATTCCCCCTGTGGCGCAATTCCTCGCAGAGAATCCCACAGATGTTTTTCCCAAAACTCTTGGGGGTCAGTGATCCGAGTTAAATTTAGTTGGCGATTACCTTCTAGAATTAATTCATAAAGTCTCTGGAATTGTTCCTGCTGTTGGGCTGTTGGTTCCCAATTAAGAGTTTGCTGCCAAATTTCTGCCATTTCAGGCAATAAGTTTGTCATTTGTCATTTGTCATTTGTCATTTGTCATTTGTCATTTGTCATTTGTCATTTGTCATTTGTCATTTGTCATTTGTCATTTGTCATTTG
>NZ_JBALBY010000019.1:0-14223 GCF_036919575.1 Nostoc sp. | reverse complement strand
CTAAAACTTGTATAATCCTACTATAGGTACATCTCTGCCCTTCATGCTTCAGCCACAGGTTGACAAGATGAAGTTAAATTCTAAGTATGACTACATTGTTATTGGTGCGGGTTCGGCAGGCTGCGTTATCGCCAACCGAATGTCACAAAACAGCGATACAACTGTGTTACTCCTTGAAGCAGGCAATGCGGATACGAAACCGGAGATTCATATTCCGCCGAAATGTGTCAATCTACAAGGCTCCGAAGTGGACTGGGGCTATTTCTCTGAACCAGAGCCGTACTTGAACCATCGCAAAATGTTTTGTCCCCGTGGCAAAGTTTTAGGGGGCAGCAGTTCAATTAATCTTATGATTTATATCCGGGGCAATCCTCACGATTATGACCACTGGCAGGCACTAGGAAATCCCGGTTGGTCGTACCAAGATGTTTTGCCCTATTTTAAAAAATCTGAGAACCAGCAACGTGGTGCCAATGCTTACCACGGGGTTGATGGTGAGTTGAGCGTCACTGATCTGATTTCCCCTGCTGTAGTATCCCAACGCTTTGTCGATGCCTGTGTAGCAATGGGATACGACTACAATCCTGATTTCAACGGGATGCAGCAGTCAGGAGCCGGACTTTATCAGGTGACAATCAAGGATGGTTTTCGGCACAGTGCTGCTGCTGCCTTCCTCTTGCCGATTCTCCAACGTCCTAATTTGACCATAACGACAGGAGCGTTGGTGACTCGCTTGTTGTTTGAGGAAACTCGCGCTGTTGGAGTGGAATATCTGCACGAGGGAACACTGCATCAGGTCAGGGTCAACCAGGAAGTAATTTTAAGTGCGGGCGCGTTCGAGTCACCCAAGTTGCTGCTGCAAAGCGGCATTGGCAATTCAGAATACCTACAAGGACTAGGAATTTCTGTCGTGGCTGATTTGCCAGGAGTTGGTCAAAACCTGCAAGACCACCTTATCTTGACAATAGTCCAACAGACGACTCAAGAGGTATACCCTGCCATCACCAGCAATGTGTCTGAAGCCGGACTGTTTTTACATAGCGAGGGCAATCTGGAGGCTGCACCCGATGTCCAGTTCTTCTTCGGTCCCGATATATATTTACCGCCTGGCTATGTTCGCCCTGATTGGGGATTCACGGGTGTAGTATCTTTGACTCATTTCCAAAACTTTGGCAGTGTCAGTTTGCGCTCATCTGACCCCAAAGACCCTCCAGTTCTGCGGATGAACTATTTGCAAAGTGAAGCTGATGTGCAAAAGCTCGTTGCTGGAATTCGATTAATGCGGCAATTGTTTCAGTTCTGTGGTTTTGATGAGTTTGGTGGTAAGGAAATTGCTCCAGGGGAAAGTGTGAATAGCGATGCAGCGCTCGTTGCTTACATCCGGGAAACTTGTAGTACGGGACATCATCCGGCTGGCACTTGCAAAATGGGCACTGACCCAATGGCAGTGGTAGACCCCGAACTGCGAGTATATGGGGTTAAGGGATTGCGGGTTGCGGATGCATCGATCATGCCAACTCTGGTCAGGGGCAACACAAACGCGCCCATTATTATGATTGGCGAAAAAGCAGCTGATTTAATTAAAGCCGCAGATGGCATTTCATAGCAAGCACTCCAAGACATACTCAGCAAAAGCTAGTAAATAAAGTTAATATAAACACTGGATAAAATAATTTATTTGGTATATGCTTCAACTCAGATTGCCCAAACTTGAAAAATTCATACAAGATAATTAAATCAAGCATCAACCACACAATATTGATTTGAAGTTGTGGTGGCTGATGAGGATGAATAAAAGAAAATATAAATTCCCATGAAAGATTGGCACACAACGCAACCAACGGCATTCCATACGTTTGATCTTTGCTCCCCGCAGTTACTGACGGCATCGCGGAGTGAATACCAAATTTTCTGGCTTCATAACTGGCTGCTGCAACCACGCCTCGTTGATTCGGACTGCCACCGACTACTAACGGTTTGCCTCGGTAGCTAGAGTTATCCCTCTGCTCTACCGATGCGTAGAAGGCATCCATATCAACATGAATTATTTTCCTGGTTCTAGCGACAGATTCTTGTCCCAAGGGTAGCTCCACCACAAACAGTCTCGCTTTTCACACACTATTTCCAAGCAAATAAAATCCTAAACTACAAATATTATAGTACACTAGCACTAGTCTCTCGTTCTAAGTCCCTCACCATTTAGTAGAACCCTTTGGTGACAATTCTTTACCCCCCATTAACGCAAAAATAATTGATAATTTTTTAACAGTACTGTCTGTTTGCCCCATCTCCTCAATATCCACAATATGAATATCGACCGATTACAGTCACTTAAGCAAAAACTGACGGACGTTGCAGACTTGTCCCATATCTGGTCATTTTATATGGATCATTTTGCGGATCATCCAGAATTTACTGACCTGGGTGAACCTGCCAATAATCAATACCTAGATGCTGTCCTCCAAAAAACTTGTCAGCAGATGTTTGGCAGGCCAATCAAGATTACTGGCTTTTTCCTGATCTACATTCCAAACTATCGTTTATTTCATGGACCTTTCCAAATCGAAGGACGTATTGGGGGTGTGATTTATTTTGAGGATATCAAAATTGGGTTAATTGCAGTGTCAGCAGATTATCCCCCTACCGATGCGGTTAAGTATTCACGTTTTACTGAGGTGATTCAACTGTCTGCTCCTAATGGCAACGATTACAATTGAGAGAAGCACAACTTATAGATGTCAGTGATGATGTATTTTAATTGTCTGGGATTTCTCACCCAATCAAACCCAAATGCCGATGAAATGCTTCAACAGCTCACTTCCAACACACGCACTCCAAGCCGACTGCAACTGTTGAAGCAAAAGTTTATCTGCCTCTTCTTTTTTCAACTTTTCTCCCGCAATCAATCCCTGAAGGAGTTTGGATTGCAGAAACTCTTGCATATTGCCAGCGATCGGTGCAAACTTTAAATCAAACTGCCTCACAAAAGATGCAAAGTTTTCGTGTGTTGCAACTGTTACCTGATGCCCTGCACGTCTTAAACCAATAGCCAAAGCGCAGTATGGTTGCAAGTCTCCCCTTGAACCTACTGTTAGGATCGTAATCTTCAGTTTTCGGCTTGGTGCTATAGGTAGACTTTGGTTCAAATGCTTTTTCCTGCTGAAAACGTAATGATTGAAAAATTTTACTAATTTCCTGTGCCTCTGGGCGATAAACCAATACAGTTTAGATCAGCCTGTTTCTTCGTAACTGTTCCCTTTCCTTCACAGAGGAACTTCCTTAACTGAACCACATTGAGCCAATTGCGTAGGCGCAGCCCGTCGTAGACATCGCTATTGCATTGGTTAATATACAGTCAAAACAATTCACGCATGACCAATTTCATGAAATGGTTAAGGAAATCCCGTTATCTTTGGGTTTTAACTTGAGAATAAATGGAACAGCTTTCAATACCCAATCGGACACTGGTGTATAATTAGCAGCTTCTTCTCCAAAGCTAATAGAGAGCATATCAGTATGAATAATCCCTGGATTAAGGGGTATGGCAGCCATACCAGTTGGCAATTCTTGTGCCAAAGAACGAGTTAATCCTTCGATTGCCCACTTGGAAGCGCAGTATGGTGCAACTTGGGCTGAAGTGGAACGTCCCCAGCCAGAACTAAAGTTAACAATAATACCCCGTTTCTTTTTCACCATTGCTGGTACGAAATGGCGAATTATATTCGCTACTCCTTTTATATTGATATCTATAAGATCCGAAAATTCTTCAGATGGTATTTCCCACAAAGGTGCTGGATAATTGGTAATTGCCGCATTATTAATTACTATATCTGGCGGTTCATATTTTTGAAGTACGTCTAGTGCCCATTTTTTAACAAGCTGTTCATTTGCCACGTCTACAGATGTGAAATCATTGGGCGCACTAAATTTCTGGCGTATTTTATCAATAGCATCTGATGAACGAGCGCAACCAATAACAGTATGCCCCTCTTTAATAAAACCCTCGGTCATCGCATAACCTAGACCTTTACTTATGCCTGTAATTAAGATGAGCTTACTCATATTTTTCTATTATTCCTGCTCTGAATCAATAATTCGTGGGAAAAAATAACCGCTACCTCTTGCTGTAATAATGAATTCTGGGTCGTTGGCGTCGGATTCTACCTTTGTCCGCAATCGTGAAATATGCACATCTACCACACGGGTGTCTGTATTCATCTCTGGTACAAAGCCCCACAATTGCTGTAATATTTCTAACCGCGAAAAAATCTTTCCTGAATGATTCACTAACAACTCTAATAAGCTAAATTCTATACCTGTTAACCGAATGCGTTGCTCATTTTTGTGGACTTGCCGTTTATTTATATCGATTTTGAGATTGCCCACATGGATTATTCCAGAGTTATGAATAGTAACAATACTGGTTTTGTGGGAGCGCCGCTTTAGTACGCAGGCAATTCGAGCTTCCAGTTCCTTGGGTGAGAAAGGTTTCGTCATGTAGTCATCAGCACCGAGTTCTAGCCCAGTGATTCGGTCTGCTACATCTGCCAAGGCTGTGAGCATGATAATTGGTACGTCTGATTGTTTCCGTAATTCTTGACAGACACCATAACCATCTAGTTTTGGCATCATCACATCCAGAACTATTAAATCAGGGGTCAAAAGGCGAAAAGCTGACAAAGCTTCTTCACCATCACTAGCTGTAACTACACTGTAGCCAATCATTTCTAGACGCGTCTGTAAAATTCGGCGGATGCTAGCTTCGTCATCAACTACTAAGATTGTGCCTTTATCACCTGATAAGTTTCTCAACGCTGTTCCTCCACAGCGATAACTCTTAACCCTTCATTATCTGCTTATTAGGAGTCAAAACCGCAAAACAATCTTGAGGTACAGTCATAACGAAAGAAGCGATCGCTTTAAGGCATCTGTGCAACTAGATTAAGTAGGTAGGCACAAATTAACCTAACTATGTAACAAAATGTAAAACCGCCAAAGTCCTTGTGATTGCTTCGTTACACTCCGTTTCACTCGCAATGACATACTTATAAATTTTCCCACCCACCTACTTATGCTAGGGCATCTGCCCGAAAAAGATATTTATGTCCAATTAATAAATTCCTCAACAAGGGACTCGTATTTTCCATAGATTTGGTGTACCTTGTTAATTCTGTGCAATTATTAATACCCATCTTCTCCCAAGTTTACCCATCCAAATTTTAAGCCAATGAAAACTTCTAATGATATAGATACAAAAAAAATCATCAAAAAATCCGACAAGCTTACCCTGAGACAGATGAAGTTAATCGAAGAAGCAGAAGACCAACTTCAAGAAGCTAACACTGTCGATTCTTCAGTCCCTGTGGCTGAGGAGGAAGCAGTAGCGATTTCAGAGCCATTCGTTCCTGACTATATTCCATTCCTTGACAATCCTCCAGTACAGTCTGTTGGCAACTCTGGCTGGCAGATTTCTGATGTCTGGCGGGATCTGCGCGTGGATAGCTTCTCGAATTAAACCGGAACTAAAGCAACCGCCTGAGCAATTTTTGTAAACTATACTTTGCACCAAGTCAAAGTTACAGTTGCATTGTGCCTATAATAATTTACGGCTAACTGTAACTAGAAGTTAGCACCCTGTAAATGGTTATCGCTTGGATTACGCATCAAAGGCGATACCAAAGACAAGCAAAATTTATCGGCAGCGTAATAGTTTCTATTCTCGTTGCCAATATGCTCCCTCCGCGATCGCATATTGGTGAAAGTCTGTGACTTACACCATAAAGTGACCGTTTTTTCAACCATAAACTGTCCGCAAGGAAGGCTGAAATACTTGATTTGTCGTAGTGCGATGCCTGCGGCGGGCGAAGCCATCGCTCTGCGAATATAGGTTTTGAAACCATAACGTGGCCGAAAGTTGAAAAATAAAGCATAAACTGACCGAAAATATCTATATTTTTGCAGCTTGAAAAACTTGAAACTACTAAATTTACGTATTAAAGCCCAAAAAGAGCAGGTTTTAAAGCTCCATTTTCAACCATAAGCTGTCCGTCGCGGACAGCTTATGGTGTAAGTCACAAAGTCTTGTGTCTGGAGGAAAGTGGTATTAATCGTAGTTTATATCGGATAAAAGATAAAGGCAAATGTATTGAGAGTAGATCGCGTTGACAATGCGACTATCCTTCAGCTCCAGGTTGCCGATCGCTCCCTTAGCCTCCAAGGTTCACATTTGCTCGTCGCTATCGGCCGTGCGCCAACCACTGATAGCTTAAATTTAGCCGCCGCTGGTGTGGCAACTGATGCCCACGGGTTTATTGTAGTCAATGATCGCCTGGAAACCAACATACCGGGGATTTGGGCGTTAGGCGACATCAATGGAGGACTGCAATATACCCATGTCTCGCTTGACGATTACCGTATTGTCAAAGCAAATCTGATTGATGGCGGCAACCGCAGCACGCGCGATCGCTTGGTTCCATCCTGTCTGTTCATTGATCCCGAACTGGCTCATGTGGGTCTGACCGAAACCGAAGCACAGCAACAAGGGTATGCCATCCGCGTGGCAAAACTGGATGCCTCAGCGATTCCTAGAGCAAAAACTCTTGGTCAAACTGATGGACTGATGAAGGCGATCGTGGATACCAAGACAGGTCGGATTTTAGGGTGTTCCCTGTTGTGTCATGAAGCGGGAGAAGTGATTTCGACGGTGCAGATGGTGATGCAAGCTCAGATGCCTTACACCGTTCTGCGTGATGGCGTTTTGACTCATCCCACGATGACCGAAGGGTTAAATATGCTGTTTTCAAAGTTGTAAAACGCAACCTTGGTCTTTAATTAAATCCGCAGCCCACAGAGTTACATCTTTTACAACTCCTGATGGTTGAGTTTGAGCAAATACATTTGCAACGGTTAACATAGTTCCACCAACCGAAGTAATCGTTAAAAGTGCTAATGCACTAAGTTATTTCTCGAATTGAAACATGATTTTCGTAGTCTAAAATCCTTACTTATTTGTTGATTATTTGCAAAAGTCTTACTTGATTTACAGACTTTGTTCGAGTCAGTTCAGCGGCTTGTTTTCTTCATTCTTCAACTTTAATTCAAATTAGACCACTCCAGTTCGTTGAGTTAAGATACTATTTAATCTTCCTATTCCCATAGGCATATCTTGACAGTGAAATAGTGACGAGAAGTGATATGACTTGGTTAAACCTGATAGTCTTCAGTAAGAAGGGAAATAATTTACTAATTTATCTGCAAAGAGCGAAGTTACCCGTAGCGCTTTAGCAAAATCGCACCGAGCTTTCAGTTAATACCCTCTATTGGTCTGACTCGAACAAAGTCTGAATTAAATCAGGCTTTTGCAAACTTTCAACAAACTACTGACTGGGTTGGCACTGTGATTTGATAGACGCAACAACTTTCGCAATGCCACCACTTAGTATCACTTCACCGATTAAAAAAAGAGGAAACATGACTATTTCACCCGTACAAATACTTTCCCCGCCAGCAGTGATCGACGATCCATCCAGGAGCAAGACAACCCCAAGCAAGCTTGCAAACAAGATTGCACTGGTCACTGGAGCATCTAAGGGCATTGGTGCCTCGATCGCCAAGCACCTCGGAGCCGCTGGTGCCACAGTAATCGTCAACTACGCCACTAGCCAGTCCGGTGCCGATAAAATCGTTGCGGACATTACGGCTGACGGCGGCAAAGCCACAGCCATCCAGGGTGACTTCTCGAAGTTGGAAGACATTACTCGCACCTTCGCCCAAATCAAGCAAACGCACGGCAAGCTTGACATTCTCGTCAACAACGCTGGTGTTTACAGTTTCGGTGCCATCGAGCAGGTTACACCAGAAGAATTCTACCGCCAGTTTAACCTCAATGTACTTGGTCTTCTCCTGGCGATTAAGGAAGCCATCCCACTTATGGGGACTGAGGGTGGCTCCGTGATTAACATTGGTTCTGCCGTCGGCTCGATGCCGCCCCCCAATAGCGCCATTTACTCCGCCACCAAAGCTGCGGTTGACTCTCTTACAGTTTCCCTTTCTAAGGAGTTCGGCTCTCGCAAGATCCGTGTCAATAGCCTCAATCCAGGCTTCGTGGCAACGGAAGGCCAGCTTGGGTTTCTCGAAGGCGACGTCTACGACATGGCGATCAAGAGCACACCCCTGGGACGAGTCGGGCAGCCGGAAGATATCGGCCCGATCGCTGTCTTCCTCGCCTCTGATGACTCCCACTGGCTGACCGGACAACGGATTCTCGCCACCGGCGGTCAAACTTGGTAGGCATTCAACTCAGTTAGAAGAACCGCAACACTAACTTAAGAGAACAGCACTGCTTCGAGGATCTGTCCAAGCTCACCTCTGCGGGCACATGGGCATCGATAGCATTGCTGCCGTCGCAGCGAAGTAGGAAATGGAGTTAGTGCCCCCACCACCCGAACATTGATCAATTAGAGGGAAACAAATGACTTTGACATCCGAGAAGTTCGATCAAAAGTTCCAGCCAAGCGGGTGCGATCGCTCGTCTGACCACTCACTCAACAAACCATACATGGGTAAGTGACATGATCAAAAATGTAAAATCACGACAAGAAGTACTAGAATTCGACTTCTTTGGATTTCGACCTTCATCTCGAAAAACACCGATGCGCTGCGCAGCCCTTCTCGCTCTCCCGCTGTTTTTTGCCACCTATTTCGTTTCCGCCTGCTCGGATTCCGCAGCAACCATACCGACGATCGCCTATCCCGAAACCAAGCGGGGCGATGTCGTCGAGAAACCTTTTGGGCAGACAATCGCCGACCCCTATCGCTGGCTGGAAAACGACGTTCGCAGCGATAAGGAAGTCGCCGCTTGGGTCGAATCGCAGAACAAAGTCACCAATGCTTATCTCGATACGCTGCCGGGTCGAGATATCTTCAAGAATCGGCTGAAGCAGTTGTACAACTATGAGCGGTTCAGCATTCCGGTCAAAAAGGGCGGACGGTATTTGTACTTCCGTAACTCCGGTGTTCAGAGCCAGCGGGTTCTCTATGTCCGCGACAGCGTGGATGGCGCAGGGCGCGTGCTGATCGATCCCAACACTTGGGCAAAGGACGGGGCGACTGCGCTTGCCGAATGGTCGGCTTCCGACGATGGCACGCGTCTGGCCTATGCAGTGCAGGATGGCGGCATGGACTGGCGCACGATTCGGGTGCTGGACGTAAACACGGGCAAGGTGCTGGGCGATGAGATCAAATGGGCGAGGTTCACCACCATCGAGTGGGCTAAGGACGGGTCTGGCTTTTTCTACGCTCGTTTCCCTGAACCGAAGCAGGGCGCAGCGTCCCAGGCAAACGTAGAAAATCATGCCCTCTATTTTCACGCGATCGGTACGCCCCAGACACAGGATCGGCTGGTCTATGTAACTCCGGATCAGCCGACCATGCTGCATAGCTTGAGCATCACCAAAGATGGGCGTTATGTCGCGATCTTTTCCAGCCCCGGTACACCAGGCAACACACTGACCGTGGTGGATCTCCAGAGCGCCGACTGGAAACCCCGCAAGCTGGTCGATAATCTCGATAATTCATGGGAGATCGTTGGCAATGTGGGGACTAAGTTCTTCTTCCAAACCAACAAGGATGCGCCCCGCCTCAAGGTGGTGACGATGGACATCGCCGCCGCCGATCCGGTGGTTAGAGATGTGGTGCCGGAGCAGGACGCGGTTCTGAACAAAGCGTCGCTGGCCGGCGGACGGTTGCTGATCTCTTATCTGGTTGACGTGAAGACGGAGGTTCGACGCTATACCCTCAAAGGCAAGGCTGACGGCGTTGTGAAGCTGCCGGGTATCGGTACTGCGGTCGGCTTTGAGGGCGACCAAGACGACAAGGAAACCTTCTTCGGCTTCACCAGCTACAATGCCCCAGGCATCATCTATCGATACGATGTCGTCAGCAACACGGCGCGCGTCTGGAGCGAGGCAAAGGTGGCGATCGATCTCAACCGTATCGCGGTCGAACAGCGTTTCTACAAGTCGAAGGATGGCACCCGTATCCCGATGTTTATCGTCCGGCGTAAAGATGTGACCGGCCCGGCACCGACCCTGCTCCATGCCTATGGAGGCTTTAACCTCAGTGAGCCTCCCGCCTTCTCGTCCGAGCGGCTGGCGTGGGTCGAACAGGGCGGGGTGTTTGCGATCGCCCATATTCGCGGGGGCAACGAATATGGCAAGGCATGGCACGACGCGGGCCGTCGTCAGAACAAGCAGAACGGCTTCGATGATTTCATCGCCGCAGGCGAGTATCTGAAGGCGCAGGGCATCACGTCACAAGACGGACTAGCCATTCAGGGCGCATCGAATGGCGGACTCTTGATCGGCGCGGTGGTCAATCAGCGACCGGATTTGTTCGCCGCCGCGCTGCCCCAAGTTGGTGTCATGGACATGCTCCGCTTCGACAAGTTCACAGCCGGAAAATTATGGGTAGACGAATATGGGTCTCCGGCACGGGAAGCGGATTTCCGTAACCTCTTTAAATACTCGCCTTATCACAACATCCAATCTGGCAAGGCATATCCGGCGATCCTCGCCACCACTGCCGACACGGACGATCGCGTGGTGCCAGGACACAGCTTCAAATATGTCGCCGCGCTCCAGGCGGCGGATATCGGACCCAAGCCGCACCTCGTCCGCATCGAGACACGCGCGGGTCATGGCGCGGGTAAGCCCACCGACAAGATCATCGAGGAAACGGCGGATATGTGGGCTTTTGCCGCTCACTGGACGGGGCTGAAGGTGAAGTAGGCGAAATGATCGTCGCATTGGGGAAAGAGCGTGAGGGCAGGATAAGTCGCTCAAGCAGTTGTCTTTCTCTGCTCTGACGCTGCTAGCTACATTACTGGACAACCCTCTAATCTCTAATCAGTGGTTTTGGGTTGTTCGATCAATCTATCTCGCTGCGGAGTTAAGTAGGTAGGCTGGATTAAACGGAGGATGGGTTATGCTGCGCTAACCCATTCTGGCTAAGGATTTTTCGCTTTGTGAAGAGCCTACAGCGTTTTACAAATAATTACGACGTAAAGGAGTTTATCCCATGTCTCACATTTCTTCTAACCACAAGAGAGATCGTGACCTACCCACACACGACTCAGGGCTAACAGTTCCCGCTAGGAGGAGAACCCTGCTTGCTAGCAAGACCCACGTCGGAAGCTCGCTAATGATTGGGGCGGTGATACTAGTTCTTAGTGCCTGCGGACAGCCCACACTCGGTCACCCGTCAAAGCCAGGAGTAAAAGTCCCTGCGGAGCTGGAACGCTTCTACAACCAGAAGCTGACCTTCGGCTCGTGCAAAGGCTACGCCACCACGGATGACGACGCTAAGACCTTCGCCAACGACACCTTCAAATGCGCCCGGCTTGAGGTGCCGCTCGACTACCAGAACCCCCGCGGGCGAACCGCGCAGATTGCACTGCTGCGTGTATCGGCGAAGGGCAAGCCGAGCAAACGAATCGGCTCCCTGCTACTCAACCCAGGCGGCCCCGGCTTCTCCGGGATGAGCTACGCGGCCACGGTGGCAAAGGACTCGGCCGACAGTCCCATCACCAAGCAGTTTGACCTGATCGGGTTCGACCCACGCGGGGTTGGGGCCTCGACACCAGCCCTAGACTGCTTCACCAATGCCGAACGAGAGGCCGACAAGCTTGTCAACTCGATCAACTCCGGGGGCAAGGACTACACCGACGACCAGACCCGTCAGTTCTACCAAAAATGCGCCGAGCGTTCCGGCGGTGAGGACGTGCTGGCTCACGTCGGCACCCGCGATGTGGTGCGCGACATGGACGTACTCCGCGCGGTGCTCGGTGACGACAAGCTTAACTTTCTCGGCGTCAGCTACGGTACCCGGCTTGGGGCGATCTACGCCGAAACCTTCCCTCAAAACGTGCGGGCCATGGTGCTCGACGGTGCGCTCGATCCAACCATCGGCACCACCGCGCGTCGGCTCATTCTGTTCGCGGGTTTCCAGCGTGCCTTTGACAACATGGCGGCCTTCTGCGCCAAGACTCCGAGCTGCCCGTTAGGAACTGATCCCAAGCAAGCCACCGCCGCCTTCCAGCAGATCGTGCGGCCACTGATCGACAAACCGATCATCACCGCAGACGGACGCAAGGTCACTTACACCGCCGTAATAGACGGCGTGACCACTGGGCTTTACGGCGAGACGGGCTGGCGTGCGGTGATCCAAGCCATCACCGAACTCAAGGCCGGAAGCGGTAAAACCCTGCTGTTCTTGCGCGACATCCTCAGCCAGCGCAGTGCCGACGGTAGCTACGGCAATGGCTACGAGTCCCTGCTGGCCATTAACTGCCTCGACGAAGAACGCCACACGCCCGAGCAGGAGAGCGCGATGACGCGCGACATTTTCAAGGTCGCACCGTTTCTGAACACTGGCCGGCCCGTCAACGCCCGCGACCTCTGTGAGCATTGGCGCGTGAAACCCACCGTCGGTTACCCCTACGCCCAGAACATCAAAGGACTCCCGAAAACCTTGGTCGTGTCGGTCACCCGCGATCCGGCCACCCCGCACGAGGGCGGCATCAGCCTCGCCAAGACGCTCGGCGCGAGCCTGCTGACCGTCGAGGGCGAACAGCACGGTGTAGCCCTCACCGCCGGCAATGCCTGTGTCAACAACATCGTCGCGGACTACCTCATCGGCCTCAAAATCCCCGCAGACGGCGCTCGCTGCGTCCTTTAGGCGCGTTGGGACACTAGAGCGGATAGCCTGAACAGAGAGTGTACGTTGCTGCCGCAGCACTCACCATCAGTAAACCAAAAAGTTTTTTAGAAGCTTTACCAAGCAAACATTTCAGCCAAAGCTAGGGATATCACAAAACAACGTTTTGTTGAGCATTTCAGACGATCACCCTAGTCATCTTCAAGCGACGCCGAATAGCCCGTCGTAGACATCGCTCTAAGATCCCTCTAAAACCAATGGTCAATACTCCTGATTAACGATGGCTGAAACCCTTGTTTTTACGTTGGCTTTTAAAAGTTTGTGGTTTACTGACCATAGTGTGGGTTCCCTCCAGCGCCAAAACTAAGGATTTAGAAACCCCTATCGACAATCGTACTGAACAGAGGAACACAATGAATAAGATCGAGTTTTTTGTCACCCCCGGTTATGGAGAACGCCTACTGAATGGATTGCATTACTCGCAAGCGGTAAAAACTGGCGATCGAGTGGAGACATCAGGACAAGGCGGCTGGGATGACGATCTGCAAATTCCCGAATTGCTCACGGACGAGATTGCTCAGGCGTTTCGGAACGTAGAGCGAACCTTGGCGACTGCCGGTGCTAGTTGGGAGCATGTTGTCCACGTCAATTCTTACCACGTTGGCGGGTTTCCCCCGGAGGTTAATGATGTGATGGTTAGGCTATATCGCCATTATATGCCCAACCACGCCCCAATTTGGACACAAGTAGGAGTCGCGGCACTTAGACTTCCAACGATGCGTATTGAAATCCGCGTTACTGCAATTGTTCCGTGAGTTTTGCACAAGCCGCAACGGGGTCATTGCGAAGTTAGGGAGTTACTTACGCTAAGTGGTATCGAAATCCCGTCACTGTTTATTCTCAATCAAAAAGAGTTGGCACAGATGGAATCTATGAAGGCAGCCGTATTAACTGCGTTTGGTGATGCTGAGAAGTTTGAGATTCAAACTGTTCCCACACCAACACTGAAAGCGAATCAGGTGTTAGTCAGAGTTTGTGCAACTTCGATTAACCCGATCGATTACCAAACTCGTCGTGGTGATTACAAGGAACGGGTTCGATTACCCGCCATCCTTGGAGTCGATGTTTCAGGAGTGATTGAGGCAATTGGCGAAGCCGTGACCGATTTCAAGGTGGGAGACAATGTGTATTACTCGCCGCAAGTTTTTGGAGAATCCGGTAGCTACGCTCAGTATCATGTGGCTGATGCAGCGATTGTTGCATTAAAGCCTGCAAATCTATCGCACATTGAAGCAGCTTCTTTTCCGCTTGCAGGCGGGACTGCTTGGGATTGTCTAGTGACTCGGGGCAAGCTACAAGTTGGTGAAACAGTTCTCATCCATGCGGGTGCAGGTGGAGTTGGTTCGATCGCAGTTCAGGGCAAACGCATCTTATTTACTAATAAAAACTAAGGAAGATTTAAAAATGACATAGATAATTGTAAAAATTGATGGGATGATAAATAAAATA
>NZ_JBALBY010000018.1:0-9961 GCF_036919575.1 Nostoc sp. | reverse complement strand
TCATGTTTTGGCTCAAATGCCACTTATGAATCCAATTGAAATATCTGCATAATTATTTTTATTTGTCAATAACTTCTACTGGACTGGCTCTCTAGTCAGGAATTGTATACTGCTGAGTGTCAGGCGATCGCGGATTCTCCAACCATCTCTGATGCCGAACTCAAAAAGCTGCAAGACACAAGGGCGAAAACCAAAACTGAACGACATCAGCAGCGTAAGGCTGAATTATCCCGTCGCTACGAAATTGACGTAACCCCTGATTTGGTTGAGAAAGATGACGATGGGTGGTATCCTCAACTGAGAATGCACTACTATTTGACACTGGGGCGGGAATTTCTGACCAACCGTGATGCAAAACGGGCAAAAGCGCAGTTAGAGGCGGGAGAGAATTCGATTTGGAAACCGGATTTTAACAAGGGGCAGATGTTGCCATCGGTGCTGTTGTTAGAAGAACTGAATCTGTTGCAGTTGCTTACGCCTGGGGAACGGTTACGCTCTTCTGACGAGGCAATGCAGGAATTTAAAGCACTGGCACTAAAGCATCGGTATGTTATCAAAAATTACTTGAATGTTTCGATTTCTGAAAAACACACACCAATAGCGATCGCACAGAAACTACTTGACAAAATTGACTTGAAGCTGGATTACGTCGGTCGGCTTGGTTCACGAGACAACCGGGAGTGCGTGTATAAGTTTGTTGCCTCTGATGACGAGCGTGATTCAATTTTTGGGCAGTGGTTAAATCGAGATGAACTGTTTCTTAGTGAGTCGGTGTCAGTCACTAATAATAGTATAGGTGTAATATCTTGGGAACGTAGCGCTGGTTCTTGCTGTAAAAGTTGTAATATCGACTCAACCTGCTCTTTCAAATTTTGGCACTGAAGCGGTAAATCTGACATATTTAGCATCCTGACAATATTTACGTATATATTCTTAATATTTATTGTCTTGACGGCTCAGTATAATTATTGAGATATTTGATGCGGTTTGGCTGCTGGATATCACCTAACCCACAAATATAGCGTTTCCTAATCACATGAGATACATCTTAGCTCCCTCCTCGCTTGCTCTTAGTACAGAAGACCACAAAAAGGGTATGGAATTTAACAAGAAAGGCAGAGGGCAGGAGGCAGAAGGGAATTCTGATTCCTGCCCTCTGCCACGACCGAAGAGAGTAAGGGTTGAAGTCCCACACCCAAAATCTCTGATTTGGTGTCTTGCAATCAGTGTAGGTCTGAAGCCTACACTGCAAGAGCAAACCTTCTGCCTTCTGCCCTCTCCCTCCTGCCTTCTTCACTCATTCGTAGGTTGCGTAGAACATTCGTGTTACCCAACATCAAGTCTAAATATTTCCGAACCCCTTTTACGCTGACGTGTACTTAGGGGGTTGGGGTGGGGTTCTTATACCTCACAAAGTCCGAGGCATAAGAATTGACCTTAATTCATACTGCTATTATGCAACGCCGCATTTTATGGTAAGTGCCTTAGATATGCCTGCTGTATAAAATATCTATCTTTAGACATACTTTTTAAAAAATCCCTTGGTAGCCAGTACACCCCGTATGGTGGATTGACTTCAATATCTTTACAAATGTTATGATTTATATTATTCTAGTGTTATGATTTGTATTGTATTGTTAAGTTAAAAACTAGCAAATTTTTTGCTAGTTTAAGCTATTTTAGCTTAATTTAGGAGTATAAAGGCAATTCAAGCAATTTAGAAACCTTTAACACACACAACTGTTCCTTAATAAAGTTAAAGTTTTGTTACCAGTAACTCAGATATATTTAAAATCTGAATTTTTATAAGTTACTGAGGTATGTGTGTTAAATACTAAGCAGTAAGTTGACTGAACCAGGAATTCTACTGCCATTGTGAATAAAATGTACTGAATGAGTTTTGCAAAGTTTAACGGTCGGAAAGTTGCTAGAGACAAATATAGTGGAGTTATTGAAAAAGAATACATTCGTCAGAATTCAGGAGCGGAGCTGGGGATTGCTTTACCGAGGCGTCAGAATCAATACTTCGGGCGTCACGTAGACAAGACCGCCAAATCTACGATTTGGTGGGGGTCTAAAAAGAGTCTATTCAGCGTTCGACTGAGCGCTCACGCCGAAGTCTGCTTTTTCGGTCAAAATTCATTCTGACGCCTTTATTCTGTTTCAATAAAAATTCAGATAAACTTCCTAAAAGTCCACTATCATTCTGAACTAAATAGAATGTAACGAGTTTAGTGATACAAGGTTTGATACTAATGCTAAAAAACAGCGAACTAACAATTAATCAGGGTTCTAATCTCAAATTTAAGCTTGCAGATCAACTATACGATCAGTTTTATAGGCTAGAATTTTTTCGGAATCGTACAGTTGGAAAGCCATTAAAGTTAAACATAGTGGAATGAATCTGAATTAAGATGAATTTCACAAATTTAAAGTCAATAATCTACGTAATAGCCAGGTAAGTATTATGCCAATATCTTGCTAATCGGGCTATGTGGCTGGTTTGAGGTTATGCCAATTAAAGGTTAACCCGCCGAAAAAATTTACTCAAATGAATGGTGTTGTTTAATCACATTGCCAGTCAGCAATAAGCATTAGCTTTTTATTGAAAGCTGATTTTGTTCTGTCTTTAATCTGAAAGGATAAAAAGCATAATAGTTTGCTGGCATACATTCGGGTAAATCGGAATTATTTCGCAATGATTACGGAAATCTCACAACTTTTTGAATTTGGAATAGGGCAACAGACATGAATAAAGTTCAAGCATCATTTGAAGCTACGGAAGCTGCGTTTCACGTAGAAGGTTACGAAAAAATAGATTTTAGTCTTGTTTATGTGAATGGTGCATTTGATATTAAAAACAGAGAAATAGCAGATAGCTATGCGAAATTTGGTCGCTGTCTGACTGTAATTGATGCCAATGTCCATGAACTTTATGGAGAGCAGATCAGGTCATATTTTAGACACTATGACATTGAACTCACAGTATTTGCCATCATCATTACAGAGCCAGCTAAGACTCTTGCAAGTTTTGAGAAAATTATTGACGCTTTTTCGGACTTTGGCTTAGTTCGTAAGGAACCAGTCTTAGTCGTCGGTGGTGGTCTAATTACTGATGTGGCTGGGTTTGCTTGCGCTTCTTACCGTCGCAAGAGTAACTACATTCGTATTCCTACCACGTTGATTGGTTTAATCGATGCAGGTGTAGCGATTAAGGTAGCAGTTAATCATCGCAAGTTGAAAAATCGCTTGGGAGCATATCATGCACCTTTGAAAGTGATCCTGGATTTCTCATTTTTGAAAACCTTGCCAACGGCTCAAGTTCGTAATGGGATGGCAGAGTTGGTGAAAATTGCGGTAGTTTCTAACTCTGAAGTCTTTGAACTGCTATACGAATATGGCGAAGAACTGCTTTCGACTCACTTTGGACATGTGAATGCTACACCGGAACTTAAAGAGATTGCCCATAGACTCAACTACGAGGCCATCAAAACCATGCTGGAGTTAGAGACTCCTAACTTGCATGAAATAGACCTCGATCGCGTCATTGCTTACGGTCACACTTGGAGTCCGACCCTAGAATTAGCACCTCAGATACCGCTATATCATGGTCACGCGGTCAATATAGATATGGCTTTGTCTGCAACCATTGCAGCACAACGGGGCTATATTCCAACAGAGGAGCGCGATCGCATCCTAGACTTGATGAGTCGTATCGGTTTATCACTCGATCATCCTCTACTAGATGGGGATCTATTGTGGTATGCTACCGAGTCTATAAGCCAGACACGAGATGGCAAACAACGCGCAGCCATGCCGCGGCCTATTGGTGAGTGCTTCTTTGTCAATGATCTGACTCGTGAAGAACTTGATGCTGCCTTAGCTGAACATAAACGTCTTTGTGCTAGATACCCTCGTGGTGGGGAAGGGATTGACGCATATATTGAAAATCAAGAAGCCAAGCTTTTGGGGGTCTAAAAACATGACTAGTGTTTTAGGACGAGAAACTGCTAGGCCGATAACGCCACATAGTATCTTAGTAGCCCAGCTACAGCAAACCCTCAAATTAGCACAAGAGAGTAACATTCCCGTAGAGATATTAGATTCTCTGCGTCAGGGAGTTGAATTAGCAGCCGGTTTAGATCCCTACTTGGATGATTACACCACCCCGGAATCGAGCGCATTAACAGCATTGGCGCAAAAAACTAGCATTGAAGACTGGAGCAAACGCTTCAGTGATGGTGAAACAGTGCGCCAGCTAGAACAGGAGATGCTCTCAGGACATCTTGAAGGACAGACATTGAAAATGTTTGTTCACATGACCAAGGCAAAGCGCATTCTAGAAGTAGGAATGTTCACAGGGTATTCAGCTTTGGCAATGGCAGAAGCATTACCAAGCGACGGGAAACTCATAGGTTGCGAAGTAGATCCCTATGTCGCTCAATTTGCTCAAGCTTGCTTTGGTGAGTCTCCCCACGGCGACAAAATCGTTGTGGAAGTAGCACCTGCCCTAGAGACACTCCACAAGCTGGCTGCGAGAAAAGAAGTATTTGATTTTATCTTCATCGATGCGGATAAAAAAGAGTATGTAGAGTACTTCCAGAGCATTTTGGATAGTAACTTACTGACTCCCGACGGGTTAATCTGCGTGGATAATACTTTGTTGCAGGGACAAGTTTATCTACCACCAGAACAACGCACCGCCAACGGTGAAGCGATCGCTCAGTTCAACCGTGTTGTCGCCGCCGATCCTCGTGTAGAGCAAGTTCTGTTACCCATACGAGATGGTGTGACTCTGATTAGACGCGTTGTGTAATCGAGAGTTAGTCATTAGTCATTAGTCATTGGTACTAATGACTAAGGGACTGACAACAAATAAATTACCTAATATTGTGGGGTGGGCAACATGAGCGCCCGTATAGAAAGGCGGGCTTTTCGGCCCACCCCACAAGAAGTAGTTGATTATTTTTTATTTGTCGGTCGCTAATGACTTTGATTTCCCCACAGCGATGAAAACGAGCAAAGCAATGTTTTCATCGCCGTGGGATGAGTTAATTTCTTTATCTGTGCCTCAGTTTATCGTAAATTAAAATCAAAGAGCCTCAACAAGTTATCAATTTCGATTTAATCAAGAAACCCGCAAATATATTCTAAAAAGTATTTCTTACGACTCCGTTCGCCGTTTAAATTTAACCATAACAGTACATAGGAAGATGAATCATGCCAATACTTCGTATCCTTCATTTAGTTGGGTCTCCATACAATGATTTTTACTGTGAGTTGTCACGCAATTACGCCCAAAGCTGTCTGGTAGCTACAGCAAATCCATCGCTCTATGACTTTCTGATTGCATACATCACACCTGATCGCCAGTGGCGATTTCCTTCCTCTCTCAGTCCTGAAGATATTGTTGTCGCCAAACCGATGACTCTGTTAGATGCCATAGAGTTTATAACAGCACAAGACATTGACTTGATGTTGCCACAAATGTTTTGTATCCCTGGAATGACTCACTACCGGGCACTATTCGACCTGCTTAAGATCCCTTACATAGGCAATACTCCCGATGTCATGGCAATAACGGCTCACAAAGCCAGAACCAAAGCAATTGTCGCAGCAGCAGGGGTGAAAGTGCCTTTTGGAGAACTGCTCCGCCAAGGAGACGTGCCGACAATTGCACCTCCAGTAGTGATCAAACCCGCAAGTGCTGACAACTCTTTAGGGGTGTCCTTAGTTAAAGAGGCTAGTGAGTATGATGCTGCCCTGAAGAAAGCATTTGAATTTGCTTCGGAGGTGATCGTAGAAACATTCATTGAAGCCGGTCGAGAAGTCAGATGCGGCGCCATTGTCAAAGATGGGGAGCTAATCGGTTTACCCCTTGAAGAGTATCAGATAGACCCCCAAGCCAGACCCATCCGCAGCTATACTGACAAATTCAAAATACCAATCGAGGGCGACTTGAATTCAACTGCTAAAAATTATGTCCCAGGTTGGATTGTAGATATTAATGACCCGATCACCCAAAAGGTTCAGCAAGAAGTTAAGAAGTGTCATTTGGCTTTGGGCTGTCGCCATTATAGTTTATTTGATTTCCGGATCGACCCACAGGGACAACCTTGGTTCTTAGAAGCCGGGTTGTTTTGTATTTTTGACCAGAAAGCGGTGATTGCCTGTACCGCGAACGCAGTCGGAATTCCTTTAGATGAGTTATTTATGACGGCGATCAATGAAGCGTTGGGGATAATCTGATGTCCGGCAAATCACCAGCCACAGGTTCCACTATCATGTCACAATTACAACTATGAGAAAGCAGATTTTTGCAATCTTCCAAAACTTGGGCACTCTTGCATTATTAGCGATCGCATTTCCCTTTAACTGCACCGTTGTACTCGCATCGCTGCTGTGGAATTTTTTCAGCCGCCCGAATGCTAATCTTGTGGTTTTGAACGAGAATCCTAAAAATATCTTGATTGGTGGTGGTAGAATGACCAAAACCCTTCAGCTGGCGCGTTCATTTCACGCTGCTGGGCATCGAGTCATTTTATTTGATCTCGATAAATACTGGTTCAGTGGTTATCGATTTTCCAACGCTGTGGATGGCTTTTACACAGTTGCTGACTCCCAAGAAGATTTAGAAGCATATACTCAAGCCGTGCGTGCGATCGCCAAAAAAGAAAACATCGACTTTTTTGTTCCCGTAGGCATTTTCGCTGCTAGCTACTTTGACTGCGATCGCAAACCAGTGTTATCAGGCTATTGTGAGAATTTCCACTTCGATGCTGATACAATGAAGATGCTGGATAACAAGTTTACTTTTGCAGAAATTGCACGCTCACTCTCGTTATCTGTGCCAAAAACTTTCTTAATTACAGATTCCGAACAAGTTCTTAAATTCGACTTTGCCAACGAAAAGCGCAAGTACATTCTCAAAAGTATTGTCTATGACTCTGTTTTACGCTTAGATTTGACTAAGCTACCAATGGATTCTCCTGAAAAAATAGCGCTTTATGTCAAAAGTAAGCCAATTAGTGAAGATAACCCTTGGATATTGCAAGAGTTTATTCCTGGGACAGAATACTGTACTCACGATACAGTGAGAAATGGTATATTAACGGTACATTGCTGCTGTGAATCATCTGCTTTTCAAGTCAATTACGAAAACTTTGAACACCCACAAATTAAGGAGTGGGTGAGTCATTTTGTCAAAGAACTACAGCTGACTGGACAACTTTGTTTTGACTTCATTCAGGCGGAAGATGGGACGATTTATGCGATCGAGTGCAACGCTCGCGCTCACTCTGCAATTACAATGTATTACAACCATCCTGGTTTAGCGGATGCCTATCTTAGTAAAGAGCCTCCGGCTGAACCTCTGCAACCCCTGAGTGATAGTAAGCCTACTTATTGGCTTTATCACGAACTTTGGAGACTTAATGAGATTAGATCGTTAAAGCAGTTGCAAAAGTGGTTTAAAAATATTTGGCGAGGAAAGGATGCAATCTTTGAAGTTAACGATCCACTACCGTTCTTAATGGTACATCATTGGCACATTCCTTTACTATTACTCGATAGTTTGCGCTCCTTAAAAACTTGGGTGAGAATTGATTTTAACATCGGCAAACTCATACAGTTTGGAGAAGACGTAAAATATAAAACCTCTATCTCTGCAACTCCTAAGTGATAGTAAGCCTACTTATTGGCTTGAACACGAACTTTAGAGACTTAATCAAATTAGCTCGTTAAAGCAGTTGCAATTGTTTAAAAATATTTGACGAGGAAAGGATGCAATCTGTGATGTCACAATTATAACTATGAAAAAGCATATTTTTGTAGTGTTCCAAAACTTGGGCACTCTTGTATTACTAGCGATCGCATTTCCCTTAAACTGCATTGTCGTCTTAACTTCGCTACTGTGGAGCTTTCTTAAGCAACCATTCAGGAAGTCAATTGTTGTTAACCCCAATTCCAAAAATATCTTAATTGCTGGCGCTAGAATGACTAAAACCCTTCAGCTAGCGCGTTCATTTCATGCTGCTGGGCATCGTGTGATTATAATTGATATTGAGAAATACTGGTTAAGTGGCAATAAATATTCCAACTCTGTTGCCGGCTTTTATACCGTTCCCGATCCCAGCAAAGACTTAGAAGGCTACATTGAAACTCTACATGCGATCGCCAAAACAGAAAAGATTGACTTTTTTATCCCGGTAGCGATTTTTTCCGTCATCCACTATGATCAAGTCCAGCCACCATTACCAGACTGTGTAGAGTTTTTCCACTTCGATGCTGAGATCACGAAGATCCTGGATGACAAGTTTGCCTTTGCCGAAACAGCGCGATCGTTCGGTTTATCTGTCCCCAAATCCTTCAAAATTACCGATCCCGAACAAGTTCTCAATTTCGACTTTTCTCAGGAGAAGTGCAAATACATTCTTAAAAGCATCCCTTACGATCAAGTGCGTCGCTTGAATCTCACTAAGCTACCTTGCGATACAAAATCAGAAACAGCAGCATTTGTCAAGAGTCTCCCCATCAGTGAGGAGAGTCCCTGGATTATGCAGGAATTCATCCCTGGAAAGGAATACTGCACTCACACTACCGCGCGAGATGGAGAGTCAAGAATGTACTGCTGCTGTGAGTCATCCGCCTTTCAAGTCAACTACGAAAACGTTGATCAGCTAGAAATTATGCAATGGGCGAGTCATTTTACCAAAGAACTAGGAAAAACCGGGCAACTTTCCTTTGACTTCATCGAAGCAGAAGACGGAACTGTTTATGCGATTGAGTGTAACCCCCGTACTCACTCCGCCATTACTATGTTTTATAATCATCCAGGAGTAGCGGATGCCTATCTTGGTAAAGATCCTCTGGCTGAATCTTTGCAGCCTCTTGCTGATAGTAAGCCAACTTATTGGCTGTACCACGAAGTTTGGCGGCTAAATGAGATTAGATCGTTTAAGCAACTGCAAACCTGGGTAATAAACATCAGGCGGGGGAAAGAAGCAATTTTTGAGGTGAGTGATCCCTTACCCTTTCTGATGGTACATCACTGGCAGATTCCCTTACTCATTCTCGACAATTTACGAAGGCTCAAAGGTTGGATCAGAATAGATTTTAATATGGGCGAGCTTATAGAGTAATCGAGAAGAACTAGGGAAGAGCGAATCTCTTTTGCAAACGCTGTGCCATTCCGCTATGAGCAAATGGTTTTCTTTAAAATGTGTTAATTAAATCAATACCTCCTAATGATAATGTAAAGAAAGACAGCCCTAATATCGGTTTGCTTACTAAGCTAGAAAAGAATCTATCCAAACCATAAGTCTTTTTCCCGGATTTACTCACTACAACTTCATCTCCTGCAAGCAAATAAACCTCATTTGCACGGAACAAATGCTTACGGAAAAATAGCCAAAACAACGTCGCCCAAGGGATTACTGTATGAAAGAACCTCAATATCGTCCGATAACTACCACCAGTGCCTGCCCAACGCGAGATTCCTAACATGGTCACTCGCCCACTCATTGCTAACATGGCTATGATTATCTGGTTCAATTGCCGCATAGTTGTAGCGTTTATCTGCGGTAACAAGCATTGTAACAGTGATAAAATGTCCGGCATGGCCTGAAAAGTAGTTTTTGAGTTGTAGTTGTGAGAGACAATAACTCTACTACGGCAGCCCTACCTCTTCATACTCTTTTTTTGGCGAAGGTATTGGAATTATAAAGCCGTATTTTCCAAAAAAAACTACAAGTTTTCGTAATCCTGCTATCTCATCGACAATCGAACCTCGACGAGGATTTTCTTGTAGACTCTCTTACGTAGAGACAATTGCTTGTACTGCCCGTGCTGCCGATCGCAAGAAGGCGGGCGAAACAGCGCCATCGCTCAAAAGAAGAGATGGGCAATACAATTATTCCTTTGGGCAAGAGGTTCTTGCTGGAGGCTCAGTTGGGAATACTGC
>NZ_JBALBY010000017.1:0-145461 GCF_036919575.1 Nostoc sp. | reverse complement strand
TGAACTCGGAACTTCAGCCTTTGAACTCGGAACTTCAGCCTTTGAACTCGGAACTTCAGCCTTTGAACTCGGAACTTCAGCCTTTGAACTCGGAACTTTCAAAATTCTCATAAACAAGTGAAGATTTTGTTTAAACGAATATGAAATTCAACCTAAGAGGTTGTTTGAAAAGTCCTCTTCTCGGTAGCAAAACGTTTTAGATCCCCCTAAATCCCCCGATAAATTGGGGGACTTTAAGAAGTTTCCCCCCCTTTTTAAGGGGGGCTAGGGGGGATCAATAAGTGCCTAAAGTCACAGCGAAACACTTTTCAAACAACCTCTGACATATCACCTTGAAAGAGCTACTCCAAACTCCTAACTATCTACAGCCTTGCACTACATATATCTTCACGGCTTTGCTTCCAGTCCTAATTCTGCCAAAGCGCGGGATATAAGCGATCGCTTTACCCAAATTCAGACAAAGCTAAAAATTCCCGACTTGAATGCTGGTGATTTTTCCCAGTTGACAATCACTCGTCAGCTAACTCAAGTTGCCGCCCAATTCAATAATGATTCTACGCCAGTAACACTCATTGGCTCAAGCTTGGGCGGTTTGACTGCTGCTCACTTGGGACAGCAATATTTACAAGTGCAACGCTTAGTTTTGCTAGCACCAGCTTTTGGGTTTTTATCCCATTGGCTACCTAAGCTAGGGGATGAAGAAGTACAGCGTTGGCAGCAAGAAAAATATATCATGGTCTATCACTATGGAGAAGAGCGATCGCTTCCTTTAAGTTACGATTTCCTTACAGATGCTGCTCAATATCAACAAAAGCTTTTGCAACGTCCTATCCCCACACTGATTTTGCATGGAAAAAAGGATGAAGTCATCCCCATCGAAGCCAGTCGTGACTTTGGGCGTTCGCGTCCTTGGGTGGAATTAGTCGAACTCGACAGTGACCACGCTTTGGGTAATGTTATGGAAGAAACTTGGCAGGCAATTCGCCTCTTTTGCCAGTTACCTTAAAGCTGTAAAATAAAACTCACACATAACTAATGTTCTTAGTCATTTGCGCTTTGTTTAGTTACTAATGACCAATGACTAATGACCAATGACTAATGACTAAAATTATGCTTCCCTTCATCCGGTCAGATTTAGCACAATTTACCGCTTATAAACCCCACCCCAGTAGCGATACAGCCGCATCTGTTCCCGCGCAGTTCGATCGGCTGGATACAAATGAAAGCCCCTACGATTTACCACCTGAGTTAAAACAGAAGCTAGCCTGGACGTATCAGCAAGTAATTGAAACAAATCGTTATCCCGATGGCGGACATGAAACACTTAAGGATGCGATCGCCCAGTATGTCAATGAGTCAGCCAGCCTCTCGTTATCCAATACTGCTGCCAATATTTCTGTTGGCAATGGTTCAGATGAACTAATCCGCTCATTATTAATCGCCACCTGTCTAGGAGGAGAAGGTTCAATTCTCGTTGCCAATCCGACTTTTTCGATGTACGGAATTTTGGCACAAACTTTGGGTATTCCTGTAGTGACGGTGGGTAGAAATGAAACAAATTTTGAAATTGACTTAAAAGCAGCACAGTCTGCCATTGAACAAACTCAAAATCCCCCCATTCGCGTAGTTTTCGTAGTGCATCCCAATTCGCCGACAGCCAATAGCTTAACTACGACAGAGTTAGCATGGTTAAGAAGTATACCAGAACATATTTTGGTAGTAATTGATGAAGCTTACTTTGAATTCAGCCAAACTAGCCTAGTGGGTGAATTAGCACAACGCTCTAATTGGGTAATATTACGCACTTTTTCTAAAGCCTTTCGATTGGCAGCTCTCCGTGTTGGCTATTGCGTTGCTCATCCCGAAGCGATCGCCATCTTAGAAAAAGTTCGCTTACCTTACAATCTCCCCAGCTTTTCCATAGCAGCAGCATTAGTTGCTTTACAAAACCGCACACTCTTGCTAGAGTCAATTCCCCAAACCCTGAGTGAACGAGCCAAACTCATCGAAATTTTATCCCAGCAACCAGAACTACAAATTACCGCCAGCGCTGCTAACTTTATTTACCTACGTCTGAAACCAAATGGCTTTAATTCACAAGATGTTGCATTAAAAACTTTCCACCAGAAACTTAGAACACTCGGCACCCTTGTGCGACACATTAGTGGAGGATTGCGAATTACTGTTGGGACAATAGAGGAAAACGCCCGCACCGTTAATCGAGTCCAAGCTGCTTTGGCAAATTTGGAATTTTAGCAATTGACTCAGTAATGAAATCGGTTGTCCACCTCACTACCCAAACGGCGTACTATTCCCACTGTTTGTGGCAGCACACCTACTAAAAAAGCAAAAGCAACATCTGGCAGAAGAGCCACTATTTCTGGTGGGAAGTATTGTTCAAACTGATCGAGAATCTTTTGGACTCGCTGCCCAGGCACTGGGTTTTCTGTAATTTGTTTGATCAATCGAATCCACTGTCGCCTAATCAAGTAAGCCTTCTGACGTTCTTCATTACATTCGGGAGTTAATAAAGACAGATTACCTATGGGCAATGCCCTTTGGCAATCACAATCGTAATCCCCACCCACAGCAGCCCCAGGCCCAGCAAACTCTGCATGGTAGCGCTTAAAAAGTATTAATCCATTTCGTCTACGACTATTGACAATGAAAACTTTTCCACTGTGTAAACGTGTAAGGATATCCGAGCCTTGCGATTGCTCAGTTCCATCTGCCATGACAACAGAGTCAAGGAAACTAGTTTCAGGGTAATAAGTTGATATCATAGAGGTCTGATAGCGTCGATGCTGTTCGCTATCCATGTTTTTTAAACTTTCAACGAATTTGGTAGTAGTATGCACTTCAAAACGTAACTAGTTGTTATGTCAAATCAGCTTTTTGAATTCTTTTATTATCAAGAGTCTTTTGGTCAATTTAACTAAGATACTAATAAACAGGCTTTGTTTAGTAATTTAGTGATCATATTTTATGAGATATAACTAGATTTGTCTCCAAATTCGGAGAGTGTTTTCTTAAAGTTTTTATAAAGATGAATATCTTAATTACAAAGTTATTATGAGGGATTGCTGATTTTCTAAATTAATTGTAAAGCTATTTCCATTATAATTTATTTATTTCTCAGATAAAATACTCTCAACTAAGATAGTTATTATTTAATGACAAATAAAAAAAGACATAATATAACGTTTGATCATTTAAATTAAGTTTTCCAAAGTTATACTTTTATGAATATTGATGAATAGGAAGAGTCATAAAACAGGAGTCAGAATACAGAATTCAGAATACACTACCCATAAAGGGATAGAGTTTTAAGGCGAGAATATTTTAATTTTTTTCCCCCACCCAACTCTTGGAGACGCTACGCGAACGACAGAGCTACGGGCATCGCAATTCGGCTTGGTTTTAAACCAATATTCATTACCCAGTCGGACTCCAATTCAATTCTGAATTCTGACGCCAAGCCGAGGAGCGTCTCCGGCTCCGCTCCTGAGTTCTGAATTCTTCTTATAAAATTCAGATAGTAGAATCAGCACTCAGGTGCTTGTGCAAGAACATCTGGCTTGAGCGTCCTAGTAAAAATGTATTCCAATTGGATTCGACTTTATGGACCCGATATCCCGCCTTGAAATAAAGTTGCCTTGCCTGATGATTATTTTCTAAAACGTGGAGATATAAGTCTTGAAATCCCCACTCATGAGAGACTTTTTCACAGCTAGTCAGTAACCCGGAAGCCACACCATGTCTACGGTATTTTGGGTGAACAGCTAAATTAGATAAGTAAGGAAAACCCATACCAACCTGGCTCCACGAATCACTATAACGTACACCTAGTTCCACACTTCCTACTAAATTATGAGCTGCGCCAGTAGTAGCTTCAAAAGCGACTAAACAAATATGACGCGGTGGAGGTGATGCCATGCGATGCCTTAAGTCTTCGTAAATACCCAAGCGTAGCAATGGAAAAGCCCATCCCCACATACCTTTTTGGGAGTGAAAGCTTTCAGCAATAATTTGGGCAACGCCGATTAAATCAGCAGGTGTAGCTGTACGAATTTGAAATTGGCAGCAAGCTGGATCGATTGGCTGTTGCTGGTATGGATGAAAAAACCGATATTTCAAGGCGAGTTTAGTATTGATTTTATTCAACGAAAATTTTCTCAAATATCCTCAAACACCATTTAAACTGAATAAAAACTTCATATCTACCCAGGAGATTGAACTGAACTAAGATTGCTAATGTGCTTTTGCCTGTGGAGCATACAAAGTTTTAGACTTGAGTTTGGGGCTTTATAGCCTGGATTTTTGAAAGAGTCTTAGAAGTTACCGAAACACAAATATTGGCGCCAGTCGCCAGAATTCAGAATTAATTTTAAACGAAAAAGCGGATGAATCAGGGGATCTTCAATCAGTGGCGGGTCTGAATCCCCCACTGATTGATTCTGACTCCTGAATTCTGAATTCTGACTCCTGAATTCTGAATTATTCTTCAAAGCTTCATAAATCTATAATCTTTCCCTTGCTTTAGGTAAGGAGGATATCAGTGTGTTCACCACAAAAACATTTGTAAAGTCGTACCGTACAGGTTTAGGTAAATGGGTAGATAAATAGCATAACCTGTCCGTAGGCATAACTTACAAAATTGTTAAGTAAGTACACCACCGACAAACTTTGGTTGCAATACTGAACTTGTTTATGCAATTGCCACTACACTAACAGGACTTTGCTACTAGGCTATGGGAACAGGCTGTACAGCTACTGGGGAAGAATCTACAAGGTTCCTAATTCCTAACTTATTAACCACTATGACTTGTCTTAATGATAGTTCTGATTGCTAAATTAGAAAGAGGTATTTGTCTAATAGTATACTTTGGCTTTAAATCTTATTGTTTTAATATTGCTGACTCTACCATGACTCCCAAAAATAAAATTTACCTGGAAGTGTTAGTAAAACGGCTGCGGAGGGAAAACTTAGTATGCAGCTATCATCTGGATTTTTCAGCTAGCTATGAGCGCTGTATGTAATATCAGACATTGCTCACAGGAGGTGAAAGAGGATTTGGCAAGCAAGCATCGACTATGTAACCCTAAAACTGACTATGAAAGCAATTACACTGCACCAAAGCAAACGGTAATGGGCATAAGCCATTGAGACGAATTACTGTGAGTAAACACTCCTACACTCAGCAGTCATGTAGCCAAACAGCCTTATTGGTCAAAATGCTCTGCTCTTACCTGACTCAGAAAAATCCTTACCTGATCAGATTATTCTTTATCCGACTGCCGTTGCAGCAGGAAGGCGGTGCATGAAATCCCCAGCAAACAGTAAGCCGAAAATTTTGGTTGTCGATGATGAACCAGACAACCTTGACTTGCTTTACCGCACTTTCTATCGTGACTATAAGGTGCTAAGGGCAAACTCTGGGCCTGCGGCACTCGAACTGCTGGCTCAAGAGGGAGAGGTCGCGGTGATCATCTCCGATCAGCGGATGCCGATGATGAGCGGTACAGAATTTTTGAGTCTGACAGCAACTCAATATCCAGATATTATCCGGATTATTTTAACTGGCTACACCGATGTCGAAGACTTGGTGGAAGCAATCAACGCTGGTAAGGTATTCAAATATGTCACTAAACCGTGGGAAGCTGAGGAACTCAAAGCATTGGTACGGCAAGCTTTGGATACTCACAATGTCCTCAAAGCCCGCACCCGCGAGCTTACCCGCACACTCCGACAAGAATCGCTGCTGAATACCGTTACAAATACGATTCGCAGTGCTTTAGACTATCGCCAAATTTTGCAGGCAATTGTAGATACAGTGGGTCATATGTTGGAGGTGGATGTCTGTCTGTTGCGTCCCTTCCAAGATGAGCAGTTGGCAGATAAGGGATTCATTTATCAGAAAGCTCTTTCTGAAGAAGCAGGGGAAGTTGCAGTAAGTCTTTCCCCTCTCTCTCCAAAGGGGGATCTGAGTCCCACAATGCCCAGCCCTTTGCCTCTTTTGGCTCAGACGGTGTGGGAAACCCGCGAAGTCCAGGTGATTCACGATGCGATCGATGATGAGCGCATTCACGGGAATACTCCCGAACTGCTCCAACGTGAGGCAGCTTTTGCAGCCGCTAACATTTGTTCTAGTTTAGTTGTGCCATTGATCTGCCAACAAGAACTAATGGCAGTGCTGGCACTGCATCAGTGTTCTGTGCCTCGCTTCTGGGGGGATGATGAGGTGCAGTTAGTGTTGATGGTAGCGGATCAGGCAGCTTTAGCTTTGTCTCAAGCTTATGCTTACGAACAAGTACGCGGACTTGCCAAGCGAGAAGCCTTAATTAATACGATTACTAGCGCGATTCGCTCTAGCTTAGATCCCCAAGATATCTTTGCGGCGATTACCCAGCAATTGGGACAAGCCTTACAAGTCGATGGCTGTGTCCTGTCTTTGTGGACAGAGGAAGATGAGTTTGCCGAGTGTGTGGGCTTGTATGATAGTTTTCAACAACCGGAAAATTTGCGTAGGCACAGCCCAACCCAGGCATCGCCAGTCCTAGACAAAAATTTAAGTAGCAATAAGAACCTATTAACTCAGAGAATACCCTACTCTCAAGCATCTATACAGGAGAATCCAATCCTCCAACAAATGCTACAGACACATGAACCAGTGGTAATTGGTAATGTGAGTCATTCTCTTTCAGGAGTGCAGAGTTTTAATTTGCCTTTAAAAATGCCAGGGCGATCGCTAATGTTTGTGCCATTATTGGCTGATGGTAAATGTATCGGTAGTATTACCCTACATGAAGGTAACAAAGTCCGCCGATGGCTGTTATCTGATATTGATTTGGCGAAAGCAGTAGCAGCTCAAGCCGCGATCGCTGTCCAGCAGTCACACTTGTATCAAAAAACTCGCCAACAAGCTGAACGCTTACTGGAATTAGATAAACAAAAAACCGAATTTTTCCAAAATATCTCCCATGAGTTTCGCACACCGATCACCTTGATTCAAGGGCCTTTAGAGTCGGCGGTGGCGGCTGGTGAGGGATTATCTTACTCCCAAAGTGCGATCGCTCTGCGTAACTCCCGCCGCCTGCTGCGACTGGTAAATCAACTCCTGGATTTACAACGTCTGGATGCGGGGAGAATGCAGCCTAGTTTCCATCCCTGCGATTTAGTCGAATTTGTCAGCCAAATTGTCGAGTCTTTTCGCCCCTACTGTGAGAAAAAAGGACTGCATCTCACTACCCAGTTAGATGAATGTCCTACGGTGTACTTGGATATGGAAAAATTTGACAAGGTGGTTTATAACCTTCTGTCAAATGCGATGAAATTTACTCCTGAAGGTGGGACGATCGCCGTCAGACTAAAATCTGAGGGCGATCGTTGCATATTGCAAGTACAAGATACTGGAATTGGCATTGTTAAAGAACAAATTCCCTATCTATTTGAACGCTTCCGCCAAGCTGAAGGTTCAGCAAACCGCTCCTATGAAGGCAGTGGTTTGGGTTTAGCTTTAGTTAAAGAATTGGTAGAATTACATGGCGGTGAAGTCACTGTGGAATCAGTTTACGGCCAAGGCACTAGCTTTAGTTTATGGCTTGTGACTGGAAATGCTCATTTACCCACACAGCAAATACTAGAAACGTCTATCGAACTGAACACCAGCCGCGCTAGCGTAGAATTGGCTGATTTAGAACTGGTAGAGTCAACAACAGACAATATTGAAGATATTACAAGAAACTTCTCCCCCAGTATTGATACTCAAGACTTAACACTTAAGACTCAGCAACGCCAGACCGCTCAACAGGGGGAACCCCTGCACACGGCTGGCTCCTCAATTTTAGTTGTAGATGACAACCCGGATCTGCGAAACTATGTATCTGAGATTTTCCGCCGCAACGGTTATCGCGTGCATACAGCTCGTAACGGTTCTGAAGGGTATGCGATCGCTAAGGAAATTATACCCAACTTGATTGTGACTGACTTAATGATGCCCTTGGTGAGCGGACTTGAGATGATCCAGATGATCCGCAATGAGGACAAGTTGAGAGGAACACCAATCATTCTGTTGACAGCGAAAGTAGACGAGGAAACCCGCATCGAAGGTACAGAACATGGGGCGGATGCTTATTTAGCAAAACCATTCAATGACCGGGAACTTTTGGCGGAAGTTCGGAATCTTTTAGGATTGAAGGAAAATGAACGGCGAATCGTGGAGTTAAATACTTATCTAACAGAATCGGTGCTAAAGCGCTTTTTGCCGACTGCATTGGTGCAAAAAGCCGCAACCGGAGATTTAACCTTAGATTTGCGCCCAGAACCACGCTTAATTACAGTTTTGTTTAGTGATATCGTCGGTTTTACACAGCTAGCAAATACTCTCAGATCCCGGCGAGTAGCAGAGTTGCTAAATGAATATTTAGCAGCCATGACCAAGGTTGTATTTAGCAATGGCGGCACTGTAGATAAATTTATGGGAGATGCTATCTTAGCTTTATACGGAGCGCCAGAAGAACTAACCCCTAATGAACAGGTGCGTCGTGCCATCAATACAGCTAGAGCAATGCACCACTCACTGGCTGAGTTGAACCAGCGCTGGCGAGATCAAGGTGTATTCGATGGCGACAAACTTACTGGCGTACAGTTCCGGTGCGGTATCCACCAAGGTACTGCTGTTGTGGGGATGTTTGGTAGCGCTGAACGTGCCGATTATACTGCCATCGGCCCAAGTGTGAATATTGCTGCAAGGTTGCAAGTTGCCGCTCTTCCCGGTACTATTCTGGTTTCTGCTGCCGTGGCAGATTATTTGCAGGAAGAAGAAATTACTAAAGGTAGTCCGCTAGAACTTAAAGGAGTAGATGAAACAGTTTTGACTTTTGTTGTTAAACCAGAGATAATCTTTAATCGCTAAAATTTAAACTGGTATTTTAAAGCATTAGCAATGAGGAAGAGTGCCTAATCATATCCAGTTTCGATAATATGACACCATCGGTTGCAGACAAAACTCCAATTCCAGCCAAGGTCTGGAGACGACACACCGATCCACCCGGTTTGTGGATTTCTGTCGTTATAGCTTCAGTCTCTCTGCACTTGCTGGCGTTCTGGCTGATGCGCTCATCTAATGCATTTAGTCTGTGGTTTCCCCAGCAAAGTCAATCTGCTGTTCCCATTGAATTGATAGATATTACTCCCAAAACAAAATCAAAATTAACAGTCAAAACAGTTTCGCCAAAGCCACGATCGTCAACTCAAAAGTCTGTAACAGCACCTTCACTACAAACAGGACGAACTACGCCCAGAAATCAAGATTTTGGGGCAATAAGTTCTGCGGATAATCTCCAGAAAAAGAGCCGAACTTACGCCTCTCAACCTAATAGCAAACCCTTTAGGGAAGAGAGAGTTCCTACGCCGACACCTACAGCCACACGAAAACCTATAGCCACACCAAAACCTATAGCCACGCCGAAACCTATAGCCACACCAAAACCTACAGTTCCAGTCGGTAATTTACCTTGGAACCGCCGTCAAGAAATTAAACTGGGAAAAGGAACGCCACTACCATCAGGTATTCCATCAAATCCACCAGTTTCGGAAGCTGAAAACAGAAAAACTCCAGCAACTCCCACCAGAGAAACTCCAGGAAATCGAACTAGAGAAACTCCAACAACTCCGACTAGAGAAACTCCAGCAACTCCCACCAGAGAAACTCCAGGAAATCGAACTAGAGAAACTCCAACAACTTCCACCAGAGAAACTCCAGGAAATCGAACTAGAGAAACTCCAACAACTCCGACTAGAGAAACTCCAACAACTCCGACTAGAGAAACTCAACCAACTCCCACCAGAGAAACTCAACCAACTCCCACCAGAGAAACTCCAACAACTCCGACTAGGGAAACTCAACCAACTCCCACCAGAGAAACTTCACCAACTCGAACTAGAGAAACTCCAGCAACTCCTACTGAGGGAGCATCGGTAGCAATAGTAGCTCCTTTAGCTAAAGATGAAGTGAGTAACTTGATACAAGTAGGAAGATTGCGACAAGATGCTTTACCCGACGTTATCGCTTTATACAAGGGAAGCGACACAAAACAGTTAGACTCAAGTTTTCTTCTCCACAATTCTGGACTTGAACCAGCACAGCTATTGGCTAGCTTAATAATTGATCGGAATGGCAACTTTCAACAGGCTGTAGTTCTAGAAATAGAACCAGCAAGACTCCAAAGCGAAAAAAGCACATACGAGCAAGTCCTCAGCGAAGTTTTTAAAACAGAAAACTTTATTGCTGCTCACAACAACGATGGCACAAAACCAGGTTTGAGCAATCTGTATGTCAGGATCAAAATCCAACCTACTAATTCCAAGTAGATGCTTGAATTTTCGCAAAAACTGTGCTACATTTATAGGATTGGAAACACGCGGGCGTAGTTTAGTGGTAAAACTATAGCCTTCCAAGCTATTAATGCGGGTTCGATTCCCGCCGCCCGCTTAGAAAAAAACTTTGAAATGTACTCGTGCAAGAAGCAAGTCTGGGCTTGCTAAAATAACCAGTTAAAACCAGTTAAAAATAACAGTCCTAATTCATTTGTGAAAATTTCAGTTGATTCCTCTCTCTGCGTTCTCTGCGCCTCTGTGGTTCGTTAAAACAGTAATTTTCACAACTCAGATAGGATTGCTATAGGACTAGTATAAGATTAGTGAAATGCACTATTTTGGACTGTCAAGGCTAAAATAGTGGATTAGAGGTAGACGTAGGTTGGGTGGAGCGGAGCGCAACCCAACATATATATCAGGATGTTGGGTTACGCAAAGCCTGCACCCAACCTACAATTTTTTTGCAACATTTTAGGCTAGAGGGTCCACTACAAGACTACCGATATTTTTTCAGAAATCAAATATGATTCCTATATATGTAGTTATTACAAAACCTGCAAGTATGGAATAAATAGGAAGACAAGGCAACACTATTACTGCTACTGCGCTATGTGTCGGACACTGCCCAGTCAATGCAAGTCTAATGTTAAACAGCTTAATTATTGCTTTTTTTGACCAACAAATAGTCATACTTAATCAAGCGATGCCTGCGGCGGGCTACGCCTACGCCAAAGTTGACGAACAAATAAAAAAACTAGAGGAATATCGCACAGCATTAATTTCCGAGTATCCCTCATCGCTACAACATAAAGAATATGTAATATTTATCCAAATCTGCCGCTCACGTAATCTCTGGTGTCTTCTTGCTTAGGATTGTTGAAAATTACTTCTGTGGCGTCGTATTCTACCATGAAACCGTTACGACCACCTGTTTCTGTAGTCCGAACATTAAAAAAGGCTGTCTTATCAGAAACCCGCGCGGCTTGCTGCATATTATGGGTGACGATAACGATGGTATATTGCTCTTTAAGTTGGTGAATTAGTTCTTCAACCCGCAAGGTGGAAATAGGGTCGAGGGCGGAGCAAGGTTCATCCATCAATATAACTTCAGGTTGGACTGCGATCGCACGAGCAATACATAACCGTTGTTGTTGTCCACCAGATAAAGACGAGCCACTTTGTCGCAGTTTATCTTTGACTTCATCCCACAAAGCTGCTTTTCTGAGACTGCTTTCTACCAATTCATCAAAATTACCTTTGTAGCCGTTGATTTTGGCTCCAAAAGCAATATTGTCATAAATTGATTTTGGAAATGGGTTTGGTCTTTGAAACACCATCCCAATCCGACGACGCACTTCTACAGGGTCGATGTCGGATGCATACAAGTTTTTATCGTAAAAAAGTATTTTACCTTCTGCGTGAAAAGACTCAATCAGGTCATTGAGACGGTTATAGCATCGCAACAATGTACTTTTACCACAACCAGAAGGGCCGATAAAGGCTGTCACCTGATTTTTCGGTATATCTAGCCAAATATTCTGTAAGGCTAAAAACTTGCCGTAGTAAACGTTAAGATTTTCGGTGCGTAAAACGGTTTCAGTGTCATTCACTGTTTTAATGTTACTAGCCATAAATAACTCTAGTGTTAGTTTGAGCGATGGGGATCTGGACTGTAGATGGTGTGTTTACTAAACTTTTTGACGAGTTGCCCAGCGAGCAATGATACTAGTGATTAAAACCATCAATACCAAGATCAAAGATGCTGCCCAAGCTAGTGATTGCCAATTTTTAAAGGGAGAAATGGCATATTTGTAAACCAAAACAGCAAGGGAAGCTGTTGGTTGGAATAAGCTATCTGGCCAAAAGTTGGAAAATAAAGCGGTAAATAGTAAAGGTGCGGTTTCTCCAGATGCTCTGGCGATCGCAAGCGTTGCCCCGGTTACAATTGCTGGTAAAGCTGCTGGTAAGACTACTTGACTGACTGTTTGAAAGTTCGTCGCTCCTAACCCTACAGATGCTTGTCGCAAATCTTGCGATACTAACTGCAAGGCTTCATCAGTAGTTCGCAAAATAATTGGCAACATCAAAATTGCCAGTGCAAACCCTCCACCGAGAGCGGAATATGATCCTAAGTTCAACTTTACCAGTGTTAAAACTACAATGCCATAGGCAAATACCCCAGCAATAATTGAAGGGACTCCACTAAGGACATTAGCCGCAAAACGTACCCATCTGGCTACTTTCGCCGAACTAAATTCTGTGATGTAAATCGCCCCCAAAACTCCAAAGGGGATGCTAATCAAGGCAGCAATTCCTACCATTAGCAGCGTGCCTAAAATTGCATTACCAAAGCCTCCTCCCTTTTGTAGAGCTTTCGGTGGCAGTTCAACAAACACGGCGAGATTCAGACTGCTAAAGCCTTTAATAATCACGTAAGATAGCACTGCTAGCAAAGGTAAAAGTGCTAATACTCCGCAGGTAAATGCGATTACGGTCATCACTGTATTAAACAGTGTTCTCTGAGACGTGGCGGAGCGAGTTAAACTGCGCTCTGGAAAACTAGAAGTCATAATTTAACCCAAAACTAAGCTATATTCGCTTGACTCTCAGAACGATCAACTCTGCCAGAATATTCACTACCAGCGTCAAGAAAAATAGAACTAAAGCCGCGTACATTAAAGCCGCAACTTGTAAACCACTAGCTTCTGAGAATTGATTTGCCAGTAAAGAAGAAATCGTATTGGCTGGTGCTAAAAGAGAGAGACTGATGTTGTTGGAGTTGCCAATTAACATCGTTACAGCCATTGTTTCTCCCATTGCCCGGCCAAGTCCCAGCATCACAGCACTAACTATGCCCGAAAAGGCTGCTGGGATGAGAATTTGCAAAATCGTTTCCCAGCGCGTTGCTCCTAGTCCTACAGAGGCTTGGCGCAAACTGGGGGGTACAGAAATCAAGGCATCGCGGGATAAGGCTGTGATGATGGGCAAAGTCATAATCGCTAATATGACTCCCGCCGGCAACATTCCTGGCCCTGTAGGAGAAGTGCTAAAAAATGGCAGCCAGCCAAAGTAACTATTCAGCCATTTTCCCAAGCCGGTTAAGATTGGCACCAAAACAAAAATACCCCACACGCCGTAGACAACGCTGGGAATAGCTGCCAGCAGTTCTACTGCGAAAACCAGTACCAGCTTCACTTTAGCGGGCAAAAAATCCTCACTCAGTACAACAGCAGTACCAACCCCAATTGGTACTGCTATCAGTAGACCAATAAAAGAACTCAAGAGAGTTCCATAAATTTGAGGTAGCACCCCGTAGCTATCATTAACTGGGTTCCAAGTGGTGTTGGCTAAAAAGCTAACGCCAAACTTTTGAATAGCAGGCCAAGCGCCAATTGCAACCTGTGACCCGATCCATAATAAAGTGGCAGCAACCCCAAAGGCGAAAATTTTAGTCAGCCAAATAAAACCCCGATCTAGGGACTTTTCTGCCTCAGAGCGACTTTTTATCGCTGATGACAGATTTTGAGAATTTGTAGTCATGAATACCGACTTTAACTATTAAATCAGAGAAGAATGTGTGAGGCAACCAGATTAGTCAAATTGTCGTTTGATCATCTTTTTAAACTGATACATTAGTAACTCCGTGTTCCCAGTTACTAATGCCCATAAAACGACCACTTCATCAATTATTGATTAGGGATGTTTGATGCTTACTTGCTAGCGCTACTACCACTACCAACAGAGATTTTATACTCTGGACTGATTTGATCAGCAGCAGCAGCTACCTTGGTGATGACGTTTTGGGGTAGAGGAACATACCCTAGTGTACTGGCTTGCTTCTGACCCTCAGTTAAAGCGTATTCGATCGCGGCTTCAATTGCCTTAGCTTTTGCCGGATTGGAATATTTCTTGTAAGCCAAAATCCAGGTGTAAGTGACTATGGGATAGGAATCAGCCCCTTGTGGATCGGAAATAAAGAGGCGGAGATCAGGCGGTAGAGCTACTGATTCCAGAGTTTTAGAGGCAGACTCTTCACTAGCTACAATAAACTTACCGGCTTTGTTTTCCAAAGCAGCAAACTTGAGACTATTTTGTTTGGCATAGCCGTACTCGACATAACCAATAGAACCTTGAGTTTGTTGGATTTGGGCGGTAACACCCTCGTTACCCTTAGCACCGACTCCCGTAGGCCAGTTGACAGTTTTGCCTTCACCAACTTTAGTCTTCCACTCTGGGCTAATAGCACTGAGGTGTTTTGTAAATACACCCGTGGTGCCGCTACCATCGGAACGATAAACAACTGTGATCGCATCTTTAGGAAGCTTTGCACCTGGGTTAGCCTTGGCAATTTGGGGATCATCCCAAGACTTGATTTTACCTAGTAGAATATCGGCGTAAACTACGCGTGGTAGCTTAAGTTCTGGAACATCTGGCAAGTTGTAAGCCAGCACGATGCTACCAGCAGTTACAGGCAATAAAATAACGCCCTTATCCGGTGGCACTTTCTGAATTTCTTCATCTTTCATGGCAACATCGCTGGCACCAAAGTCTACAGTACCTTTGATAAATTGCTCAACTCCAGCACCGCTACCAACTGATGCATAGTCAACTTGCAGATTTGGATACTTTTTGTTCAAATCCGTGAACCAGGTGTCGTACAGTGGTGCCGGAAAAGACGCACCAGCCCCGGTTAGCTTTACGGTTCCGCCAAGGTCTAATTTTGTTGGGCTAGATGCAGTAGTATCTGTAGCAGTGCCAGAAGGCGTATCCTTAGTGGCTGTGCTATCTGGGGTTTGCTGTCCGCCACAAGCTGCTAGGCTGATTGTCAGTGCTAACACTGAAATTGAACCTGGGAGGCGATGAGTTTTTATTACACTAAGACGTGAGAGCATCGCTATCAATTTTTTATTATATTTCCAGGTGAGCGTCTCTAAGATACCCCTAAAGGACAACAATTAAGATTAACAATAGGTTAATAAAGCAAAAAAACAAGCATTTTTTTGATGAAGAGCAAACCCTTATTTCTAGTTTTGATTGATAAATTTTATACTTAGCTAGAATCAAGCTTTAAATACTACTAGCACAAAATAAATTATACGTATTTACAAAAGTTTATTATTAGTGTACCCTCATTGGTCAAGTCATCAAAAAAGTGTGTCAATAGATGATAAGTAGGTGGGCGCAATTAAAGTTAACTGACGTGGGCTGTCATTTGTCCTTTGTCCTTTGTCCTTTGTCATTGGTAAGGGTTTTAAGCCTATTTACGTTCCGTAACATAATTTGGTTTATTCCCACCAACTTACTTAAAGCGTGGTAAAACAAAAAGCTTATAACAGGGGGCAGTTCTTGCTGGAGGAAAGGATTAGGAATGAAAACTTTCCTTCGACCCAACTCTTAGAGACACTGCGCGTAGCTTGCTTCCCCGTAGGGGTACGGCAGAGCTACGGGCAACGCAAGCTCAGGAAGCATAGTTATTGGTATAAAATCGAGTTTAAAAAGAAGAATTGTATCGAGTAGAGTGCAGCCAGATGCGCGGAGCGATCGCCTAAAAAAAGTGCATTAAGGAAATAAAATATCTTAAGCACTTAGTAGCCAATTTAGGCAATGCTCTGAAAAAATTAGTAGAAATATTGGGCTAAGTAATTTTACCATATTTTAGGTCAAATCTCAGAATTAGAACACGCCTCAGTCAATAAAATCAGACAATAGACACCTAAGCCGCAATTCGCATAACTGAAAAATTACATACCAAAAAGGCAAAAGAAAATATGCTAGTTCTTAAGATGTCAGCACAAATTTAATTTCAATATTAATGAATTAGGACTTACGCACTTTACAAATTGAGCATCATGTGGATATCAAGCTTATTAAGATAAAAGTCTTGCCCTGCCTCGTTCCCAGCCTCTGCCTGGGAATGCGATCGCTGGGAGGGCTGCTGCCTCCTGTCAAACTGGGAGGCAGCAGCCCTCCCACAAGAGCATTACAAGGCAGAGCCTTGTAAAGAGAGTTGATGCACATTTGGTTCTGTCTGTCAATGCGTAAGTCCTATGAATATACTGCTTGCTATTGGTTATCCCTTTTGCCTTTCCTTGGTTGTCTTATAAATGTTTGCTGCTTCCAATCAATTACTATGGTCTATGATTGGCTTACTCCTAACAATGGGTGGCACTTTCCTAGAAGCTTATGGCATCACCTTACCTTGGAGTTGGAGTCAGCACGGAATTCAGACTTTTTCTTTAGGAGTCAGTTTTCAAATTGGTGCAGTGCTGCTGGTGGGTTGTTTAGGAGGCAAAAATGCCGGTGCGCTGTCGCAAATTGCCTATTTAGTGATGGGGTTAACTTTATTACCTGTATTTGCCGATGGTGGCGGAATTGGTTATCTTAAGCTATCTCAGTTTGGCTATCTACTAGGCTTTATTCCTGGAGCTTGGATTTGTGGCTTGTTTGCTTTTAAAGCTAGACCTCGACTAGAAACTCTCGCCTTCAGTTGCATCTGTGGCTTGTTAACTCTCCACCTATGCGGTATTACTTATTTGGTTATTAGCTATATTTTTCAGTGGAAAGGCGCAGAAAATCTACCCTTGATGCAAGCAATCCTGAGATACTCGTGGTTTGCACTACCAGGGCAACTAACTGTAGTGTGTGCCGTTACTGTAATAGCATATGTATTGCGTCACTTAATGTTTTATTAGTTCATTGTCCTTCGTCATTTGTCAAAAGCTCATGACCAATGACCAATGACCAATGACCAATGACCAATAACCAATGACCAATGACTAATTCGCCATGCGTTTAAAAAATCGCCTTTTCTGGATTGCTGCCTTCATAGCTTTCTTCTTAGACCAAATAACAAAATACTGGGTAGTGCAAAGCTTTAGCTTGGGGCAGACCCTACCACTCTTACCTGGGATATTTCACTTCACCTATGTCACTAACACTGGTGCCGCTTTTAGTCTGTTAAGTGGGAAAGTAGAGTGGTTACGCTGGCTATCTTTAGGAGTGAGTTTGGTATTGGTAGTGTTGGCCTTGTTTGGCCCAACCTTAAATTTGTGGGATCAGTTGGGCTATGGCTTGATTTTAGGTGGAGCTATGGGCAACGGTATTGATCGGTTTGTTTTAGGCTACGTCGTTGATTTTCTTGACTTTCGCCTGATTAACTTTGCTGTATTTAATGTGGCAGATTCATTTATTAGTATCGGTATTGTTTGCCTGTTAATTGCTTCCTTGCAAAAAACACCGACTTCAACTGGCAGGTCGCATTGAAGAAGAATACAGAATTCAGAATTCAGAATTCAGAATACAGAATTCAGAATTCAGAATCAATTAGTGGCGGGTCTGAATCCCCCACTAATTGTAGACCACACTTCGGCGCTGCTCTGTTACCACCAAATTTTATTGTTTTATGGGGGACTTAAACCCGTTTATTCAGACGCCTGAATTCTGACTCCTGACTCCTGAATTCTGACTCCTGACTCCTGACTCCTGACTCCTGACTCCTGACTCCTGAATTCTGACTCCTGACTCCTGACTCCTGACTCCTGACTCCTGAATTCTGACTCCTGAATTCTGACTCCTGAATTCTGACTCCTGACTCCTGACTCCTGATTGTGAAACTATAAAGCCTGGGATGGTTAATCCCAGGCTATTGATTACTAAAACCCTTGCTTAGTCGTATATGCGAAGACTTGATCTATAGGTTCGAGCAATTGTGATTTTTTTATGTAACACCAGTTCGCATAACTGGTCTAAGAGGTGAAGATGCACCAGCGATCGCTGATGGCAAACTAGAATTTAGATTATGCCTCAGCTTTTAATTTAATTACCTGTGCCAGGAGCTTTTGGCGAACTAGAGTCTGGAGTAGTGGGAGAGCTACCTGGTTGGATACTGCTGCCAGGAGTGCCAGGAGTGCCAGGTTGTTCAGGTGGGGTTGAGCTACCTGGTTCGGTAGTGCTGCCAGGAGGACTAGGTTCAGGTGGGGTAACACTTCCTGATCCTGGAGTTAAGTTGTTAGGAGTGCCAGGCTCAGGTGGGGTTGGGCTACCTGGTTCGGTAGAGCTGCCAGGAGTGCCAGGTTCAGGTGGGGTTGGGCTACCTGGTTCGGTAGTGCTGCCAGGAGTACCAGGTTCAGGTGGGGTTGGGCTACCTGGTTTTGGAGTTAAGTTGCGGGGAGTACCAGGTTCAGGTGGGGTTGGGCTACCTGGTGCAGTTGTGCTTTCGGGAGTGCTAGATCCAGATGGCGTTGTGGTTCCTGGTGCAGTTGTGCTATCTGGAGTGGTGGTGCTGGGTGTGGTATCTGCTGGTACTGTAGTGCTACTAGGAGCGCTAGGTGTGGATGCTGTGCCGCCGGGACAGCGCGAGTTGAGCGGAAAATACTCGCACAGAATTTTCATCCCTTCTGGCGACATCTTGATTTCCGTTGGTGCAGTAGTGGAGTCGCTATTAGATTGGGCTATGGGGGATTTACTGGATTGACCTACAGCAACGTTAGCGGTGAGCGCCAAAGATAGAGCTGTACCAATCATGGTCAGAGATTTTCCCATCATTCTGAAATTAACCTTAACGGAACACTCGCACTATTAAAACAGACAATTAGATTTAGAAAATCTTCCTAAATGAAGATATTTAGGTTTGTTTCAGAATATGTGGATATGTAAAATTGGTAAAAATTAAATCTCTTGTTTCTTGATAATTAGTGTTTAAAAATACAAATACAAAAATTATGCTTGTAGTTATTGAACTAGTAATAGTAGATAAAATCAGCCTTTGAGAATAGATAAAAAATTTCTGCTTCTATAAATAAGTGACGAAAATTACAAACTAATTCTAATTGCAAGCTAAGTTCAAGTATAAATTAAATCAAAAAGTTCCGTATAGCCAATTTATGCTTTGGCTTATGAGTAAAATGATGAAAGACTAACATCTAAATTGATTGTAATTCGCCCGATTCTTCACTAAAAACTGTGATGTGAATAGCCGATGAGTTCTCCCCAACCCCCTCACAAGCCACAAACGTTACTAGGTCAACTGACTCAAGCAGTACATACGATTCAAGCTAGGGTCGATTTTTCTAAATTGGCGCTCAAGCCTAATGCCAAGGTACCGGAACTTTGGGTGCAGGATGCGGGGGCGGATAAGGCAGAAGTATATCCACTGTTGGGCGATCGCTATATTCTCGGTCGTAGCTCCAAATCCAGCGATATCGTCATCCGTAACCCTGTTGTCAGCCAAATTCACCTGTCGCTATCGCGGAATTCTACTCATAGCACACCAGTTTTCGTGATCAAAGACGAAAACTCCACCAATGGCATTTATCGTGGTAAGCGTCGTGTTAGTTCCCTGGAACTGCGTCACGGCGATATTCTCACCCTGGGTCCCCCAGAACTCGCCGCTTCTGTGCGGTTACAATACGTAGATCCACCAGCTTGGTATGTCAAAGCTGCAAGTTTGACAGCTTATGGTGTCGGTGGTGTCAGTGCCCTGTTAGCGTTAGTGATTGGCGTTGAATGGCTGAAATTTACAGTAAGACCTCTACCTACAGCTACACGCGCTCCAGTGGTTGTTTACGCCCGTGATGGAGCCACTCCCCTGAGAGAGCCTCGAACTATCTCTCATGTAGACATGAAGCGTTTAGAGCAATTCGGCCCTTATTTGCCTGCTGCGGTGGTGGCTTCCGAGGATAGTCGTTATTACTGGCACTTTGGGGTTGACCCTCTGGGGATTTTACGAGCCGTGTTGATCAATAGCCGCAGTGGAGATGTCCAACAAGGAGCCAGTACTGTTACCCAGCAAGTTGCCCGCAGTTTGTTCCGCGAGTATGTAGGTAGACAAGATAGCCTTGGACGCAAATTGCGGGAGGCAATTGTTGCCCTGAAACTCGAAACCTTTTACAGCAAAGATGATATTTTGCTGATGTACTTAAATCGGGTTTTTTTGGGTGGAGATACCTCTGGCTTTGAGGATGCATCCCGATATTACTTTGAGAAGTCGGCTAAAGAATTAACTTTGGCAGAAGCAGCAACTTTGGTAGGAATTCTACCAGCCCCCAACGGCTTCGATTTTTGTGGGGATAGTCACAATAAGCTAGAAGCTGCTGAATACCGCAATCGCGTGATTAAGCGGTTGCTAGAGATGGGCAAAATTAAACCTGAGGATGCAAACCGAGCCAGACGCTCTACCGTCCAAGTTAGTCCTAAAGTCTGCGAACAGCAAGCTAAAACGATCGCTCCTTATTTTTACAGTTACGTCTTCTCTGAGTTGGAATCAATCTTGGGGCAGGGAGCCGCAAGAGAAGGAAACTATATCATTGAAACCCAGCTTGATCCAGCGTACCAGACCCAAGCAGAAGCAGCGTTGCGGAATTCAGTCAATAACGGTGGCGCAAATTTTAATTATTCTCAAGGGGCGGTGGTAACTCTTGACTCCAGTACTGGCAGCATCTTGGCAATGGTGGGCGGCACTGATTACAAAAGAAGTCAATTCAATCGTGCTGTCCAAGCCAAAAGACAACCAGGTTCCACCTTCAAAATCTTTACTTACACCGCCGCTATTCAACAGGGAATTTCACCATCCAATAGTTATTCCTGCGCTCCTTTAACTTGGCAAGGCTTTACTTATAAACCCTGCCGTTCAAGTGCTGGCAGTTTAGATATTGCTACGGGGCTGGCTCTTTCAGAAAATCCCATCGCCTTGGGAGTTGCCAAAGAAATTGGGCTAGATAAAGTGGTGGCGATGGCGCAGCGTTTGGGGATAAAATCACCCCTCGATCCAGTTCCGGGATTGGTACTGGGTCAAAGCGTGGTCAATGTTTTAGAAATGACTGGTGCTTTTGGCGCTATTAGCAATCGCGGTGTGTTGAATCCTCCCCATGCCATTAACCGAATTTTAGACAGTAGTGATTGCCGCGATCGCAATGATATCAAAACCTGCCGTGTAATCTACTCCTTCGACCAAGATCCAGATGCTAACAAACGAGTGCTGCCAAATGGTGTAGCCGATGAGATGACTAGTTTAATGCGTGGCGTAATCACAAGAGGTACTGGTCGTAGTGCTGCCATTGGACTGGGCGAAGCTGGTAAAACTGGCACGACTGATAAAAACGTTGACTTATGGTTCATCGGTTTTATTCCCAGTCGGCGGCTTGTAACTGGTGTTTGGTTGGGAAACGACAATAATTCCCCGACATCTGGTAGCAGCGCTCAAGCAGCTCAGTTGTGGGGAAATTATATGCGGCGGATTACAAGATAAATTGGGCATTGGGTATTGGGCATTGGGCATTGGGAACAAAATCACAGGTAAAATTCAGTTTTTTTCCGGTCGGTTTCGTGGAGGTACGGTTCGTCCATCATAAAACTGAATAACCAACTTACTAAGTCCCATCCATGCGAATGCAAAGATTAAGGGAGCTAGAGTTTCAATCACAACTGCTACAACTGATGTTGTCTGAAAAAATAAAAAAAGCATTGGAGTCCAAGCCAAAGTAAGTACTGTTGCAACTCCACTCCCAAATCTCAATCGCTCAATAATCGAAAGCGCCGAGCTACAACTGGCACATTTTTCCGTATGAGAATGATACCTCTCCAGAAGCACGGACTTTGCCAATGGGGGAGAAAAAGTCTCTTTGCCAAATGGTTCAGCGTTATATTGGTTTACCCACTGACGCAATTCAAATACAAAACTATCTGCTTTGGTTGGAAGGTAAAAGGCTTTAGTAAAGTTAGGGCTACCTCCTTTAGCTTCAAGATACCTTTCTTGATAGTGGAGAAAAATTTGATCGTCTTCTAAAACACCATTTTGTCCAATGTGGTAATACCAACGCGGTCTGAGCTTAATAAACCAACCTGGAAGTTTATCAGGAAACTTAAAAGGAAAACGTGCAAATACACGACATTCTCCTTTACGTATGGGTGTAGCATAAACAACTGTTAGAATTCTGCCACGCTGGGAGTTGATGTCATGCCACATTAAACTTGGAGCGACGAAGGTTGTTGATAACTCTCCTGATTGCCCTGGTTTCAAACCTTGTTTCCAAATCCCTTTGAATCCATGTTTACCAGATTCAATCACTTCAAGTTCCAAAGGTGCTGCATTTGCCCTATTTCCTACCGTTTTATGGTGTGTAAAGGATATGTGGCTAGGATCAAGTATATTTTCTAACAGTGTTAATGCATCATAAGGCACATCTCTAAATGTATTAATTACAACCCATCCTTCAGGAGATTCTTCTAATGGTTCAATTATTGGCACTTCGGTTTTGGCAGCATTTTCATATTCACCAACGTATACAAACAGTAGTCCTTGCTTTTCAATAGTTGGTAATGATGGCACACAAGCTCGTTTTGATGTCTCTGCTGTTCCACCTTTGACTTGTTGAGGAATCCTTTGACAATTTCCATCTCCAGAAAAAGCCCAACCGTGATAGGGACATTCCAACAGCCCTTCGTCACTAATCCTGCCTTCAGACAACGGTGCTAAACGATGAGGACACTGGTCTTCAAAGCTTCTCCAAGATTGGGCAAGTCTATCCCACCAAATTACAATATCTCTTCCCAGCACTGTAAAAGGCGTTGGTTTTGATTTGTCTAAGTCCTCCAGATAATGGATGGGATACCATGTTTCTTTACAATCAAAACTATTTGGATCGCTGCCGCCTCCAGGCTGTTTTGAGTGAAAACTATCTCTGACATTAACTTCTTTCTCAAGCATTTTTGATGTTTATTAATTTTTATTGCCTACTCTCAGATTTATTTTAGCTAGTATGGAACATTGGCTGTATGGCGATCGCAGTTTCATTATTGATTTGATGAATAGCCAATGCCAATGCGTCCCCTTGCATTAAAACGCTACGATTTTACGCAAAGCTGTACTTAGAAGTTTATCAACTTGCTAAGAAGCTAGCTAATCAAATTTGGCATATTGCTGATGGGATCATTTCACTAAAGATACACTGGGCAAGCAAATTGTTCGGTCTGCTGATAGTGTTTGTGCGAACATCGCAGAAGGTAGAGGTAGGTACAACGACCAAGACAATCGACGTTTTGTCAAGATTGCGAGAGGGTCTTTGTATGAAACAATCAGCTAGTTGAGGTTAGCCTACGCCAGACAGTTATTGACAAATAAACAGGTAAGCAGATTTAAACCAATTCTTGATGAACTGTTACCCAAGCTCAATGCTTATCTTAAATCCATAGGGAATAGGGAATAGGGAATAGCAACTTAATTCTCTTCCCCATGCCCCATGCCCCATGCCCCATGCCCCATGCCCCATGCCCCATGCCCAATTATTGATATCCCTGCCAAGGAGTGATTTCCAGCGTACCGCTAGGCTTGAATATCACTTGGAAGTGGGCGAGAGGTTCTTTATTGTTGGGAGCTGCTACATTGGAACCGTAGATAGCGTTGAACATTTTCGGAAGGGGTGTTTCCCGAAAATAGTCAAAGGCAACTTGGTTGAGTGGTTCATAGTCAGCAATTACACCATCTTTGTTAACCGCTACCCGATATTTTAAATCTCGCGTAAAGGTGGGGGTGCCACTCCAAGTTTTGCGAACTGCATTATAAAGCTTTTGGTTTAAACCTTTGACTATATTAGAGTCAGTAATTTTTGCACCCAGTACCTGTGGTGTAGTAGCATATCCCCGCCAAGGGCTAACTTCTAGTACACCTTTTGTATTAAACACTACTCGAAATTGGGCGATCGGTTCATTAGCAATGGGAGTGCGGTTAGCAGGATTGTAAAGTAGGTTAGGTAGAGGAGTTTTCCCCACTGCTAGATTCGCCTCTTTATTCAACGCTTTATAACCAACGATCGCTCCATCCGCAGCTACACCCAGACGATAAATTAAATCGTCGTTCAATCCTGAGCGATTAGTCCAAGCTGGATGAATTTGGTTGTACACTTGGCGATTCAATGCACGTAACTGCGATGGATCAGTAATTTCCGAAACTGTATTTAAAAGTGCTTCTAAATCTTTAACTACTGGTTTTGTATTAGCTGTGGGTGTTGGTGTGGGCGTTGGTGTGGGCGTTACAGCAGCGATGGGAGTTGCAGCAGCTGATGCTAGAGGAGTGATGCTTTTTGTTGTAGAGCTACTTTGCTCATCTGGTTGAGGCTGCGGTGGACGTATTTGGGGAGGTGGAATCAAGTTAAAAGCGATCGCTGCTATTGCTAAAGTTGATACTCCCACAGCAGCAGGAACAGCCTGTCTGACCAAAGCCTGACTAGCACCGCCATAGCGTCTGGTAACTGGTTGTAGTTCTAGGGATAATTCTGGTAAAGTTTGGCTATCAGCAAAAAACTGATCCACTGCTTCCACTAAATCAAACAACTGTACCGTATTCAAATCTATTTCAATCGGCGGACGTTTGGAATTTTTAGAGTGAGACTCGAACCCCTCTGGAACACCTTCTGAGTGTATGATTAACCTGTGTCGGTTGCTGTTAACTTTCTGAAACTCTACTAGCTCCGATTCCTGGTTGTGTGCTTGCGGATTGGGTACACTACTTAAAAATTCTTGCGCGTAACCACTAACAGCCCTCACCAAACTTTCAAAAAATTCTCGCCCTCCCGTTAGGGGTTGATTGTAACCAGATAAATAGCATTCTGCATTTACCAATATTGATAATTCCGGGCGCATTTCCTGGAACTGTGCAGCCCTAGTGACATCACTTAACCCTTCTAAAAGCAGTGTACAATTAGGTAGACTGTACTTACGTTGAATATTCATTCCACTTCACCATCAAACAAACTAATCCAGAACCTCTGCATTCCAGCTGTACCCGTACAAAATAGTAATTGTCCTAACAAATTTATCGCTAGCTCATCTAATTTCTCATCAGAACTTAATGCTAGTAAACCAGAACGGCGAGCATTCATCCGGCTCTTAAAATGCGCTCTAAACCGCTCTAGGTAATTAGATAGGCGCAAATTCTGTTCTAATGGAATCTGTTTTTCTTCCATTTGTTGACATATCATTAGTAACTGGCGGATCACAACAGTTAAACGCCGCGCCATGTAGCAAGCAATGACCACCAGAGCTTTTGCTTCCATAATAGTTAAGGGACGGCGCATGTGCGCTCTTCGTAGCGGGTTAGAGCTACGCATCCGCCATAAATTCACCCTGTCTTTAACAATTCCTTTAAGATCCAACTCTTGAGCAAAAGACAGGATTGCTTCCGAACCACCAAGCTCTAAAGCTTCAATTGCCAGTAAAATCAGGTCAATTTGCAACCGCGTTCTTCGAGGACAGGTCTTGGAAGCGATCGCAGGATCTGGTAAAGTGTCCAGAACCGTCGGCAGTGAGTCTTGGGTTGGACTGTTGAACGGCGTTAAACTTGCTGAGACATTCATTCTACAAATACCTTGTGCGGTTCCAACAGACTAGATAAAACAAATTTAAGATCGGTAGCCAAGACTTGAACATTAAACTTGTAGCAGTAGCATGACTACCTGATATATACATTAGTTAACTCTTTCTACTCAAAGATTTCCCTATATTGAAATCAAAGTTTTAAAACATCAGTTAATTCACCTCATTTATTAGTGCAATACCTTTTCTAGCTTGGTTTAGATTCTAATTATCGTCAATCAAGGGCGAAACTTCAGCCTCGACTCCCAGCGTATGACATTATAGTGTACGATTTTTCAGGTATCTGAAATTGGGCATTGGGCATGGGGCATGGGGCATTGGGCATTGGGCATGGGGCATGGGGCATTGGGCATTGGTTATTAATTCATCTCCCTCATCTCCCCCATCTCCCCCATCTCCCCCATCTCCCCCATTCCCCACTCCCCACTCCCCACTCCCTTTTTTATGGATTTGAAGTCTCTCGTTCGTGACATCCCAGATTTCCCCAAACCCGGAATTTTATTTCGGGATATTACTACGCTGCTGCGCGATCCAGAAGGACTGCGCTACACTATTGACTTTTTAACACAAAAATGCAACGAAGCTGGAATAACGGCAGATTATGTCATCGGTATAGAGTCGAGGGGATTCATTTTTGGCTCACCTCTGGCTTATAAACTAGGAGTTGGTTTTATTCCCGTCCGCAAAAAAGGTAAGTTACCAGCAGCAGTTTACTCAATTGAGTATGAACTAGAATATGGTACAGACTGTCTGGAAGTGCATCAAGACGCCTTGCACCAAGGTAATCGAGTTTTGATTGTGGACGATTTGATTGCCACGGGTGGAACTGCGAGTGCGACAGCAAAGTTAGTACAGAAGATTGGCTGCGAACTGGTGGGGTTTGCGTTTATTATCGAGCTACGGGATTTACAAGGGCGTAAATATTTGCCGGACGTGCCGATTATCTCTCTAATTGAATATTAGTCATGGGTTATTAGACAAATGACAAATGACAAAGGACAAAGGACAAAGGACAAATGACATCTACGAGAATTTCCTTGGAGACAGGTCGGGATTGGCTAATCAGGCTAGTCACGAGCGAAACTTTTGTTTATGTGGCAAAGCGGCTATTGCAGGCACTACTGACTTTGTTTTTGGCGGCAGCATTGTCGTTTTTCATTATTCAACTCGCTCCCGGTGATTATGTCGATACGCTGCGGCAAAACCCGAAGATATCTCCAGAAAGAATTGAGGAAATCAAGCGGCAGTTTGGTTTGGATAAGTCTTGGCCAGAGCAATTTTGGCTGTGGCTATGGCGAATCTTGACAAAAGGGGATTTTGGCACGAGTTTTATTTATCAACGTTCAGTGGCATCGCTGTTGTGGGAACGGGTACCAGCGACTTTGCTATTAGCGATCGCATCTTTAATTGTCACATGGGCGATCGCCATCCCTCTAGGGATTTTTGCCGCCGTTAAACAAAATAGGCCAGCAGACCGAATTTTACAGGTAATTAGTTACGCTGGACAAGGCTTTCCCATTTTCATCACTGTCTTAGCACTGCTGGTTTTTGCCCAAAGAACCTCGCCGCTGTTCCCAGTCGGTAGTATGACTAGCATCAATCACTCGGAACTGTCGTGGTTTGGCAAAATCTTAGATATCGGCTGGCACATGATTTTACCTACGATCGCCCTCTCAATTACAAGTTTTGCTGGTTTACAACGCATCACTCGCGGCGAATTATTGGATGTGCTACGTCAAGATTATATCCAAACAGCTCGTGCTAAAGGTCTGCCAGAAAACCGCGTCATCTACGTTCATGCACTCCGCAATGCGATAAATCCCTTAATTACCTTATTGGGTTTTGAATTAGCTGGTTTATTAAACGGTGCCTTCATTGCCGAATTTTTCTTCAACTGGCCTGGTTTAGGAAGATTGACTTTACAGGCTTTACAAGCTCAAGATTTATATTTGTTAATGGCAAGCTTGATAATGGGCGCAGTGTTGCTGATAATTGGTAATTTAATCGCCGATTTAATGTTAAAAGCCGCCGATCCACGCATTCGCCTAGAAAATCTCAATTAATCATTTGTCATTAGTCATTAATCATTTGTCATTAGTCATTGGTTTAACCCCATCTCCCTCATCTCCCTCATCTCCCTCATCTCCCCCATCTCCCTCATCTCCCTCATCTCCCCCACTCCCCCCATCTCCATGCTGTCCGAAGTCTATTACTTAGTGCGCTCAAAAACTGACGGTAATTATCTCATCGCTCGTCCTGACGCCGAAACATCAGGTTATTTATTGCTGTTTCAGGAAAACTTTGATGCCCTTAGCTATCTCAACACCCATGCCGCAGAAGTAGCAAATCGCTTTGCTGTAGAATCTATTGCGCGTACACAGTTGGGAAACCTGCTAAAACGTTGGGGTTTTAGCGGTGTGGGTATTGTGACTGACCCGTTATTACCTAAAGTTGAGTTTTTGCAACACAGTTAAATTTATGAATTAGTGTAGACTCAAAGCAGCTTCTCTCTGTTTGATAGGAATCTCAATCACAAATTCTGTCCCCTTTTTAGGTGCAGAAACACACTTAATTTTTCCCTTATGCTTATCTACTACAATCTGGTAACTAATAGATAATCCTAAACCAGTACCTTTGCCTATAGGTTTAGTAGTAAAGAAGGGGTCAAACAATCTAGTCTTAACTTCCTCAGTTATTCCTGAACCATTATCTTTAATGCTGATAACTACGCACTCTTGATTTTTAACTTCAGTATGAATAGTAATCAAACTGGGGTATTGTTTAATCTCTTCTTTTAAGCGCTCTATTTGCTCTTGATGTAAAGCATCAATAGCATTACTCAGGATATTCATGAAGACCTGATTTAATCCTCCTGCATAACATTCGATAAGAGGTAAATTATCATAGTCTTTGATAATTGTAATTTCTTGCTGTTCGGATTTTCCTTTGAGACGATGCTGCAAAATTAACAGCGTGCTATCAATTCCTTCATGAATATCAACAGGTTTCATTTCCGCTTCATCAAGACGGGAGAAGTTCCGTAAGGTTAGCACAATCTCACAAATACGATCAGCACCAACTGCCATTGAAGATAAGATTTTCGGCAGATCATCAATAATAAACTCCAAATCTATCTGATCAATTAAAATAGTTATTTCTGGGTTGTCATGAGGATATTGTTGCTGGTACAGATTAGTTAAAGTTAGTAATTGCTGAGTATATTCTCTAACGTACATTAAGTTGCCATAAATGAAATTAACAGGGTTATTAATTTCATGAGCAACACCAGCAACTAGCTGACCGAGTGAGGACATCTTTTCAGTTTGAATCAGTTGTACTTGAGTGTTTTGCAATTCTTGCAGTGTCTGTTGTAGTTGAATATTTTTCTGTTTTAATTTTTCCGTTCTCGTCGCAACTTGCATTTCCAAGATATAATTAGCTTCTTCTAAGGCGGCTTGAGCGATTTTTTTCGCTTTTAAATATTCTTGCAATAAATTTAATACCAAAAGCCATGCCGGAATAAGTATTATTAAACTTATGATAGATTCTAAAATTGCCCAAAACATTCTTTTGCGATATTCAGCAACTGTCTGTTGTAACTGAAGTGAGATATTATGGTTTCTTTTAGCAACACCATCGGCATAAATGTGTTTATTAGTTTCATATTCGTTACTAAACAATAGTAGTTGGGCTGCTTGTTTTTGATTCTTCTTGACTAAATCAAAAGATTGATATTCCATTCTGACCAACTGCTGATTAGCAGCATCAATTTTTTTGGCATCCTCATTTTCATATGTTTTAGGAGCCAGTTTAATAAGTTCTTTAATGATCATATCGAGTTCAGGTTCAAATTGCCGATACCGTTGTTCCCAAGTAAAGTTACCTGTAGCAGCATTCATGCGGGCTGACATAGTTAATACTTCATCAAAATAGATAATTTTATCACTCAGTTTTTGGAGTTGAAATTCATTTTTAGTAATACTATTGAAATGATAATATGCTTGCCAATTAAGCCAAATTTGAGGAATAAATAAAAGTAACGTTAGCAGTACTGTTATAGTTACTATTTGAGAGGGAACAAATCTCAGTTTATAAGGTAAGTGCATTTTGATAGTTTGATAGTCTTGTTTTAGATATAATTAGAATCGGGCATCAACCAAATTTCAATACGTCGTATTAGTTGGATCTCATCAGCACTAATACCAAAATAATTTCTGAGATAATTTATAGTCTCATTGTGATATTTTTCAAAATTTATCTCATTGATTTGTTTTATTTTCATTTTTTTGCCATAAATAAAACCTAAGTCAAAATTTATGAAATCTAATTTAGAAAATTTATATGGATATGGATATATAAATTGAGCAAAAAACTTAAAGATGAATAAATGTATTCTATTAGTATTTAAGTCGTTTCCCATAGTAAATCCAATTACAAAAGCTTCATCTTGAGGAGAAATCCCTCTACCTAAAAGTATGTGAATATAATCATGGTCATGAAGACTAATTTTACCAGGTAATGCCAAGGGACTATTCGGATTCTCTAGTAACCAAATGATAAAGGGAATCTTCGGATTATGTAAACTAAATATTGTTGAATATGCTTCTTTTAACTTAATATTAACTACGTCTATTTGAAAAGTGTTATCTAAATCAAAGTCCATTTATCTACTCCCTAAAGTTCTTTAAAACCAAATTTTATAAATTTTATTATTAGCCTTGATGAGTTTGCTATTTAGATAACAATCCTAAATAATTTGTGAGAGATTGAAAGGCTGAAAAGCTGAGAAATGGGTACTTTTAATCTCCGTATATTCTCACGATTCAATTCGGATTGCTATATTAATTTGCTTTTATTGTGTAAATAACAAAAGCATGGCAATGAGCAGCTACTGTTAAATTTCATAAAACAGAAAACATAGATAGATCAATTAATATTTATTTTTTCTTAATTTGGCTATATTTATCTGAAAAAATATTCTTATTTTTATAAAAAGAATGCTAAAAATTAGTTATCGTAAAGTCTCAGTATTATCACCAATTAACTTTCTTTAAATTTATAATTACGTTAAAAACAATGAAAGTTTAAATATTAAATGTTTGCAAATATAGCATTAGTACTTCAATCTAGTAAGATTTTTTTTAAAATTAAAGTAATTAGGACTTACGCATTGACAAGAAATACCAAATATGTGTGACGTGAAAAACCACATCTTTCTTAGGGGTAAAGCGCATTGCCGTAAGGGTAAAGCGCATTGCTAAACCCCTACAGCATGGTCTATTTACGATCAAAGGATAATTAAGAAAAGCCTGAAACAAGCTATTTTTGTTAACTCACATCACGATGAATTTGTACAGTGCGTAAGTAGTAATATCTTCATTTATTATGTAGATATTACTACTTACGCACGAGTTACGGAATATTTAATCCGCCAAGTTGTTAATTGCCCAATACTTTTAAAACATACTCTAAAATTGCAAATCTAAAATTCCAAATCTAAAATTGGCAGAGTTTGAAGTTTTAATTCTTAACTCTTCACTCCTAACTATAAATATGAAATCCAATCACTCCAGCTACCAGCATAAAGTTTACCCTTGCTAATGCCAGCTAATTCTAAAGAAAGTAAATTCACACAAGCAGTAACGCCAGAACCGCAATATACCAAGATTTCCTCGGCTGTTTCTAGCTTTTCCCAGTGACGGCGTTGTTCCTCTTGAGAGATTAAGTAGCCGGAAGAGTCTGTAACTTCTTGCCAGGGATAGTTGACTGCACCGGGAATATGACCAGCAATTTTATCAATTGGCTCTCGTTCACCTCGGTAGCGATCGCTCTCTCTTGAATCTACCAATACTACCTCGTGGCTGTCTTTCCGGCTTTTCACCTCTGTAATATCTACCACCTTTTCTGTTTGTACTTGAGCTACAAACTTAGCTAATCGGGGGTGAGGAATAACATTTGTAACAGAATACCCAGCTTTTTGCCATCCAGCAAAGCCTCCATCCAGTACTGCTACTTGCTCATGTCCGAGATAGCGCAACAGCCACCATAGACGAGCTGCAAAGGCAAAGCGCGAATCATCATAAGCTACAACTAAAGTTTTTTGGTAATTTACCCCAATCGCTGCAAATTTGTTAGCTATATCATTAGGGTTAGGTAAAGGATGTCTCCCGCCATGCTTACCCACTGGACTGGAAAGATCCTGATTCAAATCTAGGTAATATGACCCTTCTATATGACTTGTCTGGTACTGTTGTTGTCCTAGTTGTGGATCGGCTAGAGAAAAGCGACAATCCACAATCACGACTTGCGGATCTTCTAGATGTTCAAACAGCCAAGTTGGGGAAACAACAAATTGAGGACTTGTACTGAGCGTTCGCGTAGCGTCTCGTAGAGAAGCCGAAGTATTGGGCATGGGGGATGGGGCACTTGTACTGAGCGTTGTCGAAGTATTGGGCATTGGTGATTATTTAGTTTTATTTTAAATGTCAGACTTAGAGAATTTTACACCTCAGCTAACGGCAGATGGCTCTTTCACCTTTGTCTCTCAAGAGTTTGGTGAATCCTTTCACAGCCATTCTGGAGCTAAACAGGAGAGTTTTTTCAAGTTTGTAGAACCGACTCAACTGGCGACAGCCGCGCAAAAACCAGTTTTGCGGCTGTTGGATGTTTGTTATGGTCTAGGATATAACACAGCTGCTGCTTTGCAAACAATTTGGGCAGTGAATCCTAGTTGTTGTGTTGAAGTAATCGGTTTAGAACTGAATCCATCTGTGCCACAAGCTGCGATCGCTCATCATTTATTCGACAATTGGAACTGTAACTATATTGAAATTTTGAAAGAGCTAGCTTTTGAGCATCAAGTGCAAACACCTTGTCTGAAAGCGAAGCTACTAATTGGCGATGCTAGAACTAGGATAACGCCGGTACATCAGTCAGGTTTCTGGGCAGATGCAATTTTCCTCGATCCTTTTTCACCACCTCAATGTCCTCAATTATGGACTGTTGAATTTATTAAACAACTATCATTGTGTTTACATCCAGATGGTTTATTAGCCACCTATTCTTGTTCTGCTGCTGTACGCACAGCACTTTTGTCTGCTGGCTTGATCATCGGTTCTACCCCACCTGTAGGAAGGCGATCGCCTGGTACTGTGGCGGCACATTCTCCAAGTGCTGAGTTGAAAAACTACTCAGCACTTCCTTCTCTCTCGCAAGCTGAAAAAGAACACTTGCTAACCCGTGCTGCTATTCCTTATCGCGATCCTCAATTGAGCGATCCAACCGAAATCATAGTGATGCGGCGACAACAAGAGCAACAAACCTCTTGGCTGGAACCTACCTCCGGTTGGCGAAAAAGGTGGCTATTGGGAACACAAGGCAGGGTTAATTAACAGATTTTCTGGGAACTAGTAGTCTATGTCATTAGTTTTGATGGATAAGAGAACGAACCGCAAAGGACGCAAAGAGCGCGTTCGCGCAGCGTCTCGCAGAGAAGTTAAGAGGTAAAGAAGATAAATTTAAAACTGATTCACCTATCAAAACTTTTGCGACAGACCACTAGTTTGTAGTTCAGTTGTGATGTCTACGACGCAAGGGACGCGAACAGCGTGTCGTAGACAAGACTCGCTAACGCTTTCTAGGGGCGCTAGGTTAAAAAATCTCCGTAAAAAACCTGATTGAATATTTGTGTCAATTGATCATACTGGAATTAGAAGCAAAAAGTTTGACAACAAGATACACCTTGTTCGTCACATAAACAATACATGCTGCGAAAAACTCAGATAGGCAGCTTGACATCATGCATAATCCCTATGGAAGCTCTGGCTCAGATACAGTCGAATATTAAATTTTTTTGGAAATCTGACACTGTTAACTTATGCAAGGTTCAAATCATGCCGTAGGATCGGAAAATACGGAGGGTTATTCTTTAAAAGAGCTTATGCTTGAAGATAGCCAAGCAGTGTCTTCTTGGATAAAAGCTGATGTTAATTGTGGTGATAATTCATTGCTATCTGGAACACTACAAGCCAAAGGTTCTAAAGTGAATGGGTTTGATTTAGATCGGCCAAAGGTTTTAGTAGTTGACGATCATGCCACCAGTCGCATGACTGCTGTTTCCCTCTTGGGGATAGAAGGATACGAAGTGATTGAGGCGGATAGTGGTTCCATTGTTATTAGATTGGTAACTCAAAAACAACCAGATTTGATTTTGCTGGATGTGATGATGCCAGGAATGGATGGATTTGAAGTGTGCCAATTGCTCAAACAGGATGAGCAGACTAGGCTAATTCCAGTGATTTTTCTGACGGCGTTAAATGACAGGCGATCGCGCATTCGGGGAATTGAAGTTGGAGCTGATGATTTTCTCACCAAACCCTTTGATCGTGTAGAACTGGCGGCGCGTGTAAAGTCCTTAGTGCGGCAGAAGCGTCTGAACGAAGATTTAGACCATGCCGAACAAGTACTATTTTCTATTGCCATGTCCATTGAAAGTCGCGATCCCAACACAGGTAATCATTGTGAACGCCTGGTAAAATGGGGACAAGTTTTTGGTGAATACCTCAACCTCTCACGCTACCAAATTCGAGATTTGAGGTGGGGTGGTTATCTCCACGATATCGGTAAGGTGGGTATTCCCGATGCAGTGCTGCTGAAAAAAGGCAAACTCAGCCCTGAAGATTGGCAAATCATGCGACAGCACGTTTTGATTGGCGAAAAAATCTGCCAGCCACTACGCAGTATGCGGGGTGTAATTCCGATTATTCGCCATCACCATGAACGCTGGGATGGCTCAGGCTACCCTGATGGACTTAAGGGGGATGATATTCCCTACCTGGCGCAAGTATTTCAGTTAATTGATATTTACGATGCTCTGACTAGCGAACGACCTTACAAAGAAGCTTTTACTTCAGCAGAAGCACTTTCACTGATGCAAGAAGAAACTGATTCCGGTTGGCGTAATCCTAAACTAATGCAGCAGTTTGCAGAGTTTATTCGCTCTTATCAGGAAAAAGAGAGGGAGTAGGGAGTGGGGAGTGGGGAGTGGGGAGTAATGATTTGTAGCTGCTGTAATCAACGCTAATTGGTATTATTATAATCTCTGCCTTTGATGAGTGAAGTTCTCCCGACTCCTGAATTCTGACTCCTTTTATTTTCAGTCTTCTATGATTAGCTGGTATGATTTGAGCCTAGATTTTAAAGTACCAACAGCATTAATCACAATTTCACTGATAGCTGATAGCTAATTATGGTAGTTGTAGCAATTCTCGCGGCGGGACGCGGCACACGGATGAAATCACACTTACCCAAGGTTTTACATTCTTTGGGTGGGCGATCGCTAGTAGAGAGAGTTCTCGAAAGTGTTGAACCACTTTTACCCTCACGGCGAATCGTGATTGTGGGGTATCAATCCGAGGAAGTGCAAGCCGCCATGCATTTAATTCCCAGTTTGGAGTTTGTCGAACAGCCTGTGCAATTGGGGACAGGTCATGCCATCCAGCAATTACTTCCTCACTTGGAAGATTACACTGGGAATTTACTGATACTTAACGGCGATTTACCGTTGATACGCAGCGAAACCCTTAAGCAGATGTTACAAACTCACGCCCAAAATCAAAACGCCGCCACTATTCTCACCTCGCACTTACCCGACCCCACGGGCTACGGGCGCGTTTTTTGTAACGATGAAAATATTGTGCAGCAAATGGTCGAACATAAGGATTGTACTGCTGCTCAAAGACAAAATCACCGGATTAACGCTGGAGTTTACTGCTTTCGCTGGCCAGATTTGGCAAAGGTGTTGCCCCATTTACAAGCAAACAATGCCCAAAAAGAATACTATCTCACTGATGCCGTGACTCAGGTGGGACAAGTGATGGCAGTGGACGTGGAAGATTATCAAGAAATTCTCGGCATTAACGATCGCCTGCAACTGGCAACAGCATCCGAAATTTTGCAAAAACGAGTCAAGGAAAAATGGATGTTGGCGGGTGTCACCCTCATCGACCCCACAAGCATCACCATTGATGAAACAGTAGAATTACAGCCGGATGTAATTATTGAACCCCAAACTCACCTGCGGGGAAATACGGTGATTAAAACCGGAAGTCACATTGGCCCGGGAAGTTTAATTGAAAATAGCCAGTTGAGTGAAAATGTCACGGTGCAATATTCAGTAGTAATAAATAGCACTGTGCAAGCTGGCAGCCGAATTGGCCCCTATGCTCATTTACGCGGTCAGGTACAGGTGGGTGCTGGTTGCCGTGTGGGAAATTTTGTGGAATTGAAAAATACTCAATTAGGCGATCGCACCAATGCAGCACATTTGTCGTATATAGGTGATAGCGTTGTCGGCAATCAGGTGAATATTGGTGCCGGTACAATTACTGCCAATTATGACGGCGTGAAGAAACATCGTACCAAAATAGGCGATCGGACTAAGACTGGCGCCAATAGCGTTTTAGTGGCTCCAATTACCTTGGGTGATGATGTCTACATCGCAGCTGGTTCGACTGTTACAGAAGATGTTCCTGATGATTCTTTGGTAATTGCCCGTAGTCGTCAAGTGGTGAAACCAGCTTGGCGGAGAAAGAGCCAATAAAGCAATAATTAAATCATCAGATTAGCTGATTTAACTAGAGGTAAAACATGAGGAAAACAAAACAATTTACCGCGATTATTGAGCGTGAGGAAAAGGGCTATGTGTCGCTTTGTCCAGAATTAGATATTGCTAGCCAAGGTGACACCATCGAAGAAGCACGCAGTAATTTGGTTGAGGCATTGGAATTATTTTTTGAGACAGCTGACCCCTCTGAAGTCCAAGATCGGCTAATTACAGAAGTCTTTACATCAGAGTACGGCTATTTCATTCTCATCTAGCCCGCCTCAGAATGAATTCTGAGTCTAATAGCGAAAGTCGTCTAAAGACGACTGAGAAAAGGTTATAGTCCGTTTTAACGGACTTTAGCTATGTTTATGTCTAGAACGAAATAGCCCTGACATCAGAGCAAGACAAACAAAATTGAGTATGGAAGAACTGTTAGAAATTAGGCAACTTCTAGAACAAGGTAAACTCCATGAGGCGCTACTGTTGGTGGATGAGTTAGAAGAAATGAGCCTTAGTGACAAAATCAATAAAATTGATAGTTATGGTGTGATTCTTCTCATCCATTTAATTAAACAAAAGGCTGAAAAACGTTCTACTCGCTCTTGGGATGTTTCGATAGAAAATACGGTGCGTGAAATCAACAAAATAAACAAGCGCCGCAAATCCGGTGGTTTTTACTTGAATCAAGCAGAATTAATCGATATTCTGCAACAAGGATATCAAGTGTCACTGAAAAGAGCGGCGTTAGAAGCTTTTGAGGGGCGTTATGAAGCCCAAGAATTAGCCGCAATGGTTGACGAGCAAGAAATCTTAACTCAGGCGCTAGAATTGATTCAAAAATAACCCTGAGTTCCATCTCTGGATGATTTTCTGGGAGAATAATGTGTAATTAATTATACTTGCCATTGTGCGATCGCTGGATTGTTTATGACGTGAGTTCGACAAATCTTCTTTGACCTCTCAAGAGCAGCCCCTCTCCGAAGCGGAGAGGGGAGTAAAAAGCTTAATTTTTCGTTGCTCCTCCCTTTCCGTTTCGGAGAGGGAGGCTGTCCGGGAGAGGTTCATCGAACTCACGTTTTATGATAACTGTAATTCGATTTTGCAGATAATAGCTGAAGACCCTTTCAGGTCTAAAAAGAGGTTATTCATCCGCTTTTTCGGTCAAAATTCATTCTGAATTCTGACGACTGGTGCCAATATTGCTGTTCGATAAACCTTTTTGTATCCGTGATGCTATCTACCAAGTTTTTGATCTACTAAACTGAAAAATAAACCTGTGTTTAACAAAGTATGTTCAGTTTAATTCCCCTGCCTCTACAGGCAGCACGAATTGAAGCCTAATTGAAATCCCCGTTTTTACTAGCCGCAGTCCAGTAATTGGTTTAATTCTCCAACGCTTACCGACAACGCTATGGGTGGTTGGTTCTGCCTACCTTTTTGGCATACTGCTGGCTATTCCTTTGGGAGTAATTTCGGCTCTCAAACGTCATTCCCTGATCGATAGGATTTTGACTACTTTAGTTTTTTTTGGGCTTTCTCTACCAACATTTTTTACTGGCTTACTGTTTATTATTATCTTCAGTATCCAACTGAAATGGCTACCTTTTATCTATAACAGCACATTACAGGTGACAGATTGGCAGAGTTTTATCACTCAAATTAAACAATCTATTATGCCTATTTGCGTATTAGGACTCTGGCACACAGCAATGCTGATGCGCTTTGTGCGTTCAGAAATTTTAGAAAATATTCATCAAGACTATGTGCGTACTGCTTATGCTAAAGGATTACCCAAGTTTGTAGTTATCAATCGTCATGTTTTACGGAATGCGTTAATTCCTGTAAGTAGGTGGGTGGGAAAATTTATAAGTATGTCATTGCGAGTGAAACGGAGTGTAACGAAGCAATCACAAGGACTTTGGCGGTTTTACATTTTGTTACATAGTTAGGTTAATTTGTGCCTACCTACTTAGTTACATTGGTAGCCTTGGATATTCCAAGTGTCTTTACAGGTGCTTTAGTTACAGAAAAAGTTTTTCGTGTTCCGGGTATTGGCGCTCTATTAATTGACTCTATCTATAAGAATGACACACCAGTTGTCATGGCAATTACTTTTATATATGCAATTTTGATTGTGATTTTTAATCTCGTTGCAGATATTCTTTATGGTTTATTAGATCCTCGCGTCAAGTACACAAAGTAGCTAAACAATTCAAAATTCGTCTTGGAAAGTTCTGATAGACCCTCAGACTTTCCCCAAAATTCAAAATGAAGGAAAAACTATGGATTTCCTCGTTGTTACTCGTAATGAACTGTAATGCACTACTGATTGCTCAAAAACAGCCTTCAACGGCTTGTAACCGTCAAGAAAAGCTTTTTTTAGATAATGAAGTTTATACTACGATAAATCAATAGAAAAATAGTAGTTTGTTTATATAGAAATTATGGTGCGTGAAATAAACAAAATAAACAAGCGCCGCAAATCCGGTGATTTTTACTTAAATCAGGCAGAATTAATGGATATTCTGCAATAATGCAAGTGGCACTGAAAAGAGCGCTGACTTTTCACGGTATCTGGAAAACCTCTCTCTAAATCTCTCTCCTAAAAGGAGAGAGACTTTGAATTTTCCCCCAACCCTGGCAGGGTTGGGGGTTAGGGGGTTAGGTTTTTCGTGGCTTTTCCACATAACGTGAAAAGTCAGGTTTGATATTTGGGATAAACCTAAGATAGGAAAACTGCGGGTTTCCATGTTTGTTGTTTGCGCTAACACTGAATATTCAAAAAAAACAATAAGTAGGAAGGCACAATTAAATATAAGATAAAACCTCACCCTCAATCCCTCTCCTTGGTAAGGAGAGGGAAGCCGGAGGCAGAGTGAGGTTTTATATTTAATTTGACCCACTTACTTACGCAAGAACGCTGTCTCATTAATCCAGCTTTGAATAGCATTGAGTAAATTTGGCTGGTTAGGTGGAAAACCTCTCAATGGTGCGTCTAATGGTTGGTCAGTGATAAAGGCAATATGTAAAACATCTATTAATTTACCGCAGAAGGTAATAATTATTTGATTTGGTTTGCAGTTATTGATAATTCAAGCTATGTTTTGTGTTTGCAGTTGCTTTTTAATTTGGGGGATAATTCGTTTTAGTTGAGGTGCGTTGTTAACTTCGGGAATTTCTGGATTTTCGGTAAAAGCTGTGAGATAAATTTGGTTACAAATTTCTTGACATATTGCGCTTGTATCGGTTTCATCTTGCAATGATTTTAAGTTGATGACAAGCGGATGTGTTTTATCTGTGGGTTGGAGTTTAGAAGCGATGGAATGAATATCTATAAATTGGGTTTCTAAGTTTTGAAGTGGGGATGATTCACCATGCCTAGCGCGATAAAATTCAGGATAACTCATATTTTGGGCGCAGTGCCAAAGAAGATATGAGTAATCATCATTATCTTCATCATCTTCATCTTCGCCGATAAAGTTGTCTTTTAATCCTGTTACTACTACTGCAAATAGTCTGCCTTGCATAACTTGTACCAAACTCTTACTAATTAACCAATAATGCTCCCTTTCGTTAGGATTATTCATCAGATTAATTAAAGTGTTTACAACATCCAAATTTCCAACACCGATTTCGCTTAAAGTATCAATAGCTACAAAATTAATGTTATTAGTATTATTGATGATATTAATTAAGGTATTAATAGCATTTACATTTTGATAAGCAATTGTTCCTAGTCTTTCTCCTAACCAATAAGTGATAGTATGAGATTGATTAGTATTGACAAACTTCAGAAGGGTATTAATAACATCTATATTACCAGGATCTATTTTACCTAAACTTGTTGCAGCTGCACAGATAATTTTTTCATTATTAGTAGTGTTTAATATTTCCTTCAATATTTCAACTATTTCTAATTGATAATTTTCGTTGTCTACTATATTAAGCGTATTAATTTCACCTAAAGTTATAGCAGCCTCATAGATAATTTCTTCATTATTAGTAGTCTTTAATATCTCCTTCAATATTTTAACTATTTCTAATTGATAGTTTTCATTGCTTACTTCTCGTAATAGCCGAATTATTAGTTTACTTGTATTAACATCTTGGCAGTTACGCAATACATTAATAAAATTGTTAATGCTTTCTGGGTATTTTCGCAGAAAAGCAATGAATGCCTCTTCTGCAAAATATTGGGCTGAATTATCTTGCTGTTTATACCAGTCAAGTAAAAAAATAAGTGCTTCTTCATTAGTAGGTTCAAGTTCTAAAATACGCCAAGCTACATTTTCACGTAAAAAAACATATTGACTATTTTGAAAAACATCATCTAAAACAATACGTGCATCATTATTATATTGATACGCCATTTTAGCCAAGCACCTTATTGCTTTTTCACGAATATCTTTACGAAGTAAGCTGAAAAATGATTTCCCGATATTTAGGCGAATATTTTGTTGAGGCTCGTTTATTTTCCTATCGTCAATTAACCGTACAAGAGTATTTATAATTTCATGATTATCAGTGTTAGTTTCAACTAATGCTGAGGCTATTCGCAAGCTCATTTTATCATCCTTGATCTTTGGTAGCGATTCATTTAAGATATTGATAGCAATATGATTCTCTGATTCAATTTTTAGTAAATATTCTGCGACATAGCAGCGACGATAATCATCAATAAAATTATTATCAAGCAATTTTTCATTCAAAAAATCGATTAATTTTTGTTTATTAGCTTCAATTTTATCTATACTTGTTACTAATTCCAAACAAAAATCATGATCAAAATTAATATCATCCCATTCTTGTTTGAGTATATTGATAAACAAATTGAGTATATTTTGATTACTAGGAGAAATTCTTGTCAATGTTCTTGTGAATATATTAAATATTCCTGCTAATTGGAACGTATTTTGATCTAATCCAACTAACTCATTTAATCTGTCTTCTTCTGCGTTTTCTGCATCTAATGTTTCCAGCATGGCATCTATATTATCGGGTGTCAAACGGCCATCAAAATTTTTATTATGATGATCAGTATTATGCTGGTTAACTTGATTTTTCTTTATTTGTTTTTTAATCTGTTCTTTTTTCCGTTTATCAACAATAGAGTTGTAACTTTTAACAACCATCTCTGACAATTTATTAATTATATCTGGGTTGCTTGTCATAATTTCATCATAGGGCAACATTTTAGAATTCTCATCGTCCTGATTATACCAATAGTCACCTTTTTCTATCCGGCCAATCAGCACATTAATTACAAAATTATGGTTAGGATCAAATTTATTTAAAGTCCAAAATATATCATAAAATAATTCTCCAAACATGTTGTCATCCACATCCATATATTGTCTAGCATCTAGCAATACTCGTATTTTATTAAAAAGAGCATTACCTACATGAGAACTACTAGTTAGTTTAAGAATCTCTTTTGCACGTTTTACTATAAAGTAAGGCGATTTTTTCCATCTTTGATTGTTGGCATCAAAATATCCGAAACTGTATTCAACTATGTTATAAACTATTTCATAACTGCGGCTAAAATCAGGAAATTCAACTATTAGTAAAGCTCCAAAAAAATCAGGTTTTTTATAGTATAAATAATCACAATTATCCGATAAATCTATCAATGTGTTGAGAAAAGATTCTTTTTGCTCTATTTTAATATCTTTACGTCCAATCCACAGTAACATTACTTCCTTCCACTGCGGTTCAAAAATACGATAAATACCCTCTTCTGGATTATTTTGAACATGATTCAAAAAATAATGCCAATCATCAATTATCAAAGCTGCAAAATATTCCTGAAAGTTAGGATGAAAAAAAGCATAAACATCTTCATCATTTACAGCATCTCTGTCTACTTGATTCAACCAACCTAAATCATAGGCTAACTTGAATAACTTCTCACCCATTTCCTCAACCGCTAAACTTCGCTTTAATCTAAATTTTAAATCGCTATTAATTCCAGCTAAAGCTAATTTACCTAAAGCTTGGTGCAATTCCTTCTTTAATTGATATGAATTAATAACATCAGGCACTAATTCTGGTTTCCATTCATAAAAATAACGAGTGAATATTTCATAAAATTCAGCTTTAGTTCCTGGTAATTCTCCCTCTTCATTTTGATAAAAAATTTGACATAATAAAGATAATCTCAAAGGATTGGTAACTAATTCAGGAATCCGCTCTTTTCCAGGTTCTATTAATTTTGCTTTTAGTTCTTCACCTTGCTGTATACTCTCAGCGCATTTAAACCATTTATCAATAAATTCATTAACTTGTTCTGGTTGAAATTCCTGGGTTTTATAGGTATCAAAACTAGGCAATATATTATTATTTAGACTGGCATCCCAAACATTTAACCGACAAGTCAAAACCACCCGTGCTTGTCCTAAGCAGTTTGTCAATTCTCTAGAAATTTTATTTAATGCTTCTACAGGTGAAAATTCCCCCATTTCATCTACACCATCTAACAATAACCAAACACCACTTTGATAAAAGCGTGTGATTAACTGATTTTCTATTTCTGGACTAGGAATAAATTGAGGATTAACCAATCTCATTGCATCTGGAAGCCATTTTTTGAGTAAATAATCCTCTAAGGTCATGCCTTGCAAGCTACCGAGAGATATAAAGATGGGTAGGTGTTGCGTTTTGTCTTTGATGTGTGAAGCGATCGCACTCAGTAAAGTAGTCTTCCCTGCTCCCGGTTCCCCAACTATAGCAACGTGCTTGTTTTTCCTCGTGGGACTTTGACTTATTACCTCTTCCAGAAAATCATTATGTTCGTATGTTTTGGTAATGAATTCCTCTTCTAGCTGATAAACCTGTTCTCTCTCAACATTCTTATTTTGTTTTCGTCGTTGTTGGTATTTACGTTCTAATAAACCCAGTGGCACATGAACATTTACTTCAAATCCCATTGCAGAGGCTTTGCGTCTGATGCGTTGCTGTTCTAGCTGATTTTCTAGCATCATGTGGCAAACTTGCGGCCAGTTAACCTTTGTTTTTTCGTGAACATTGGTTTCAGATGTTGGATACAATTCTTCAGGATCTACAATATCTGTAAGATTTAACTCCAGAACTTTAGCAATTTTCTCAATAGCATCCTTTTGAATACGTATGTTCCAGTGTGGATTAAGAAGACGCTTAACTTGATCAACAGAGTTGAGTTTTGCCGCTTCTGCAAGTTTCGCTTGAGTTAAACCTTTTTCACGCATTCTCTCGTCAAGTTTCTTTACACCTTCCTTAGTGGCTAGAAATCCCCGTCTTCTGCTGCTTTTTGTAGTCATGGCTTTTAATCTTTGGTTCTTCGGTTATTTTTATGGAAAACTTGGTTCAAAATCATTGAAAGCCTTATAGCGGTTCTCGGTTGAGTGAGGTACAAGAACCCCTCCCCGCAAGCGAGGAGGGGGCTATGATGTACCTTATGTGATTAGGAAACGCTATATCCTGTAACCATTTCATTTAAAACAAGGTGATGATTCTTTATAACCCTTACCCCATAAGGGTTTTGTTATAACCAATTCTCAATCACTACAAAAGGGACGAAAGAGCCTAATCTTTTGTTTGTTACATCTATACTTTACCCAATTGGTAAGACTATATGGAAGTGTAAATAAATGCTGTTAAGTGACGTAACTAACCGCATTAACTATCCCTGTACGGTGCTGTTTTAGGTCGATATTCTTAAATCTAGCACTTACACCCAGCATGAAAGTTGAGAGTGTAAGTCCTAAAATCATCAACCTAAAGACAAAGCATTATGAATACTCACAAAAAACTAAATCAGATATTCCAGAGTGATGAAAATAAAAACAAACTTGGCACACTCAAAGTCAAAATCAATCCTAAAGACCATAACCATACAGAAAGACGTAAACAACAACGAGCAATTAATGAAACGATGATGAACATCGCTCTGTTATATGGTGAAAAAGACTTTCATTGTCGAGATATTAGGTTTACCCTACTCGATAAAAATTTGCATAATACTGTTTATGCCCCATTTATAGATGAACTTCGCGGCTTACGAGTTATATGTAAAATAGGACTTCCTACCCCAGAAATTATTACAGTTTACTGGCACAACAAAACAAAACGAAAAGTTCGCAGATCAGCACATCAATTTTTGAATATTTAGGATAAGAAATCAACGTCAGGACTTACGCAAAAAGCCAGTGAAAGCCTTGATTTACCGTAGAGGCAATTCATGAATTGCCCCTACATTTTGTACTTGATGCGTAAGTCCTATCAACAATAGCCAATCAATTCACTATCATTCCATTCCAAGGTGTCGCCAATTTTTTCGCCGTCGTGGTAGGCGGCGAGTAAGATTTCGCTGGTTTTCCCCCAAGCGATCGCTCCACTGACATCTAAGGCGATCGCTCCCAAATCCCGCTTGTTCTGGTGCGCTTCCCCAAGCGATCGCTGCATGGCATCTTTCAGCGACATCCCATCAGTAACACGCACTACAATCTTTGCTGCTAAACACTCATCAATGATATCTTCACCAATCCCAGTACAGCTAACACCAGCATTACTAGTCGCATAATTACCTGCTGGCATTGCCGAATCACTTACCCGCCCAATCCGCTCAAATCCCTTCCCACCAGTGGAAGTGCCAGCAGCTAGGCTCCCGTAGGCATCTAAAGCTACCACGCCGATGGTGCCGCGTCCGGCATTGCTGGTTTCTATCAGTTCAGGTTCTGCGACCACGCCAGCCATTGTGCTTTTAAAATTATCCTGGCGCTCTTGTATCCACTCTTGTAACCGCAAATCAGTTAAAGCGTTATAGCTGGGAAGTTGCATTTCCCTCGCCAACTCAGCCGAGCCGAAATCTGATAGCACTCGATCTGGCGAGCTTTGTAAAAATTGCGCTAAATCAATGGGATTTTTCACCCGCGAGATATTAATCACACCACTAAACCGCCCTGATGCACCATCCATCAGGGAAGCACTCATGCGGATTTGCCCATCAGATTGCAATACTGAACCAGTACCAGCATTAAAGCGGGGGTTATCTTCGAGCATTTGGCAACCCTGCACCACCGCCTCAGAAGCAGTTGCTCCTGACAATAGCAGAGAATAGACGAATTCTATTACTTCATGGAGCGATCGGCGCACCGATTCCAATCCTCCTTTACCGTGGAGAGAACTACCAGCCCCGCCATGAATAATTAATTTAGGTTGCACCTGTAACTCCATTAATCCCTTGCGCTATTTGCGTCTGTGTTGCGGTTAGTTTCATTTTGAGCTTCAGAACGGCGACGACGACAACGTTCTGAGCAGTATTTCACATCGTCCCAGCAATCTTGCCACTTTTTACGCCATGTAAAAGGACGTTGACATACCGGACAGATTTTTGTCGGTAGGTCAGATTTAGAACGAACACGTCCCATATAATTACTGTCTATAGGAGAATTTTATTTCTGAGAGAGATGGAACACAATTATAATCCAGTTTGCCACCAAGGGAGGATACTTTCGGCGAATAAATGTAATGTCAATCTATCTTTAGACTTACTTTTTCGCTATTTGGTTGGGAATACAAAACTATGGGCAGATGGTTAAACTCTTAAGTAAGTCTGTAAATTTGTAAGTAAGTAGGTACGGATAAACCTAACTATGAAACGAAATGTAAACTCACTGAAATCATTGCGATCGCAACTCTACCAGATGCGACGCGAAGCTTGTTTCTCGGTAGGAGTAAGTTTCACTCGCTTGTAAGTAATAGAAAAGTAGTATGCGGACTACTAAATAGCAATTGGTGGGCAACACGGCTGAAATACCCAAATTCTATGTAGTATACGTGTATTTTATAAGTCTTAAAACCTGAAACTAGAAAAGTGAGCAAAAAGGAGCAAGTTTTGTTCTGGTAAGTGAGTAGTAGGAGCCAATCAGCCGTGAGGCACTTCAGTAATAACCGCAGTCTTTTTTTGAAATTTAAATAAACTTGCTATTTCCACGTACACACATACAATAGTAGAGACAAAATACCTCAAGGAGGGCAACTATGAGAATAAATGCTCGGAGTATCACCTCTTTTATACCAAGTGAAGTCTGGGTACTTATAGATAAACTAGTGCAAAATATGGCGGCATTTTTTCCGCTCAAGCGATCGCTATATTGGACTAGAGCTACTCGTTTTTTTCGTACCCTAGTGGCAATTGTTGCTGTTTTGCTCGTAGTCCTAATTTATCCAACCCCTAAAGCTTTGGCTTCAGACCACCAGGACACAACTTTTCTTGCCACTAAGCTCACTGCTGCGGATCTCACAGATTTGTATGTATTTGAGAGTCCGACAAACTCCAACAATGCTGTCCTGATAATGGATTTCGACCCTCTGATCGTTTCTGGTGAACAAAGACCATTCGATCCAAATGTTCTTTATCAGTTCAAGATTGATAACACTGGCGACAGTATTGAAGATGTCGTACTCCAATTCAATATAAATCGCACACGCTTCCAACAAATTGTTACAGTCCGCGGCCCAGGTCGTCCAATCATCGGAGGAACAGACTCAGCTTTGCTTCCAGTAAGTTCGACAGGGCTAGTCAATCAAACATTCTCCACATCTAACGGCATAAAGTTCTTTGTTGGCACACGCAAAGACCCGTTCTTTTTCGATCTAGAACAGTTCTTTAAAATCATCCCGGATCGGAACTATAGCGTTCAGCCTAATCCCAGTCCTCCCTTCCAAGTTCTTTCCTTTAGACCACCTGGACAAGCACAAGACACCCTAGCCCCATTCAATGTTCACTCAATTATTGTCGAGCTACCCAGGAAACTGCTTGGTAGTGGCAAGATTGGTGTTTGGATCACAACTAGTGTTAATACTCCTAGACTCAGAAATCGGAATTTAGCTCAGATTGAGCGGTTAGCAGTTCCAGCCCTGAATGAACTTTTTATGGACTTTAAAGCTCATAATAATAGTAATCTTCAGACACCAACGCAAGACGCTAGCAATCAATCCCAATTCATTCAAACCTTTGTCAACGCCATCGGTAGACCTCAAGGCATAGCCAATGCAGTGATCTCAGTGGCGATTCCTGATGTTATTCAAGCTGACCTTTCCAAACCTAGCGGTAGTTATTTTGGTACTCAATTAGGCAACAACTTTGGTGGTAGAAGACCAAAAGATGATGTAATTGATGTAACAGCATCTGTTGTCTTTGGTAATGCAGTTACAGGGATTACTACAGGCCAAATTCCGGGGCTGACTACCGATAATGTTGGGCCTAATAATGCTAACTTTCTTTCTGACTTCCCTTATTTAGGTAATCCTTTATGAAAAGGAGTCAGAATACCCCATGCCCTACGTTGTGGGTTTCAAGCAAGGAAAAATTTTCCTGATCTCCACGATTAAAATCGCTTGCTCTAAACCACGATTCATTCACTTTTTCGTTCAGAATTATTCTGAATTCTGGCTCTTGACTTCTGAATTCTTCTTCGATAAGGTTTATGCATCTACAAATACTATGGGTGTTAGCGCTGACTAGCCTACTGGTTTTACTAAGACCCTCTGATACAGAAGCGCTAAGTTTAGGCTACACCAATGGTAAGTCAGGTATATATTCCTCTACCGTGCAACTGCTGACTGTTAATTCCAGGCAGATATTACCAGTTCAGCAGTCAGATTTAGTCTTCCCCGATTATTTACAGCGATCGCATATTATCAGCGTCTATGAGGAGAAAGTTGCCCAATCTCCTAATTCCTCAATATTTTTACGGCTGTTGGCCGATCAATATTTGAGGCGCTTTCGAGAAGTGGCAGATGTGGAAGATGTGTTACGAGCAGAACAAGCGGCACGTAGATCCCTGGCACTACAGCCGCGCCATAATCAGGTTTCTTCCATGCTCCTAGCATCAGCTTTACTATCTCAACATCAGTTTCGAGCAGCTTTAGATGTGTTAAATAATTCATCTCTTGATAATCCCAATATTGTCTCACTGAGGGCATCGATTCAGATGGAGTTGGGTAACTATGAAGCAACTCATCAACTATTGCAGAACCTTGCTGAAGAAGAATCGAACTCTGGTCATAAAGCAGTTGTCGCCCGTTACTTAGAGTTAACTGGCAATCTCGCCTCGGCACGGCAACTACTAGATGAAGCTATGGAGGAGATGGACTCTTTCTACACGACGAGCGCCGAAACTCGTGCTTGGTTTCATGTGCGGACTGGGGATCTGGCTTTTGCAGCCGGGGATTTTGCCCTGTCTGAGCAGCGATATCGGGAAGCTTTTGACCTCTTCCCCCGGCATATAGCTGCGTTTACAGGATTAGCTCGCCTCTATGCGGCACAGCATCGATGGCAACATGTTCTAAATATCGCAAACCAGGGTATAGAATTGATGCCACAGGTAGAAACGCTGGGGTATAAGGCTGATGCTCAAGTAGCTCTGGGAGATCAAAAAGGTGCAACTGAAACTGAAGATTTGATCGGCGTAGTAGCTTACCTGAGCAAAGTTAAAGGAATCTACGATCGCGCTTTAGCAGTCTACTACACCGAACACCGAATTCATTTAACAGAGGCTCTACAGATTGCCCGTAGTGAAGTAGCAGTGAGAGACGATGTATATGCAGAGGATACGTTAGCTTGGGCTGCTGCGGCTAATGGGCAATGGCAAGAAGCGCAGAGGGCAGCACAACGGGCGACTCGCTTCGGGACAGAGGATGCTTTGCTGCAATTCCATGCTGGCATGATTGCACTTCACTTCAATAACCGTGAAGAAGCAATAAAGCGACTAACTCAAGCTGTTAGCCTCAATCCTCAATTTCATCACAAGTATGCTGATGAAGCTCGTCAAGCAATTTTGGATTTTGGATTTTAGATTTTAGATTGAAGAAAAGCCGATTTTAGGTCAATACAGTTCAGTTAAGGATTTCTTCCTTCTCTTTCTTCTCTTCCTTTGCGTCCTTCTCTTCGAGACACTTCGTGAACGCGTCCTTCTCCCAAGGGGAGACGCTAACGCGAACGCGGTTCGTTAAAAAAATTGACTTTGACAAAGAGTTAAGCCTTAACCCAACGTGAGTTCGATAAACCTCTCCCGGACAGCCTCCCTCTCCGAAACGGAAAGGGAGGAGCAACGAAAAATTAAGCTTTTTGCTCCCCTCTGTGCGTCGGAGAGGGGCTGCTCTTGAGAGGTCAAATAAGACTTGTCGAACTCACGTTAACCCAAGCGTATTGGATTTTAGGTTTATGCCAGACTAAGGTCTCCTGGAGGTTTAGATGAAAAAGCTACTACATTACTTCGCTTGGAGTACTGCAATCATCGCAATATGTTTTTTTTGGATGCCGAGGGCGAATGCCCATCCTTTAGGCAATTTCACCATCAATCACTACGCAGGAGTGCAGGTAGCAACCGATGGTGTGGCGATTGATTATGTTCTAGACATGGCAGAGATTCCTGCTTTTCAGGAAATTAATCACTTAGATACTAATCGCGATCGCAAAGCTGAACCTATAGAGACGGTTCAATACCCTAACCAAAAATGCCAGGAAGTCAACTCACACCTGGAACTGTTGATCAATAAACAGCCTTTAGCACTGTCTTTGATCAAATCAACAGTCGAATTTCCTCCAGGTGTAGGAGGATTATCTACACTGCGGCTGAGTTGTAACTTTCAGGCGCCAACGGAGTTAGTAGGCGCGAATGAGTTAATATTTGAAGATCAGTTTTATCCCCAGCGTTTAGGCTGGCGTGAAATTACTGTGGCTGCAAATGGCGTTCCTATTCAAGGTGATTTCACCTCTTTGAGTATTACCAACCGTTTGAGAGATTACCCTACTGAGTTACTTAGCAGTCCTCTCGACCAGCGTCGGATTTCTTTTAAACTCAATCCGTCTGTGACATCGACTGAACAAGCGCCTTCAGCGTCTGTTAAATCATCCAGTCGCTTAGATAATGCTTTGACAGGAAGAAGCAACGATATCTTTACTAGCCTGATTACCCAGGAAAATCATAATTTCTTGAGTATTATAATAGCTCTAGCGATCGCCTTTTTCTGGGGTGGTTTACACGCTTTGTCCCCTGGTCATGGGAAAACGATAGTCGGTGCTTATTTGGTGGGTTCCCGTAGTAATGCCCAACAAGCCCTATTTTTGGGGCTGATTATAACGATTACCCATACTGCTGGCATATTTGCTCTAGGGCTGGTTACTCTTGGCACATCCCAATTTATTTTGACAGAGCAATTGTACCCTTGGTTAAGTGTACTCTCTGGGGTACTGGTAACTGTAATTGGTCTGAATTTGTTTATCAGTCGATTGCAAGGGACTCAGGTTTCTCATTCATACAACCATGTACATAGTCATCAACACAGCCATGACTCGCATCATCACCACAACCATGTACACCATGAGCATTCGCATCTACCGCCTGACGGTGATGTAAGTTCCATGAAGTGGTCTAGCCTACTAGCGCTGGGAATATCGGGTGGCTTGTTACCTTGTCCTTCAGCCTTAGTAGTGTTGCTGAGTGCGATCGCGCTGGGACGAATTGGCTTTGGATTAGCGCTGGTATCTGCCTTTAGCTTAGGTCTAGCAGCAGTATTAACTGGAATCGGGTTAATGCTAGTCTATGCCAAGGATCGGTTTGAGCATTTCCCATTCCAGATACCCAGGATAAAAATGTTACCAATGGCAAGCGCCTTATGTATTACCCTAATTGGCTTAGGTATTACTTCCCAGGCTTTGCTAGCTCATCCCTGGAACTAGATGAAAGTGCAAAAGATAAAAGCACTTAGTTTTGTCAAATAACCCTGAACAACTAGATGTCAGAAAATCTTATTTCGAGGAAAATATGAAACGATTTATCTTCATCTCTTTAATAACTGCTTTGTGCATAATCGGCTACTTTGAAATTAGCTTGTCACAGGCGGAAAAACTTTTTTGGCTCAATTTGAGTCTTTGAAATCCTGCTCACTAAATTATTTTGCACTCTGCACTCAGAATTTTTGCTGATTAGTACATTCGTCGGGGCGTATTGCAATATGCCCCGACGATGGGATATTTTTTTAATTTAAGTTCTGCAAAATGGATGGTTCGCGTTTCTCGCCATACCATAAAGCAATACAGTTCAGTTAAGCATTTCTTCCTTCTCTTCCTTCTCTTCCTTCTCTTCCTTTGCGACGGCAGTCGCTCATGGGGGAAACCCCCAAGACCGCGCTGCCTCTTCTTTGCGTCCTTTGCGGTTCGTTAAAAAAATTGACTTTGGTAAACAGTTAAGAGGATGTTTTAAAAGTGGTTGGCTGTAATTTTAGGCACTTGTTGATCCCCCCTAACCCCCCTTAAAAAGGGGGGAACCAGAATCAAAGTCCCCCTTTTTAAGGGGGATTTAGGGGGATCTAAAACGTTTTTATATCGATCAGAGGACTTTTAAAACATCCTCTAAGTCTTAACTGAAGCGTATTCTACCATAAAGAGGGCGCTTTAACGCCTAATTCAGAGGATTATACTCTGAGAGTAGATGATCTAAAAGCTTAACCTCATAATGATTTAAATATGACGCAGATGTTCCTAATTCCTGTAATTTATGGTAAATAAAATCACGTTCAAATGTTTCGATACGTTCATCTAAGTTTCCATAGAGTTCCTGAAAATTGAACTCAGTTGCTAAAGCTAAGGCAATTTGTTCTCGGTCTTTACCAAGTGACCGACCGTTGAATTGATAATCACCTTGAGAATTCTGGGATAGTAGCCCAAGAGCGATCGCTAAAAGCAAAGTTTGATAAGCTAGTTTTAATTCCCGACTAGAGCCAATTTCCTCTGGGATTAAATCGGGAATGTTTTCGTCTTCGTCGATTTGTTCACTCTGAGTCCGTTCATAGCAGTCTCGATAAAACTCAATTTGACTGAGAAAATAAGCCGGAAAGCCCAACGAACGGGTCAAAATACACAACCTCTGCTCATCTTCAGCTACTAAGGCGGTTAAAGTGCGACTAAATCGACTGTAAAGCGCAAAAATTTGTTCTTTATCTTTTGCTCCCACCCAGAGGGTAATTTCCCGTTGAGAAGTTGGGTTTAAATTAGTGTCAATATCCTGAATTCGCAGCAACAAGTTAGCGCTATTATAAAGTTGATTCAAACGTAAATTTGCAGTGTTTTGTGCAATTAAATCTGATTTTTTTAATACTTCCCCAATAGACAAATTGCCCAATTGCTCAAACTGCTGGCGAACAAAGGGGATAAGTTGCTTCTGAAATTCTTCAGCAGAAATTTTCCACGATTGAGAGCGGCTAATTCGTTCCTGAGTGAATGTCTCAGTTGTTAGTGTGGTCAGGAAAGTTTGGTAATAAGCATCAATATCTGCATCGGTGAGAACTGTGAGTCTAACTTCTGAGAAGTTCGTCGTAGCTCGATCGCGTTGAGCAACCAAATCATTGTATATCTCAGACAAGTTGCTCAGAGTTTGGCGTAAAGTCTCAGCCCTTTGTTTAACTGTTTTAATCAGATAATTCAATGCCTCGACGCGGAGATTTTGGGCGTATAAATCATACTCTAACTTTAATTGTTCGTTATAACTGCGACGTAATTCGACAATGGTTGCTTTAACAGTGCTTTCTAGTCGTTTAATTTGTTTCTGAACCTTTTGAATTCGACCGCGAATGTTAGTACTGTACTTCAGCCAAAGGATACCCAAGTAAGCCAGAATTGTTACCGCAGTCCAAAGCAGGTAACTAACTAAGTTAGCCCAAAACTTTTGCAATAATAGCAATAGTGTTGATTGATTGAAAATTCCGATCGCAATCAGCAAGCCGAATAAAGCAGTCGCAACCAAAATAGGATAAATGACCAGATATTGAGAGCGAAATTGGTTTTCTTCTGTTAACAGTTCATTTAGTTGATCTGTGGCTGTTTCAAGTTGAGTTTCAATGGCAGTTAAGTGATTTTGAGCGACAACGATCGCAGCTGTGGCTTGTTCACGAGCGCCTGCGATCGCTAGAAAACGAATTTGTCGAGTTTGTTCGATTTCTGCATTTAACTCTTGGCGATAGTCAGCAATTGCCGTATCTAGCTGTTTCTGAGTTGTTTGAAGCTCTTGCAGTTGTTCTTCAGAATTTCTTTCAGCTAAAATATCTTGTAATTGTTGCTGCCGCGATTTTAAGGACAGAATTTGGTTGAGCAGCTTTTGAGTGATTTCTTGATTAATTGTTACCTGCAATCTTGAGTCGAGAAATGCTTCAGCCACACGCAGTTCTGTAACCAGATTCTGAGATTGATCGCCAATGGCATCCGTTTGCAGTTCCAAATACAAAAAGGTCAATATGTTTAATAGCCTAGCTACTTCATGCAAACCTCTAGGTGTAGCATCAGCATAGTTATTAATAGTGCGGTCTAAAAAGGTAGTTAATGTTACCTGTAATTGTTTACAACAAGTTTCCAGCGATCGCTTATAAGAAAGTAGCTCTTTATTTTCAAATTGCCGATAAGCACGCTGCAATTCCATTCCATATTCTTGAGCCTGGCCAGCATGCATCTCAATGCGCGGATTAAAATCTTGCCAAACGGGTTTGCCGTTATCTCGTTCTAATCCGAGAAAAGCATTGCTGAAATCTTCGCTGAGTACAAATCCTTTGGCATCTAACAGGCATTTGCGAATTGCCTCTGGAGTGAATTCTGGCTTCGGTAAAAACTGCTCCATCAAAATATCGGCAGCTAAGGCGGAACTCAAACGGTTAATTGTTGTTTCCCCTGCAAAAAATAGCTCTCCATAGCCAAATGCACTATAGGCGGGTATTTTACCCCGCACTTTTTGTGTGCCAATTAATAAGCCGTTGGTTTCCGGTTCCACGGTGAGAAAACCTGCCAAAGCATCAGCATAGCTGGGCAAATTATCCCTCAGTCCCCCAATTTGCTCATCCATCAGCCAGCAGTTATCAAAAGGTGGTGCTTTTTGAGTACCTGTAATCGCAACTCCAGTAGTCATTTTGTAATCTAACTCTTTCACAAGCGCGTAAGCAGCACCGTAATCAGTAGTTGTGGCTTGGGTAAATAACCCTGGTAGTAACAATAAAGCTTCTAAGCTGTAAGGAATATCTGTGAAGTATTTAGAAAATAGCCAACGAATCAAGCGTACTATTTCAAAAACGACAGCCCTAGTAAATTGATTGCTAACTGACAACATGAGATATATTCGATGGCTGCTGCTGATTTCCACTCCTTGGCGTTTAGCTGCGATCGCTTCTTTGGATTGATCAGCCGTTTTCAATAATTCGATCAGTGCAGTTTGCAGTTCGCCAGTCGCTTCGGTGAACTGAGTCCGAATTTTGGAGACATAAGCTTGTTTACTATGAGTTTGAGCGAGATCAAAACTCGTGTCAGCAAACTGATCTAACTCAGCACTAAAACCAAAAGTTTGACCATCCCAAGTTAAGGTATAAGTTTGAATTAAACAGCTTTGGTCGGCTGGAAATTCTTGCAGTTGCCGTTTAATGGCTGCACAAAAAGCGGCACTGTGAGGATCGAGTGCAAGTAAAATAGTTGGTTTGGGCATAAAAACACTCTTAGAGGTTGTTTGAAAAGTGATTTGCTGTATCTTTGCACTTATTGATCCCCCCTAACCCCCCTTAAAAAGGGGGGAACCGGAATCAAAGTCCCCCAATTTATCGGGGGATTTAGGGGGATCTAAAACCTTTTGCTACCGTGAAGAGGACTTTTCAAACATCCTCTTAGAGCCTAGAATACAGGGCTAAATAATCACATCTAAATCTTCGAGGTAAGCTTCAATTTCCTGGATTTCCATTTCTACCTGTTCTTTAATCTGGGCATCAACCTTACCTCCGTTTAAAACCTGATTGAGGTGATTGGTGTAGTTCTCCAGAACAACTTTCGCTTTGTCTTTGTCTTGGTGGGTAATCCGCTCAATTTTTTCAGTAATTTCTTTAATTAAACGCAAGTTACTTTTGAAAGCTTTAAATGCTGACTTGCGATCGCCTCCCAATGGCAAAACTTGATCTTCTAATTTTTTCGCTTGGTCTGTATAAACAGAATATTGCCGTCTCTGATTGACAATCAATTTATACGGATCGGGTGCCAACGCTAAGGCAAACCAACGCAACGCCCCACCATCATCTTCCTGTGGAATTAAATTGGGTAAGTTTGTCCAATTGCGATGTAAATGCTTGAAGACTTTATTCGGATCTAGATAAGCTGACTCTAGATCCTTCATTCCGTTGAAGGCAAATAAGGGGACACCGACTTCCACTCGAAACAGCATTACCTTATGGGGTTCACCTGTCGGTACGAAAGAAGGATTATTATTTCCTCTCGGCAAGCGACTAGAAAGAGGCGGATTGCTAAAAATTGTATTGTTACTCTCTACTCCGTAGTAATAAAATTCTGTGATTAAGTGTTGCTGTTGAATGGGAATTTCCGCTAGTTCATACTGCCAGAGAGGAACTGCAAGTTTGCCAAGTTGTTGCAAATCTTGTCCGGCATCTTCTGGATTACTATCTGCTAAAACTTGCTCAACAGTCATACTGGTAAGAGGATAGTAAGCTTCATCGACAAATTTTAGAATTTCGTTCTTAACATCTTCAGCTTTTTTCTCAGACCAATTCGTTAAACTTTCAGACTGTTCTCGATACCAACGGATAAAATCTTCGCCAGTGACTTTGGGGCGTTTCGATTGCAGATTGATGCGCTGAATAGTGTGAATAAAAGGATTATCGTTATTTCCTTGACGGCTGACATCGTGATAACTCTGTTCTAAATCTCGATAAACTTTATCTAAGTTGCTGTGTAGATACTGGCACTTTTCCTGGATTTCCTCTACCTTGACCCGCAACCCACCATAGAGTTCAGCCGCTTTATCACACCGCTTTAAATGTAAATAAGTTTTCCACTTTTGGTCAGCCCGTTCTTTGTACTTCTGGCAAGCTATTTGAATCGTATTTTTATTGGAAAACCAAGTTTCTGCGGCTTCTTTAATCTTTTCTTCTTGTGGTTCTAATTTCAAAGCATTGAAGCTAGATTTTGCCTCTTGCGATTTGCGTTGTACACTCTGTTGCAATTCATCAAGTTTTTGGGAAAGTCTGGTTAAAAATTGCAAGACATAAGCTAGTCCATTGGGACGGTTGATACTGCGCTCCCAGAAAGTTGCGATCGCAGCAGTTGTAGTCTGCTGTAAGCGATAAAAACTCAATCCCAATTCTTGAGCCGTCCGTTGTTCAAATTGATCTAACTGCCGTTTGTAGAGTTCTTTGATCGTCGGCAAAGCTGTGCGATCGTAACGCATTTCGCCAATTCGGAATTCGGGTTTCATTTGTCCGCCGCGATCGCTTTCAGTTAAGGCATTCAGGACAGTAGTCGCTTCTGCTAAGTTGGAATCTTCTAAAAATCGGGTGATTTCGTTTTCTAAATCGATTATTGGGGTAGATGCCATTAACTCATTCTTTAACAAGTTTTGAGCGTCCTCTAACTTCATTCGCTCGTATTGTTGTACTGGCAGAGTCAAAGTAGCAAAGCCAAAACTACAGTAATTTATATTGCGTCCGCGAATTTTTTCACCAGTTGCCAGATAAGCCCGAATGTTATCAGCAACGTTAGCAGCATCTAGACCGATTTGAGAACCAATCTGGATATACAAACCATCTGCAACTAAATTTTGCAAATCATCTGGACGACTGATTACAGTTCCATTTTTGTTAACCCCGTCAATTAAAAATACCGCATCAAAGGGAGGGCGATCGGCTTTGACTTTTCTGATCCCATAATCAATCTCAATGCTATTAGATGGTGACAATCCCCAAAAGTGTTCGATTTCCTTGAGAGCGCCATAAGCATTAGATTTCACCAAATGAGTTTGGGGAATATTGGCAAACACTCTCGGTAAAACAAATACTCCCGTAATATTAGAAAAATTATTGAGATGTTCTCGTGTTAAAAATGCCACATCTAAGAATGTACCACTGCCCGTCCCACCAGCCAAACTGCCAACAATAAAAACTTCGACACCATCCCGACTGGAAACTTGAAAGTTATCTGAAAATGCTTGTTTACTAGTGCGAATTTCCCGTACAGCATTGATTGCTTGAGCAATTAAAGCGTCAATATCGGCTACTTTAGCAAATAAGGCCAGCCGTCCCCGTGCGCGAATCTGTCCGGCACCACTGATTAGGCTAGCTGCTGAAATGTCCCTAGGCCACCATTCAGCGATGTGGTCGTTACGTGTTAGCGGTAGGGGATTTGCTACAGAGATGGCATAAAGTTCATTAGGTTCTAAGATCACCTTGGTACCATCAGGTGATTTTTCTCGTTCTTGAATATTTTCGGTAGTATCAATTGAAATAAAACGAATAACTTCTGGTACTGAGCCGTAAACATCTATAAATCGCTTTTTGAGTTTGAGTACAACTTCATAACCCGTTCCTCCTAACCCGATAACAACGGTAGGACGAAAAACAACCGTGGGACGCACAACCGTGGGACTTAACATTCATTTTCCTGTGATATTATTCAAGAGTTTGTCTGCCCACTGCTTAACTCAGAGGGTCTTTGGTGTTCAATCCAGTTAAATTGCAGCCTAACGTTGCCAATCTCGATAATGTCCTCGTCGTAGAGTTCATCAGTATTTATATTTTTAGTATTCACAAAAATTACACCTTTCAAACAATGTAAATCTATATTCTTTTTGCCTGCCCGCCAAACTGTGACTAACTCGGCATCAGAATTTGTACCAGCTATTACTGGTATTAATTCACTTAAGCAGACTTTGTTTTTGTGCTGGTGAGTGAGACTAATCTCTTGGTCTTCCGATGATTGTGGTCGTGGTTCCAGCACTACCAGGGCTCCTTCTAAGTACTTACGATTGCGGAAATGTTCGACTAATTCCAAGGGGGTTTTGCGTTGAATCAGACAAACTACAATCAGGGCAATTAACAACACCAACAGCCCTAAGAGCAACCAAATGATTATTTTTCGTCCCAGTGGCATCAAAATATACAGATGAACTCCCGCACTCACAGGACTAACAACCGAATTATCTGGGGTTAGGACTAAGGTGAAAGTGCGATCGCCTGCAAAATTGCTATCAGTAACCTGCAACTGCACGGGAATTTTAGTTTCTCCTGGTTGTAAGGATATAGCTGCTGAAGGTTCTGCTATCGAAACGTCTTTGGAATTGCCTTGCAGTTGTAAGCTAGCTGTTCCAGATATATTGGTGTTAACTAGGAAACTTTGGCTTTCAGTGGTTTTACCTGCTTCTATTGAGCCAAAATCTATCTTTGTCGGTTGTATTTGGAGTTTTGACTTAATGGTTATAGGTAGGTCAATTGTAATCGGTGCAATGCCTTGGTCTGCGATCGCCAACACCAAGCGCAAGCTACTAACGCCCCCTTTTGCCTCTGCTGGTATCTGCAAACGCACGGGAATGACTGTTGCTTGATTAGCAACTAACTCGATGGTGCGATCGGGTGGAATTAAGCGAATGCCACTTTGCTGAGGGTCTTCTAGTTGCAAACTTACCTTACCATTGACATTACTAACACCATTAATATTAAGCGGTTCAGTAGTTGTTCCAGGTAATACTGGCTGCAAATTCGCCGTGGGTAAATTGACATCAAGCTTAGGTTGAATTATTGCTGGTCGGATATTTTCAGCCAGCTTATTGAGTTGAACTCCTCCAGGATCTCGCAATACTTGCCCCTTCCCACAAAGCGCTGGATTGCTAGCAAAGTCATTCAGCTGCTTTTCGTGTTCTTTTAATCCTAAAGACACAAAAAATATATAGGGCTTGCATTGTTGATCGGGTAAAAGTTGGGTATTGCTAGGAATAGAAATAGGATTAGGAATACCACGCACATCTTCTAATCCATCTGTCAAAAAAACTATGCTGACAGTACGACCAAGAGCATCAGCACGTTTGTTTAACAGGGCAGAATGTTCCAAAGCCTTTTGTACAGCCTTACCTGTATGAGTACGCATACCCTGAGCTTGAAGTGAGCTAATTATTTGCTTGAGTTTTCCTCTATCTGCATTACTATTAATACTGACATCATTGGCATTTAAGGTGACATCTTGATCGAAAGTATAAATAGTAACGGTATCGCCTAATCTGGCCGTGTTAATAAATTCATTAACAGAATTCTTTACTGGTTCAAAAATATTTTTCGTTCCACCGACACCACGCATGGAAGCAGAAGTATCTACTACTAAAATCCAGTCAATTCCCCCTTTAGGAGTAGTCTGAGCAGATGCACCACACAAGTTAGGAATTGATATGAGAGCCAAAACAATAATGCTTTGGATTGAACTAAATCTCAACAAATGCTTGAAGTATCTAAATCTCATTAATAGATTCCTCCAGGCAGATAAATTTTATATTGGTCTTGCTCAAAGCGATGGCTTAAGAGTTTTGATTTCATCTTATTACCTAATAAATGCAGATTTAAGCCGCTATTCTCATACCAAAATAGATATAAACATTTAATTAACTATCTAAATCTGTAAATACGATATGTATTTATAACAATCAATTTTTGTTTTATAGCGCTTTTCGTTTGTATGCAATACCCTTTGACCTCTCTCCAAACCTCTTTCCTTTTAGGAGAGAGGCTTTGAACCTTACTCCCCAACGCTAGTAGGGAAGGGGTTGGGGGTTAGGTCTGTATTTCACTCAACCGATAAGCGCTATATTATTCATGCTAAATCATAAATATCTTGGTGATATTTAGCTAAGATATTTTAATATTCAAAAACGAATGATGTTGATCAGTGTTTTATCAAGTTACATATTAACTACTATTTTAAAAAATGTCACGTTTTATTGTAAATATTCAAGTCAAGATAATTTTATATTTGCGTTTAATTAGCGTTGACAGTGACAAGGATAAATTGTTAACGCTTGTAGTTGATATGAGGTGAGTTCGACGAGTTAAAAAATGGCAGGAGTTAGAGCAGGCAAGTCTTTTGGATAAATATCAAGTGATGGTTTTTGTAACAAATGCGTAGGCGTAGCCACAATACCGTTCGGTTAGTGATATTTTGCCCAGGAAGATCCCCCCAACCCCCCTTAAAAAGGCTTGCTCATAACCCTCTTTTACCCACTTTTTAAGGGGGTCGCCGCAGGCGGGGGGATCTTAACCGAACCGTATTGGGCGTAGCCAACCGTAAGCATCGCCAATATAACAAAGGCGATCGCCAATATAACAAAGGCGATCGCCAATGTAACAAAGGCCATCGCCCATATAGCAAATGGAGTCGCCGATATAACAAATGGAGTCGCCAATGTAACAAAGGCCATCGCCCATATAGCAAATGGAGTCGCCGATATAACAAATGCGATCGCCAATGTAGCAAAGGCGATCGCCAATGTAGCAAATGGAGTCGCCGATATAACAAACGCGATCGCCAAGGCTTGTGTCGCCTCGTTCCCAGCCTCCAGGCTGGGAACGAATTCCGAGAGGCTCTGCCTCTGGTCAAGCCACTGGAGGCGGAGCCTCCCTGACTGGTTCCCAGCCTGGAGGCTGGGAACCAGTCAGGGCAGGGGCTGTATCTTAACTTAGTGCCATTCGGTTAAAACCCTTTTATTTTCTCTTAGTCCAGGTCGCTGGACTTCGTTTGTGTAGTAGCGTTCGCGTCAGCGTGCCGGAGGCTCTATTCTATTGGCCCAATACTTTTCAAACATCCTCTAAGAATCATTACCAATTAACGGCAACAGCAAGCGACTAACTACCCGATTATCTGGTAATTGATAGAAATTTAACTCTCCTCCCAACTCCTGCATGAGGTTTTGGCAGATGACCAGATGTAAACCTGGTGGTTGGTCGAGGTTGGAGTGAGCAAGCACATCCTTGGGTGTATTATCATGTAACTCTGTGAGTAACTGTGGTTCGATCGCACCGTTGTATGTAATCGATAGTTCTAGCGATGTCTGATGATCGGCTTCTACGGTTGAAGAAGAAGGATTTGCATCTAGGATTTTAGAAGTATCTAAACGGCGACACCAAATATCAATTCTGCCGCCGATTTGAGAACGGTTACAGGCAGTAACTAATAATTCATGGATCACTAATTCAATTTTGACAATATCACCAGCGATCGCCATTGCAGATTGAGCGTTTAAGGTAGGAACACCTTTGGCTAATGAAGAATTCTTTGGCGACTCTTGGGCCTCAATTTGTTGTCCCAAACCATGTACACCAAGCCACAGCTTTTGTTGTTTAAGTAAATTTTCGATGCGTTCGAGCGATCGCTTCAATAAACTAGCTATGGGCATAGTTTCCCAACTAATATGTAGCTGCCACTGCTCTAGTTTGAGCATTCCACTCATAGAGGTGGCTGTGTGGTCTAACTGCCGCAGCAATAGCTGGTAGCGCATCTGAGTAAGTTCATTAGCAGGAATGCCCAAATCATGTATTTGTTTCAGGGACAGCGCCGTTATTCTTTGGATTTCCTCTAAGCGACGATGTTTGTACCAGTTGAGTTGTCGTAATTCCTCTGTTGTCGATTCTAGAAGTCGGGTAATTTGCTTTTCACGACGCCACCAAGCTAATTGAGAAATCAGAGTTACTGTTGCACTGAGGCTTTGTTCTGACCAGGGACGCTCTTGATAGTCTGCCAACAACACTACACCTGTGTTTTCATAGTCAGCATTGGTACGTAATGCCATCACTAAAATTTGACCTTTGTTTGGAACATTCAACCATTTCCGGGTTTCTGGTGGTAAATCATGTACCTTCAAAGTCAGGTAACTCTCCGTCAGAAGTGCCCACTGAATTAAGGCTTCAGACTGGATAGGAATAGATGCATCGGAAAAAACTCCAAATTGACTATTGTCAACCACTTCAGAGATAATTTCTGCCCAACTTTCATTAGGCGACCAAGATAGCAGTACCGCTAGAGGACATCCCAAAATTGATGCTATTTGTTGGAGTGCTGTATGTTCTAAATGCTTTTTTTTGACCTCGATTTTGCTGTTCTGGGATTCTGTCAGGATGCGTAGGCATTGCTCAAATGCCTGGGAAATTTTTTGCTGTTGGGTGGTACGGTTATGTAATTGCCATTGACGAACAATCACACCAATCTGTTGACTGACAGCCCACAGCAATTCCTTTTCCAGAGTTGTCCAAGAATGATGACTTTCGTGAGTGATCGCCAAAAGCGCTACTGGTATATGCTCGTGAGTGCATTTACAAATAAGTAGCGATCGCACACCATTTTCTAATAAAAGGGGACGCCAGTTAAAAAAGCGTAAATCTTCATTTAAGTTCTGAATTTCCACCGCTTGAGTTGAACGTTGCAAAAGCTGCCCATCTAATTCTTTGAGAGTATCAAGGGTAAATGTCAACGGTCGGCGATTATGGGGTTGATTTTGGTAAATGAATTGATAATTATTCTGTTCAGGGTCATACTGCAACAGCAAAAATCGTGTAGCACCAAGCCTGGCTAAAACTCTTTTAGCACAACTGTGTAAAGTTTCCTGAAGGTCATGTTCACTATAAATACCTTGGGCAACTTGGCTAGTCAGTTGAGCATCTTCTTGAATCTGTTTGATAGTGCTTTCCATGCTTTCGGTAGATGCAACCAGAGAGATTAAGCCAGCAACACCTTGGACGAAATTTTTTTCTGTCTCCATCCATATCCGAGGTTCATTGCTTTCTACCGCCAGAAAACCTACTAAGTCCTTTTGCCAGATGATTGGAGCTGCCAAGAGCGATCGCACCTTCAGCCGTTGCAGCAATTTTGCCGTAAAATGGCTCTTTAAAGAACTGCGGGCATCACCAATCGAGACAATTTGATTAACTGTTAAAGCATAATAAAAGTCGCTCAAGTCCTGTACAGTCATTCCTGCTGCTTGCTGACTGCTGGAATTGCGATCGAGTTTGACAAGCTGATTGCTCATCCGACACCAAAAATAGCGCCCTTCCCGCTCAAACCAGTAAATATTTGTCCGGCTGGGGGAGACAAATTTATGAGTTGCTTGGACTGCTGCTTCAAGTCTTTGATTAAGGTTACTGAGGGTGCGTAAATTTTCCAGCAATTCTAATAATGGCTCGTCGCTTCTCTTGGTTTGCTTGTACTGCAAATCCATCTCATTTTGATAAAGCACTGCCCCCAATTCGCCTAGAACCATCATCAAACGTGCTTTTGCTTCCCCTGTGAGTAGGTAGCCCCAGCGTTCTGAACCTAGTAACAGCAAGCCTAAGCAACGGTCTTTATAGCGAATTGGTAAAATAATCGTTCCCTTGATGTGGAACTTTTGAGCAACTTTTCGCCATTCGGCGGCGCGGATTTCAGTTTGTAAATCAGCTACACCCAAGGGATTTTGTTGAATCACTACTTGCTCTAATAAATCCCCAGGATTGAGAACAACTCTTTGCCGTAAAAAGACCGTATCATTATCAGGTGTCATACCTCCTTTGCCGAACAATATGTGATTCAGGCGATCGTAAAGAGCAATCCAAATCAGTTTGTAGTCAAACTGCTCTTTGAGATAAGAAATAGTAGTTTCAATCAGAACGTCAACATTATCTTCGTCTCTGAGGCGTTGCAGGATACGTCCCAAGGAGATGATGTGCTGTTCGCCGACTATAGGTTTTTGCGGCTGCCCCATCTGATTTATTGGTTAACATAGCTTGTAATATATCTGACTTTTCACGTTATATGGAAAAGTCAACGCAAAACCTAACCTTCCTTGCAGGAGAGAGGAATCGAAGTGAGGTTTTCTAGACACCGTGAAAAGTCAGATAATTAATGTAGTATATAAGATGCTCAGAAAAGCATCCTGAGTAATATTGCTACGGGTGTTTGCTGAAAATTCTAGCTAACGGGTTCGTTAAAGTTAGATTATGGAGTGCTAGGGAAATGGGCGAAACTTCGTCTGATGCTCTAGAGGAGCAGAGACAAGTCTCAGAAGAAAAGCGAGAGTCTGCTGAAGATACCAGGCTCTCACAAGAAAACGAGCGAGAGTCTGCGGAAGACACTAGGCTCTCACAAGAGGAGCAGCGACAGCTGGCTGAAGAAATGAGAAATTCTGCCGAAAAAACCCGGCAGCTTGCTGAAGAAATGAGAAAATCTGCCGAAGAAGTGCGGCTAATTAAAGAAGAACTCCGACAAGCTAAAGATGAACTCCGACAAGCTAAAGATGAACTCCGACAAGCTAGAGAAGAACTCCGACAAGCTAAAGAGTAAGCGCGGCAGTCTACTTCAAATAATTCGTAATTCGTAATTCGTAATAGAGCCTCCGGCACGCACTCGCGTTCGTAATTAAGTTTTGTAATTAAATTTTGTAACGGTGATTTAAACTCACAGAATTAGTTAAATAACTTTTGCATGAAGTATCTTTTATGTCCAAGTGGGTAATTTTCTTGAAAAGCAAATACAGTGTAGCCTTGGGATTCATAAAATTCCTTAGCTTGAAACTCTAATGTTTCAAGATGAACCCCTACACAGTTTTGCTTTTGACCTTCTTTTTCGGCAATTTTAAGGATGTTGCTTCCAATCCCTTTGCGGCGTAAGTCTTCTTGAACAACTAAGACTCTGATATAAAGCCAATCGCAACCGATTTCACCCAGAACTCCACCAACAATCAAGCCTGATTCATCTCGTGCAAAAACTGCTATAGGTTGCCACTCCGACAACGGAAAAAAATGTTGATTGAACTGGCGAATCATTTGGATGAGTGTCATCCGATCCTGCTGAGTTACTTCCGGTTCTAACTTAACTGTAATCATTCTGATAAAAGCTAATGGATATTTATAAATTTGCCATTCGTCCGCTTTTGTTTAATGTGGTAAAAACCGATTCCGAGTGGTTACACCAGCAGACGATTCGCAGTTTTAGTTGGCTATCGCAAACAGCCAATCGCCAAAGAGCTAGTTGGGTAAACCAACGCCTAAAGCAGTCCTTATGTGTGTACGATTCCCGCCTAGAACAAAATTTGTTTGGGCTAAACTTCCCAAATCCTGTAGGGTTAGCAGCTGGCTTCGATAAGGATGGAGTCGCTGCTGGCATTTGGTCTAATCTGGGTTTTGGCTTTGCAGAATTGGGAACTGTAACTTTTCACCCACAGCCAGGAAATCCGCGTCCCCGTTTGTTTCGCTTGCCGTTGGATAAAGCTGCTCTGAATCGGATGGGCTTTAATAATCGTGGTGCAGCAGCAATGGCGACACGTTTGGAACAGGAAAAACAGGAGTTAAGCCAGTCAATACCGATAGGGATAAATTTGGGTAAATCTAAGGTAACTCCCCTAGAAGCAGCCGCACAGGATTATCTTGATAGTTTTCGTTTACTCAAGGATTTGGGAGACTATTTTGTTGTTAATGTCTCTTCTCCCAATACACCGGGATTGCGATCGCTCCAAGATGCTTCAATGCTCAGTGCCATCTTAGAATTATTGCAACAAGAAAATACTACACAAAAACCAATTTTTGTCAAGATAGCGCCAGATTTAGAATGGTCAGCGATCGCTGATATTATAACTCTTGCTAAAACTTACCAACTGGCGGGAATTATCGCCACTAACACCACCATCCGCCGTGATGGACTAAAAACCCAGGTAATTGACCAAACTGGCAAATCACCCCAGGATGAAGCTGGCGGAATTAGCGGTGAACCATTGCGCGATCGCTCCACTGAGGTAATTCGTTTTATTTGGCAGCAAACCCAAGGACAAATCCCGATTATTGGCGTTGGTGGCATCTTTTCTCCTGAAGATGCTTGGGAAAAAATTACTGCTGGTGCTAGCCTGATCCAGGTTTATACAGGCTGGATTTACGAAGGCCCACTGATGGTACGCCGAATTCTTCAAGGTTTGCTAGACAAACTAGAAGAAAACAAATTAGCTACCATCAGCGAAGCTGTTGGGTTACAAACAAAAATTCAATCATTCTAATTTACGCCGTGTGCAACTGTACTCTCAAACCTAACCCCCAACCCCTTCCCTACAAGGGAAGGGGAGCAAGAATCAAAGCCTCTCCACCCTTCGAGGAGAGGAATGGAAGCGGGGTTTTAAAAATAAGTCGCACATCGCGTTAATTTTGAATTTTGAATTTTGAATTTTGAATTGGTTTAACCTTCTTCCAATGGAAAAAATTCCTTAGTTTTTTCCACGTATGACCAGGCAATACCATCAGGGTCTTTGCTGCGACTCCACTCAGGAAACTCTGGATCATTTCGCCGTTTATAAACCGTACTGGAATAGACATTTAACCGTTTGGCAAGTTCAGATTGAATGAGAGAGCCAAAAATTAACTGTTTTTCCAGCGATCGTTTAGCTGACTCATGGGTTGGTTGTGGGAGTGATTCAGTTTCTAGTTCTTCCTCCTGTAGGGTTGGTGGTGGTGCTAGGAGCGATCGCGCAATTTTAGTAACTGGTTGAGCAGGAAGCTCTTTAACAGGCTCACTACTGTCAAGGATATTGCCGAGAATGCTGGCAGTTATAAAGTAATAAGACTGCCCTGCATCTTCAGAATTAAGTACACTTGCACCAAACTCCGAAGCTTTACCATCCAAGTAGCGTTTTGCCGTTGTTCCAGGAAAATTGCCCTTGATTGCCAAGTCCATTGGCGTAAGTCTGCCCTGATTTTCCCGAACCAACTGATGAAAAATTGGGTTAACTTGCTGAGTCCACTGTTGCCATTGATATTCTTGCCAAATCTTGAAGCCAATTCCCAGCACGATTAGCGCTAGTAAAAGTCTCCAGGTGGCAACCAGGAAAATAATCAAAAACGAGATGGGCAAAAGTAGAACGAGAAAAGCTTTACCGTTACCTTCTATCGGTTTTTCACTCATACCGATTTTTGCCAAGTGAATTTTAGGAAATAATATATTATTATATTGGCAAAAATTTGGGTACTTTTTTGTATCTTTTGGCAAATTTCCGGCAAATTTCCCGGCAAAACCTTTACTTGGTAGGTGTTATACCCTGATCACCCTTCTACTTCTGTGACATTAGTGTGCGATGCCTACGGCGATAAACTACGCGCATAAGTTTTTTATCAGAGAAAATAAAAGGGTTTTAACGAGAGCGATCGTAATACCCTTCAGATAATATCCCCCCGAAATTCTGATCAGAGGCTTACTTATGCCGCTTAAACTTTTCTTTCCAAAGCAATAATTCTAAATTTGCTTGCCAGACCCTTGACAACATATATTACATATACTACATTAATAATACAAGTCAACTTTCACTAGGAAGTTAGCTTTCACCAGTAGCGAATAGCTCAAATTGCAGAGCGCTCACCTTGCCAGGAAGGGGCGACATATTGAGGGTTATCGCATATAACTTAAACACCCTTGATCGAACTTCTGGAAGTGTAGGTAAAAATCCTACTTCGCTAGAGCAAATTGAGTGCTGAGTTTTAAATTTTCATGTAGTGGGTAGCCAAGTGGTAAGGCGCTTAATATCCTTATTCACCCCTTGCCTGCAAAGGCCGATGAATTGAGGGTTATCGTTAAAAACGAGCATTCGCGGGTTCGATTCCCGCTCCACTACACCAATTAATTTTAGATTTTAGATTTTAGATTTTGGATTGAATTTAAAATCTCAAATCCCAAATTTCATGTGGCGGGTAGCTCAGAGGTAGAGCGCTAAACATCCTTGTTCACCCCTTGCCTGAAAAGGCCGACGAATTAGGGTTATCGAATCGGGTTCGAGAGGTCGCGGGTTCAAATCCCGCTCCGCTACACCAAATAATTTTAGATTTTAGATTAAATTTAAAATCTAAAATCCAAAATCCAAAATTTCCATGTGGCAGGTAGCTCAGTTTGGTAGAGCGCCGAAAAACATCCTTATTCACACCTTGCCTGAAAAGGCCGACGAATTAGGGTTATCGCCTGTTAAGCCGGAAGTCGCGGGTTCAAATCCCGCTCTGCCACCTTTGATTTTGCCCGCAAGGGACGGGAGATGAAGCGATGAATTACAACTTCTTCACTAAAAAGAAAACAACTACACCCCAAAATCAACCTATCCCCGGACGAGAAGCAGAAATGGTTCAGGGGCGTTCCGGCGGTTGGATGTTCAACGCTGGTATTTGGAAGATGCTGCGCCGTTGTCTTTTGGTTGGCACAGCAAAAAGCACTTACTACGCTGGGAAACAGGAATTAACTGAGGATTTTGTGACAGTTGTCAGACAAGCTGTTGCCGAAAATCCCAGCCGTGTAGCGGAAGAAATTTTGTATGCTAGCGATGGACGCGCCATCAATAACAGTGCGCCTATCTTGGCTTTGGTGTTGCTATCGATGGGTGAAGCACCGGAAGCAAAACAGGCGTTTGGTGAAATCTTCCCGCAAGTTGTCCGCACTGGTAGCCACTTCTACGAATGGTTGAACTACACCAAATCTCTGCGGGGATTTGGCAAAGTAGTGCGGGAAGCTGGTAAAACTTGGCTCTCAAGGGAAGATGTCAAGGGTTTAGCTTATCAACTGTTGAAATATCAACAGCGTCAAGGCTTCTCCCACCGAGATGCGTTGCGGTTGTTCCATGTAAAACCGCCTACAGAAAATCACCGTCAACTATTTGAGTGGGTAGTTAGAGGCTGGGAAGAATTGCCAGCAGATATCCCCTCAGAGGCGTTGGCGCAGATTTGGTGGTATGAGTGGCTGAAGCGGAATCCCACCCAAACCCATGAAGCTATTTCCCAAGGACGCTTAACCCACGAAATGGCTGCACCTGTGGGCAAAATGGACAAGCTTGCTTGGCAACTGCTATTTCAGGAAATGCCAATAGGTGCAATGTTACGTAACTTGGGTTCTTTAACTGAACTAGGTGTGTTACGAGCTGATGAAAACGCTAATTTGCTGCAAGTGGAAGCAGTTCTTAATCGCAGAGAACATCTGCGGAAAGGTCGCATCCATCCGATTGATGTTTTGAAAGCACTCAAGACTTATGAATCTGGTGGAACATTAGGACGCAGTAAGAAAACTTGGAACCCAGTTCCTCGGATTGTGGACATCTTAGAAAAGGCGGTTGAACTGTCTTTTGATGTTGTGCAACCCACAGGTAAAGTGTTCATGCACGCCGTGGATGTTTCTGGTTCTATGGGTAGTTTGGTTGCAGATATGGGACTAACTTGTTGTGAAATTGCCACTACAATGGCACTGGTGACAGCAAAAGCAGAGAAAAACTACATGATTCGCGGCTTTGCTACCGAATTCCGGGAATTAGGTATCACTGCTAAAGATAGTTTTAGTTCTGCGGTTCGCAAAGCTAGCAACCAAAACTTTGGTGGAACGGATGCATCTGTGGCTTACGACTGGATGATTAAGAATAAGTTCAAAGCTGATGTAGTTTGCTTTTGGACTGACTCGGAAAGCTGGTCTGGAAATAAGCATCCAAGTCAAGCGTTGAAGGAGTACCGCAAAAAGGTAAATCCCAACGTCAAGGCGGTGTATGTCACCTTGACACCTTACCAAATTACTTTGGTAGATCCTGAAGATTCGCTGTCTTGGGATTTGGCAGGGTTCGACCCAGGTACGCCTCGGATCATCCAGATGCTGGCTATGGGTGAATTGTAGATATTGCTGAAGGGTAAAGGATGAAACACTTTATCCTTCCTACTTCATGGCGGGTTATCCTTGTTCGCAACTTGCCTTTCGGGGACGCAGAATTTAGGATTATCGGTTATGTCTCCACCATTGTGGGGATTAGCGGGTTCAACCCCCGCACCCGCCTTTGTTTTTGATTTATACCTTACGCGAAGGCGCAAAGAAGAAGGCGATTTAATTTTTGAATGGTCGTTTTTCTATTTCAGCGATGGGTAAGAGTATGGTGTCTTCGATGTGCGATCGGAGTTTGGAAGTAATAGTTTTAGCTTTATCAGCATTATTTAGGCAATTAACCAAAAGTTTATTAGCATAGTAATACTGCTTTAATAATTTATAATTTTGAGAATTAATAAACTCCCAATTATGACCTATGTTGCGATGCGTAATTATTATATTTCTTAATTTCTCTACAAAATCTTCACCATTTTCTTTCCACCAGTTATCATACTCTGTTATTTCATTAATTTCATTATTATCATCTGGATAATTGCCTGTAATATCCCACTGAGGTAATCTATGTTCAAGTTGTATTAGTGATTTCTTCAATTGGGAGTCAGAGGTACAGTTTTGAGAAATAGCAATAGTATCTATAGGAGCAGCAGCAGAGGTAACTCTAATTTTATTGATAAGATTCAAGTCAAGTGCAAATTCTGTAGCATTAGCAAGAGTAAGAGAATCAACATAATTAGAAGCTCCCGCAATATCAATTGCAAATTGTTCATCTATGTCAAAGACTAAGGTAAAATCTATATTACTAGTTAGACTATTTTTAGAGTTGTAAATTATATCTAAAGCCAGAGAAAAATAAAAACATCGAGCAGTTGCTAACTTGTATTTTACTATGACTGAATTTGATTTTTGCTTTACCCATAATAACAATTCTTGTAACTCATCTTCTACATCGCTGCTAATAAAGTTATCAATTACACTTTTGAGAAATATTATTTGTTCAGAAGTCCAGGTCATATTAGTAGCTATTGAAAATACTTCACGCCAGCGTTCATCTGAAATATTTAATAGTAAAGTATGCACTTTATTATCAGAATTATCAATCAATGCTTTAAACTTTGTCGCTGTAAAATACTCTTGAAATGTTAAATGAGAGAAAGAATACAGTTCTTGCGCTCTTTCTACCACCAACCCATGTTGAGCCTCAATAGATTCTAGAACTGCTCTACTATTATTTTTTAATGTAGCTGTATCATTTGAGATAAAATTTAAAGTAGAAATATATTTATAAATTTCATCCTGGATTTCGTCTTTTGTAAAAAAATAACGATTGTTTTCAAAAGTATTAGTTGCTACTTGAGTCAAAAGTTCTATTTTATGTTCTAGAGATAGTTGCCGGTAAACATCATCGCGTTTAATTCCTCGCGCTTCATCCCATTTTATTAACAGAGCTTCTATTCCCCGTTTATATAAAGTTGCTCTATTAGAAGGAAATTGTGTTTTTTGTTGAAAAGCTAAACATAGCAAAGTTAGCAAAATTGGTGTTACGGCTATATCTTGTAATTGTTGATTTTCTGGATAATTTAGCTGTTCTATAAACTGATAGGCTTTAAAAATTCCATCTTCTTCAGATTTATTGTCAACTGCCATAAACCAATTTTTAGCAAAAGCCTTAATTTGCTCTAATGTAAAATCTGCTACTTCAATATCTTTAAAGCTAAAAAATTTATATTTTTTAGCAGCAATTCTACAAGTAATAATAAATTTGTTCTTAAAAAAAATATTACAAAAACTATTAATACATTGTATTGTCTGAACACTACTTTCTTGTGATACCTCATCTAATCCATCAAGTAGAATGAGCAATCTGCCATATTCTAAGAGGTTATCTATTAATGCGGCTTCGGTAATACCACAAATCTCAAATTCTTTACGGATATAGTTTAATAAATCGTATTCTCCTATTTTCCTGGAATCATCAGCAAATTGTTTTATTCCAATAAAAATAGGAACTCTCTCAGCTTCTAATGTACCTTGATTACATTGAACTGCTATATGTTTCAAAAAAGTACTTTTACCTGCGCCTGGTTTACCTAGTACCATCAGATTCTGATATTTTTCTACAGCCAAAACTCCTGCAACTCTTGCTTGACTAACTTTCCCTAAGCCCAAACGATCAAATTCATGTGTCTGTGCGTTATAAACTTGAGGTATATCCGTAAAGTCCAACCATTGGTAACTGGGCGGATTATCTAGTATATTCACATCTACATAAAGGTCATCAATTTCAAGAGACTTTGAGAGATATAATACATGGAGTCTACCACAAAAATATCTAATTCTTTGAGAGTATTGTAAGCGTATCTGCGGTACTAACAAAACTAGTGTTCTTACAAAATATATATCTGTGAAAATTTTCCAATCAATATTTAATACGAAGCAGATTTTGATAAACTTTGACTTTTCTATTGGTATTTTATCAAAAAATTGCTTAATGTAAAAAACACTCAAATTTGTATCTCTTGCTAAGAATTCTTGTTTGTATTGTAAAGTAATATCTTTTTGAATAAATCTTAATCTCTCGTCATCTTTAGCATTGAGTTTTTCTTTTTTTTGCTTTTTGTTCAATTCTAATAATTCAGCTTTACGAATTCGTTTTTCATTTATTAAGGATGGAATATTTTCAAGAGCTTCTTCTAGTTGTTTGATACTTTCTGGAAGCGGTGCGATCTGCAATAGTGTTGCCTGTTGCAGTATAGTAAAGACTTCATGTTGTAGCTTAACGCCTGCGATCGCATCCTCACGCCCCAAACAATCAAAATTTTTTGATGTTGTATTTTGATGTTCTTCTATATGAGATTTGCAAACTGGAATATCAACTATCTCTTGCCAATTTAGACCGAGCCTTTTACAAATCTCTTCAAAATTGAGGCGTTCAATTGGTATTACACGAAAGAAATTGGTAACTGTTGCACGAGATAGTCCTAAATCTCTTGCTAAAGCAGTCTTATTTAAACTATTACGGATCAAAGCTTGATTTGCTTTTGCGATACCTTCTGTAGATGCTTTAAGCCCACGCTCTGCCATATTTCAACTACGCAACTTTTAATCATCTTAACTAAAGCTAATTAAAAGTCATACACACTCATGCAACAAGTCAGACACTCTGGATAGCTGACTCAGACGCTATCTCAGACACCAACCCTCGAAGCTAGTTGATGTAGTCATTCACAACACTTATGAAATCTACTTACATCAACGGACGATGCTACTATCAAGGTAATGGTGGCGTTCTTCTTCCTGCTGTCACCACAGTTTTAAAAGCGACACAGCCACCAAAGTCTCTAGCCGCCCTTTCCTATTGGCGTAATAAAGTTGGCGATGCAGAAGCAAATCGAATCGCTGCTAACAGCCGTCGCCGAGGAAATGCCTTGCACCAGTTGATTAAAGAACACCTGCAAGGTTACTCGCCCAAACCTGACAACAGCCTGATTCAGCCTTACTGGGATAGCGTTCAATCTGTGCTAAACGAACTTAGCGATGTTCAACTGGTTGAGCAAGTTGTGCCTAACTATCAGGAACTTTACGCCGGGAAAGTTGATTTAGTTGCTCGTTATCAAGGTGTTCCGCATTTAATTGAATGGACTACAGCCGAGGAACCAAAACTGAGATTTGATAAGCTTTATGACAAGCCTTTACAAGTAGCTGCTTATGGTGGTGCGATAAATCGGTATTATAGCGATCGCCTCTTTAACTGCAAAATTAACCATGCTCTCATTGTCGTAGCCTTGCCAGGTGAAGAAGCAGAGATTTTTGAATTTGACCGTGCAAGGCTAATTCATGTCTGGCATCAATGGCTTAATCGGCTGAATTTTTTCTTCAGTGAAGTTGCTGCCTAGAAGTGCGATCGCTTACGGTGCGCGGGTATGCGATCGCACTTTTTGAGCAGTACAACACCAATATTGGATACAGAATAACGTAGTTAAGAAATTGGTCAGAAATGGAACTATTGTTTTCGCTGCGATCGCACGAATGTATTATATATATAGTGCTTCTAATCTATTTTTATTCAATATGACTCAATTATCAAAAACAAGCCGAAATCGGGGATGGAGAAAATCTAACGTCACGCCTGAAGAAATAAATCTCCGTCAAGCACAACGTCATGAACTAGGTGCGCGGTGTCGTACTATTTTTGAGTCTCTTCGTCCCCAACTCATCGACAACCATTACAACTGGTTTATCGCTATTGATGCAGAAAGCGAAAACTACCTGATTGACGCGAAACTAGAAGGTTTGCTACAGCAAATTTGCGCGCGATATACTAATCCAGATGCGAAACTTACTATCTTTCGCCTTAACGAAATTGGAGCCTGCGGCACGATATGATTGCGGGCAAGTTTGGTAACAATGGAGAATTGTTCTTTGAAATACAATTGGTTGTAGCTAATGGTGAGCAATTTGAAGTTGAAGCAATACTTGATACAGGTTTTACATCTGGGTGGCTGGCGATTAATTCTCAAGACTTGGAAGCTATTGACTGGCCGATAGTTATACCTAAGATTGAGATGCAAACTGCCAGAGGATTAGAGTATTTTGATTTATATGAAGGAAAAGTCATTGTTGCTGGCAAAGAATTTATCATTCCTGTTCATGTAGGAGAAGAACTACCTGATATTTTGCTTGGTTCACTGTGGTTGGATATTATGCAGTTGGTTGTGAATAAACCAAAAGGGATTTTGACATTAGAAGTAGTGGAAGCAGATTAGTAGTAATTCGTAGCTACTAACTCAATTATCAAGTGTTTTTCCATAACTATTTTAGTCATTAGGTGAGATTGTAACTGAAGATTAGGCTGTTATTTATATGCTTTGGATCAAAAGTGCGATCGCATACCCGCCCCAAGCGATGTCTACGACGGGCTACGCCTACGCAAACATCTACCTCTTGTAGAATAGACAAAATGCTTGTTTGACAACATAATGTAATATAACTTAGCAATAATCGAGCGATGCCTACGGCGGGCTGCGCCTACGCTGTTCTTTTTGGATCTAATTGCGATTAATGCGGCAATGTGCTACATATCAACCTGGTTTCATCCCAAATTGTCCACCCAAAGACAGTAGATGAAGTTTTGTGTGAATAAGTATAAGGGATGAAATAGCTCTGCTTTCCAAACAGTAAAAAAGGAACAGATTTTTATGACATTTGATTACGATTTGTTTGTCATTGGTGCTGGGCCTGGGGGATTGGCAGCAGCTAAAAAAGCAGCTAGTTACGGTGTACGTGTGGCCATTGCTGAACAAGAATCCGTCGGTGGAACTTGTGTAAATCGCGGTTGCGTTCCCAAAAAACTGATTGTTTACGCTGCTGACTTCGCCCTGCAAAATCAAGTAGCACACAGTTATGGGTGGAGTGACTGTCAAACATACTTTGACTGGACATTATTTATTAAGTCAGTACATCAGCATATTGGCAGCATTAACCAATCCTATTTTCAGCAATTGCAAAAAGCTGGAATTGAACTAATTTCTGAATATGCCAGTTTCATCGATGCCCATACTATCAATATTCATGGGCGCAAAGTTACAGCAGACAAAATTTTAATTGCTGTGGGAGGGCAACCCCTCAAGCCCAACATCCCAGGTATAGAATATGCCATCACATCCCGCGAGATGTTTCAGCTACCTTATTTGCCGAAACGTTTAGCAATTATTGGCGGCGGCTACATTGGTGTCGAATTTTCCAGCATGATGCACGCTTTCGGTTGCGAGGTGACGGTAATTGAAAAAGACGAGATGATTTTATCGGGGTTTGATGATGACATTCGCTCTGCTGTACAACAGGGTTTGATTAAACGCGGAATTAAGTTATTCACCAATAGCACTGTTGGTGAAATCAAATTCTCAGATGAGTGTTTGTTGTTAACTATTACTGGTGAGAGCCAAGAAATAATTACAGCAGATACCATCTTAGTTGCCACAGGTTACGCTCCCAATACCAAGAATCTTAGTTTGGAAAATGCCCATGTTGAACTTGGCGAACATGGTGCAATTAAAGTAGATGAATACAGCCGCACTAGCCAAGAAAACATTTTTGCTGTGGGTGACTGCACCAGCCGCGTGCAATTGTCTCCAGTCGCTCAAGCAGAAGGTATTGCCTTTGCCGATACAGTTTTTGGCAACAAGCCGCAAAAACCGAATTATGATTATGTGCCCACTGCTGTTTTTTGCCGTCCAGAAGCGGCTAGTGTGGGGATGACGGAGGCAAAAGCACGGGAAAAATTTGGTGAATCTGTACAATGCTACTGCACCCAGTTCCAACCACTGTTGTATCAGTTAATCGAACAGAATGAGCCAACCACTATCAAGTTAGTGTTAAATGGTGATTCTGGGCAAGTTTTGGGTGCTCATATGGTGGGTGAACACGCAGCAGATATCATTCAAAGTCTCGGCGTGGCAATTCGCAAGGGCATTACTAAGGAAGACCTGGATGAAACCATAGGCATTCATCCCACGGTAGGAGAAGAATTCCTGTCGTTAAAATAATTCGTAATTCGTAATTCGTAATTCGTAATTTCAATTTTGAATGCGTGAATTTTGAATTCTTAATTCTTAATCTTGTCCTCCTTGTCTTTCTGAGCAAGATTTTGTGGGAGCGTCTAAATCGTCTAAAGTATTCATTAATGAGTCATCGTGTGGTATGGGGTATATGCTTTGGGAATTTATAACATCGTCAAAAGCTTCAAGTTCCTCAAGAGCCTCAAGAGCCTCTGATGCAGACTGATATCGCTGTTTGAAGTCATCCAGCACCATTTTACTGAGAATCTTCGCTAGGGCGTGGCTAACTTGTGTGCGTAGTTTACCGCCGTAGGCATCGCTCCATTTAATCTCTCCATCAGCATCTCTATCTAGGTCACGGGGCGCTATCCCAGTCAAGGCTTTAATCCCAACCATGCCGACTGCATAGATATCACTACTGTAGTGTGGACGCCCAAAACATTGCTCGCTTGGTGCGTAACCCTGAGTACCAATGCCAACGGTGAAGGGCATTTGCTCTTGACTATCAAGCTGTTTTGTGCTAACTTCTTTGACTGCTCCAAAGTCAATCAGTACCAGTTTACCGTCTGAATGTCGCCGGATGATATTGCTGGGCTTAATATCCCGATGAATCACGTTGTTTTTATGGATAAATGTTAATGTTTGCAATAAATCCCTGACAATTTTGATCACTGCAATTTCATCAATTGCTCTACCTGCTGAGAGTTCCTGATTTAAAGGATGACCAATTATCTGTTCTTGTACTAAATAAAATTCTTCATCTTCTTCAAAATACGCCAAAAGTTGGGGGATTTGAGCGTGCGTTCCCAATTTTTCTAGTGTTTGCGCTTCTGAGTTAAAAAAACGTCTGGCAATTTGCAATCCTTCGGGTTTGGTGTTGGCTGGTTTTAGTTGCTTGACAACACATCGCGGATTACCAGGACGTTGGGTATCTTCGGCAATATAGGTTTCGCTGAATCCACCGGAACCGAGAACTTTGACAATTTTGTAGCGTCGAGCCAGTACTTTCCCTGTTAAGGCTAAATCTCGTTCCTGGATTAGTCCTTGGAAGTCATCTTGTTGGCTGATAATCTCTTGGACAACGGTGGAAGTTTTATACTTCTGAAAAATGTCTACTAATTGGCGTTTTTTGATGCTTTCTCTGACTAATGAGGTTCCCAGGTAGCTAAGTCCGATCATTGCGATCGCAATCATTGGTACTGTAGTGGGAAAAATTAACTGACCATAGACAAATAACCCATAGCTAATTCCTACCCAAGTGCCAGAGAGGGCGAGGCTAGATAGAAATCTATTGATACTACGCTTGCGTCGGCTAATCATCAAGGCTGTACTACCAACTAGAATTAGCACAAACAAACCCCGCAATGGTAGGCTGTTAATTCCTGGAGCGATCGCTTTACCTTGCATCAAAGTGGCGATCGCATTGGCGTGAATTTCCACGCCTGACATGGGTTTATCGCTGTTGCTAGCAGCGACCGGATAATAATCATTGTTTAACTTATCTGTTGCCCCAATCAGCACGATCTTGTTTTTGAAGACCTTTCCCTGCTGCAAATAGGTGTTCCAGTTTTGCGGGTCGAGTACATGCCAAAAGGGTATTTGCTCAAATGTCCCCGCAGACCCCGAAAAATTAATGCGATCGCCCTTTGGTCGGGGATAATTTAATTGTGCTGTCCTGAGCGCTGCTTGATCAAAAGAGGGTAGCTTCTCGATCAAATTATCTTCAGGTAACAACTTAGAAAACTCACTCCCCAATCGATGAACTTTACCATCCGCCTCCACGGGGAAATTCACTGAGCCAATGGACACTGATCCGGTACGAAACATCTGTTGAGGATCTATCAGTTGCATAAAAGATCCTTGGCGCGTCTGGGAATTTTCGTAGACGGCTGCTAAAGTAACTTTGCTGCCATATTTTTGCAATGCTGCCTGGAGTTGGCGATCGTCAGTAACTCCATAACTACTTGGCGTGTCAAAAACGACATCTACCGCTACAGAGCGGGCACCTGCTTTGATTAACTTTGTGATTACTTGGGCATAAGCAGCACGTTGATAAGGATAAGATTTCAGTATTTCTAGGTAGGCATATTGTTTTGGATCTGTTTTATAGTACTGTTCGGGAACTGATATTGATTGATCGTCTATTGCTAAAATTACGATGTCTTCAGGAGGTACAATCGGCCCACGCAGTTGAAAAAAATCAGATTGCGCCTGATTTTCGCTCAATTCAACCAACTCCCAACCAGAAGCACTCAGCAGTGCTGCGCCGATTACCCAAGCACCAGCGAGGAGATGACCTAAGCGAACCATCCACTTGGACTGGCGAGCCGATGCTGTCAAAGTTACTTTTGTCGGTTTACTTGACAGTCTATTGGCAGCAGAGACATAGTTTTTAGTTAAGGTAGATGTAGGTTCTTCTGCCATATCGTGTTACTGATTGATTTAAGTCCAACACTTTTATTTATTCAGACCACGTTTTAGTACAAGCTCATTGAAATCAGACTTAAATGACAATCTTATACATTTGTAAAGTATCTTCTATTCATCAACAAACTTTTATTACCAGAGCTAGCCCCAAGAGATTCCTACTCAGTCATTGGCTAACTTATTCTTTTTCTGTTGAGTGAGTTACAAAAGAGTAATTGTCCCACAGATCAGAGCCGGATATACTCCCCCTGTGTATTTGGTTGCGGTGAGATTTTACCCCAACCCAACCAACAGGTAGGCTCTGAAGTCGATGGTCTACCAGAAGCTGTCCCAAGTTGTCTTCTGTCTCTGGCGCAATATTCGTACTTTTGACAAAGCGTGTCCTGATACTGAAAGCTTTACCTCTAGATAGGCATTAACTTATATCCACACCCTAAGCCTATGCTATACCTCTTTAGGAGTAAAATTTAGTGTTATGCAGCGATGAATGCTGCCACTGAGTCAATTTTATTGGTAGATTTTGATCAGAGAGTGGCTCTTGCAGTGCCGGAGGTGAATCAGGTTTAGCACCCAATATCTCAACTCCAATATTGCAGCCGTTTTTATGCTTTGAAAGAGGTAGGATAAAAGCTATAGATAAAGAGCTACTTTATAGATATTAGCAAACTTGTCATTTGAGAATTGCTATAATCTATTGTTCCGTCTAAATTCATTTATATTATTAGGTGTAAATTTGTATGGGTTCTCCAATGAATCGTCTGTCTATTTTTGTAGACGGAAACAATATGTTCTATGCTCAACAAAAAAATGGCTGGTTTTTTGACCCTCGGCGAGTCTTAGAATACTTCAAACATGAGCAATCAGAAACAACATTAATTAATGCATTCTGGTACACTGGCTTAAAAGACCCACAAGATCAGCGAGGTTTTAGAGATGCTCTAATTAGTCTGGGATATACAGTCAGAACTAAAATTCTTAAAGAATATTATGATGATACGTCCGGTCGTTACTCGCAAAAAGCGAATTTAGATATTGAAATTGTTGTAGATATGTTTAATACAGTTGATCAGTATGACCGAGTAGTATTATTCAGTGGCGATGGAGATTTTGAAAGAGCAATCGAACTATTACGATCCAAAAATACACATATCACGGTAGTATCAACAGAAGGGATGATCGCTAGAGAGCTACGGAATGCTACTGATAGATATATAGATTTAAATGATATCAGAGAACAAATAGAAAAAACCGAAGGTTAGTAGTCTTAGCAATTATTTACAAAGGTAAGAGTAAAAGAAAAACTAAGGTTGAAGATATATTAAGCCACAAGTAGAAACTAAACAACAAACGGCAAATGACAAACAAAACAGATCGAATTATCATTTTTGATACGACATTGCGAGATGGAGAGCAATGTCCAGGAGCAACTCTGAATATAGACGAAAAGCTAGTTATTGCCAAGCAACTGGCGCGTCTGGGTGTAGATGTAATTGAAGCAGGCTTTGCCTTTGCTAGTCCGGGAGATTTTGAAGCAGTTAAGAAGATTTCCCAAATTGTCGGCACAGAAAATGGCCCGGTAATTTGCAGTTTGGCAAGAGCGATTAAAGCAGATATTGAAGCCGCCGCCGAAGCCTTAAAACCAGCAGTTAACGCCAGAATTCACACATTTATTTCCACTTCTGATATTCATTTAGAGTATCAGCTGCGAAAGTCACGGGCAGAAGTGCTAGCGATCGCTAAAGAAATGGTAGCTTATGCCAAGTCCTTCATGACAGATGTAGAATTTTCGCCGATGGATGCGGCGCGTACCGATCCAGAATTTCTTTACCAAGTTTTAGAGGGAGCGATCGCAGCTGGTGCAACAACAGTTAACATTCCCGATACTGTGGGTTACACCACCCCTAGCGAATTTGGAGCGATCATTAAGGGAATTATCGAAAATGTCCCCAACATCGACCAAGCGATTATTTCCGTTCACGGTCATAATGATTTAGGCTTGGCAGTTGCTAACTTTTTAGAAGCCGTCAAAAATGGCGCACGGCAACTAGAATGTACAATCAATGGGATTGGCGAACGTGCCGGAAATGCCTCACTAGAAGAATTGGTGATGGCGCTGCATGTGCGACGGCAATATTTTAACCCCTACTTGGGAAGACCAGCAGATTCTCAAGAATCCTTAACAAATATCGACACCCGCCAAATTTACAAAACTTCACGCTTAGTTTCTAATTTGACGGGAATGTTAGTACAAGCAAATAAAGCGATCGTTGGGGCGAATGCCTTTGCCCATGAGTCTGGGATTCACCAAGATGGTGTGTTAAAAAACAGGCTCACCTACGAAATTATGGATGCCCAATTGATTGGCTTGACAGACAATCAAATAGTTTTGGGTAAACATTCCGGGAGAAATGCTTTCCGCACTCGGTTGAAAGAATTGGGCTTTGAACTGTCAGATACGGAATTAAATAAAGCATTCGTCAGATTCAAAGATGTAGCAGATAAAAAGAAAGAGATTTCTGATTGGGATTTGGAAGCGATCGTTAACGATGAAATCCAACAAGCACCCGATTTGTTCCGGGTAGAGTTGGTGCAAGTTTCCTGTGGTAGCAACGCCCGTCCTACTGCTACAGTTACCCTGCGTACCCCAGACGGTGAAGAATTAACCGATGCTGCGATCGGTACTGGGCCAGTGGATGCAGTTTACAAAGCCATCAACCGTGTGGTGAATGTGCCCAACGAGTTGATTGAGTTTTCTGTGCAGTCAGTAACAGGTGGTATTGATGCCCTTGGAGAAGTGACGATTCGTTTACGTTATGAATCTAGAGTATTTTCTGGTCATGCGGCGAACACAGATATCATTGTGGCATCCGCGCAAGCTTATGTAAATGCGTTGAATAGGTTGTATTCTGCATTGCAAACTCAAGAAAAGCAAGAAGAAGTATCTGCACAGAAAGTGTAAAAACATCTCTGTTTTGATTCGCAGTTGAACTTTCTTTCTTTCTTCCTTTGTGTCCTTTGCGTCCTTTGCGGTTCGTTTTTATTTCTTGTATTTCAGTCCTAATATGCTTTAGCGCATCTTCATACAGAATTGGTATAAGGCTCTTCTCGGTTGAGTGAGGTACAACAACCCCACCCCCAACCCCCTCCCCGCTCTTCGAGAGGGGGCTATGATGTACCTCATCTGATTAGGAAACGCTATAAGGCTCAAACTCTTTGTCAAAGTCAATTTTTTTAACGAACCACTCCAGACGCAGAGGAAACTGAGAGAAGAAAAAAATGCTTAACTGAAATGTATTGCCTTATGCTTGATCAGCATTAGAATTTAGACGCATCATGATTTTTTCTGGCTCGGTCAAATTTTTAAACCCATAACGGCCATAAAGTCCATGAGCATCTTTTGTGCCTAACATCCACCTTTGAACATCTTGCAATTCTGGATAAGCTGTTGCGTATTTAATTTGTATATTGGACGCGCTCATGTTGCCCGCACTACAATATTTTTGGGTTTTCGTGTTATACAATTTAGCTGCACATCAACTTATTCTAAAATATATTCTACAAACCATTTTCCTAAACCCTGTCCTCGATAAGGCTCCAAAATAAAAACATCTTTTAACAACGCAGAAGTTGCATAATCAGTGATGACTCTCGCAAAGCCAACTTGTTGATCGCCTTCATAAAGTCCAAAACATAAAGAATTTTCTATTGACTTTTCCACAACGGCTAATGGTATATTTTTAGCCCAATAGGAAGTTTGTAAAAAATCATGAATCATTTGAATATCTAATTTAGATTTATCGCTGCTGATGTAAAATTTATGTTTTAATTCTTCGTTCATCTGGCTGAATCTTCTATTTAATAGGTTGATGCGTAATAATTAATTCTAATTCATTCTTGCAGGGGAGTATTTCACTTTCGTAGAAAGCTCTTTAAACCTCACCCCAACCCTCTCCTTACTAAGGAGAGGGAGCAAAAATCTTGTTTCCTGCTTTAGCAAGGAAGGATTAAGGGGGAGTCGATTTATGGTGCATTTGCTTTCACTGAGATGCTCCCTTCTTGCAGTCAGTGCGTTGCAACCTAAGATGATGAAATTACTGAACCATTAGCCGGATAGCAGAGGCTATATTCAGTGTTCAAGGATATAAATGCATCTACTATTGATTATGAATCAGCCTACAACAAAATCTTGGCAAGAAGTTCGTGCAGCTTTTCAAAAAATCTGGGGTTATGAGGATTTTCGTGCGCCACAAGGAGAAATTGTCAGCAGTTTATTGGCGCAAAAAGATGCGCTGATTATTATGCCCACAGGTGGCGGAAAGTCGATTTGTTTTCAACTTCCCGCACTCCTACAAACAGGATTAACTTTGGTAGTTTCGCCCTTGGTGGCGTTGATGGAAAATCAAGTACAGGAACTACTACAAAGCCATCAGAAAGCAGCGCTTTTACATAGTGAATTGTCTTCATCTCAACGCCGTGCAACTCTGCAAGCTTTAGAACGTCAACAGCTAAGATTACTTTATTTATCGCCAGAAACTTTGCTAAGTGCGCCAGTCTGGGAAAGATTATGTCAGCCGCAATTGCAAATTAATGCCTTAATTTTAGATGAAGCCCATTGTTTAGTGCAGTGGGGTGATAGTTTTCGCCCAGCTTATCGCAGATTAGGGGCGGTGCGTCCTGCATTGCTAAAATCAAAACCACCAGGAACAAAAATCAGCATTGCCGCTTTTACCGCTACTGCTGACCCCTTAGCCCAAAAAATTATTCAAACAGTTTTACAATTACAGCAACCAGAGATTTTCCGTTTGAATCCTTACCGTCCTAACTTGCATCTCAGCATTCGCATTGCTTGGACACCACGAGGGAGGAAACAACAATTATTAAAGTTTATTCAAAATAGACCGCAACAATCGGGATTAGTTTATGTTCGCACTAGGCGAGATAGTGAAGATTTAGCTGAATGGTTAGCAGACATGGGTTATGCCACAGCTAGTTATCATGCGGGATTGGGTGCAACAGAACGCCGTGAAGTAGAAGCAAGTTGGTTAAGTGGTAAAATACCATTTGTGGTTTGTACCTGCGCCTTTGGTATGGGGATTAATAAATCGAATGTGCGCTGGGTAATTCACTTTCACGCGCCACATTTGTTATCTGAATATGTGCAAGAAATTGGCCGCGCTGGAAGGGATGGGAAACCAGCCGAGGCGCTGACATTAGTGAGTGAACCTACGGGGTGGTTAGATCGAGAGGATAAGCAAAGACAGGAGTTTTTTCAAGAACAAATGCGATCGCAACAACAAATAGCGCAGCAACTTGTGAAAAAATTACCGAAACAGGGAGAAGTGAATGCAGTGATGCGACAATTTCCTGATGGTGCGATCGCTTTAGCTTTACTCCACAGCAATGGTCAGTTAAACTGGCTTGACCCTTTCCATTACACCATTGGGCAAAAAGCGGCAAATCAGCCACCAACGCAATTACACGCCGCCAAACAAATGCATCAATATTTGACTACAAAGCAGTGTCGTTGGCAGTTTTTATTAAACGCCTTTGGTTTTGACAAAGAAGCTGCTAACTGGCGTTGCGGACATTGCGATAATTGCCGTTAATAAGTCACGCCGGGAATTCAAAATGGTGGTTAGTGTCATTCAACGACCACCTTAATATTTTTAATTTGGAACGATTCATGCATACAATAACTGATTCCTAATTTCATCAGCCGTTAGTGTGCTTACCAGAATACCAATCCGTTGCGCGACTTCATAAGCGTTTTTCTGAGGCACAACAATAATCCCAAAATGTTCTCTATTCTCCTCTATATATTGGAGATGTAACCGCTCAAAATCAACACGGTTATGTGTCAGAATACATCTGCCGACAGAAGTTGCGAATTCAAGTTGTTCACGGTCGGTTTTGCCGAGAGTTTCTTGTTCTGAAACAGTTGTGATATTCAGACCACGCGATCGCAACAATCTAGCAACCAACGCCGACATATCCTCATCGTTGTAAAGTGCAGCAAAAACCGTCACGATGTGCCCAATATAGCTTTTACAGATGGATGTATTAATTCATCGGGTACTCGGTTTCGCTCAATGTATTCATTAATCTCTGCCTGATGATCGAGATAAAAACTCAAGGCATCAAACACTTGTGCCAGCGTCAAATGTGGCAAATGGTTCAGGATTTCTTCTGGCATAATCCCCAACCGCCACAAACTGACAATGGCACGAACAGATGTGCGAGTACCTATAATAATTGGCTCTCCACTCAAAATTTCCGGGTTACGGGTAACGTAGCGCGAGGAGGTTTCAGCAAACATATAACGAATCACTCAGCATAACTGGCGTTACCTCTAGTTTACCAATAGTTTTGGTCAGCAGCAGGCTGGTTTGCTAGTGCAATATGTACTTTACAGAGATAAAGGACACGGTTTTGCCAGATTAGAAAATCGCTAAATATCAAATGGATCTATGATTGTAGGATTTTTTACAAATTCAATTTCATATTCTCTTAATGCTTGTTTAAAATTGTCAGAAGTTACACCGTTAGGACACATAAGAAATTTCGAAAAGAAATCATCTAAAATTGATCTATCTTTCTCAAAATAAAACTGTTTATATATTGTTAAATTTTCATACTTTGATATGTAGTTTGCATCCTTCATATCATTAATCAAGTCATTAGGAGGATTAGCCTGATACTTTTGCATTGCATCTACTATGACTAAATAATGTTCATTACTAGGATCTAATTTATATTTTGCTAGAATAAAATTTATTATTTCAATGGCGTTCATAAGTATATAGTCAATTGAATTATTACATTTATAACATAAATAATAAAATTTGGCTTTTGGAACGATTCATAGATACAACAACTGAAACTAAAGAGTTCCTCTGTGGTTTATAAACGTCATGTTTAATTCCCCACCCCGTAGGTTGCTAGTATTTTTACTGAACTCTCTTGATATTTTTGTATAAAACTTCAGTAATAATCATGGTGTTTAATTTTTAAATTTATGTGAAATTAGTTTTGAAAGGTTTAGCCTTTTTCATAGTAGCCAATTATTTACAATTTATTGTATTAACTATTATGAAAAAAACTTTTCAAAAATTATTAAAAGTTAAAAAAGCGGCATCTGATGAAATAAACAGACTGTTGCCAAGTGATGAGGCAGAAAGATGTATACTTGAGTTAGTCCTCAAAAATACAGAAATAAACATTTCATTACTTGAGAACATGGTATAACTTTTAATAAAAATCTAAAATATCAATGTACCAGGATTTATCCTGGTTTTTTTACTCCCCCATAATTCTCTTCCCAATTCTCCCCTCAATTTCCTTCAAACCCTCCCGTCAATTCTTACCCCAAGATTCTGTCAAGAGATAGTTGAAGCGATCGCAAAAAACTTTCTCTCCAAATACTTAGGTGGGAGATTTGAACCTACTCTGATGCTCAGACTCTTCTTTTTGCAAGAGAAAATCGAGATAGTCTTGTAATTGCAACAGCCTCGCTCCAGATAGCTGGCGTAACTTGGCTAAAATCATTTCTTCTTGCTGCCACTGGGCAATGGGGATAATTTGAGATGCTGGTACTTCGATCGTTACATGGGGCAGATCAAACCCTTCCAAACTATACCCGTCCTCTTCCCCTTCAGGCATGGGGTAATGTTCCACAATTGTTGCAACATTCCCTCGCTTCAGGTTGTATTCTGGTAAGTCTTGTGCTAAGGCAACTTGGGAGAATAGGGGATGCTGTACCTTCATGAGTTTACTCCTTGAACTGGCACTAAGGTGACAAATTTGGTTGTATCGTTTGCAACCATCCAAATGCTTAAGATATTGAGTTCAACGCCATTAATCCCTCGCAGACACGCACGAATGACATACTTTTCACCATAGCGAGTTGTTTCGATCGCCTCGGCAGATTGCGTTAAAACTTGAGCGCGTAGATCCCGTTCCAGTTGTTGCTAGTTGTCTAGTGTGTACCCAGCCCTAGCCAGAAATTTAGATTTATCGTTTTTTGGCAACGGCACAAGCAGATACTTGGTTAGCTTTTCTTCTGCAATTATTGCATCCTGTGGTAAAAAGGCCATCGGCTCATGGCATGAATTTTGGGTAGGAATTATTGACTACATTTTACTCTGGGACGCTGGTCGTCTACCTGTTCGAGATATTGTTTTCTCCAGCGTTAAGTACTTGTTCTACAGTTAGCTGTAAATCTGGGAAAATAGTAGAAGCGATCGCAGTGTTTCCTGCAAATAAAGTTTCTTCTTCTTTTTTTATAGGTATTCCACTCTGCCTCTCAATTCTTCAGGTGCAGCAACTTCATAGAGCAGAATGAGCATCCGAATGATGTAGCCAATTGGCTTTGCATCTTTTTGGCAGTAAACAATGCCGATGTGGTCGATTCCTTGACTGTTGAGAATCAGAAAATCATCATCCTGTGTCACGAGTATGCAAGACTGTGTTCTAGCGAAGTCCAACTGAATCGTATCGCTTACTGCCAATAGATTCGCCTCCTGTGAAGTTGTCACGTCAATGCCAGATCGTCTCAAAGCTAAAGCAATATCAGGATCAACATTCTCGTCCAGGTGAAACCGAATCCGTTCAGGCATAGTTTCTCATCGCATCAAGCTTTTCCTTCAACAGCGAAGGAGTGTTAAGGCGATCGGCTTCGACAAAGGCTTCTGCTTGGGCAATGCGCTGGTCAATTTCTTGGCGATTGTCGTAGTAAAATGCGATCGCTGCATGAACCGAGGCCAACGACAACTGATATTTTCCAGCAATTTCTTCCAAAGACTGTCCCATTCTGAGATACATAATAGCCACATCTGCTACCGTAATTCTCGTTCCTGCAATACGCGGTTTACCGCTCCGCACTCCTGGAGTAATTTCAATATGCTGATTTAAGACGATTTCCATAATTCACTTTTGCCCAACGATCTCATTTTGATTCTAAGTTATAGCTGAGTCTAGTCTTTACTGTAAAAACTATACAGCTTGCAAAAATTCTAGTTTATTATTTAGAACCACAGATAATACTAATTCGTAATTAATAAACCTAGATTAAACCTGACTTTCCAGACTTGTATCTGTAGGCTTATTTTGGAGAATTGATATAATTAATAGGTATTTATCTGTAGTTCTATTTTCATAAAATTAACTTTTGCAAGAGATTTAGTAAATGCCTGTTCGCTTCCCTAAAATTGTTGCAAAAACCGCAAATCACTAGTATACAACCGACGAATATCATCGATTTGATGTAACACCATTGCAAAGCGTTCTACACCAAAACCGGCAGCAAACCCTGTATAAACTTCTGGGTCATAACCCACAGACTTAAGTACATTTGGATCGACCATACCGCAGCCCATCACCTCCAGCCAGCGCCCATTCCACTGCAAATCCACTTCAGCCGAGGGTTCGGTAAACGGGAAATAGCTGGCGCGGAAGCGAATTGGTAAATCGCCAAATATTGCTTGTAAAAATACTTTAATTGTGCCTTTGAGGTCTGTAAAAGTTAGTCCCTCATCAATGGCTAAAAGTTCTATTTGATGGAAAACAGCTGAGTGAGTCGCGTCTACATTATCTCGCCGATAAACTCGCCCTGGAGCCACAACCCGAATCGGTGGTTCTTCTCTTTCCATGTAACGAATTTGCACTGATGAAGTATGAGTGCGGAGAAGATTACCGTCTGGTAGGTAGAACGTATCCTGCATATCACGGGCGGGGTGGTCAGGCGGAGTATTGAGAGCCTCGAAATTATAGTAATCTGTTTCCATCTCTGGTCCTTGAGCCACGGTATAGCCCATACCAACAAAGATATCCAGCGCCCGGTCGATAATACCATTGAGGGGATGAATGCGACCTTGGGGGCTGTAAATTCCCGGCATAGTTACATCCAGAGTTTCCGCCTCTAGCAAAGCTTGAATTTGTGCAGATTCCAGGGCAGCGCGTTGCTGGTCTAGACTAGTTTGCAGGGATTCTTTGACTGTATTGGCGATCGCACCAATTTTCGGTCGTTCCTCTGCGCTCATTTGCCCCATACTTCGCAACAGTGCCCCCAGTTCCCCTTTCTTACCCAGATAGTTAACTCTGAGTTCCTCCAGACGTTCTAGGGTGTCGGCGGCTGCGATCGCTTTCTCTCCTGACTGCCGCAGTGCTAAAAGTTGAGCTTCTAAATTGCTAGTCATTAGTTATTAGTCATTGGTCATTAGTCATTAGTTTATAGTCAAAAGCTGTGAACTGCTCGATTACGAATTAGTCCGATCGCAATACACTGCACCAAAGCTATGATCAGCATGAATCTCAATCACCATATCAACCACTGTCGCATCTTTTACCAACGGCTTGATGAATAATTCTGGGTGAAGCGATCGCCAAAAATAATTGACAAATTGCTCTATCTCTGCATTGTTCATCCCCAACTTCCCCGCAGCAATCATCTGCTGTTCCGCCTGTTTGCGCCACTCCAAAGAACAACGGTAATCGGTTGGATAGAGCAAAATTAAGCTGTCTAATCGCTCCCACAGTGGTAAATAATCGTGGAGGCGAAGATTAATATCACGAGCAAATGCTCGATCCTCATCTGTGAAAATTGGCGGCGGTGCAGTATCAAATACATCTGGATTGATTGGCCGCACACCCACAAACCAACCTTCAAATAGTACAATATCTACACCTGTGATTATTTCTGGAGTAGTGCGATCGCCAGCGCCTCTGTATGCAGATTTATCAAAGCGGGGAACCATAACAGGACTTTGCAACTGGCGGATTTGATCTAGTACATTTAAGCCTAAATATACATCGTGGGTTCCTGGTGGGCCGCGCCAAATCAAGCGGGGATCTTGCTGTGTTAAAATCAAGCGATCGCTATAAGTTTTATATAAGTCATCCAAAGATAAACTCAGAGTCCGGTATCCCAACTGATCGAGAATCAAGCTGAGAACGTTGGACATTGTGGTTTTACCAGTCCCTTGTCCTCCCAATATTCCCTGAATTAGTGGGCGTCCCAACTGTTCACGCCCTGATGCTAGTTTAATCGCCAAAGGAAGCCACAAGTCCCACAATACCTGTAACATTTCCTGGGGTTGTAGCTGGAGAGTAGTTTGGCAGAATTGGCTAAAAGCTGGGAGAACAGATTTGAGTAAATGCGATCGCCTTTCTATCACATCATCGACATTTTCCGGCGTAATCCCAAAAGCTTTAGCCCTTAACCGATCTGCCAGCGCTGCTTCTCTTGCTTGGTGCTGCCAAGTTTCCCCCACCGCATCCGTTGCCAAAATTTCACCCAGCCACAAATTCCCCATCTCCCCATCTCCCTCATCTCCCTCATCTCCCTCATCTCCCTCATCTCCCTCATCTCCCTCATCTCCCTCATCTCCCTCATCTCCCTCATCCCTCTACGATCCCAGCTTAAAGGCTTCGAGAAACAGGCTATAGATGAAACCAACCTTGAGGAGATTTAGTGATTCTACCAAGAGCGATCGCTTGGCGAAAAAGCTCTGACTGTAAAATATTCTGCTGGTAATTTCCGTCAACAGGACTAAAAAACCAGCTACCACAATATCTAATTCTGCCCGTTGACCAGCTGTAGTGGAAACTGCGTTTCCCAGAAAAAAACCGAATAAAAAACTAATTATCAGCAACGATAGTCGCCGCCAAGGATTTAAAAACCATTGCCCCAAGCGTGTAGCAATGGCATCCAACAAGTTATTCAGACGAGTATTTTGCATCAGATAGACTTCTGGGGAAAAGTCAAGATATCTTAAAATATATTCAAGAGGATATTGGTTTTAGCCTAAGCTTGTTTGTTAATATTATAGATATAGCAATCTGATTTGACTTAGGAAAAAATTTAAGTATGTGTAGGGGAGCCAGTGCGTTGCGGTGAGGCAGTCGCTCAGAGGGGGTTTCCCCCATGAGGAACTGCCGAACCCGGAGGGAGGTTCCCGACGCTCGATGACTCGCTACCTGTTGTAGCAACTGGTGTTGTGTTATCGCGTAGCGTAACCCACCAAAATATTCGGCAAGTGCGTTACACTTTGCTAACGTGCCCTAGGTGTATCTCAAAAATCAAATATTTTTTTATCCAAATGAATTGGCTGGCTAGGTATCTAATTTTCTTGATTTTATCCAAGCCTAGGGTCAAGCTCCGAAGCAATTGGTGTCTATACCCCTTGTTAGTCAAACATCAAGGAAATAATTTCCTCCATATATTTTCTTTTTCAAATGATACTTATAATACATTTGCGTCCCTAATTTTGGGAAAGTCTATATTAGACGACTTTCGATGATTGCCTTTTGGGATAATAGGCTACTATTTGGTCAAGCCTAGACAAAATATTTATTTCTAATAACTATCAATATGAAATCTTCAGTATATCGTAACGTCGGTATTACAGCTTGTTGCTTGGGACTGCTTGTTGCTATGCTGGGATGTTTTGGAGTGAGCGTATCCTTTGATTCCACAAACCCAGATACATCTTCACAACAGCCAACTGAAGCTCAAGCATGGGACACAACTTCATCTACAACTGTTTCACCTGGAAAAGGTATTTCCGCTAGCCTATCTACTCCCGCAACTACCCCAACCAATCAAGTAGAAAGCAGTAAACAGAATACTCATCCTGTCTTGGCAGATCGTGATAAATCAGCTAGGAAAGTCAACGATCAAGGGACTTTGCGGATGAGCAATCAAACAAATCAGCCTGTGCGCCTGGCTCTACTGGCGCGACAGTCGGTAGCAAAAGGCTCTGGTACTAAACAAATTAACTATGATGTACCAGCACATTGGGATTTTGCTCCTCAAGAGGGTAGTGATAAGGGACTGATTCTATCCCTACCTCAGAATAATTTAAAGCTGGAGAAGGGAGATATTTTAGTTGCTTTTGCAGAAGATGGTTCCCGTCGTTACTGGGGACCCTATGTTGTCGGCGAAACTCAATTACCTAAGTGGAATTCCCAAAACAGAGAATGGCAACTAGTGCTGACTCAATAAATAGTGGGGAGTGGGGAGTGGGGAGTGGGGAGTGGGGAAGCAATTTTTGTAGGGTGGGCATTGTTTACTGTTCGCTCAAATTTTTATTTTTATATCCCTACCCTATAGTTGGTAAGGTGTAGAGTACTGAGTAGAGGAAAATTGTTGAATTTCAAACTCTGAAGAACAAAAGATAGATAACCAACGACTATTGATTAGTGATTGTTGACTATTGACTAAATGATAATGAAATTGAGTGTTAAGCGCACTGTTGATCAGTGGTTCAACAAAATAGAAAAGAATCCAGCCCTTAGTGTAACTCTGTCGATTTTGTGGTTAATGGTGATTGGCTGGGTAGCTTTTGGGTGGAATTTGGGCAACACTGGCTTGGTTGATGAGACAGAGCCACTATTTGCCGAAGCTTCCCGCCAGATGTTAGTCACAGGTGATTGGATAACCCCATTTTTCGATGGTGAGACTCGTTTCGATAAACCTGCTTTAATTTACTGGTGTCAGGCGATCGCCTATAAAATTATTGGGGTGAATGAGTGGGCAGTACGCCTTCCTTCCGCGATCGCAGCATTAGGGTTAATTTGTTTAGCTTTTTACACCGTACACTGGTATTTGACTAAACAAGACGAATTAGAGCAAGTTTCCCGTCCGACTCGCCGCTACTTAATATCTTTTATCGCAGTAGCGCTCATGGCACTCAATGCCGAAACGATTATTTGGGCGAGAACCGGTGTCTCTGATATGCTGCTCACCGGATGTATGGCATCAGCTTTATTATGTTTCTTTCTAGGCTACGCAGGGAAGGAAGGGAGCAGGGGAGCAGAATTAATAACCAATACTTCGGCAACGCTCAGTACAAGTGCCCCATTCTCAATGCCCCATACCCTATTCCCTAGTAAGTGGTATTTAGCTTTTTATGTGCTGATTGCTGGCGCAATTTTGACTAAAGGCCCAGTGGGAATTGTCTTGCCAGGGCTAATTGTTGCCGCCTTTTTGCTTTATGTGGGAAAGTTTCGAGAGGTGTTGCGAGAAATGCGCCTCCTCGTAGGTATACTGATAATTATAGTTTTATCAGTGCCTTGGTATGCTTTAGTAATTTGGCGGAATGGCTGGAATTACATTAACTCCTTTTTTGGTTATCACAACCTAGAACGCTTTACAGAAGTAGTTAATGGTCACTCAGCACCTTGGTATTTTTACTTTTTAGTGGTGTTGCTGGGTTTTGCGCCATATTCAGTGTATTTACCAGCCTCTATAGTAAGACTAAAGTTTTGGCAGCGATCGCACTGGCGATCTCAAGAACGTTTTCAGCAGTTTGGTTTATTCGCCTGGTTCTGGTTTGCTAGCATCTTTGGCTTTTTCACCATTGCTGTCACCAAACTTCCTAGTTACGTCTTACCTTTAATGCCAGCAGCAGCAATCCTGGTAGCGCTGTTGTGGAGCGACCTGTTACCAAACACGGAGAATCAAAATCACACGGAGAGAGTATTTGATCAACTCCCTGCGTCTTCTTCCATCCCTGCCTTACTCTTATGGAGTGGTTGGTTAAATGTAGTGTTTTTATCATTTTTGGCAACAGCACTGTTTAACATAAGCCACATATTAGGTACTGATCCAGCTATAAGTAACTTCCACGAACTAATTCAAAAATCTGGTATACCAGTAATAGCAGGAGTAATTTGGCTGGTTTCTGCTGTTTTGGTTGGGGCTTTATTACTGAGTCGTCGATGGAACTACATCATCAGTATTAATTTAGTCGGGTTTGTGGCGTTTTTAATTTTTGTTTTAACGCCTGCTTCGTTTTTTATTGATCGAGAACGTCAATTACCCTTAAGGGAGTTGTCTGCCGTCATCCTAGAAGCAAAACAACCAGGTGAAGAATTAATCATGCTTGGCTTCAAAAAGCCTAGTGTAGTCTTTTATAGCCACATCCACGTAAATTATTTAGGATTTCCCCAAGAAGCTGTAGATCATATTAAAAACCAGGCTGCCAAGGGACTACAACCTCCCTCGCTGCTGCTGTTGGCTGAACAGAAAAAGTTTTTACAAATGGACTTACAGCCAGATGATTACAAGAGTTTATCGACCAAGAGTGCTTATAACTTGGTTCGAGTTCATTTTAAGAAAAAGAAAAATCAAAAAATAGACATATCGTAATTTGTCATTTGTCATTTGTCATTTGTCATTTGTCATTTGTCATTTGTCATTTGTCATTTGTCATTTGTCATTTGTCATTTGTCATTTGTCATTTGTCATTGGTTATTCTCCTCATCCCCCTCATCCCCCTCATCCCCCTCATCCCCCTCATCCCCCTCATCCCCCTCATCCCCCTCATCCCCCTCATCCCCCTCATCCCCACTCCCCACTCCCCACTCCCCACTCCCCACTCCCCATTACTATGAACATTTGTCATTGTAACCATTGACAGCTAAGGCTTGATTGATCTGATTTAACAGGTCTTCCATTGATATCGATCGCGGTAATATTTGAGTAGCGATCGCACCAACAACAGTTTCTATAGATTCCAAACCATTCTTCTTCTGCTTGTCAATTTCCTTATAAGCTACCCCAGGCTGGAAACTGGTTTGTGGACGATTTAATCGCTGATTCAGTACCAAAATTGGTGGTAAATTTAAAGGCGAATCTCCCAAGTTTTTCAGCGCTTTTAGTAGGTCTTTGGGGATCGCTGATTCTCCTAAACAAATTAACAGTAAGTCAACGCTTTGGTGGCGAATTTGTTGTAACACTTCTGCCCAACAGGGACTCATCGCCGCTTTAAAGCCTGCTGTTTGTAGGTACTGAATTAAAGCTTGAAACCACTCAGACCCCCGTTGAGGAGTTTCACTACTAATTGAGCAATTTTTTTCAGTCTGATAATCTTTAACTTGCTTGCGTCTTACCTGTGGAAAATCACGCAGCTTTGTTAAATCCACTACCAAGATGTTGGCAGGGCAGCAAATACCAGAAGCAATTTGCAGTACTGATAGTAAGGCATCTGTTTTCTCGGTGCGGCTACTGTTGTCTTTAGCAAATGGTGTTAAATAAGGAAATACAGATAGCCCTGGTATTTTAGAAGCTATTAGGGTGGTTGCAACATCGCAAGTAACCAGTGGTATAGCCGCCAAACGTGGATGTCCAATTAGTTGTTGCAGATAAATTTGGGCGGTGGTACTTTCGACATCTAGCAAAATTACATCAAACTGCCATACCCGCGCCAAAAGTTCTGCTTGATCTAGGTCATCTACTTCAATCACTCGGTGTTCTCGAAGTGAGAGGTGGGGATTGACCGATTCCAACTGGGGATTCACCAACCTGAGAATTCGCAGTGGAGTCTTAGTTGGGATAATTGCGCTCTTGTCTAACCCTAGCTGCGGAACTGCTTGGGCACATAATTTTTCTAGAACAGGTGCTAAGACCTGATGCTCTACTGGCAAACTTAAGAAACCATCGGCTCGGTTAGCAAATGCTTGCTCCTTTTCGGCTCCCGTCGCTGTCACAATTACAGATATATGACGGGTTGCGGTGTCAGATTTCAATAAAGTCAGTACATCCCAGCCTGATAGCAGGGGTAGCAACGGATTCAAAAATATCGCTATTGGTTGCAAGCGCCGAGCTTTTTCGACTGCTTCTGTCCCCGATCGCGCAATCACTACCCGATATCCTAAACCTTTGAGTTGTTCGGTCAAGTCTTCAATATATCGGGCGACTGCCTCGACTACCAAGACTAACCGTTGCGAACTAGTGGGATAATGCTGTGTGGGGTTAATAAGATGCTGACGAGCGACTGTGGGCTTTTGCCGTGTTTCTTCCTCTTCTCTGATTCCCATATCTGGTTCAGAAAAGCCTGCTTTCGGGGGACTGGGCGGCAGAAGTAGTGTAAACTGGCTACCTTTTCCTTCACGAGATAAGAAACTGACATCTCCTCCGTGGAGACGAGCCAAGGCGCGAGTTAATACTAGCCCCAAACCAGTGCCTTCAAATTGGCGGGTGAGGGGATTTTCCAGTTGTTGAAATTTTTGAAAGATTAAGTGTTGCTGGTGTTCAGGAATGCCAATGCCTGTATCCCAAACCGTAAAGGCAATCCATCCTTCCCAACGATTTACCCGCAGCCCAATTTCGCCAGATATTTCGGTGAATTTAAAGGCGTTGGAAAGTAGGTGTACTAGCATCTGGCGTAAGCGCAATTCATCTGCCACCATCTGATCTAAGCCTAGTTCAATGGAGAGGCAGAATTGGGGAGCAGATAAACGGGCATTTTGAGTTGGGGAAGCTGGTGTAGTTTTGGTAGTTTGAGTGTGGATGGCTTTGGCCTCCGATAGGGCGCGATCGCACACAGTCCGAATTTTCACCGGAGTCAGGGTCAAATCCATTTGTCCCGTTTCCATGCGGGTCAAATCCAAAATGTCATTAACCACACTCATCAGGTGGCGTCCACTTTGATGAATCAGTCCCGCATAACGGGCTTGACGCTCGTTGAGTTCTCCCAATTGCTGATCCACGAGCAAGCGCGATAATCCTAAAACGGCAGTTAGGGGAGTTTTGAGTTCATGACTAATACAAGCTAAAAATTCATCTTTCAACCGATTTAGTTGAATTAAATCGGCATTTTTTGCTGCCAATTCTTTGCAAAGCTGTTGTTGCTCAGTCACATCAGTAGCTAAAACTAACCACAAATCATTGCTGAGTGCAACCTCTTCTTCAGCACTCATGACTTTAAACTCAGGACTATCTAAGGGAATTTTGGCAAACTGCCAAATTTGCTCCTGACCATTTTGCACTTGGACAACGCAGGTACAAGTACCCACCTGACTATCCAAATAGCACCGACTGTATACAGCTTCTGGTGATGCTTCTTGCTGAGTTGGTTCCTCTTCACCACCATCCTCATCCTCCCGACCATTAGGATGAACCTTGATTGCTCGTTGAGTGACATATTCTGGTTTTTCGGAGGGTTTAGGGATAAGTATTGCCTCCACCTGTTGCCTAACTCCTTCGGGATCTTTCAAGGCTCCTAATTGCTGCCACCAGGCGGGATTTCGTGCTATCACCTTGCCAGTACCCGTTTGCAACATCAAAGGCCAAGGCAGTCTTTCCAGCAAGTGTACAAGTGGCTGGTGTCCCAATGATTTGGGTTCATTTGGTGTCTGCACACCAGGATCATATTCATGGCGATGCTCACCTGAGCTTTCTAACCCAGCCATGCGTTCCTTAGCTAGCGATCGCAACAGACGTGAACTATCCAGCAGCCCCAAATATCGACCATCAGAGTCAATCAGCGCCCAATCTAAGTTCTGATGTTTTTCGGCTTGGGGATAACCCCAGCGCAGGCTTAATTGCTCTACAGGCTCAGAAGCTAATATTGTCTGTATTGGCTCAATTAGACCTTGACCCCAGGTAGAGAGTGATTCGTGTAAATTTAGATTTTTATTGTCACTACATGCTAATAATTTTGGGATTAAACGGGTAGAATACAGCAATCCGATCGGGCATTGCTGTTGATTCACTACTACCAAGCGATCGCACTGCTCTTGCTCAAAAATCTCCAACACCACTGCCAGAGAACTTGTTTGCAGGCAGCTAGGTACGGTTGCCTGAAAGTCATAAAGCGGGTAATCTAGCATTAACATAGGGCTTTGGGGGTCATTCTTCCTCTGGAAACCTCCGGCATTTCCATCTGCCAGTTGATGGTTTTTTCGCCTGAAGCCATATCCTCTAAGAAGACTCATATAAGCAACTCTGGTTATTTCAACGCCATTAAAACAACGGGATTTTCCCTCACGGACACTTGCTTGCGTCCGAGTGCATTTTTCCAAGACGCGACGTTTCTCATTTCTAGCAACTTAGCCTCCCCAGTCTCTTACTGGTATTTAAACTCCTCATCGATAGCGACGGCTAAAACAATTATGACCCCAAAGAATCGCTTTAGAACCTTGAGGAATTATAATGATTTACAATGCGACAAACCTTTAAGTTCGTTTAAGTATCTTATCAAGGAGCAAAATCAAAAAATCTATCTATTTATATAAGATATGCAAATATTGAAGAAGAATGCAGAATTCAGAATTCAGAATTCACCAATCTTTCAGTCGGGGATTGGGACCCGCACAACGGCCGCGCTACCTCGACTGCGCTCGGCACAAGTCTGTTACCACCACTCTCTTGTTCACCACCAAATCTACGATTTGGTGGGGGTCAAAAAAGAGGTTATTCATCTGCTTTTTCGGTCAAAATTCATTCTGAATTCTGAATTCTGACTCCTGAATTCTGTTCGATAAAGTAGCTAATGTGTCTTGCTATGCCGACAGATACCTCATCATCAAAGACCTACTAAGTTTTATCACTCAGTTGCTGCACTAAGTTCTTGAGTGAGTTGCTAGCATTGTCTGCGAACACAGAGCGTTATTTGGGGGTGGAATCATTCGTTTACTCCACATCGAGTATTCCCCTAGAAGCGTTTGCCAAACTTATCAACCCAGGTTTCTTGGTCAGGGCGATCGAGGAGATATATTAAAAAGTAAATGTTATTACCAATATTGATTCTGCAACCTGATATTAACAAATGTTTAGATAATCTAGTTGACTTAGCCAAGCAAAAAGGTTTGAGCGCGTGGCTGTGGGAATTTATTGACGCAATTATTGCCCAATTTTGCTACCTAAGAGTTGCTGCAACTACCTGTGGAAAAATCAACTATTTCCCAAATTGGCCGCAACAAAATCCAAGTCAGGCATATACTGGCAAACGCGTCTATGTATTTGCCAGTCAGACGCAAAAAAGCCAACAGCATTTCCAGGAGATGACTCCAGCAGAAAGGCAAGGATTATTAAGACGGCTTAAATCAGATTACAGCCTGATTCTTATAAATTATTTTACCACAGACAAAACACTCAAAGAAAAAATTGATAAATTTATCAATACTATATTTTATGCTAATATTCCTGTGCCCCAAATCATCGAAATTCACATGGAGATAATTGAAGAATTTTCTCACCAGCTTAAATTAGAAGGAAGGAGCAATGAAACGTTACTTGATTACCGCCTAACGTTGATAGATGTCCTAGCTCACTTGTGCGAAGTCTATAGGAGTTCGATTTCTAAATAAATTAAATTTATCGATATATGAATAAAGTCAGAAAGACCTACGTTCTCAAGCTTTACGTAGCAGGGAATACCCCGAATTCAGCTCGGGCATTAAAAACACTTAAAGATATTTTAGAACAGGAGTTTGAAGGTGTTTATGCTTTAAAAGTGATCGATGTCCTCAAAAGCCCACAACTGGCGGAAGAAGATAAAATATTAGCAACGCCAACATTATCTAAAATTTTGCCTCCACCCGTTCGCAAAATTATCGGGGATCTTTCAGATAGAGAAAGAGTATTGATTGGATTAGATTTGCTCTATGAAGAACTGAGTGAAGAAGATTTTGAAGAGTAAAATTTTAATCTTGAAGAAGAATGCAGAATTCAGAATCAAGACGCTCTCTGCGACACGCTGCGCTATCCGCTAATACTTCGACAAGCTCAGTAACCATCGTACAGAATTCATTCTGACTCCTGACTCCTGACTCCTGAATTCTGTTTCAATAAAAAAATTCAGTCCAAACTTTAGTAATAAAAAAACCGGGTTTAATACCCTTTTGTGATCAAGCAATGAGTGAAAATGAGCAAGTAGAACCAAAGCAACCACCGATAATTAGGGGTGTAGAAAAAATTCGGACGATGATCGAAGGATTTGACGATATTAGTCATGGTGGTTTACCCATTGGTAGAACTACCTTGATTAGTGGCACATCCGGCACAGGCAAAACTTTATTCTCTCTTCAGTTTCTCTATAACGGTATCACTTACTTTGACGAACCAGGAGTATTTGTTACCTTTGAAGAATCCCCCAGTGATATTATTAAAAATGCCCATATCTTTGGTTGGAACTTGCCACGCCTAATCGAAGAAGGCAAGTTGTTTATTCTTGATGCATCTCCCGATCCAGAAGGTCAAGACATCATTGGGAATTTTGACCTTTCTGCACTCATTGAGCGCCTGCAATATGCCATCCGCAAATACAAAGCTAAACGAGTTTCAATCGACTCAATAACAGCAGTATTTCAGCAGTATGAAGCGATGGGAGTAGTGCGACGCGAGATTTTCCGCCTGGTAGCACGTCTCAAACTACTGAATGTCACCACTGTAATTACCACTGAACGTGGTGAAGAATATGGACCAGTTGCCTCTTTCGGAGTAGAAGAATTTGTTTCCGATAATGTCGTAATTGTTCGCAACGTTTTAGAAGGAGAACGCCGCCGTCGCACAACTGAAATCCTCAAGTTGCGCGGCACAACTCATATGAAAGGCGAGTATCCCTTCACGATTACTAATGAAGGAGTTAACATCTTCCCACTGGGAGCAATGCGCTTGACTCAACGATCTTCTAATGTCAGAGTATCTTCTGGTGTCAAAACCTTAGATGAAATGTGCGGAGGTGGTTTCTTTAAAGATTCAATTATATTGGCAACAGGAGCCACAGGTACCGGCAAAACCTTGTTAGTCAGTAAATTTATTCAAGATGGCTGCCTGAATGGAGAACAGGCAATATTATTTGCTTATGAAGAATCGCGGGCTCAACTATCTCGTAATGCTTCCTCTTGGGGAATTGATTTTGAAGAATTAGAACATCAAGGTTTACTGAAAATAATCTGTACCTATCCTGAATCAACAGGATTAGAAGACCACTTACAAATTATTAAATCACAAATTGCTGTCTTCAAACCAGCTCGCATCGCCATTGATTCCTTATCAGCACTAGCTAGAGGAGTCAGCAATAATGCATTTCGGCAGTTTGTAATTGGTGTGACGGGTTATGCTAAACAAGAAGAAATTACTGGTTTCTTTACCAACACAACTGACCAATTTCTGGGAGCGCATTCGATTACTGACTCCCATATTTCCACGATTACCGATACAATTATAATGTTACAATACGTAGAAATTCGTGGAGAAATGTCGCGGGCAATTAACGTCTTCAAAATGAGAGGCTCTTGGCATGACAAGGGCATTCGTGAGTATAATATTACTGCTGATGGTCCCGATATTAAAGATTCTTTCCGAAACTACGAACGGATTATCAGCGGTGCTCCTACTCGCGTTAGTATCGATGAAAAGGCGGAACTTTCTCGCATTGTTAGACGTTTTGAAGACAAACAGAGTTCCGAACCCTAAATTTAGTATCGTAGTATATTCTTTCCTAAGTTTAGTATCGTGCTATATTCTGTGGTGAAGAAAGGTTTTCTGCCGCTAGAGTGATTTTCGTGTGAGGGGATGCGGTGAAAGGACAGCAATTATTTTATAGCTTCTTACCTGGTTTGACAGCAGCGGTCTTAACAACTGGGCCTGCTTGGGCTGGTACTACGAAACTAACTGGGGTACAACTGGCGTCTTCTCCTAGTGTTTTGACTTCTACTTCTGGTCAAGACTTGATTGTAGACACCACGAATAGGCAACTGCCTAACGGTGCAGATGTTAGTGTTCCAAGCCTAGTACCTACTTTTGGTTTTACTAAACTTAGTGTGAAGCCTTTAAGGAATAACAGTATCCCAGTGTTAATGACTGGCAGTACTGATGTACCCATAGAACAAATTCTTAAGAAAGATGAAGGTAGATTTTTCAGTTTGACATCTACCTCTAATCCTTCGCAACAGCCAGATATCAGCCTTTTTGCTCAAAATAACCAAAAAAACAGTAATTCCGACCCAAATGGTCAGAAATTAAAGAGCGTAGTAGTTCCTAACTACACTTCAAAACCTGCTTCTGTCCAAAAAGAAATTTTGTCCCTGTCTTCTTCACAGCAGCCAGTGGTTCAACAGATAAATACTGTTAATCAGTTGCAGACATTTTTACAAGCTTCAGGCACAGGGGCAGGAGCCGCAAAACTATTGTCAGCGCAGAGGTGTCCACAGGAGTTGGGGAAAAGCAAAACTGATTCCTCGGCTTCTTTGCTACTGGCCTCAAGCACCTGCTTAGGACAAAATGCGGCTGGGCAACGCGTGGCTCAGAGTAATACTCAGACTCCGGCAGGTTCGGTGCAACCTCAGATTCTGCCGCCGGGAACCGTAACTCCTGCGCCAGCAGGTTCGGTGCAACCTCAGATTCTGCCGCCGGGAACCGTAACTCCTGCGCCAGCAGGTTCGGTGCAACCTCAAACTGTGCCAGGAAACGGAATTCCTGCACCGTCAGATTCGCTACAAATTCCCAATAACCTGATTCCTAACTCAAATCCGCTGCTATTTCCCACCAAACCGGAGGAAGTGAGACTTCAGGGAAATCAGCCGATTACTTTAGCACAGGCTCTGGAGCTAGCACGGCGTAACAATCACGATCTACAGGTGTCGATATTGCAGCTAGAACGCAGTCGCGCTGCTGTACGCCAGGCACAAGCTGCTTTGCTTCCCAGTCTTGATATTAGTACTGGTATTACTCGCAGTCAGGATGCTGGCAGTCAGCTTCAGGACGAATTATACAGACGGCAAGGTTTAGCCTCTAACACAGGCGTACCTAGCACAGGTTTCAACGGTCAAGCACAACTGTCATATAACCTTTATAGTTCTGGGAATCGGCAAGCTACGATCAGACAGGCTGAGGAACAGGAGCGCTCCGATGAACTGGCTGTAGAAACTCAGTTTGAAACAATCCGTCTGAATGTTGCCACTGACTACTACAATCTGCAACAAGCGGATGAACAAGTACGTATTGCTCAGTCGGCTGTGCAGAACTCCGAAGCTAGTTTGCGTGATGCAGAAGCTTTAGAGCGAGCTGGGGTTGGTACGCGGTTTGATGTGTTGCGATCGCAGGTGAATTTAGCAAATGCCCAACAAGATTTGACTAATGCTAGATCCCAGCAGGCAATTGCCCGTCGTCAACTAGCAACTCGGATCAGTTTGTCGCAGACGATAAATATCAGTGCAGCCGATCCTGTACAATTAGCTGGTCTTTGGAACCCAACATTAGAACAAACTATTTTGCTGGCTTTTCAAAACCGTTCGGAATTGCAACAGCTATTGGCGCAACGTAACATTAGCGAACAGCAGCGACGGCAAGCACTTTCAGCTTTAGGCCCTCAAGTTAGTTTGGTAGCCAGCTACAGCCTACTAGATCAGTTCAATGATAGTGTCAGCGTGACTGATGGTTATTCAGTCGGAGTTAACGCAAAGCTAAATTTGTATGATGGGGGATCTGCAAGAGCACAGGCAGCTCAGGCAGTAGCTAATATTGCGATCGCAGAAACTCAATTTGCTGAACAACGCAACCAAATTCGCTTTCAGGTAGAACAAGCTTATTCTACCCAGCAATCTAATTTGACCAATGTTCAAACCGCTAATACTGCTTTAGAACAGGCTAGGGAAGCTCTACGTTTAGCACGTTTGCGATTCCAAGCTGGTGTAGGCACTCAAACTGATGTGATTAACTCTGAAAACGACCTGACAATAGCTGAAGGTAATCGGGTAACAGCTATTTTGAATTACAACCGTGCTTTAGCTCAGTTACAACGGTCTGTTACTCTCAGAGCGCTACGCTAGTTAGCCGAAACTCAACCGTCAATAACTTTTGACTGCTGTTGTGTTTTGTAATACACTTTGCACCTCCCTTCAGGGCATCACACAGTCCACTAGTATTTTTTATGAAAAGCTCCAAGAAGCCTCATTTATCAGTAATTACACTGAATAATGAGGCTTTGTTGGTAATAAAAGCTATATTGAAATAAGTCTTAGCGCTAATTGTATAAATTGAAGGCAGTTCCGTGGGCTAACAAGTAGAGACGTTGCATTGCAACGTCTCTTATTAGGTCATTGGTGGTGCAAATGATCTTACAGCAGATTTCAAGTTGGTGAAGTACACAACGATCTGACTTTTCACGGTATCTGGAAAACCTCACTTCTATTTCTCTCTCCTAAAAGGAGAGAGACTTTGAATTTTCCCCATTCCCTTGTAGGGAAGGGGGCTAGGGGATTAGGTCAATCGTTAGCTTTTCCACATAACGTGAAAAGTCAGACAACGATTCGTCCCAAAGTCAGGTATAAACCCTGTTTTACTTCTGAATTCTGGATTCTGGATTCTGGATTCTGGATTCTGAATTCTGAATTCTGAATTCTGAATTCTGCTGTATCTAAACCGTATTGGGATAAAAGCAGCTTATCTTCAGGTAAAGTCTCGCCCCCGGAAACTGTCTGAGTTAACACAGCGCTTCTACCGTGTGTGGTTCTAAGGTATTATATGTCAATTTCCGATGTGCTTCGTACAGCCTCGTTCTTCCGCGATTCCAGAGGCAAACAGTTAAAAGTCGGCGGTTATCGACCAGATCCTATTGATCCAAGAGATAAAAAATATAGTGCTGGACGTTATCAACCAGAACAGTTACCGCCAAGGGTCGATTTACGTCCCCACATGACAAAAGTGGAACAGCAGGGAGAATTGAATAGTTGTACAGCGAACGCGATCGCGGGAGCTTACGAGTATCTGGCGATGCGTCAATTTGGCTCGGCAAAGGATGTGAGTCGCTTGTTTATTTATTACAAAAAATGGACGGGAGTTTGAAAGCCCCGGAAGAATAGGTACGTAGTACCGCATTCTGTGCTTTAGACCAGGGATGAAAAACGACGGGCGTGGTTTTTAAGCCACCGTGAATATTGTGTAACCTTTTTGATCCTAATCCAAACTATTATACCAACTATGGTAGTATAAGATAGGAGGTAAAAGTAATGCTTGTTCTTGAGTTCAAAGCTTATGGAAAGTCAGCGCAGATAGCGGCAATAGATGATGCAATTCGGACTGCAAAGTTTGTTCGTAATAGCTGTATTCGGCTATGGATGGATGTTAAAGACATAGGTAAAAACGACTTGCAGAAATATTGTGCTGTACTTGCGGCTAACTTTCCCTTTGCTAACGAACTTAATTCAATGGCTAGACAAGCTTCTGCTGAAAGAGCATGGTCTTCTATCTCTCGGTTTTATGACAACTGCAAGAAGAGTACTTCTCTTAAGAAAGGATATCCTCAATTCCAGAAAGACTGTCGCTCTGTTGAGTACAAATCGACTGGGTGGAAACTTGCTGAGGATCGTAAATCAATAAATTTCAGTGATAAAAAAGGTATTGGTCGATTAAAGCTCAAAGGTACTCGTGATTTGCACTTCTACCAAATTAACCAGATTAAACGGGTGAGATTGGTAAAACGTGCGGATGGTGTGTATGTGCAATTTTGTATTGACATAGACCGTTCTGAGAACATAGAACCTACTGGTAATACCGTTGGGTTAGATGTGGGATTGAAAGAATACTATACCGACTCTGACGGGATAATGATTGAGAATCCTAAGTTTCTTCGTATTGGGGAGAAGGTTCTCAAAGCTAATCAACGTCGTGTTTCCAGAAAGGTAAAAGGTTCAAAAAATCGGGGTAAGGCTAGGGTGATTTTAGGTAAGCGCCACCTCAAAATAAGTAGGCAACGTAAAGACCATGCTGTGAAATTAGCGCGGTGCGTAGTCCAGTCTAACGACTTGGTAGCTTATGAAGATTTGAGGATTAAAAATATGGTGAAAAATCATTGTTTAGCTAAGTCAATAAACGACGCATCTTGGTATCAGTTCCGTGTATGGCTTGAGTACTTTGCAAAAGTATTTAAGCGTGTCACGGTTGCGGTTAACGCGCAATACACGAGTCAAGAATGCTCTGGCTGTGGTGAAATTGTGAAGAAAACACTATCCACTCGAACCCATGTTTGTAAATGTGGATGTCTAATGGATAGGGATGAAAACGCAGCGAGAATAATCCTTAGTCGGGGATTGGGTACGGTAGGGCATACCGGAACCTTTGCGCTAGACGCAAGCAACGCTTGGGGAGATGAAACCTCTACTCTTGTTGGTGAAAACCTGCATGAGCAAGTTATGTCTTAGATTCAAGAATCCCCGTGCGTTCACGCCGGGGAGTGTCAAGCACCTGTATTAAGGTACTGCGAAAATACGGTGCTTGTATAGAGAAAACTTGGCCTTATAGTCAAAATAGGGTGTTTGAAAAACCCCACGAACAAGCTTATGAGGAAGCAGAAAGCTTCTTAATCGATGAGGCTGAACGAATTAACTTAGATTTGTACGCAATGCGCCACTGTTTAGCGGAAGGTTATCCCTTTGCTTTTGGTTTGCAGCTGTTCAGTTCCTTTGAGGAAGCTAAAGATACTGGACGAGTACCAATACCAAATTCAAGCAACGAGAAACTTTGTGGCGGACACGCAATGCTGTGCGTAGGATATTCTGATCAAGACCGGATGTTTTTGGTTCGTAACTCTTGGGGGCCAAACTGGGGAGACAAAGGCTACTGTTATATTCCCTACGATTACATTACCAATTCTGAGTTCAACGGTGATTGCTGGACTATTAAAAGTGTAACCGACCTCGACTTAAGTCAGGATGTCTGGTGCGATGAAGGCTCCTTCTTTGATATGGTTCTCTCTCGGGCTGTTAGTCAACTAGGGTTTGCACAGGACGAGGATGAAGATGAATCCGAGGACGGAGATAAAGATGAAGATGAATCCGAGTATGAAGATGAATCTGAGGACGAGGATGAAGATGAATCTGAGGACGAGGATGAAGATGAATCTGAGGACGGGGATGAAGATGAATCTGAGGACGGGGATGAAGATGAATCCGAGGACGGGGATGAAGATGAATCTGAGGACGAGGATGAAGATGAATCCGAGTATGAAGATGAAGATGAATCCGAGTATGAAGATGAATCTGAGGACGGGGATGAAGATGAATCCGAGGATGAAGATGAATCCGAGGACGGGGATGAAGATGAATCTGAGGACGAGGATGAAGATGAATCCGAGTATGAAGATGAATCCGAGTATGAAGATGAATCTGAGGACGGGGATGAAGATGAATCCGAGGACGGGGATGAAGATGAATAGGAGGCAATATGCTTGGGTTAATTTCCACTCCTATGTCTAAGGAAGAATACTGAAGGCGGCTAAAGCCACTACCGACTTTATCCATTCGTCTAAATCCATTGGCTGTGCGTCTAGTTTTTGGGTCAAAATTGGACTAACATAACTGAGTGTTCGCTCGCCTTGTCAAATATTCATGACTAAAGTAACATCTCAAGAGATTGCACAGTTTCGCTCTCAATTGGTAGATGATCCCAGCGATATGGAAGCGCTGGATTTAATTGAAGACTGTGATGGAGATTTAGAAGATGCGGCGATGACGCTAGCTATCCGAGCCGGACAACAACCAGAAAGAGCAAATTCCGAGTGGTTAGATGCCTTGGCGAGAAAATGGCGTGTGGTGATTTGCGAACAAGAATATCGGGAAGATTTGCTTAATACTTCACTTCAAAAGATGATGGAACATCTCAAAGCAACGCCGACGTTTCCGAAGATTTTGGCAACGCCAGTTTTGATATATGTCCTCAAACAAGGCGTGAACAATTTTTGTGAGCCACTAGATTCGCTAAAGTGATCAGCCCATGTAGATTTAAGTTGTGCGATCGGCGCTTCTCCCAAGGGGAGACGCCAAGGGCGAACGCCGCAGCGTTTCGCTATCGCGGTTTGCAATTGATTGGACCAGGACTGATACGCTGTTAGTTAAGGGAAAACTTTTATTAGACAAATTGTAAAATCAATGAATTACCTTGTTGCCGTATTACCAGACCGCATTCAAGCCGAAGCTGCTTACTTAGCTTTAGAAAGAGAAGGCATAAACAGTACTATCCTGGGGAGGGGGTATAAAACGGCTGACGAGTTTGGCTTAATTGACCCCAAAGACCAAGCTAAAAACCAAGCACAACTGATGGCAACGTGGCTGATACCATTTGGCTTTTTTGCAGGTTTTACCTTCAGCCTGATCACTGGTTTAGATACTTTTGCCTGGGCGGGTGAAGTTGGCAATCACATCGTTGGCGGACTGCTGGGTGCTGCTAGTGGTGCTATGGGTGGTGTAGTTGTCGGTGGTGGAGTCGGTCTACTCGTAGGTGGTGGTGATGCTTTACCTTATCGTAACCGCTTAGATGCGGGTAAATACTTAGTTGCAGTTCAAGGTTCTGAAACTCTCACTCGCCAAGCAACGCGAATCTTACGTCAGTTTGATCCAGAAAATATCCAAGGTTATGCTGATACAAATACTGTGTATTGAATGAATCATAGTTTACACCTCAGGACACAGCGACTTGAGTTGCTTCGCTGTTCTTTGGAAGTGGCGCAAGCGGTGATTACAAGAAATAAATCACAAGTAGAGAGGCTTTTGGGGGTAAGGGTTCCCGATGATTGGTATACATCTGAGGTGACTGACATACTCTCATTCAAACAGTACTCTGAGTCGATGGCGACTTTAATGGTACTTCATCAGTCTTGGCACTAAAAGCAGCTGCCAGTTCAGGACTAGCGATCGCTACGGCGCTTTCATGCCATTCATGGATGATTGCGTCAATTATCTCCCATGCTGTAGTTGAGGAATCTATCAACCGAAAAGCTTCACTCAACTCCTTGATAAAGTCTTGCAGATCATCTTCTTCAAACACACTCAGCCATCCATAAGGAAAGCGGGAAGTTGTTCTCATTTCTGAAAGTGCCTTATTTATAAAGGTTTTAGACAGGCAGTGCTGCTCACCTTGTAATCCCTCCGTGAATAATCGCTTTAGAAAGCTAGAATCAAGACAGTTATAGCAGCTTAATTTTCAATTCATAACTCATAAATTTTAAGAATGTTGCCACGAGAAGAACTTTTAAAAGGTGTTGAAAATCGAGATAGTGTAGCTCGTGTAATTGACCAAGCCGAACAAGCCATCAAAATTTGGGAAGTGGTTTTGACTGATTTTCTGTCTCCCCCAGAATTGGCAGAAATTCAACGGGTGTTTAACCGATTAACAGAAGTGCAATTAGTGGCGTGGGGTGGATATCCGCAAGCTGAACGCCAAAGAATAGCGATCGCTCGTTCGGAACTTCCCTTAGATCAATCTCAAGTCAGCCTTGTCGCCGTGGAAATTGCTGGTAATTTCTTGTTTGATACCGCCTCTCACCGCGACTTTTTAGGCGCAATGTTGGGAACGGGAATTGTTCGTGAAAAGACGGGAGACATTATAGTTTTGGGAGAACGGGGGGCGCAGGCGATTGTCGCACCAGAGTTAGTAGAATTTTTGTCAATCAGTCTTAACCAAGTGCGATCGGTTCCGGTGAAAACTCAGCAGATTGAGATAACAGAGTTAAAGGTTCGGGAACCCAAGAAAAAAGAATTAACTACTGTGGAGGCTTCTTTGCGATTAGATGCGATCGCATCTGCTGGTTTTGGGATGTCCCGCAGCAAAATGGTTGATTTCATTGATGCTGGTGATGTCCGCGTCAATTGGAAGGAAGTTACCCAAGCTAGTTCTCAACTGAAATCAGGCGACTTAATCGCCATTCGCTCTAAAGGACGTTTAGAAGTTGGGGAAATCGCCGTTACTAAAAAAGACCGTTACCGAGTTCAATTAACAAGATATATTTAATTTGAAATAGACGTAGGGTGCGTTAGCAAACTCACATCTTGCACCTAGCCCTGGCGATTAGAAATTGCACGCCAGTTGCTCATGGGGAGCCACTCCGTTGCGGGGGTGGAGGAGTTTGAAGGAAGTGGCGTGGAAACCCCCAAGAGCGCACTGGCTTGGCTATACAAACGAAGTCCACCTCCGTGGACTAAGAGGAAATCAAAGGTTTTTAACGAACTTTGGGGGTTTAAGTCCTAGCCTTTGAAGGGCAGCGCGAATTGAAGCCTAAGCTAAATCCCCGTCACAAAACGTAATTGCGAATTGCGAATTGCGAATTGCGAATTGGTTTAACCCACGCAGGTGGGTTTCGCCTGTGTAGCCGCGACTTCCAGTCGCCTGGTGCAAGATATAAGCAAAGCCCAAAGGTTTTGGTGCGTTACTCCAAACTCCTGTACAGACGCGATTAATCGCGTCTCTCCTAACTCCTAAATATATATACTTAGGCTTTAAAGTGTTTTGCTAATATATTCAGCAGAAGTTTGCGCGGTACGAGCCGAGATAATCTGCTTCTAATTTGAGTGTTAGTATCAGAACTAATAACAGTTGGATACCCTTTTTCCAAAGCCTCTAAAGATTCCCAAACCACTTTTTCGCAAGAATACACTTTATCTGTACTGCTTGCCAGGGCTGGAGGAAAATTAGCTTCTGCAAAAAAGTTTGTTTCTATTGGCCCTGGACAAGTGACTAAAATACGGACACCATATTGGCGATTTTCTGCCCATAGCGCTTCACTAAAGCTGAGAATAAAAGCTTTACTGGCAGCATAAACAGAAAGATATGGTATCGGTTGAAATGCGGTAATAGAAGATACGTTAATAATACTTCCAGAACGACGTTGCCGCATCAAGGGTAGAAATTTATGGCTTAAATCTACCAATGTTAAAATATTTAATTGTACGATTTTAAGTTGTCTTTCTCCATCCCCTTCAGCAAAGTCGCCATAGTAACCAAAACCAGCATTGTTAATTAATAAGTCAATGGTTAATCCCTTTTCTTTAGTGGCATCAAATACAGCAGATGCTGCATTAGGTTCTGTGAGGTCTTTCACTATAACGTCTACTTGAATTTTGTGTTGTTCTTGTAGTTGTTTAGCTAATTGGCTTAGTTTCTCTTCAGAACGAGCAACGAGTACAAGATTTGTCTTGCGTGCAGCTAGTTCCTGGGCAAAAGCTTTCCCAATACCACTAGATGCACCAGTAATTAAAGCAGTTGGCATTCTACATATTAAGATAGTTTTTAAGCACCATTAAAATATTAGCTATGGTGGCTAGAAGTTTTAACTACCCAAAGTGATATACCCAAAAGGGTAATTGAATTCCTAATTACCATTTTTCAGACCAATAAATAATTTCTGAGGCTGAACTATTAATTGCGACACCGTAGCTATCTCCATGATTCCACTTGAAGCCAGGTCTACCTTTGTCCTCTGCATTTAATACCAATATTTCATAAGTAGCTGGAAAAGATTCTGTATGAGAGTCACTGGTATAGAAAAAAGTTGTCGGCACACCATTAGGCTGGTTTATGTGGTCGTTTGTGTTACCACCCTTATATTTGTACTTTGCACTATTTCTGTATTGTGACAGTAATTGTTCTATTTTTTTTGGTGGCTGTTTCAACCTAATTTGAAAAAAAGTACCTCCTGGCAAAAATTCGGGAGAGTAAGCAATGTGAACGTCTTTGGCATCAGTAGGAATCTCATTAGGAAAATGCTTTACTTGGTCATTATCAGACCAGAGTTGATTACGAATTTCTTTGTAGCGTGATGTATCAGTTATTATTTTAGGTTCGCTAGTATTGCTAAAAGTTTTTCTCAGAAAAAAGCTTCCCCCGACAATACTAAGGCTAGCAAGGGCTAATAGAAATTGCGATCGCTTCATCAAGTTGGGTGTATCTAACTTTCATAGTCATATACCCAACTAATAAACTAAATTGGTACTATTGCGGATATAGGATCAGAGATATTAACAGAAACTTTGTCTATCTAGGGGAAATTTGGGGTAATTGTAAAATTATTATGAATTTGGTCAATGATTACCTAGTCAAATACCGCAGGTTATCCTCATTGAGACTAGTACTACTGTTGTAGCTAACGAAATCAATTCCACAGCCATCCATTTTTTTAAATTCTTCCTGATGCAGCAAGAACTAAGGCGGATATATAAATAGTAGATGCACCTTAATTAAATCACAGCCCTCAGCTTTTAGTTGGGGGCTTTTTTTATTACTGGTATTTTTTAGTTTGGGGAATAATAAATTTGCTCATAAGTTTAATTCTCCCGGATATGGCAATTAATAAAGCGGATTAATAAATGGTAGATGCACCTTAATTAAATCATAGCCCTCAGCTTTTAGTTGAAGGCTTTTTTATTGCTGATATTTTTTCATGTGCGAAGAAAATAACTTTGTACAGAAATTAAATATTCCCGGATATGGTAATTAATAAAGCGGATTAATAAATGGTAGATGCACCTTAATTAAATCATAGCCCTCAGCTTTTAGTTGAAGGCTTTTTTATTGCTGATATTTTTGAATGCCTGAAGAAAATAACTTTGTACACCAATTAAATATTCCCGGATATGGCAATTAATAAAGCGGATTAATAAATGGTAGATGCACCTTAATAAATTACAGCCCTCAGCCGAAAGCTGGGGGCTTTTATTATTTAAATATAGATGGCAGCAAACTGGGAGCTAACCATACTGCATAACCAAAAAATCCAAACAACAAGGTAATCAGGACAGTAATGCCGTAGCTGATGCAAATTAATAAACCGTCAGATTCGATGGTGGCAACAGTCAAAAGTAAAATACCTACAGTGGGGATAGGATTTGTAAACGGAATTGGTAATATTAGTAATATTGTTAATAAAGAGATACAAAACCCATTAATTCGCCAAATCAAAGGATTATGGGCTATTTTTGGCAATCGTGGACGGGCGATTTTCTGTAAAACTTTCGTAAGACGTCCCAAATTTTGCAAAAGTAACTGGGCGAAGGGACGAGGAAATTTGTAGTTAGCGATTCTTTTGGGTAGCCAAGGCGATCGCCTCCCTAAAACCATTTGCGTTGACAACAGTAAACAAGCACCACCAAAAGGGCCAGTTAATCCCGGTGGCATCGGAAATAAAAAGGGCAAAACTAATAATGTAATTACCAGACAGAACCCTCGTTCTGAGGTTTCTGCCAGAATATCACCTAGAGTTAGTGGTTGTTCAGCTAGGCGTTGCAACAGGGACTTTATATCTTGAGAAAATCTCAGATGCATTTGGCGTGAATTGATGCGAGTTCCCACATTTTTAGCAGAGGGAGAAATCAATCAGTTTTAGATTTTGAATTTTGGATTTTAGATTGAAGGAAAATCTAAAATCTAAAATTGAATAATTCTTAACTCCTGATTTCTGGGGGTACTAAAACAGCTATAGCTTTAGGTATAACCCGAAAATGAGCAGGTGTGTAAGTAGTGATTTCACCATCTGTATTGATAGGGCGCGGTTTGCGAGTAAACACCTCTATTTTTTGACCTTGAAGGGAACGTACATTCTGCCAATGTATATGTTGTCCTTGTCGCATCGCCGGAAGTAATAGTATAATCTCCCACCAATGTTTAATCTCCAAGCTATAAAGGTCTAGCCTTTGGTCATCTATTGCCGCATCGTTGGCTACTGCCATACCACCGCCGTAATAGCGGCCATTACCCACAGCAATTTGCACTGTTTTGACGCGAACTGATTCACCATTAATCACAATCTCCGCAGTAAAAGGTCTAGCTTCCCAAATCACTTGCAATGCAGTGGTGGCATAAGCAAATATTCCCCAACGGCGCTTGACTTCTTTGGTAAGTCGTTCGGTAATTTTTACACTCAATCCCAAACTGGCAACGTTAAAAAAGTGCTTGCCGTTCACCCAACCCAAATCGATGCGGTGTAAATTTCCATAGGCAATAATTTTGCAAGCTTCGCTGAGGGAATTCGGAATTTCCAAAGTTCTCGCTAGGTCGTTGGCAGTTCCCAGAGGCAAGATTCCCAAGGGCAACTGAGTATCAACTAAAGCATCTACTGCGGCATTGAGAGTCCCATCTCCTCCACCAATGATTACTAAGTCAACTTGATGCTGATAGCGAAATATAGCTTCAGCAAGATGTTTGGGGTCTTCTGTAGACTCCTCAATTAAATCAAAGCCGAGTGTCTTCAGATATTGAATCGCTTCCGACAGACCCTTTTGCCCTTGGCGGGCATGACGATTTACTAACAGCAGTGCGCGGGAACTCATGGGTAGTACCTTTTGTAGTTGATATGTCCAATTATCGGCATCCATGTATTCTGCTTGAAGTTGACTATAAAAAAGTGTTTAAGTTGTGATGACAGTTATCAAAAATTCGTTTTGTCAATGCTTATTATGTTGTGCTTACTAATTTTTAATTTCTATTTTATCTAATTTATCACTATTAGTCCTCGATGTGTTGATACTCAGTAAATATAATTTTTACTCACTAAATGACTCGATTTAGGTATTATTATTTACAAGATAGAGACTTATGTCAATATTATAATACCCAAAAAATCATGCCAAGCAAAGGAATATTTTTTATTGGGATAGATACATATTTGGAGATTAAACTTGTATAAATACTATTAATAGTTATAATTATTGAACTTTTGGCTGAGAAGACATTTATATATAGGACTAGGATTTGATTTTTGAAATGCACGTAATGGACACTCTAGGCTAAAATAGTGGATTAGACGTAGACGTAGGTTGGGTGGAGCGGAGCGCAACCCAACTGATTATCAGGATGTTGGGTTACGCAAAGCCCATATTTAAGTACAAGAAAGAAAAACGAACCGCAAAGGACACAAAGAAAGAAAAAAAGAAAGAAAGAAAGAAAGAAAGAAAGAAAGATGGTATTAGGATCTGCTAAGAGTTTAAAGTAAGTCGGAAAATCACTGAAAAATTATTAGCTATCGTACTTCCTCTGCCGTTTAACCGGATTCATCCACACTTCTAAGAGACTAACCGCCTGTGAAGAAAGTAACGTAAAACATAAATAAATTACTGCTACACCCACGTAAATTTCAAAGGCGCGATAGTTATCGGCGATAATTAACTGTCCTTTACGTACCAATTCTTCAAAACCAATCACAGAAACTAAGCTTGTATCTTTCAACAAACTGATAAACTCATTACCTAAAGGTGGAATCATCCGCCGGAAAGCTTGGGGAAAAATTACAGAACTCATTATTTGCACAGAACTCAAACCTAATGATTGTGCTGCTTCTGCTTGTCCTGGTTCAATCGATTGAATCCCAGCACGGACAATTTCGGCAATGTATGCAGCACTATTCAAACTTAAAGCAATTACCCCAGCAGTTAGGCGATCAAAACTAAATGTCAAACCAAGTTCTTGCAAAATTGCAGGTAATCCAAAGTAAATCATAAAAATTTGCAACAACAAAGGCGTTCCTCGGAAAAAATCCACATACGCCCTCGCCACCCAACGCACAGGTGCAATATGAGAAAGGCGTATAATTCCAATCAGGGAACCCCCAATTAAACCAAACACTACAGAAATTATCGTCAATTCCAACGTTACTAAAGCTCCCTTTAATAAAGTTGGAAAAGCCTGCAAAATCACACCAATTGAACTTAATATTTTAGGTGTGCCAGCCTTAGTCTGATTCTCAAATGGTGATTTAACTGGTAATGATGGCGGCTCGGTTTTAAACCATTTTTGGTAAATTTGGGCATAAGTACCATTTTTCAGTACCCTATCTAAACCGTTATTTATTAATGCCAAATTCGGCGAGTTTTTAGCTGTAGCAATCCCGTAAAACTCCTCTGTCAGCAATTGCTCTACTATTTTAATTCCCTGAAGATTGCCCGTATTAATAGCATATAAAGTAACTGGTGCATCATTGATTACCGCATCCACATTACCATTGGACAATTCTTGCAGGGCTAGAGGTGCTGAATCAAAACTGCGAATTTGTACTCCGGGAATACTCTTAGCCTTTGCAGCCCCAGTTGTACCAATTTGTACCGCAACTTTTTTATTTTTGAGACTGCCAAAACCAGTAATATTTTGATTATCTGCACGGATGGCGATCGCTAATCCAGCCTTAAAATAAGGACGGGAAAAAGCAATCGTCTTCGCCCTCTCCTGTGTAATCGTGATCGAACTAATGGCCGCATCAACCGTTTTGGCTTGCAAAGCTGGGATAATGCCATCAAAAGGCAGACTTTGAAAATCGACTTTAAAGTTAGCTGCAACTGCGATCGCATTCATCAAATCAATGGAAAAACCCTGTAACTCACCACCTTTTCCTTGAAACTCAAAAGGTGGAAACGCCGGTTCCGTAGCAATCCGCAGAGTTTTCCCCGCACTAGGATTCACCCCACAGCCAGCCAGTAACAAACAGCTAAAACCTACAACCACGCACCAGCGCAGCCAACGCCCAAAATCAAATTTAGCCATATTATTTTCTCTCCCTCTCTGCGCCCTCTGCGCCTCTGCGGTTCGTCAAAAACCTTACAATCTACTGTAGAGCAGCTTGACACAAGTAATGAACAATACCACCCCCGCGATTATTTTTGACAATATCGAAAAAAAGTTTGGTTCCCTGAAAGTCCTCAAAGGAATCACCGGCGAAATCAACCGGGGAGAAGTCGTTGCAGTTATCGGTTCTTCCGGCTGTGGAAAAAGTACACTACTACGCTGCTTCAACCGCTTAGAAACCATTGACAACGGGCGTTTAATAATCAACGGTATCAACTTATCCCGGTCTACTGTCAACTATAGCCAACTGCGGCAACTACGAACACAAGTAGGTATGGTTTTCCAACAGTTCAACCTGTTTCCTCATCTCAGCGTCCTAGAAAATATGACACTTGCGCCGCGTAAAGTATTGGGTAAAACACCGAAGGAAAGCGCCCAACTAGCGGGGTTATATCTCGAAAAAGTCGGCTTATTTGACAAAGCCTCTGCTTATCCCGAACAACTTTCTGGCGGACAAAAGCAACGAGTAGCGATCGCCCGTAGCTTATGTATGAATCCCCAAATCATGCTATTTGACGAACCCACCAGCGCCCTAGATCCCGAACTCGTCGGCGAAGTTCTGCAAGTGATGCAGCAATTGGCAGCAGAAGGGATGACAATGGTGGTTGTCACCCATGAAATGCAATTTGCAAAAGAAGTAGCCCATCAGGTGATATTTTTAGATCAAGGTATTGTCACAGAACAAGGTTCAGCTTATGAAGTTCTGACCAATCCCCAAAGCGATCGCCTACGTATTTTCCTCAGTCGCCTTCAAATAATTCGTAATTCGTAATTCGTAATTCATAATTGAAGACTTACTTTAAACTCCCGACTCTCTAGGGCTATTTCATTCTCATCTAGTCCGCCTCAGAATGAATTCTGAATCTAATAGCGAAAGTCGTCTAAAGACGACTAATAAAAGGTTATAGTCCAATACGCTTGGGTTAGGGCTAAAACTCTTTATCAAAGTCAATTTTTTTAACGAACCGCAGAGGCGCAGAGGAAACAGAGAGAATAAAAAAATGCTTAACCCAAGCGTATTGGGTTATAGTCCGTTTTAACGGACTTTAGCTATTAGCCTCTGAACTTCAGTTCTGGGCGGGTTTCTGTCTAGAACGAAATAGCCCTGCCCCACTCCTCACTATTTAAAGGTACTCGCGCAAGAAATCAAAGGGATCATCTTCCCAACAAGGTTCAGGTATCAGCCAAAACAAACTACCGCTGATGTCGGCTTCAATTTCATCACCGTCATCTCTGTCAAATAGTTCTATTAAAGCTGTCCAATCACGTTCTCTCAGAAACGTTAATGATGGGGCATATATCTGGAGATTATTTGAGTAATTCACGCGCCAAGTTGTGCTTGAGAGCCGTAAAAAGTTAGTATATTTATTTGTAAATAATCAGATTCTAGCTTTGACAACGGAAGTTAAATAGTTATTTTGATACTATTAAATATGGACTACTCTCATAAGTGTCTCACAATTTAAATAGGACTGCTATAGTATTTATTACATAATTCCAAGCTGAATTTACTCAGACCAGAAAAATCCTTGAGGCTGCGACTCGACTAATTCCACGTCAAAGACTTCCGCAAAGGACTGCGCTACATAAAAACCCACTTCTTGAGAGGTAATGCCTGGAATCCATTCGGCTAAACTACCTACAGGTTTATCAGAAATACCGCAGGGTATAATGCGCTCAAAGCCTGTCATGTCTGGACAAACATTTAATGCAAAGCCGTGCATGGTAATCCAACGGCTGACTTTAATCCCAATAGCCGCAACTTTTCGCCCTTCTAACCAAACGCCAGTAAAAGCCGGAATTCTTTCTCCCTGCAACCCATAAACTGCTAATACGCGAATGATTACTTCTTCGAGTTGCCGTAAGTACCAATGAAGGTCTTTACGATAACTTTGCAGATTTAAAATTGGATACCCCACCAGTTGACCGGGACAATGGTAAGTAACCTCGCCGCCTCGTTCTACTCTATGCACATCATATTCACTTTTGTCAATATCAAATTTGAGAAAATCTGAGTTGGCTCCTTGCCCCAGAGTGTAGACAGGTGGATGTTCTAGCAAAATTAACACGTCATTTAGACTGGGGTCATGGATACGCTCAGTGACGAGCGATCGCTGCCATCTATGAGCTTCTAAGTAAGGTATTAACCCTTCATTATACAGCAAACAACGGTTTTTGTGTGGTTTTATACTATGGATCATGCCAAAAATCAACTGTCTTAGGAACGAAATATATTTCAAGTTAGAGAATTGGAGTCAACAAATGTTAAGTTTTGTAAAGGATTTTAAAGGAAAGTCAAGGGAACCTGCATTAGAAAACACAAAGTGCTAGCTTGAAAAGATAACCTCAATAGGTTTTAGGAGGAATTCTCTGCAATAAGCATCATGCCAAAACAATAAAGACGTATGTACTGGCTGATGACTCTAATTATATTCTTTGCATTTCAAACACAACTAAACTTGCACAAAGACTTGTATTATTGAACAACAGCAAGGAAACTTCAATCGAACACAGAAGGAGCAACTATCAACAGTTCTGTAAGCGTTGCTTTATTGGAGTTGGTAGTCACGGGAGCTACCACTCAGATTTCCTCATCCAAGAGTTTTATGTGGACATCCAATTGGATATCAGCGCAGAGATGAGGAGGGAAATCAAGGGTGTACTTAATAACAACTTAGATGCAGCAAGCTTAGAGACAGCTTACCAGCAGTACATACAAATAGTTCACAATTTGTTTTGGCGGGAGTAATAGAGCTTACCGCAACTTCTTTTCATACAAAGCAAATTCACAAATTCAAATATTCAGGGAGAGAGTTTACATGAAGCTTGTCATCCACAGCAAAAATATTGAAATCACCGATGCAATTCGTGAGTATGTACATCAAAAGATTGAAAAATCAGTTAGTCACTTTCAGAGCATTACAAATGAAGTGGATGTGCATCTTAGCGTAGCCCGTAATCCCCGAATTAATACTAGACAAGCGGCTGAAGTAACTATTTATGCTAATGGTAGCGTTATCCGTGCCGAGGAAAGCAGTGAAAACCTCTATGCCAGCATTGACTTAGTTGCAGATAAAATTGCCCGTCAACTGCGGAAATACAAAGAACGGCGTCAAGACCAGAAAACTCATGCCCAGCCAACAGAAGTAGTTGTTGCAGAGTCAGTAGTGACAGATTTAATTGGCGATCGCACTCCCGAATTGCCTAACGAAGTCGTTCGCACCAAATATTTTTCCATGCCACCGATGACCCTTGCAGAAGCCTTAGAACAACTGCAACTCGTGGGACACGATTTTTATATGTTCCGCAATTCTGAAACTGGAGAGATTAATGTAATTTACGAACGTAACCACGGCGGTTATGGTGTGATCCATCCCCGGAATGGTAACGGCCATAATGGCAAGGCAACCCACGCTAATATTGTCATGCCGGAAAAGTCGCACTCGAATAAATAGGGAATGGAGCATGGGGCATAGGGAGATGAGGAGATGAGGGAGATGAGGGAGATGAGGGAGATGAGGGAGATGAGGGAGATGAGGGAGAAATAACTCCTAACTCCTAACTCCTAACTCCTAACTCCTAACTGCCCATTCCCCACTCCCCACTCCCCATTCCCTATTTTGCAAGTTGTTGCAAAGTTTTCAGCGCTTCCTCAACATGACCTTTAAAGTTAAACATTGAATCAAACACGTATTGCACAACTCCCTGTTGGTCAATGACGTAAGTGACGCGACCAGGGAATAAGCCAAAAGCTGCTGTTGCGCCATATAGCTTCCGCACTTGGTCGCCTTTGTCAGTTAACAGAGTAAAAGGTAGATTGTACTTTGCAGCAAATCGTTGATGAGATTCACTGGAGTCAGCACTCACACCAACAACTTCAGCACCAGCAGTTTTAAAAACTTCGTACTGATCGCGAAAGGCGCAAGATTCGGTCGTACATCCGGGTGTGTCGTCCTTGGGATAAAAATATAGGACAACAGCTTTTTTGCCGCGAAAATCTTGGAGGCTAACTGTTGAGCCGTTTTGGGCGGGTAGACTGAAATTAGGAGCGGTATCTCCAACTTTGATTGGCATAGGTATTCAAAAATCTAAAATTTATGTGCTTTAAATAACTATTATCATAATTAACAAATTTTTATCACTTAATAACAAATTATGATCCCTTAATTCTATATTTAGAGTTTATTTATTTTTACGGTCTAAGTATATCTTGAAGCCCAATCCACTGCCAAATCCGCCGCCAAATATGATAAGTATTTTCAGAATATCCTGATAAACAGCCACGTCTTTATTGACCAGAAAAACCGTTAAAAACACGAAAACAACCACAAAAATACAAATAGCGGCTAAATTATACTTTCTTGCTTCTTGTGCGTCTATAAATGCTCTTTTCACTATCTTTTTCTACGCTTTCAAGTATTTTTGTTATGTGTTGTTGATTAATTTTATCTAGAATTGGTGAAATAGACGAGCCAGAGAAGCGACCCATAGAAAGAAATGTTCTTATTTCCTTGTTGATTTCTGGCGGAAGATTTAAATTTTTTAATTCTTCAGGGAGTTTTTCTATATATTCACTTTCACTATCTTGCTCCTTTTTTTCTTTATCAAACTCTTTATTTGATTCATTTTCTTGATTATACATATAATCTAAACTTTAAAAATTGAGAGCTAGCTGGCTTTTAAGATAGACTTCACTTTGTAGTAATATATTTCTCTAAAGCAGAGGAAAGTTTCGATTCCCAAAAATTTTTTATCTTCTGCTCAAAAACATCTTTAACTCTGGCTTCTATCTCATTTTCAATAAAAATAGAGCAAGCATAACGAACTAAAACTTCAAATGCTTCATCACTAATTTTTCCATTTATATTCAAATATGAAAAAAAAGATAATATGCTTTTAAGCCTTACTATATTTGAGACTGAAAAATCAACATTAGTCAATTCTACACCTTTGCTTGGTGCTGAATTTGATATTACCGGAATTTTTTTGTCTTTTAAAAACACAGGAAAACTTTCCAAATTCATCTTTTGTCAAAATTATCAAAACTCGTTTTAAATATATGTTAAATTTTAACCATAATACTAAAAAACTTTACCCTTAATTTAGATTATATTCTATCTATTCAATAATACAGATGTATTAAAATGAGCTAAGTTTGAAGAAATTTGTATCCAAGTCTATAAATTTTGCTTGATTACCTGCATCAATCGGAGTAGCTTAGATACTCATCTAACATAAAATTCCGTTTATGCGCCTGACTTCACTGGATGTTTTTCGCGGCATCACGATCGCTGCGATGATTCTCGTCAATATGGCGGGTGTCGCAGATGATGTATATCCTCCCTTAGCCCACGCCGATTGGCACGGTTGCACACCAACTGACTTGGTATTTCCCTTCTTTCTCTTCATTGTCGGTGTAGCGATGACTTTCTCGCTGTCAAAGTACACCGAAAGCAATAAACCAACCTCAGCTGTTTACTGGCGCATCTTACGCCGCGCTGCCATTCTCTTTGCCTTGGGATTGCTACTAAATGGCTTTTGGAATCAGGGTGTTTGGACTTTTGACTTCAGTAGTATCCGCATTATGGGGGTGTTGCAACGCATCAGCATTACCTATCTGCTGGCTTCCCTAGCTGTTCTCAACCTGCCGCGTAAAGGTCAATGGATACTGGCAGGAGTGTTACTTATTGGCTACTGGCTAACGATGATGTATCTACCAGTACCCGATTATGGTGCAGGAGTTCTGACGCGGGAAGGTAACTTTGGCGCCTATATTGACCGCCTGATTATTCCCAAAGCACATTTATATAAAGGTGATGGTTTCAACTTTATGGGAGATCCAGAGGGACTCTTCAGTACTATTCCGGCGATCGTAAGTGTTCTCGCTGGCTACTTCACTGGACAATGGATACGCAGTCAACCTGTACATTCACGCACAAGTATCGGGTTAGGATTATTTGGAGTTGGTTGTTTAATTATCGGTTGGGCTTGGGGGTGGACATTCCCCATCAACAAAAAGCTGTGGACAAGTTCCTATGTAGTCTTCACTAGCGGTTGGGCGTTACTTTTGCTAGCAGCTTGTTATGAACTGATCGAAGTACGGCTGATGCGTCGCTGGAGTAAACCTTTTGAAATTATGGGCTTAAATGCGATCGCTCTTTTCGTTCCATCGGTTTTGTTGATTAAAATCTTAGTGAAAACCACTATCGGCACAGGCAAAGAGGCTAAGAGTACTTACAATTGGATTTACCAGAATTTTTTCGTATCTTGGGCGGGGGCGCTGAATGGTTCCTTATTGTTTGCCATAGTCACCGTGTTGTTGTGGTGGGCTGTTGGTGTTTTGATGTATCGACAACGTTGGTTTCTCAAAGTGTAATACGAGAATATGTCATTGCGAGTGAAACGATGCGATCGCAAGATTTTTTTGGGCTTGTTTCCCTACCTTGCGCGAACGCTGAGAACGAGCGATCGCAATGAGAGTTATTTCAACGGACATGATATAAACTCTGGGTTTTTCTGTCAAATGCAAATATGCAAAGTTTTTATTTGCGTAATATTTTTTGCACTTTACGTTTGGGTGTTCGCTAGGTTAAAACAGATATTAAGTAATAATTTTTAACACTCAAGGAACAGAGGAATGGAAGCGGGGTTTTAAGAATAAGTCGCACATCGCGTAATTCACTAAATACACTTGAAGAAGAATTCAGAATCCAGAATCCAGAATTCACCAATCTTTCAGTCGGGGATTCAGGGCTGCATTGCGGTCTTGGGGTCTCCCCAAGAGGAGCAACTTTGTAAGAGAGACCCGCGACTTTCTTGTTGACCACCAAATTTTCAATTTGGTGGGGGTGCAAAAACTCCGATTATTCATCCGCTTTTTCGCACAGAATTCATTCTGAATTCTGACTCCTGACTCCTGAATTCTGTTCGATAAAAAAATTGTGAGGTAATGAATGCATCTGATGAAATTTTGGGTATTTTTGCCAATTGCCTTGATATTCGGCTGCTCAAATCAACTCTTTCAATCTAGCCCAGCAGTAGTTCAACCAGCCAGTCCGACTTTATTAGCAAAGGCGAGTTACCTTTCATCGCTGGAACAACAGGTAATTGTTGAAACAAATAAAGTACGAACAAATCCCAAGGCATACCTCCCGATTCTGGAAAACTATAGAAAGCGCTTTGAGGGGAACCAAGTCAAAATTTCTAATAATACGTATTTGCGAACTCAAGAAGGAGCCAAAGCAGTCGATGAAGCGATCGCATTTCTGAGATCAGCACGTCCTGTGGGAGCGTTGAGTACATCTAAGGGTATGTCTTTAGGAGCAAAAGACCATGTTAAAGACCAAGGCCCAAAAGGTGCCACAGGTCATGATGGTAGCGATGGTAGCAGCCCCTTTACTCGCATCAATCGCTATGGTACATGGTTAACAACCGCAGGCGAAAATATCAGTTATGGGGTAAACAATGCCCAAGATATCGTCATGCAGTTAATTATTGATGATGGTGTGCGCGATCGCGGTCATAGAAAAAACATTTTCAATGGTGCTTTTAAAGTGTCTGGTGTTGCTTATGGAACTCACAAATCATATAGAACAATTTGTGTAATTGACTACGCTGGCGGATATCGGGAAAAATAAGTTGAGGTAGAGAATAGCGAGGAATATAGCTGACGATTTCTAAGATACTGTTGGCGAATTAATAAAGGATAAACGACTTTCTAGAAGTTTAAAATATCTAATGATTCTTCTATTTCTAAATCTAATATTCTTTCTCGTGTATCTTTGAGTGCTTCTAGCTTACCTTCTTGACGATAGATGTCTGCCGCTTTTTGAAAATCTTCAATTGCTCCCTGTTTATCTGCTATTTCTAAACGGATATTGCCACGATTGTAATAAGCATCTGCATAATTTGAATTAATTTGTATTGCTTGAGTATAATCTTCAATTGCTCCCGGAAAATCTCCTAAGTCAGAACGAGCATTACCACGGTTGTAATAAGCATCGACATAATTAGGATTAATCTGTATTGCCTGAGTATAATCTTCAATTCCTCCTTCAAAATCTCCTAAATCTGAACGAGCATTACCACGTTTTTTATAAGCTATGGCATCTTTAGGATTAATCTTGATTGCTTGGGGAAATCCCGGTTGAGAGCCTAATAAATAACGAGCAATCCCACGGTTTTTATAAGCATCAGCATAATTTGGGTTAATTTTAATAGCCTGGGTATAATCTTCAATTGCACCCTGATTATCTCCCACATGAGAACGAGCTTCAGCCCGGTTTTTATAAGCTACGGCAACATTAGGATTAATTCTGATCGCCTGGGAATAATCATTAATTGCTTCTTCTAATCGCCCCAGTTGAGACAGAGCCAAACCTCGTTTATTGTAAGATTTAGCATCATGGAGATTAATCTGGATTGCTTGAGAATAATCTGCGATCGCCGCTTCATAATCTCCTATTTGATAGTGAGCTAAACCTCGTTTATAATATAAATCAACATCGCTAGATTTAACTTGTAAGGCTTGATTATAGTTAGTGATTGCATTCGGATATTCTCCTTTCTCAAAACATTCATCACCCAATCTTACATAAAGTATATTTAAATCTTCATCACGATATTCAGGTTTAAAGGAAGATTTGACCAACTGATTCTTAGTTGGCTTAGATGGAATTTCCTGTTTTGGGAGATATTTATAAATTGGTGGTTGTTGCTTATAAGAATTATTAATAGAAGATTGTAACTGTTCTAGATAGCACCATAAACCACCACCATACAGTAATTGTTCTATGCCAAATGAAATTTTACCAGTTTTCAACTTAATCATTCGGGTTGGCAGAAAGCCAGCCAAAAAAAGGTGATACTCAGATTGTGCTTCACTCACATCTTCTTGAATCAAAATGCAAACTACAACTGCATTTTTTTCCACCTCTTCAGAACTAATTGACCATCTAACTCTATCAATACTACCGTGACGAGATTTAACCTCAATACCAATAGATGGCTCAGAAGTCAAGGTAAAATCTATATTGCCATCGCCGCCGAATCGCTTTTCATAATCGACTTCGGTAATAAAATCAGCTAAACGTTCTTTGACAACTTCCTCACCCAACTTCCCTTTGAGATAGCTAATAAAAACGTCCCGCACTGGCGAAACACGCTTATATTTCTCAGCCATCAGCCAGCAAAATTCCCGTAGTGCCTTTAACCTTTCTCCAGAAATTATAGTTAATTCACTATATTGACCTTCTGTTTCACAATGAAGCAGACAACCAGATGTTAACCTTTTTATAAAATCAGACTGTAGCGATCGCAGTAGTGTAATCCAGTCCATTTATGTTTCTGCGAATCTTTTGATGAGATTAGTCTGATTATGCCAGAGTTTTGAGGAGTTGGGCGAAGAGTGCGATCGCTGGGAATAATACGTAAGACCTCTTGCATAAATCAAAAATAAGAACCCCACCCCGCCAAAGCTACGCTTTGTCTCCCCTCCCCGCAAGCGAGGAGGGGTTGGGGGTGGGGTATTAGGGACTTTTGCAAGAGGTCTATGAAATATTAATTAACTAACCATCAAGAGTGCAAATGACCCAAAATCACAACCCCAAACCAAAGCCTCTCACCAACTCCAGTCCCCCCTCCTCGCTTGCGGGGAGGGGGTTAGGGGGTGGGGTTCCGGGATACCCTTGGCAAACCCCACACGAACTTTGGAAAAAACTTAAACCATTAGCGCGACAAATGCGGTGTGAACCAACTCCAGCAGAAAAGTTGCTTTGGGAGAAGTTGAGACACAAGCAAATTTTGGGTTTCAAGTTCCGGCGTCAGCAAACAATTGACCGTTTTATCGTCGATTTTTACTGTAATGAAGCGCGGTTAGTGGTGGAAGTGGATGGCGAAATTCACGACTACACCCAACAGGAAGATGCGATACGTCAAGAATTTTTGGAGAGTTTGGGGTTGCAGGTTGGGCGATTTAGAAATGAGGATGTTCAGGAGAGGATAGAGGGGGTGTTGCAGGATATTGCTGCTTGGTTGCAGAGATAGAACCCCACCCCCAACCCCCTCCCCGCTCTTCGAGAGGGGGCTAATTATAGGGTTTTTGGTGGTGTGTGCGATCGCTTTGCGTCATAATTTGACGATTATTTCACAGCATAGTGATTTTGATAGTATCTTCAGTTTACTGCCAAGGCATCTGCCACACTTTAACTGTTTTGTCATAACCACCACTAACAACATTTTTACCATCGGGACTAAAAGCTACTGACTCTACATAAGATTCATGCCCAAAAAGAGTGATAATTGTTAGTCCAGTTTGGACATCCCATAGTTTAATGGTTTTGTCATCACTGCCACTCACAAGGGTTAGACCATCAGGGCTAAAAGCCAGGGATGTTACTGCATTAGAGTGACCTTCAAAAGTTCGTATCTGCCTATTATTTTGCCAATCCCAAAGTATGATGTTATTGTCTTCACTACCACTAGCCAAACTCTGACCATTTGGGCTAAAAGCAATAGCACGAACACACTGTTTATGTCCTTCTAGGGTATTAATTTCTTTGCCAGTTTGCACATCCCATAGTTTGATAGTTGTGTCGCAGCTTCCACTAGCGATAATGTTATTATTTGGACTAAAACTCAAAGACTTAATATAGTCTGAGTGACCAGAGAAGCTACGAATTTGTTCTCCAGTTTCTATATTCCAAAATTTAATGGTTTTGTCATCACTTCCACTAGCTATGGTCTGTCCGTCTGGACTAAAAGCAAGGGAATGAATCCAATCAGAATGCCCTAATATAGTAAGAATTTCTTCTCCTGTACTAACACTCCAAAGTTTAATAATTTTTTGAGTAGTGGAACAAGCAATAGTTTGACCATCAGGGCTAAAACTCACAGCAAGAACTGAGCCGGAATTTACAAAAAGTGTATTAATTTCTTGTCCTGTCTTTAAGTTCCACAGTTTAATAGTTGAGTCTTCACTTCCACTCGCTAAAGTTATTCCATCAGGACTGATAGCTACTGAGCGAACCGCACCAAACATTCCTGAATGTCCTGTGAGGTTATATGTTAATAATCCTTTACTGTAATTGGCATTGATGTAATCTTGATTTGCTGCTTCATATTCTCCAATTTTTTCGTGAGCGATCGCACGTTCATAATATGCTTCATAATACTTAGAATCCAGATTAATAGCATTATTGAAATCCTTGATTGCTTTTTCTGGTTCCCCTAAATTTAAATTAACAAGTCCGCGTTTATAGTAGGCATCTGGATAATATGTTCTAGCATCGTCTGCCTGATTATCAATAGCCTGAGTAAAGTCTTCAATGGCTTTGTCATATTCGCCCAATTCAGCGAAAACAGAACCACGTTTCAGAAAAGCAGCAGGATAATCGTCAGCAGTTAACTTTAAGGCTTCTGTTAAATCCTTAATTGCTTGTTGATAATCTTTTTGTTCAATATAAATAATAGCTCTGCCTAAATAAGCATCATAAAAGTCAGGATTTAGTTTAACTGCTAGATTAAAATCATCAAGTGCTGCCTGATAATTACCAAGTTTGATGTAAACAGTACCTCGTCCTAGTAATGGTTCAACATATCTATCTTTGTCTTCAGCAAATTTGGGACTAACATTCATTGCCATAGTATAATCTGCAATAGCTCTTTCCTGCTCTCCTAACTCTGAATACGCACGACCTCGGCTTACATGAGCTTCTGCAAATTTGCCATCTTTACTTAAAGCATCGCTATAATACTTAACAGCACCCTTATAATCTGCTTTTTGTTGAGCCTTTTCGACTCCTAATTTATAAGATTCTAGAGCAGCAGACACAAAGGAATCTTTTTTATCATTTATATTAATCTTAATTAAGTTAAGCTCTTGAACTTCAAAAAAGAAATCTACTCTGCCAATTAAAGAGAAGGGAGCAAAAGTTGGGGCAAAAGTTGGGGCAAGAGTTGGCGCGAAAGTTGGAGCAATAGTCGGCACGAAAGTCGGTGCCAATGTTGCCCTTAAAATAGAAATATCTGGAATAAAAGAACTCTCTGTGGTAATAAAGTTACTAGCTTTTTTCAAAACTGCGAATGTCTTTTCTACCTGCAAGGACGATAGATATTTATTTATGGTAACTGCCTCAGCCACTCCGTACCTTGTTATAAGTATACTAGGTAAAATAATCTCTGTCATACTCAGAATCGATGCGAGTAAAATACAAAGTACAAGTTTAGATAGGTACTGCAATACATGAGAAAATTTTATAAATACAGCCTGTTTTGCTTTTTGTAGTGTAATCGAGTTCATATTTTTAGGAATCCAGTCTTACCTTACAAGGGAATCTCAGTTTAGTATTCCCAGTTGAGTGGCAGAAATCTCAAATCCCTATGAAGTTGCTCTACCGTAAACCCTTCTCCCGCAGCAGCGCATCCACCCAAGCTGTATCTGCTTCTAATAACGCTGATACTGGTTGTTGACTGTAATCTACTACCAAATCATAGCCGTAGATATCATATACCTCATTTAACAATGTCTGCAAATCTATAACTGGTTCCGTATCTCCAGAACGCAAAGGCAGTGGAAATCTTGGAATTATATCTAGTAAATTAAAAGCATATAAGTCAGCATAAGGACGGCGATCGCCACGACAAACTAAAATTCGATAGTGACTCTGAATATCATTGCCCATCATCGGCATGGGTTCACCTTTACGCAGTAAATCAATCTCAACTAAATTGCTGCGACTGGCTAATACTTGTTCGCGTTTCTCTTGATATGTCTGCCGTCCTTTACCCGGACGTTTATTGGTAGGTGATAGAATTTCAATAGTAGTAACTAATGCCTCTGTACCAACTTCTCGTACTTCTAGATATCCTTCCCTGATGGAAACAGGCATAGGAATCTTTACTTTTATAGGTTCAGGCGTTGGTGCGGCTACTGCCACATTTGTATTTGTAGAATCAGTTACAGTCTGCCGATTTTTCACAATCACATCAGGAATGCCAACAAGTAGTGAATTCTCATCAGTCGTTTCATACATCCGCACTTCTACAGCAACTCGATATTTAGGACGCAGTTGGGGAGATAAAAATCTGGCAATTTCACTAATTAGCAAGTGATGTACTCCTGGCCATAATTCAGGATCTTCTAAATACGGGTTCATTCCTGGAAAAGGATAAGCCATAACAAATATCTCAAAACCAAAATTTTAAACCTAATTCTCATAGCCCCCTCCTCGCAATTCTCATAGCCCCCTCTCGAAGAGCGGGGAGGGGGTTGGGGGTGGGGTTCTAAGAACAACTAGTAAGGGCTGCACCACATTGATCTTCCTTTGTCAACCAACCCTTAATACCTTGATATTCCACCTGCGCCCAATCTCCCTGACAGCCTAACAATTTGACAGCCGTATTAGCAGGAATCCTTCTCACTTTTTGGCTTTGTTGACTGGTAGTAACATAGAAATTCACGCCATTAGTACCGTAGCCCCGCGTTGTTAAGCCTAACTTTGGCACAAATACCCATCCAGTTCCTTGAAAACCATCACTAGCATTAGTAATCTGCACCCAATTTCCAACAGCACCAATAACCTGAACTGTCTCGTTGATTGGTATTTGCCCTAGAATTGTGTTATTTGTACTTGCACCACTCCGCACATTTAAACCTTGCGAATCTATATCGGTGACGTAGGCAAAAATATTACACTTTTGAGAATTAGTTGATTTCGCTAAACTTATTTGATTAGCTATACCACTATTGAGTATCACACTAATACAACTGAATGCCAATCCTATCATTAACTTTGATGCTGGATTCTTCACTTTTTTTGCCATAATTTCTTTAATTTTATGGCATCAGCTATAGGGGGGTACATCTGTACACCCCTACCTATATATCTTTATCAGGTATTTCGTGAAATGGTATTACCTCATATCATAGCCAAACAAATTCGGGTCAACTTCTCCTAACTGCAACTCTGCCAAACCATACTCCGCCCATCGTCTCTCTACCATCGCCGCCACATCTGGGTCAGATTCCAAAGGTGCGCCCCATTCATGATCTGTTTCCGGCGGAATTTTAGTAGTCGCATCAATTCCCATCCGTCCACCTAAGCCAATCTTCTCGCTGGCAAAATCCAACGTATCAAAAGGTGTATTTGGCAAAATAAAGACATCCCGCACTGGGTCAACTTTGGAACTAATCGCCCACACAACTTGACGCGGATCGCGAATATTTATGTCTTTATCCACAACAATGACAAATTTTGTGTATGTAAATTGTGGTAAAGCACTCCAAAACGCTAAAGCTGCCCGTCGCGCTTGTCCTGGATATGCTTTATCAATGGAAATAATCGCCGCTTTGTAACTCAAAGCTTCCATTGGCAGGAAGAAATCGACAATTTCTGATACTTGTTGCCGCAGAATAGGCGTATAAATGCGATTTAGCGCGATCGCCATCATCGCCTCTTCTTTAGGTGGACGACCGCTAAATGTTGTTAAATAAATCGGATTTTTCCGGTGCGTCATACACTCAAAGCGGATCAATGGCGAATCTTCCACGCCACCGTAATAACCCATGTGGTCGCCAAAAGGTCCATCTGGCAAAACTTCTCCTGGTGTAATCGTCCCTTCCAAAACAAATTCTGAATCTGCGGGAACTTCCAAATCTACAGTTTTACATTTTGCCAACTGCACACCAGAACCGCCGTAAAGTCCAGCAAATAGCCATTCTGATAAATCTACAGGGATGGGCGTAGCTGCTGCCATGATAATTAGAGGATCTACACCAAGTGCGATCGCAACTTCTAATTTCTTCCCACGTTCCGCCGCTTTTCGCAAATGCCTCGCCCCACCCCGCACCGATAACCAGTGAACCGTCATCGTCTTCTGAGATTGTAGTTGTAAACGATACACACCTACATTTGGAGTGCCCGTCTCACAATCTTTGGTAATTACTAGTCCCAACGTGATTATCTTGCCAGCGTCACCAATATAAGGACGTATCAAAGGCAACTTATGTAAATCTAAATCATTACCTTGAAGCACAACTTGCTGACAAGCAGGGAAAAAGTCCCGTCCTGGTTTCGCCTTCACCACATCAAACAGTACTTTTGCAAAATCTATCGCCTGGGAAATCTTCTTCGGTGGTTTTGGCTGTTGCAGCATACTCAATTTTTTCCCCAGAGTTTCCAACTCCTCTGGATGCTGCATATTCATCGCCCAGCAAATCCTTTCCACAGTTCCCATCAAATTCACCGCCACCGGGAAGGAAGCGCCTTTGACGTTTTCAAACAACAACCCTGGCCCACCTTTTTGCAGCATCCGGTTGGAAATCTCAGCAATTTCTAAATCAGGGTCAACTAAAGCTGAAATTCGCCGTAATTGTCCCTTCTCTTCCAAAATTTTAATGAATCCCCGCAAGTCTCTCGCCATTGTTCTAATAAAGCTGATTATTTAAGAAGTGTGAAGCGCTTTCTTATATTATGGGGCATTGGGCATTGGGCATTGGGCACTGGGCATTGGGAAATATTTTTCCGTGTTCTCGTCTCCCCATTCAGCCCGGATTTCTCACAAAGGTTTAAACGATTAGCCTAAAACGCTTATGCCACTTAGACTTGAGATAAAATACCCCGTTCACATACTGCTGTGATTCGTGCAGTGTCTAAAACGCTCAAAATCTAAGCCTGATAAAGGTTTGGTAATAGCGATCGCAAAGCTTGTGAGAAATCCGGGTCAGGAAATTGTTAGTTTTAATTGTAAATTAACCTATTTAGTGACTTTTCTTAATTGTGTTTTCCAAACTATTTAGTTATTGTATCTAGGGATATGCAATTATTTTTTACAAATAAGCGCTAACCTAATCAAACATGGCCAGAATATACTATACCTTCCTGGCAGGCGGCGTTGTTATATAGCCCCTGCTGGGTTTATTTATTACAAGCTTTGGGTGTGCCTTGCTTTCAAGTTTTTCTAAAATTATCTGAGTTGACGTTAGCGTAGACCAACCCAGGCGATCGCCAATACCATTTTAAAAAATTTTTGTAACAAATGCATCGGCTGTAGGGGCGTACAGTTGTACGCCCTTACCAATGTATAGACATAGAAGTGAAAAAGAATATACAGACGTAGCACTGCTACGTCTTTACAAAGGTTCTGCATAACGCATATTTAATTTCTGAAGATGCCTAATGTATATGTAACGGGTATTTTGTGAAATCGTATAATACCATTTATTTGTGAGGCTGCGCCAAACCCTTTTAACTTCTTTCTTTCTTTCTTTCTTTGTGTCCTTTGCGACGGCAGTCGCTACAACGGGGGGAACCCCCGCAACGCGCTGCCTCTCCTTTGCGGTTCATTTTTCTTTCTTGTACTTAAATATGGTTTAGCGCATCTTCATACAGAATTAGTATATAGCGTTTACTATCATAGCCCCCTCTCGAAGAGCGGGGAGGGGGTTGGGGGGGTGGGGTTCTTGTACCTCACAAGGGTCGAGAACCGCTATCAGGAATATTTTTCTAAATTGAGCAATGAATTTGATTAATCTTGAAGATTATCAATAAAAAATATTTTATAAATAATAAATTTTTGCAACATCATTAAACAAATAATTCTACGTCTAAAAGGGGTGAGATGTTTAAGTAATAATGTTGACTTTACCAGTGTCAATATCGTAACAAGCGCCAACAATTTTTAGTTTACCTTCACCGAGCAATTTGGCTAAAATCGTTGAGCTTTCCTGCAATTTTTCAGTCTGATATTGAATATTGGCTATAACCGCATCTTGCATATTATCACCCGTTCTTAACTTTACCCTTTCTACAGATGGTTTGATGCCCTCAATAATCAAACCAATTCTGCCAGGAAGTGGTTCGTTTTTGATTGCTTCTGCTACTGCACCGCATCTTCTATGACCCAAAACCACAATCAACTGCGAACCTAATACTGTTGTAGAATATTCCAAACTACCTATAACCGTGTCACTGACGACATTACCAGCAACTCGCACGACAAATAAATCCCCAAGTCCTTGATCGAACACAATTTCCGCAGGTACTCTGGAATCTGCACAGCCCAATATGGCGGCAAAGGGATACTGAGCTTTAGCAACTAATCGCAGACGTTCTAGTGATTGATCGGGATATTTGCGTTTTTGATGGATAAATCTTTGATTACCATCCAGCAAGCGTCTGACGGCTTCATTCGGACTGATTGGATTAGGGTTAACTGTGTGAATATCAGCAAGAGCAGTTTGCTCTGGATTCCAAAAGCGATTGCCAAAACCAGTAGCCGCAATACCTACCACACTGGCGAATTTTAAGAAATCACGTCGCCCTATAAATCCATTAATTCGACTCATCAATCTACCTGATAACAACAAAGCTGTTCCCAAGAAGATATCAGACTTAAGGAAGATGCAAGAGTACCTTCTGACACGGTTTAAGAGTCATTTAATCTTCACATTGTATCGGAATTTAGAACTTATATAAAAATAGGTATTCAAGCGGAGGAAATAAAAGCTTGAAATTGATATTGGTAGCTCCCGACTCTTTGTTGTGTGTAGCCTTTCAACAGCATTTTAACTACTTACCCAATGTAGATTATACTGCTAGGTCTATCGCTAATCTTAACTTTATGACAAGTAAACGCTGAGATTCAATGCGGCACAATATTTAAAATGGCAGAAGTCTATAATTTTGCAGCAGCTATTTGCGGTGTATTTGCTTTGCGTACTGTTAGTTAAAATGCCATATTTGAATAAATAAATATTGCTGTTAAAAATGCGATCGCAACTGCTGTACATGCAGATGTAACCCTTGAATAACCTCACAAATTTCTCTGATCTCACTTCTTAGTATGCCAGATTTAATCTGCTCTAAGTAATTTTATCATGTCTTTACCTAATCTTTAATTTATAAATCAGTAATTCTCTGTAAGATATCTTCATAAGATGCAATTTCATCTTATGAAGACACTTAAAAATAGACGAGAAGCTGACATAAAATTCAGAGTATAAATACTTTATATTAGGAGATTTGGTGATATGTCCCTAGGTATCTCAAGCGTATTTGATGCCAATTTCTATCGTGCTGCCAATTCCGACTTAGCTGGTTTAAATGATGCTCAAGCTCTATCACACTTCCAGGCTTATGGTTTAAACGAAGGCCGTTCTTTCTCACCACTTATTAATTTAAATTTTTATCGGGCTAGCAGTTCTGACTTGGCAAACTTTAACAACAGCCAACTGTTAAATCATCTGGAGAATTATGGTGTAGCTGAAGGACGCAGTTTCTCTCCATTGGTTGACCTTAACTACTATCGTGCTAATAACAGTGACCTTGCAAGCTTTAACAACGAGCAATTATTTAATCATCTGGAAAACTACGGTATTACCGAAGGACGTGGCTTTGATCCACTTTTCGGTTTAGGGCAATATAAGTCGCTTAACTCTGATCTGGCAAACCTAAATAATTCTCAACTTTTGAACCACCTTGAAATTTATGGTATGAACGAAGGCCGTAAATTTTCACCCTATTTTGACTTCAACTACTATCGCACTAACTACCAAGACTTAGTTAATTTTAACAACAGCCAGTTGTTGCAGCATTTTGAAATCTATGGGATAAATGAAGGGCGTAAATCTTCACCCTCATTTGATGCTGGTTTCTATAAAGCAAATAATCCCGACTTGGCTTCTTTGAAAGGTATCAATTTAGTTGAACACTTTAATTCCTATGGTCTGGATGAAGGACGTCAGGCTGCGAGTGATTACGCTGGAAACACATTCAACACTGCTCGCCAACTTACGATAGGTTCAAATTCTACTTTGGTGTTGGAACATGTCGGCTCATCCGATCCTAATGACTACTATCAGTTTAGTTTAAATCAAGCTAGTCCTGTTACGATAAATAACTTTGGCTTTTCTAGGGGCATAAATGAACAACTGCTTAATACGAGGGGTCAAATTTTAGCTTCTAGTAATACTACTTATGATCAAAATAGTAGTACATATCAAGCAACTCAAAGCATTTCATTAAATCCAGGAACTTACTATATACACATTCAACCTCAAGCAGGGAATACTGATTACGAATTCTTCATTACTGCACAATCTTACGTCCCGCCCGTGGTAGTAAATTCATCTATAACATCTCTACAGAATCCATATCTACTGAATCTAGAGAATCAAGCTATAATAAATAGCCAGAATCAACTGGCTCAAGCTTTCATAGATAGGGGTAACGCCAGTAAATTCGAGGTCTAGTACAGCAGGGCATCATCAACTTCAAGAGTTGATAAACCGACACAATACGCCGCAACAGATAGCGCTATGAGCAAAAATAATTCTCATGGTATCTGATGATCAAAACCATCGTCAAATTGCCCGAAATTTAAAGATCAATTGGCAGATAGCTTTGAAGGGACGAAATCGATGGTTGCAAACTAATAATCAAGAGTTGTCTATTTTTCAAAGATTACAAGACTCTGAGCGTATTGGCGTAACAGTAAAATTTATAGGACTTACGCATCAAGTACGAAATGTAGGGGCAATTCCTGAATTGCCCCTACGGTAAATCAAGGCTTTCACTGGCTTTTTGCATAAGTCCTGATTTAGTATGGAGCAAGTAATCGAACTATTAGCATACACACTTAAACATTCTTGCTGGCTCAATCAAGTTGAGATTTGGTTCAGTATTTTGGTTCGCAAGTTACTAAGAAGAGCAAGTTTTATCAGTCAGGATGATTTCAAAAATCGAACTCTCAATTTTATAGACTACTGTAATCAAATAATAGCTAAACGTTTTAAGTGGATATATAAGGGCAACGTTTTGGCTATTTAATGGTATGCTTATTTAGGCCGCGCTGTACTATAGCAATCCTAAATCATTCGTGAGAAAGAAAATCGCTGAAATGCTTATATAGGACTAGTATTTGATTTTTGAAATGCACGTAGTTGACCCTCATGGCTTTAATAGTGGATTAGACGTAGGTTGGGTGGAGCGGAGCGCAACCCAACTGATTATCAGGATGTTGGCTTTGGCAAAGCCTCCAACGCCACTTGCTACAACGCGGGAAACCCGCGCAACGCAGTGGCTCCCCAACAAAGCAATTTTTTTGCTATAGCAATCCTAAATCATTCGTGAGAAAGAAAATCGCTGAAATGCTTATATCTACGTATTTTCTCACCTTTCAATTCGGATTGCTATAGACTATAGACAAAAATTATAACCCTAAGAAGGCAAGGTGTTTGAAACTTTATTGTAGTTGAGGTTGATAAATATTGCGTTTTTATTTTAATAACCGTAAGCGTTCCGCACCAATTATTGCAGCTATTCTGAATAATTTAGTTATTAAAAAATATCAGAAAAATTAGAGAGCAATATAACATGAAGAATGCTTGGAAGCATTGGATTACGACCGTTAATCTAGTTGCGATGTTTACAACGGGCGTAACTGCGGCACTAATGCCGACACTAGTATTTTTAGCATTCTCTCATCAGGCAACAGCTGACGATCCAGGAGCATGTTACATGATCACCTCCTCTGGTAAAACCGTTGGATTGGGAAGGCTTTGTGGCAATATAGCCGCACCTTCAGACAACAGAGTTTTTCGAGTCCCAATTAAACGCCGCTTTGGAGGAACTCCTGTGATTGATGTCACTTTCAACGACAAAAAAACCTTTGAAATGATTGTAGATACAGGTGCTAGTGAAACCATTATTACTCTAAATATGGCGAGTACACTTGAACTCGAGGCTACAGGTAAAATGCAAGCCCAAATTGCCGATGGTAGCGAAGTAGAATTCCCAACTAGTAAGGTAAAATCTATTGCAGTAGGTGGAGTTACAGCCAATAATCTTCAGGTAGCGATCGCACCAAAAGCAAGCATCGGCTTACTAGGCCACGATTTCTTTGGCAGCTATGATATTAAGATTCTGGAGAAAGAGGTCGAATTTCATCACCGCTAATGCTCGCAGGTAAAAACAGATTAATTTAGACTATCTCCCCAGATGATTCGCATACAATGGTTAAAATTCTGAAGAAGTTGTAAATAGTTACACTTGTTCAAAGGCTAATTTTGAATTAAACCAGTTGTCTTATGCAAAGTATTCCATATCGATACCGATTGCTGATTTTATTTTTGCTGATGGGTTTGGTTGTAGCGGTAGACTACTGGCGTAATCCAACAAAACCTACAAAACTTCAGGAATACTCGTTTTTGATGGTGTCCGGTTTAATCGGTGCTGGGTTTGGTATCGTTAACGATCAGATTACCTGTACTCTCTCACCTGCTTACTTTTATTACTTCAAAAATGTTCCCTATGGTTCTAGTTTTCGCTGGCAAGTTAGTGAGGTTGGATTTGAGGCAGGCTTTTTTGCTGGTTTTTTAAGCTACGGCATATTTTTATTGGTTAATCAGAGACGAAAGTTACCTTTGTCTTATCGTCAATTACTTCAAATGGCACGGTATCCGATTACTTGGGCAATTGTGCTTGCTCAGATCACAGGATTCATATTTTATTATTTTCAGTTTCCCTTCTTTGCCGATCAGATTACGCCAGTCGTTCAGCCAGCAGAAGTTTCCAGATTTATGTTAGTTTGGGGAATCCATATTGGACTTTACATCGGTGCAGTGTTAGGAATTGTGCATGGTATAGCAAACATTCGTCGAAGAGTGCTATATCTGTCACTATAAAAATCTTAGCAATCTGCAACTAGAATCGGTGGACTCAGGTAAATCAACAGTATTCTATCTCTTCTGTCAATCGTGTTGAATCTACTGAACGGTGCGATCGCGCTGATAAGACCAAGCCGCCAATAAACCAAAAGCAGCACAAGCCCAAAGTAGCCAAAGTAAATGTAGAAATAGCTGGTTATCGTAATTCAAGTTAGCCGCCGATAGAACTAATTGCCGATAGTGATAGAACGGCGAGAATGCAATTAAATCTTGTACGATTTGCGGTTTCGGAAGTGGAATTGAACCGCAAGCAACGGGAACAAGAATTAGCGATAAGCTAAGAATGGGATCAGCACTTTTGGGGTCTAGCAAGTACCCCAATGCAAGACCGAGAATCGCAAAAGGTATAATTCCTAAGATTAGGCTCGATATCAGAGCTAACCCTTGAGTCAAATCCATTCTCATCTCAAGTTGCCAACTTGCTAATCCGAAGATTAATAAAAGGCTGTTGCTAAAGTATTTAATTTGTCCCAGTCGGATTGCTCATTTGTCACCATTATAATAGTGACTCCTCGTTGACGGCAGAGTTTGATTTCCTGCCAAAATTTTTCACGTCCCGGTTCATCTAGACCCATAGTTGGTTCATCAAGGACGAGCAGTTCGGGATTACCTGCTAGAGCAAGGGCAAAATTAAGCCTCTGTTGATGCCCACCATTTAATTTAATTGCCCAATCGTTTTCTTTATCTTTAAGATTAACTTTGTTCAATATTTCTTCAGTTGAAAGTGGATTAGGGTAGTAGCTTCTAAACAATTCAATAAGTTCCTTTACCTTAACATTTGTTGGAAACTGTACATCTTGGAAAGCTACTCCAACATGGATTTTTGAGTTAGCATTCTGTGGTGAAAGCCCCATTAGCTCAACTTCTCCACTACTGGGTTTGAGGAACCCTAAAATCAGATTCAGTATAGTAGTCTTGCCAGCCCCATTTTCCCCGCGCAACCAGATGAATTCGCCTCGCTGCACAATCAGATTGATATCCTGTAAGATAGGTTTTTGCTGGAATCCTTTGGGAACTACCTTGGAAACTTGCTTGAGTTCGATAATGTTCATGGCTTGCTTGTGTGAGAAAAAATATAGATAAGATTTAGAGCTAATGGAGTGTCATTTGCATGAGAAACCAAACCGCAAAGGAAGCGGCAACAGCAGGCATTAACGCGACACCGAAAAAAGTGGTTAAAATTATAAATGCTGCTGTTCCTCCTGCAAATCCCCAAAAGTTCATAGCAAGTGAGTTGGTGGAATCAATTGGTGGTATACAAGTGCTGAATAAGCAAAATTCACTTCCTTTCGTTATCAGAAAGAATGTGGCAAGCATTGCAACTCCTAAAACTCCTAAAACAACCCATTTATTCAGGTGTAATGAAAATCCTGAACCGAGAATTTTTAAGGAAACGGCTGGAGTTTCTATAGGATTGGGATGAGATTGTATTTGCCCATCTGAACTGGGAACGACTTGCGGGTTGTTGGAGGATGATTGCACAACGTTGGAAGATTGTTGAGGGTTGTTAGAAGAAGGTTGCATTTTGGTTGATTACTCCTTGATTTCGTGAAATATTGGACAAAGTTAGAAATTAAGATAGTGTTGCTAAAGCGCTGTCCTAATTGCAAACCAGACTGCTGCACCAACTACTACAGCGATAGCAAGAGGAGCACTTGCAAGAGCAGTTAAGCCAACTGTAATTCCAACTCCAATTCCAATAACCCCTCCTGCGATGTCTCGATGCTCTTTTGCTGTCTTGATAAAATCTTCTATTATATAGGGTTTCTCTGGCTGTTGAGGTGGTCGAGATATGCCAGGTGTTTGACGTTGAGGAATGGATGAGGGTTTAGGTGATGGAATGTTGTACCTTTGTGCTATTTTTGCTTGAGAGCGATCGCTTACAGTTCCAGGTTTTTTAGATGAACTAGAATTAGGTTGCAGCAGTTTAGGTTGGCACTCGGCCCTTAGTGTCCCAGACCAGTGAATCATGGGATGACAAGAGTGTTGAACCTGCAAAGTTTCTATGACTAGAAGCAGTGTCCAAAGTAAAAAACATACAACTACGATTGTTTGGAATCGATAGCGAAGCGATCGCTCGATTAAACTGGGAAAGTTTGTGATAATTTGCATGATATAATTAAGAGTCTTTTGGTTAAAATGCGTTATCGACATGCTCTACTATATGCGATCGCATATCTCTCTCACCTCCTTTATCTCATTTGATTGAGAAATCTCAGAGTTTGTTTGAAAAGTAGTTGGCTGTGATTTTAGGCACTTATCGATCCCCCCTAGCCCCCCTTAAAAAAGGGGGGAACCGGAATTAAAGCCCCCTTAAAAAAGGGGGGTTGGGGGGATCAATAACGATATTTGGGTACTTAAATACGATATTTGGGTACTTCAAAACGATGTTTAAGTACTTCAAAACGATGTTTAAGTACTTCAAAACGATGTTTGAGTACTTCAAAACGATGTTTAAGTACTTCAAAACGATGTTTAAGTACTTCAAAACGATGTTTAAGTACTTCAAAACGATGTTTAAGTACTTCAAAACGATATTTGGGTACTTGAATACGATATTTGGGTACTTGAATACGATATTTGGGTACTTCAAAGTTCGCAATGACAACTCATCAGCCGGACATGATATGAAAGATGCTGGCAGCCTCTGAACGCAACTGTTAGCTGGCTGAGGTTATCTGTTGAGGTGCGATCGCAAAGTTTTCTTTTCGAGGCGATCGCCTAATTTGCTAACATCTGATTGCACATACCACTTCTAACCAGCATAATCGCCTAAAATAGCGATTCTGATACAGTGTGCCGCAGTTACGCCCATCGTAGACATCGCCGAATCCATGAGCGGAATTGACCGAAACATCACTCCAGATCGCCGACCAAGCCTTGTTGATCGCCATTTGCCCAACACCCCTTAAGTTGAACGGTTGCTGCAAAGAGAAGGTAGAGCGCATGTGTTCAGCGATCGCGAAACCCTAGAACGAGTTACGCAGGCGATCATCAAAAGTGGAGAACGAACCGGGATAGATGGGGAGCATCCCAAATGTGTAAATTTATTTTTTTGTAGTGCGGGCTTCTAGCCCGCTTCCTGGACATTAGGGAGCAAGATGCTCCCACTACAAATTTTATTTTGGCAAAATTGGGATGCTCCCATGACATACTTACCTGAATGTTTAGGTGTTACCTTTTCCGCTTTTACCCAATCGTCAGAATTTAGCCACTGTCCTTGATAATTTTTAGTACTGGCTATTCTTACCCTTAACTGTTCTGCTATCAGTCTTGGGCCATGATGGCGCTCAATATGATCATAGGCTTTGGTTGATTTAGGATTATCCCATTGCGGTTCTGTTCCTTTCCCTGTCCACTTACATCCGCTTCCTACTTTTATATTAGAACTTGTGATTTCCTGTTGTATAACTTCAATAAGTGGGTAATTTTCTTGAGAAGCTGCGTCATTTTGATTCCAAACACTTGCTCACCTTAATATTCAGCAAATCATCACCATCCTCGCAGCGTTTTATGTACCTGCGCCAAATACCACATATAATCATCAATTTTGTAATTATCAGCAGCTTTAACTATATAATCCTGAGCTAAATCAAGATTATTCTGGGCTTCATAATATAATCCCAAGTAAAGATGACTGTAAAAATTTCCCTTTATCCCTTCTGATTGACCAACAGTTAAAACATCATCTGGTGTACAATTTCCTGCATACAAATCATATACGCGCTGCATAATGCGTCGAGGGTCATTTCTCACAGTTAGTAAAGATTTTTGTGCCTCTTCAACACCTAACGAACGAGCTATGCAGAGATATCGCCATACTGTTTCTTCGACATCTTGAGCATTCACAGTCAAATCTATTTCAAATTGTTCAGCGCCCTCAGCAAATCTTTCTGCATAATAGTACGATAATCCACGTTGCCAAAGGTAGGGTTTAATACGGACATCCAATTGCTCTGCTATGTCAAAATCTTGAATAGATGCATCAATCTTAGCCAGTTGAAAGTTAATCATGCCTCGGCGAATGTAAGCATTAGGATTTTTCGGCTGATTGCGAATGGTTTCGTTCCAGCGCTGGAGTTGATTTTCCAGGGAATTTGAAAAAAACATGAGTTTATTGAATTGGAATAAGATGTGGTGAATGGTTTAGGGGTTGCGATCATCTACATTACGATAAAAGGCGATCGCCAGAAACCATCTACAAGATAAAATGCAGTTATACACATTTTTTGTTATCAAGTGGAATATGAGACAGGTAATCGTGTATCGAGATGAAGATGGCTACTGGATTGTAGAGTGCCCCAGCCTAAAAGGAAATGAATTCTGAAAAGCCCACAGATAACAGTGACGTTATCAGAGAACACGACCTAGTTTCTTCTTCTAGTCCAGCACTAGAGGGATTAGAGGGCATTAGATATCGTTTGCGCGGTGGTTCTACAAAACAAAAAGTGGATGCTCTTTTAGAAGCATTTCAATATGGGCACAAAGGAATTGATCTAGTAATCCAGGCATTGGGCGATGATGTCAGAGAAGTGCGGGAATCAGCTTTGCTGTTATTGTCCTACAGCAGCGAAGCTACTGCTGAACAAGCCATATTGAATTATCTGCCCTTTGCAAAAATGCAATGCCTACATACTTTGACGGAATTTAATCTCGATTGCTACAAACCTGAACAACATCATCCATATTATTTTGCGATCGCAGACTACAATAACACCCTTATTTGCTATTGGGATCTGTATTATAAGCAATCTTTCGTTAACATTTGGCATTTGGAAACAGGTCAAAGCAAGAAAAATTTTGATCTGGCTATGGCTCACGAATTTGGTTTAGGCAAAAGCGGCAAGGTGTGTATCATTAGCTTTCAGGACTTTCTCTGGCCATTAGATACAGAAACACAAGAGCCGATTGGCACTTATCCCGATTACCTTATGCGTCCTGTTCAAACCCATCCCCATTGCTTAACTGTCTGCCCAACTAAACAGCCATTAGTTGCTACTGGCTATACTCAAGGCAGTACTCAAGGCAGTACAGCAAAGTTAGATATCTGGGATTATGAAACATATACTCGTCGCCTCCATCATCAATTTCAAGATGTGGCTTTAATTCCTTATGATAATTCATGGAATCAATCAAAGCTAAACCTTTGGTTGACTACACCCCTTCTCTTCACCCCTGATGGAAAGTTCTTGGTTGCACGTTTCAAGCAGAGATTGCAGAATAGGCTACAACTCTGGAATACCGAAACAGGAGAACTTATTCAAACATTGGATAATCTACCTGCCATGACAGTGAATGGACTTGCAAACCGCTTTGATGGGCAAATTTTGGCTTGCGGAATCCGGGAAAACAAAGTGTGTGTATGGGAATTGATCAGCGATCGCATTCTCTATACATCTGCGGGTGTTGCTCCTTGCCTTATGAGTTCAGATGGTAGAGTTTTAATCTACTGTACAGACAACTACGAAATAGTTGTTTGGGATTTAGCAATGAACAGACAATTATGCATATTGCAGGGGCATACAGCGCCAATTGCTTATGTTGCCATGAGTAGCGATCGCAACTTCATTGCTAGTTATAGCATTGATAGAACAATTAAAATTTGGGGAGTGCCAGAATCCCTTAAATACCTGTAGCGATCTGTAAATAATGCTATGTATTCGCTTTCCTATGACCAGCATTATCGAGAACAAAATCAGCACTGTGGTCAAGCTGTTTTCTTCTCTAACTGGAAATTTATCAGATGATTGAAGATAGCAAAATTCATAAAGACATCTATTTTAAATAAGCATCAGGTGTGATGACGCTGTATAAAAATCATCTTAGAAAAATTGCTACATAATTACTATATATTTACTTAGTTCAAGCGAGATCCATCCACGAGGTAGAAGAAACTACTTGCAAAATTTAGTATTGTAAAATTTGTGTCTTAAAATCAGGAAAAAACGCTCGTGGTTCCCATTAGAGATAATAATCCGACAAAAATCACGCCTTATGTAACTTATGGACTGATTGCTGTCAACGTCCTCGCTTTTCTTTATGAAGCAAGTCTTCCCCCACAATCATTAAATGGGTTTTTACACCTTGCGGCTGTAGTTCCACGAGAACTCACCTTAAGCTTTGCTGGTACCTCTCTACATCAACCAGTGCCAGAGTGGGCAACTTTGATTACTTCACAATTTTTGCATGGGGGGTTTTTGCATTTAGCCGGTAATATGTTATTTCTCTGGATTTTTGGTAACAACGTTGAAGATAAATTAGGTCATGCCAAATATTTGCTGTTTTATTTATCTTGCGGTGTTTTGGCATCTTTAACCCAGTGGTTCTTCGCTCAAGATTCTAGCATTCCTTCTTTAGGTGCGAGTGGTGCGATCGCAGGCATTCTGGGTGCATACATTCTCCGCTTTCCTAACGCTGAAGTTCTTGGCGTTGTACCTTTAGGGTTTTTCTTCCCAACTTTTCGCGTCCCCGCATATTTCTTTTTGGGATTCTGGTTTCTCGAACAAGCTTTCTACGGACTTGCCAGCCTCGAAACACCTACTAACATCGGTATGGAAAGCGGCGGTATTGCCTACTGGGCCCATGCAGGCGGGTTTATATTTGGGGCAATTCTCGGCCCACTGTTAGGTTTATTTAGCGATAAATCAGAGGAAGAATCTTGGTATAAATAACTCTTCGTCATATCATAGTCTCGCGCAATTATACTGCTTGATTTAATAGGTAAAATAGCCTACACTTCGCAACTGCCAGCCGCACAGGGTATATTGCAGTTAGTCAATAATTTAGGAAAAACACCTGTGTTTCCCCTCTACGACGAAAATCGAACGCGAATCACCCCGTATTTCACCTACGGGTTAATTGGCATGAATATTTTAGTTTTTCTTCACGAGGTGAGTCTGTCACATGCACAATTGAATCAGTTTTTAAGTCAGTATGCAGTAATACCTCAAGAGTTAACCACCAATTGGCGTGGAGAGTGGATAACGTTATTTACGTCGCAATTCTTACACGGCGGTTGGTGGCACTTAATCTCGAATATGTTGTTTCTCTGGGTTTTTGGCAACAATATTGAAGATCGATTGGGTCATTTCAAATATCTGATTTTTTATTTGGCGTGTGGTGCTTTAGCTGCCTTGTGCCAATGGTTTATTGGGATGAATTCTGAGATTCCTTCCTTGGGGGCCAGTGGTGCAATTTCTGGGGTTTTAGGTGCGTACATTATCCGCTTTCCGCAAGCTAGAGTGAAGACCTTAGTTTTTTTGGGGATTTTCATCACCACAATCCGAATTCCAGCACTAGTGATAATTGGACTTTTCTTTGTGCAAAATGTGATATCCGGTCTTGCTAGCTTGCAAACAGCCGCTAAGATGAGCGTGGAAACTGGTGGAGTTGCGTATTGGGCACACATCGGTGGTTTTGTTTTTGGGGTGATTCTCGCTCCTCTATTTGGGTTGTTTAGGCGCGACTAAATACAGCATTTCCTAGAACTCGACCAACCCAAAATTGCTGGGTGAGAGTGGGGAGTAGGGAGTGGGGAGTAGGGAGTGGGAAAGTTTTTTCGTTTTGTGAAATTTTTGGATACCTAGCAAAGTTGCTTTGGTGGACTACTAGAACTCGTAATGCCTATCAAACCTCTGCGTATCCTCTGCACTAACCTTTGCGTTCCTCTGCGTTAAAATTTTTATATTTGGAAACTAAAACTATAGGACTCCTATTTGATTTTTGAACAAATTAAGTACTAATCGAAAAGGCTTATTCCCTACTCCCCACTCCCCACTCCCCACTCCCCACTCCCCACTCCCCACTCCCCACTCCCCACTCCCCACTCCCCACTCCCCACTCCCCACTCCCCA
>NZ_JBALBY010000016.1:0-88563 GCF_036919575.1 Nostoc sp. | reverse complement strand
CACTGTACTGAGGATGTAAGCTTGACCTGCAAGGGAAATAGCATCTTTTGCACCCACTGTCACATTCCCCGCATTCCCCTGTCCATAAGTTGAGGTAGAAAGTTGAGCGCCATCACTTAGAGAGAAGTCACCAGAATCGATGAAAATGTTACCTCCATTGCCTTTTGATCCCAAGCGCACTAAATTGCGAATTATGCTCCCAGAACCTGCAATTTTGATTTCCCCGGTAGCTTTGAGGGTAATATCCCCGGCAACAGTTTCAGGTGTACCCAAACCTACCCCAATACCAGCAGAAAGGAGACTTCCTCCTAATATCTCTAAATTACGGGCATTAACTGCAATATTACCGCTACCAGCCCCAGTCACAAATACACCCGCTTGATTGGTAAGCGATATATCAGCACGAGTCACATTAAGAGGGAATTTCAAGCTGAGATTATCCCGATTAAAAACAAGATTGACATTTCCCGGTGCTGCTAACCCCCCGAATTCAACTCTCCCACCATAAGCATTTAAATTGCCGCCATCCATGCTGACATTACCGCCCACTAGCAGCAAACTTTTACCATCTCCTACTCGTAAACCATAAGCATTAAGACCTGCGGGAGTTATTCCTGCTGGTGCAATTGACCTGTTTTCAATTCTGCTAGGCTGAAGTTGATTGAAGAACAATGCCGAAGGATTAACTGTTAGTAATGCAGAAGGAGTCTGAGGATTAGTTGCACTAAATTCTAAGCGATCGCCAAACACAAATGAATTCGCCGTACTCGCCACAAATGAACCCGCCACATCCAACCGTGCATTGTTTCCAAAAATGATCCCATTGGGATTGAGAAAAAACAAATTTGCACCACCATTCACCCCCAAAGTGCCGAGAATATTCGAGATATTACTTCCCGTCACCCGTGTGAGAATATTGGAGATTCCCGTGGGATTGGCAAAATAAACACGCTGCAACTCTCCCACATTGAATTCCTGGAAACTATGGAACAGGTTTGCACCACGAATTGCTCCGCCATCAATGCGATCGCCAACACTACCTTTAATATTCACATTGGGAGTTATTCTTGAAGAGCGATCGCCCAAGGTTCCATCAGGGGTAATCTGGGCTAAGGCGTGATTTTCAGAACCAAATATGACATGAGCAAGCACTCCAATAATCCTAAAAACTCCTAATAAACCTGAGCGCCAATTCCGATCTCCACAGATTGCCATATCAGAACCAGCCTCGCTTGCTCATTTCCTACCCGTGAATATGCAATCAATCTATAGCGCTTCGGGTTGAGTTCAATACAGACCTAACCCCCAGCCCCTTCCCTACTAGGGTTGGGGAGTAAGGTTTTAAGCCTCTCTCCTTTTTTTAGGAGAGAGGTCAGAGTGTATTTAATACAAACGAGAAACGCTATAGCGGTTCTCGCTTGAGTGAGATACAAGAACCCCACCCCCAACCCCCTCCCCGCTCTTCGAGAGGGGACTATGATGGACTTCATGTGATTAGGAAACGCTATACGCTATATTGATAAATTTTTCTACAATTAATTTCAGCAGATACTTTAACTAGATGATAGTAAAGTTTCTAAAACTTTACATTAGGTAATGCTGACCAAAAGAAAAAGTTACAAATCACTCATCAACCTCGCCTTACGGAGAAAGAATTGCAGCACCGTTTCTTCACGGGAAATAATATCAACCCTACCCTCCATGCCCAATTGAATGTGACACTGGTTTTTCCCTTTACCTAAAACCAGAGTTTCTGGTTCAATAGTCACTTCATAGAAAGCACCAGCCGTTGGTGCTTGCCGACTAACAGATGTGTCAGTAGATGAATTGCTATTATTCTTTTGGGGAGTAATCGCATCTGGAGAAATCGCCTGCACTTTTCCATTCAGAGTACCATAATCTGGGTAAGGACAAGCGCTGACCCGCATTTGGACTTTTTGACCAATTTTTAACTTACTTTGATTTTCAGATGCCACTACTGCTTTCAAAACTTGAGGCGCATCAGTGGGGACAATTTGCATCACTTCTTCGCCAGGACGCACAGTTTGACCTGGGTTTCGCAAATTGAGTTGAGATATTATCCCATCGGCAGTAGCTGCGATCGCGGTTTGAGCTAAATCTATTTCCCCTTGTTTGAGTTCGCTGGTATCACGCTCTAGCTGCTTCTCAATTTCAATCCGTTGCTTAATTAGGGCTTGACGTTCCTTTTCTGAAGTCGCCTTGTTGCTTTCTCCTCCAGCTTTTTCTTGAGCGATACGTTCAGTAGCAACAGTTACTTCTGCATTACTTGGATTTACGGATGCTTGGGCGCGTTGTCTTCTCGCAATGGCAGCAGATATAGCTTCTTGTAACCGTTGAATTGTTTCTGTTTGCGCCTCCACTGCTGCTTGTTGCGCCTTTACCGCTTGCTCTTGCTGTTTTGCAGCTAATTGTGCTTCTTCCAATTGATCCTTAGATAGCGCCCCTTGGGTGGCTGCACTCTCATATCGGTTCTGTTTTGACTGGGCTACACCCAAAGCAGCTTCAGCAGCATGAAGATTCGCTTGTGCTGTTTTTAACTGTGCTTTCCCAGCCTGCAATTCTGACTCAGCAATTCTGACGTTAGCATCAGCTTCTTGGAGTTCGGAAACAGTGGTAAGATTTTTATCTCGATATTCCCGACGGCGACCGCTCAATTCGGCTTGGGCACCAGTAATAATCCGGTTTACGCGGTCAGTTTCGGCTCGAATCTGGCTGTTGAGGGCATTAATCTGGGCATTGATTTGCACTAGTTGTAACTTAGATTGTTGAATACTAGTTTGCAATTGGCTATTTTTCGTTTGCAGACGGGAGTCGTCGATAGTTGCGATCGCATCTCCTTTTTTGATAACTTGATTTTCTTTGACATAAATGTGCATTACCTGACCTTCAATCGCCGCTTGCACAATTCGCAATTCACCCACCGGACGCACAACCGCCTGTCCTTGGACGGTGACTTTATATTTAGTGACAGCAGCGATTGGAACAGCTAGTCCGAGAACGCAGAGAATAAACATTCCGCCAAAGGTTGTCCAACGATTAATTGGTGGAAGAAATTCATTAGTTTGAATTGGAGGTAGAAAATCTGTATTGCTAACCATGATGTAATATGAATAAACCGCAGAGGCACAGAGAAAACAGAGATTTTTACAACTGATATCATGTCCGGGCAATTAAGCATAAAACCCGGAACCCCACCCCGCCAAAGCTGCGCTTTAGCTCCCCTCCCCGCCGGCGGGGAGGGGCTGGGGGTGGGGTTCTTTTATTATGGGTAATTTGGCGAAGATGATATGATTTAGAATTGCTATCTTACATTAATGGCAACAGACTTGCCGTTACGTTGAGCCGAGGAAGATGTCAGCGCCAACGCATCCTGAGAGGGGAAAATATCATCGAGGAAATCTAAATGTTCACCGGGTAATTTCCGCAATTCTTCTGGTGTACCTTGAATCTTTAAGCGTCCTTGTTCTAAAAGTACAATTAAATCTGCTCTTTGTATGACCTTGGGACGGTGACTAATCAGAATAGTCGTTTTATTATGACGATGGGATAAAAGTCTATCTAGTACTTGTCTTTCGCTTACAGGGTCGAGTGCGCCCGTGGATTCATCTAAAATTAAGATCGGTGGCTCAGTAACTATTGCTCTGGCGATCGCTAATCTTTGGCGTTGTCCACCGGAAAGATTTGCACCAAATTCTCCTAAGACAGTTTGATATTTATCGGGTAGTTTGCTAATAAATTCATCTGCACCAGCAATTTGACAAGCTCTGACAATTTCTTCAAAACTGATGTGGGGATAGCTAAAGTGGAAGTTATCAATAATAGAACGACTCCAGAAGTGGGGTTCTTGAGGAACTAATACTACCTGTTGTCGCAGACATTCTAAAGACAGGTCTTGCTGATTATAGAAACCATAACGAATATTGCCAGACTGAAGTTTATATAAACCAGTAATCAATTTCGCCAGGGTACTTTTACCACAGCCAGATTTGCCAATTAAAGCAATGACTTGACCGCCAGGAATAGTTAAGGAAAAATCTTCTAGTAGGTCAACTCTACCTGCGTGATGAAAGTTAAGTTCAGTGCAAGTAATATCCGCATTCCCAGGAATTTGTGCCCAAGGCTTTTTGAAATCATTCTCGTCTTCTGGGGTAGCATCAATAACTTCTGTCATCCGTTGAATGACAATCTGGGCAGTAATAAACTGATCTACTAAGCCGATCGCAGCACTTAGGAAGCCCAGAAAATTGCCACTCATGCCGTTATATGCCATCAATTGACCGATTGTTAAGGTGCGATTAATGACTAAATAGCTACCCATCCAGAGGATGCCAATACTAATGAAAGTGGAAAGAACGCCAGTAATTGTACTGCTATAAAGTCCCAGCTTCATCGTACTCCAGCCCAGGTGGGCGAGGCGACCATAATTCCCTTGGTATTCTTCCCAAGCTTGGGGAGTGGCTTGGGTAGTTTTTAATACTTGCACACCACGAAATGTTTCCACCAAAAAGCCTTGGTTTTCTGTACCAGAAACAATCATATTGCGGGTTTTCTGGCGCATCGCGGGTAAGAAAAGCAAGTTAACAGCTGTGACAATAATAAATGCAACTATGGAAGCTAGAGTTAGTTCCCAACTGTAAAAGAGCATAATGCCCAAGGAAATTACAGCGATAAAAAATTGACTTGGTAATCCGAGGACAATTTGGGAAACTAAGTTATTGATGGACTTAACATCAGAAATGCGGCTGACAACTTCCCCACTGCGTCGTCCTTCAAAGTAGGAAAGGGGTAAATGTAAGAGTTTGCGTCCGTATTCGAGGATTAGTCCTAATTGCAATTTTTGACCAAAGTGACCGATGAGATGAGATTGTACTAAACTAATGGCGCTTCTAATTAAGTTCATGGCAATAACGCCAATTGCCACAGTAGTTAGTAGTTGGGTATCACCTCGTACTAATACATCATCGGTGAGGAGTTGCATCATAAAGGGAGATGCTAAAGAAAGCAGTCCAATGGCGATGTTAATTGCGATCGCTTGGGCGAGAATAAAGCGATAGGGCCAAACCCGTTGCATATAACGCCCAAGACCGCCAATTTTATCTGACTCTTGTTGATAAAAGCGGCTGTCGTCAGGAGTTAGCAGTAACATCACGCCATTACCCCAACCTGCAACTAACTCCTGGCGGGTCAGGTAACGGATACCAACACCAGGGTCAGCGATGACATATTTCTTACCTTTTTGTCCGTATAAAACTACCCAGTGGTAGCCCTTCCAGTGAATAATGACTGGTAGGGATATTTGGTGTAATTGGTCGATTAGTTGGGGAGTGGCTTTAACTTGGCGAGCATTGAATCCTAGTACTTCGGCTCCTCGCTTCAATCCCAGCAAGGATGTTCCTCTAGAACCAGTACCTACGGCTTCCCGGACACGGTTGAGGGTAAATGTGCGTCCGTAGTGTTTGGCAATGGTGGCTATACTTGCTGCACCACAGTCTTCTTCACTGTGTTGAAGGACTATTTGGTATTTCATTTTCAGGTGCAATTAATTAATACTGAGTGAAAAAATACAGTCGGGTCAAATGACCCGACTTGATTGAGCATTTAGCTTGTCATATTCGACTTTTCACTGCTTGGCTGAGGCAGTAAAAGGTCATTGCGCTTAGGCTATACTGTGCGAGGAACTATATTTGGAGTCGGATTAGAACTAGGACTACCAGGAGTATTTGAAATTAAGACTAAAGTATTGCCACTTGCAACATCAAAAACATTTTTTCCTGGATCTGGAACTAGTTTTTGGTTAGCTACAGCATAGCCAGGTCCAATCTGTGAGTCGAAGCTAACAGTTGGTGCTGTAGAGTAACTATATTGGTTATCATCGCCAGGGTTCAAAAAGTCACTTATTCCGTTAATATTGTAGTTGAGGGGAATACCCGAATTATTGGTGAGATCGTAGGTAAAACCACCTTCGATCACTGCTCCTTCTTCGAGAGTTAATTCGGTGAACAGTTGTTCTTGACCAACAGCAGAATAGTTAGAAGTAGAAGTGATATTGTCGGTATTTGACATTGTTTTTCTCCTTGATTGTAATTGACTGGAAGTTCTGGAAATAAATTTTTCCCAGATAAACTTGTTACTTCGAGGTTCAAAATAAAAGTTGGCTCAATGACTCTGGAATTAAAACTTAATTCCAAGTAAAAGTCACCAATTAGGCACTAATTAAATGCCCCATACAGAGATAACTCGATAAAGTTTAATTCACCTTGTTTGCACCTTTTTTTAGTACTTAGTAGGTGAATCTCTCTGCATATCACTCTTTACGACGGCTTTTAGTTTTTATGCACTTGGATCAGAAAAATTTTGGAAAAATCTGTAAAATCCCTACGCAGCAAGGAATTAGCTTTTGGCTGTATCGCTGTATAATTGAGAGCAGCTATGGTTCAAACAACGGCAAATATTCCATGCAACCCCGACAGGGCATTGTTGAAATCTTGTGTACCTTTGTGCAATTTGAGGGTAAATGTGCGTCCATAGTGTTTGGCAATGGTGGCTAGACTTGCTGCACCACAGTCTTCTTCACTGTGTTGAAAGACTATTTGGTATTTCATTTTCAGGTGCAATTAATTATGAGTGAAAAAATACAGTCGGGTCAAATGACCCGACTTGATTGAGCATTTAGCTTACAGGTTGAGGCACCCCTACATTTACAGGCGGATTAGAACTAGAACCACCAGGAGTACTTGAAATTAAGACTAAAGTACTGACATTTGCAACATCAAAAACATTTTCTCCTGGTTCTGAAACTAGTTTTTGGTAAACTGGAACATAGCCAGATCCAATCTGTGAGTCGAAGCTAACAGTTGGTGCTGTAGAGTAAGAATATTGCGTCTGATCACCAGGGTTCAAAAAGTCACTTTTTCCGTTAATATTGTAGTTGATGCCAACACCCGAATTATTGCTGAGATCGTAGGTAAGACCACCTTCGATCACGGCTCCTTCTTCGAGAGTTAATTCGGTGAACAGTTGTTCTTGACCAACAACAGAATAGTTAGAAGTGATATTGTCGATATTTGACATTGTTTTTCTCCTTGATTGTAATTGACTGGAAGTTCTGGAAATAATTTTCTTCCAGATAAACTTGTTACTTCGAGGTTCAAAATCAAAGTTGGCTCAATGACTCTGGAATTAAGTTTTAATTCCAAGTAAAAGTCACCAATTAGGCACTAATTAAATGCCCCATACAGAGATAACTCGATAAAGTTTAATTCACCTTGTTGGCACCTTTTTTTAGTACTTAGTAGGTGAATCTCTCTGCATATCAATCTTTACGACGGCTTTTAGTTTTTATGCACTTGGATCAGAAAAATTTTGGAAAAATCTGTAAAATCCTTATGCAGCAAGGAATTAGCTTTTGGCTGTATAATTGAGAGCAGCTATGGTTCAAACAACGGCAAATATTCCATGCAACCCCGACAGGGCATTGTTGAAATCTTTTCTACCTTTGTGCAATTTGAGGGTAAATGTGCGTCCGTGGTGTTTGGCAATGGTTGCTAGGCAAGCTGCCCCGCAGTCTTCTTCAGTGTGTTGGAAGACTATTTGGTATTTCATCTTCTGGTGTGATGATTGGTGAGAAAATATAATCGGGTCTTGTGACCCGACTGTATTCAGTGTTTAGTTTTTCCATTCAGACGTTTGACTATGCCAATTTTAGATTTTAGATTGCCGATTTTAGATTTTTTTGGTTCATGCCCCGTCCCTAGTGGGCGGAACAAATCCAAAATCCCAAATTTAAAATCATAATGCCCCGCACCCTTGCGGTCTCTTTCAATCCAAAATCCAAAATCCAAAATCCAAAATTGATTGACTGCTTGGGGGTGTAGTCAAAAGTAAAAAGTAGTTAGTAAGAGCGATCGCTTGGCAGTCCGTCAAGACGCACCGATCTGCGATCCACCCCAGTCTTTACCTAATTCCCAGAGTTGGCTCCCGCCATAATATGCAGATTTGGCGGCGAGATGAATCGAGGGCAAAAAACGAGACGTTCCCCAACCATAACTGGCTGCAAGCCAGTGAGTCCAAGTGAACAGTTGAGTTTTTTGCTTTCTCCATGTTATGATTTACGTTAGTGTGCATGACGTAAATATGCTGGTATTTGAGGCCAAACTTGAGGGAGAAGATGAGCAGTATCAAGCGCTTGATGAAGCGATTAGAACTGCTCGTTTTGTTCGCAATGCAAGCCTTAGATATTGGATGGATAACAAGGGTATTGGGCGATACGACCTCAGTAAGTTCTGCGCTGTGCTTGCTGCTAACACCGAGTTTCCTTGGGTGTCTAAGCTTAATTCGATGGCTCGTCAAGCCAGTGCTGAAAGAGCGTGGTCTGCGATTGCTCGGTTTTTTGATAACTGCAAGAAAGGTAAACCGGGGAAAAAAGGTTATCCTTTGTTCAAGAAGGAACAAACCCACGGTTCTGTTGAGTACAAAACTTGTGGGTGGCGACTTTCTGATGACCGCAGGTATATCACTTTCTCTGATGGATTTAAAGCAGGAACTTTCAATCTCTGGGGAACCCGTGACCTGCATTTCTACCACAGGAAACAGTTTAAAAGAGTGCGGGTTGTACGTCGTGCAGATGGCTATTATTGCCAATTTTGCATTGACCAAGAGCGAGTAGAAAGGCGAGAACCAACGGGTAAGACTATTGGTATTGATGTAGGCTTGAACCACTTCTACACCGATAGCAATGGGGAAACCATCGCCAATCCCCGACACCTACGTAAAAGTGAGAAGTCTTTGAAACGGTTGCAACGCCGTTTGTCTAAGACTAAAAAAGGTTCCAACAACAGAGTCAAGTTTAGAAACAAACTTGCGCGTAAACACCTCAAAGTAAGTCGCCAACGCAAAGACTTTGCTGTTAAGACAGCAAGGTGCGTAGTGAGGTCTAACGACCTCGTGGCGTATGAAGATTTGCAGGTGCGTAATATGGTCAAGAATCATCGCTTGGCTAAGTCTATCAGTGATGCGTCGTGGTCGCTGTTCCGTGAATGGGTTGAGTATTTTGGTAAAGTATTTGGCGTGGTAACTGTTGCGGTTCCACCTCACTACACCAGTCAGAATTGCTCTAACTGTGGTGAAGTTGTCAAAAAGACTCTTAGCACTAGAACTCATATTTGTCCTCATTGTGGACATACTCAAGATAGGGACTGGAACGCAGCACGAAATATATTAGAAAAAGCCTTGAGTACGGCGGGTCACGTCGGAACTAACGCCTCTGGAGAGACTGATCAATACAAGAGGTGAGGAAACTCCTCTTCTTGCAAATCAACTCGTGGAAAGAGGAAGCCCAAAGAGCGATCTTTGGAATCCCCCGCTATATCAGGTACTCCTGATTAGCGGTGGGAGGATGTCAATATTAGGTCTGACTGAGTAGGGACTCTTTAGGATGTCAGACAACCAGTTCAGTTAGACTTCGTAAAATTCATATCTCCTTCCTGGTGCTAGATCCTGAGTCCTATTTTGTACCCCTGGCGCCAGTAGATCAAGATCCCAACTTGCTGTAGCTATTGGATCTAGACCGAGAAAATTTGAAACTTGCCCTGGGGCAATGGCAAGATTACTGCCAGCGTTAGGAGCATCATAGGCTAAGTTATAGGACAAATTGTAGCTAGTGCCATTTGTTATTTGAAGAACTGTCGGGTTGGGTGTAGGGATACCAGGATTACCGCCGATACCGCCGACAGCTGTTTGGACAGGCACGGCGGCCCTAGCTGGACCGGCATCTCTAATTAAAACTGTAAACTGTCCTCCCTCAAGCATTGCTCCTTCTTCGAGAGTTAATTCGATGAACAGTTGTTCTTGACTAACAACAGAACTGTTAGAAGTAGAAGTGATGCTGTCGATATTTGACATTGTTTTTCTCCTTGATTGTAATTGACTGGAATTTCCTGAAGGAATTTTTCCAGATAGATTTGTTACTTCGAGGTTCAAAATCAAAGTTGGCTCAATCACTCTGGAATTAAGTTTTAATCTCAATTAAAAAGTCACCAAATAGGCACTAATTAAATGCGCCATACAGAGATAACTCGATAAAGTTTAATTCATCTTGTTTGCACCTTTTTTTAGTACTTAGTAGGTGAATCTCTCTGCATATCACTCTTTACGACGGCTTTTAGTTTTTATGCACTTGGATCAGAAAAATTTTGGAAAAATCTGTAAAATCCTTATGCAGCAAGGAATTAGCTTTTGGCTGTATCGCTGTATAATTGAACGTGAGTTCGACAAATCTTGTTTGACCTCTCAAGAGCAGCCCCTCGACCTTGGCGTCAGCCTGCCGTTTTAGGCAAGCCCAGAGGGGAGTAAAAAGCTTAATTTTTCGTTGCTCCTCCCTTTCCGTTTCGGAGAGGGAGGCTGGGAGGGAGAGGTTCATTGAACTCACGTTAATTGAGATCAGCTATGTTCAAACAACGGCAAATATTCCATGCAACCCCGACAGGGCATTGTTGAAATCTTTTCTACATTTGTGCAATTTGAGGCAGACCAATTTAGTGGTTGGGCAACAGATGCCAAACTGCGACGCAGTATGAAAGTTTGCCTTACGGGGTCGTTAACTGAGAAATCAGATACCTTTTGGGCTGTTTACTGGTATAAAGTTTGGCAGAATGAATCTAGTACTGTGGCGATCGCACATATTTCTGCTTACTTACAAGAGGTGTGCTATTGGACTGCAAGAAAATTCGCCCTCAAGTTTGCCACACAATCGTCTCTAGCAGACTGTTTTCAGATGGCGATCGCTCATATTAACAAAATTCTCAAAACTTTCAATCCTCAATACAGTTCGCATTTAAAAAGCTATGCAGAATTAGCTTTTGAATCGATTATCAAGGATGTACTGCGCTTACGAAAGGAAGCAAACATTTGCTCAGACTGGGCATTATTACATAAACTCAGCCGCAAACGACTAGTGCAGTCATTACAAAATGCCGGATTTAACGCTCAAAGTATCGAAAGTTATATTTTAGCCTGGGAATGCTTTAAGGAACTCCACACAGGTGACAATACAAAAATTCGCCAGCTTACCAAACCAGATGTTCTGACTTGGGAGGCTATTACTAATCTTTATAATGTAGAACGTTTAAGCCGATTGAGTTCACCCACCGCCGCAGTCAACCAGAAAACCATAGAAAGCTGGATATTATCTTCTGCGAAAGCTGCTCGTACCTTCCTCTATCCTAAGATTGTTTCCGCAGACGCTCCCCTCAAAGAAGATGATGGTAATTTATTAGAGATATTGCCTGCAAATTGGCAAACATCTTTACTAACGGAAATTATTGAGCAGGAAGAAGCTGCGAATGCACGAAATCAGCAAGCTCAGTTAAACGAATTTTTGCACCAAGCGATCGCTGCAATGGATGCCAAGTCACAACAACTACTACAAGCTTACTACGGTCAGAAGCTGACTCAAACAGAAGTTGCTGCACAGTTAGAAATTAAGCAATATACTGTTTCCCGTCGCCTTAGCAGCATTAAAAAGTCATTGCTGCTGACTTTAACGCAGTGGAGTCAAAACACCTTGCATATTTCTCATAAATCTGACGTAATAGATACTATAAACACAAGCTTAGAGGAATGGCTCAAAGTCCAATATAGCCATACCTTCGGGGCGGGAGTAGGGAGTAGGGAGTAGGAAGTGGGGAGTAGGGAGTAGGGAGTGGGGAGTAGGGAGTAGAGACGCGATTAATCGCGTCTCTACTAGGGAGTGGGGAACAGAAGAGAAAACTAGAGATAGAAAATTTGGTTTTAAGCCTCGCCCGATGCGATGCCCGTAGCTCTGCCGAACGCGAGTGCGTCTCGTAGAGAAGGGTTAAGCGAAAAAATTCCTATTTTCCAAAGTAGGTTGAAACCCCGCCCCTTGTGGTAATACTTAGTTTCCCCACTCCCCACTCCCCACTCCCCACTCCCCATTCATTTTTTAATATGGAGCCATTCTAAAATTATGTTTAACACACCTCCCGCATTCATTATTGACTCACGGCAGTTATATTTAGAAATTTCCCAATCTCCAGAGGAGCAAGAACAGCCATACTCAACAGCTGGTGCTTGTCAACGTGGGTGGATAAATCAAATTTGCTTGCAAGCATTTTTGCCTTGGTTCAAAGAGGAAATTGCCCCCACTGCTAGGGTTTATCCCAACAGTGCGGCATTACCGAGTTTTTGGGAAGTAGTCAATGGTACAGCGATTAATTTTGATTGCGATCGCCTTGTATTAATTCCCACCCTCGCTATAGATAACGATGAGTTGCGCGTACCGCAGGAATGGGTAGATATACCAGAGTGGGTTGCTGACTACTACATAGCAGTACAGGTCAATCCCGATGATGGCTGGATGAAGATTTTTGGCTACACAACCCATAAAATTCTGAAAACAAAAGGGGTTTATGATGCTGGCGATCGTACTTACAGCTTGGAAACTGAAGATTTAATTTCAGATATCAATGTGCTGTGGGTTACACGCCAACTTAATGATCCAGAAGCCTTACGCGCCCAGATTGCACCTTTAACTCCGATTGCCAAAACCCAGGCAGAAAACCTCTTAGAAAGGTTGGGTAATCCCGATGTGAAATTCCCGCGTTTGGCAGTTCCATTTTCACTATGGGGTGCGCTCCTGGCACATAGCGGTTGGCGTAAAAAATTGTATGAGCTGCGTCAGGGTTTACTCATCCAATGGTCAATTCCGCAATGGTTGCAGACAGGAGTAGGCAATTTAGCTCAACAGTGGGGATGGGAAAAAAGAGAATTCGTCGTGTCTACAGGAATGCGGAGTGCAGAACCATTCCTCGGCTTGTCTCGGCAAATAATAGTTGCAGAGGATAGATACGAGTTACGTATTTTCCCAAAAAGCGCTTCTGAGGAATATGTTTGGCGCTTTGAATTGCGAAGTGCAACTCCTAGTGGTCAAATTCCTGCTGGGTTTAAGCTTCGGCTACTAACAGAAGACTTACAAGCTTTTGAGAATAATGAAGATGCAGCAACAACTCCTGTAGATATGTTGTATTTGGAAGTAATTTTGGAACTAGGAGAAGGATTAGTTTGGGAAATAGAACCCGCACCTGAAGATTATGACCGAGAGATTTTGCGGTTTTAAAGAAGAATTCAGAAGTCAGAATTCAGGAGTCAGAATTCAGGAGTCAGAATTCAGGAGCGGAGCCGGAGCAGGGCGAAAGCTCCGGTCAGAATACCTAACATGAATTCTGACGACTGGCGCTAATATTGCTGTTTGATAATAGATACAACTCAGCATCTGTGGAGAACTCGTTGTGGGCAAGTTAGTCATCTTAAAGTTAGGGGAGGGAAACTTTGAACAAGGGTTTCCGGTGACGCTACAGATTGGCGATGAAAATGTCCGCCCTAGTGTGGAAATTACGGGTGCGCTTCCCCCCAACCCAGAAATTCTCCGCGATTATTACCGTTGGCAATCTATTTATCGTAATTTAAGGTTGCCATCTCGTCCTATTGGTTTACCCAAGGAACTTAACCAAGCCGCCAGCCTAGAAGACTGCCAGCAGGTGACTGAGGAATTTAAAATACGTTTTAATACTTGGCTTGCTGCCGATTCCTTTCGTCCTATCCGCGAGAAATGGTTGGAAAAACTCAGGCTTGCGGATAATATCCGTGTGCTTTTACAAACCAAAGACCTCCGATTACAGAAACTCCCCTGGCATCTTTGGGATTTGCTGGAACGCTATCCCCAGGCGGAAATAGCCCTGAGCGCTCCCGCCTACGAACAAGTCAACCGAACCGCAACCACATACGACAAAGTAAAAATCTTAGCGATTTTGGGTAACAGCCAAGGAATTGATACCAAAGCAGACCAGGCGCTGCTTAATTTGTTACCGAATACAGACATCACTTTTTTAGTTGAACCACAATGCCAAGACCTGACTGAGCAGCTATGGGAGCAGCATTGGCAGATTCTATTTTTTGCCGGACACAGTTCTACTCAGGAAACGAATGAAATCGGAAAAATCTACATCAATCAAACTGAAAGTCTCACAATTAGCCAGTTAAAATATGCCCTGAAAAAGGCAGTGGAACGAGGTCTACAACTGGCGATTTTCAATTCCTGTGATGGCTTGGGATTGGCACGGGAGTTTGCTTCTTTGCAGATTCCCGAAATTATCGTGATGCGAGAGCCTGTACCCGATCGGGTGGCGCAGCAGTTTTTAAAGTATTTTTTGGAAGCCTTCGCGCAGGGAAACTCGTTGTATTTAGCTGTGAGGGAAGCACGAGAAAGGTTACAGGGGCTAGAAAATCAATTTCCCTGCGCGACATGGTTGCCTGTGATCTGTCAAAATCCGGCAGAGATGCCGTTGAATTGGGGGGAATTATTTAGAAATACACCCAATCTTCCCACATCTTTGTCTAAAACTACGGCTGTTAAAAGAATCACAAATCGGCTTGGGTTCTCATTGCTCTTACTGACGAGCATGGTAATGACTGGAATATTAACAGGGGTAAGGTATTTGGGTGTGATGCAACCATTAGAATTAAGTGCGTTTGACCAAATGTTACGCTTGCGTCCTGCTGAGAAACCAGACTCACGCCTATTGATTGTTGCTGTGACTGAAGAAGATGTGCAGGCGCAAAAACAGGAAAAACCTCAAGGTTCCTTGTCAGACAAATCACTTGCTCAACTCTTAGAAAAATTAGAGACATATCAAGCACAAGTTATTGGTTTGGATATATACCGAGATTATCCAGTGGGTAAGGATTATCCAGCATTGGCAGAACGAATGCGAAAAAGCGATCGCTTTGTGGGGGTGTGTCAACTCAGCGATTCCCAAGCCGGAAAACCAGGTGTGAAACCACCACCAGAAGTTTCTCCAAAGAGTCTAGGTTTTAGCGATATTGCCGTAGATTCAGATAATGTCGTGCGTCGCCATCTGTTAGCGTTAACTCCCTCACCCTCATCTCCTTGTACTGCCTCCTATGCCCTGAGTGTTCAACTTACATTGCGTTACCTGTACGCGAAGGGAATTAAGTTACAATTTACCCCTGATGGCGCGTGGCAATTAGGGAAGCAGGAATTTAAACCAATAGAAGCTCATGCCGGAGGTTATCAAGGGATTGACGCTTTTGGACACCAAATTTTGTTAAATTATCGCTTCTCTGGTTCCCCAGATGCGATACCTTCGGTAGGCTTCGCCAACGCACCACATATTACTTTGAGACAAGTGCTAACGGGTAAGCTGAATGCCAATGCAGTCAAAGGCAGGATAGTCATTATTGGCACAACAGCAGAAACTTTTGGTGATTACTGGTTAACTCCCTACACCACTCCTAAAGGGAAATTACAGGCAATACCAGGAGTATTTTTACAAGCCGAGATGGTCAGTCAACTGCTCAGTGCTGCTTTGGACGGAAAACCTCTGTTGTGGACTTGGCCACTTTGGGGTGAAGTAATGTGGGTTTGGGGTTGGTCTTTTTTAGGCGGTTTGCTTACTGCTTATCTGCACCGATTCACTTACTTAAGCTTGGCAGCAGGTATAGCTATTATCAGTTTATATGCTAGCTGTTTTATATTTTTTATTGCATATAGTTGTTGGGTTCCTCTGATTCCTGCTATGTTGGCTTTAGGAGGTAATAGTTTAATAGTTACAACTTACTTAAACATAAAATTTAAAAATTAATATTGAAGAAGAATTCAGAATTCAGGAATCAGAATCAATCAGTCGGGGATTGGGACTGGGTACTGATTGAAGACCACTAAATCGTAGATTTGGTGTGGGTCTAAAAAGAGTCTATTCATCCGCTTTTTTGGTCAAAATACCTAACATGAATTCTGACGACTGGCGTCTTTATTCTGTTTCGATAACGCCAATTTTAAACATGAAAACCACCGTTCAGCAGGTAGGAGGCAGGAGGCTTTATGAAAAGCTATTGGCAAAAAATACAATTAATCGCTGCATTCGGGATGGCTTGGTTGGGAATTATCGGCTCTTCTCCAATGATTTGGATAACACCATCTGCCGCCGCGCCTGTGACATTTTCGCCTCCTCCGCCTCCTCCAGACAGGGGTGCAACAGGCGATCGCGGAGGAGCTGCAAGTCGTGGTTGTGGTGTTAGTAATCAGTCTGTAATTGCACTTGTACCTGTATATAAACAGACACTCAAGCAAGGAAAAACAGAAGCAGTTTCTGTTACTAAAGTTTGGGGCTTGACGACCGAGAAACATCCAACTTTTTGGTTTTTTGTCCCCTATAAAAAATCTACAATTAATTCCATTGAGTTTGTTCTCAAAGATGAGTCAACTAAACTAAGTCAAACTCTTTATCGAACAACAGTAACAATCCCAGAAGAACCAGGAATTATTAGTATTCAGTTAAACGCAACTACTCCCCCATTGGAAGTAGACAAGATGTATCACTGGTTTTTCAAGATTAAAATCAATTGCAATCCCCAACAACCTCCAGAGCAGGAGTATGTGGAAGGATGGGTGCAACGGGTGAATCTAAATCCTAAATTAGTAGATAGCCCGAAGCAAGCAACTCCTCTGCAACGGGTAAAGCTTTATGCCCAGAATGGCATTTGGTACGATGCCTTAACTACTCTGGCTGAATTACGTCTTGCCAAACCTGAAGATCCAACTTTAGCGGTGGAGTGGATGAATTTGCTTAAATCCGTAGATTTAGAGAATTTAGCTAAACAACCACTTTTGAAGAAGAATTCAGGAGTCAGAATTCAGGAATCAGAATCAATACTTCGGCAGAGCTACGTAACCATCAGTCGGGGATTGGGACCCGCCACTGATTTAAGACCACCCTTTACCGTCTAGTCCTCCAGTCAAGGGATTTAAGCACCTGGAAAACTGCGGTGATCTTGAAGCAACTAGGTCGTGCGAAGCGTCAGTGCGATTCGTTCAGTCGAAACCTGAATAAGGAGGATGACTGGCTTTGGTTGAGTAACCCATCAAGGGTAGAGTTCGCACTTTAAATCCTCAATCAATGACAACTCACTATCCATGTAGGTGTGGAAACCTAGCCGAGCCAAAAGCTAAGAAAGCTAGAAGAGAAAGGGAAAGATTGAAGTTACCCAACTCTAATTATAACCCAATCAAAAATACACCAAGTCCTACTGTCCCGGTGCGGGATTAAAAGCACACAGCGCCCTCTACCGTGAGGTAGATGAGGAGTTTCCCCTGTATCTGGATTGACAACCCAGACGCAGAAGCGGGAGTGAAAGCAGTTGAGGCGGTAATAGCTGAAAACGCAAGCTGCTAGCAGGAGTTCATGGGTAGAACAAACAAATTGCCAAAAGCACGTCTTGAACTGGCAGGGCAACTAAAACTAACTGGCAAATCCAAACCTACACGTAGAGTTTGGATTCCAAAACCAGGAAAAGAAGAAAAACGCCCATTAGGAATACCCACAATGTACGACCGCGCACTACAAGCTGTAGCGAAGGCTACACTTGAGCCAGAATGGGAGGCTATTTTCGAGCCAAACTCCTACGGTTTTAGACCTGGAAGGTCATGCCACGATGCGATAAAACAGATTAAAAACTGTATTCAAATCAAGGCAAAGTACGCGCTAGACGCGGATATAGCCCGATGCTTTGACCGCATCAACCATGAGGCACTGCTCCAAAAGTTGAACATCAAAGGAAAAGTCAGGCGACAAATAAAAGCTTGGCTAAAATCCGGGGTAATCGATTCAGGAGCATTCAGTGCAACATCTGAGGGAACGCCGCAGGGCGGTATAGTTTCACCACTATTAGCAAACATAGCCCTCCACGGCATGGAAGAAAGGATAAAACAGGAATTCCCAATGATGCCTCTCACAGGTAGGGAAACTTGGTTTCACAAAAAGGGAACGTCCTTTCGCACCCCTAATGTTATCCGTTATGCAGATGACTTTGTGATTCTCCATGAAAATAAAGCCGTTGTCCAAAGATGCCGAAAAATTATCTCGGAATGGTTAGCTGGTATAGGACTTGAATTAAAACCAGAAAAAACTCGGCTAACTCATACATTCAACCCTGAATTAAGTGAGGATGGAAAAGCTGGATTTGACTTTCTCGGTCATCACATCCAACAATACCCCGCCGGAAAATACCGGAGCAATATAGATGCCCAAGGTAAAATATTAGGTTTTAACACCCTCATCACCCCATCCGCGAAGGCGAGTAAGGCTCACCAAGAGGAAATCAAAAGAATCATCACAAAACACAGGTCTTCACCCCAAGCGGTACTAATAAAAGACCTTAACCCTGTCATAAGGGGATGGACTTCTTATTTTTCTAACTCCGATGTCAAAACCGTTGGAGAACTATCGAAACAAGATTACCTCACATACCTGAAACTTCGACGATGGGCAAAACGCCGATGTGGAAACATAAATGATGGACACATCAAATATTGGACTTCCATTGACAGTGATAACTGGGTATTCGCAACCAGGGAAGGGTACGCGAACCCCCTACGGTTACTAAAACATAGGGAAACAAGTTGCAGTAGCACTGACTATGTGAAAGTTAAAGGCGATAAAAGCCCTTACGATGGCGACACAGTTTACTGGAGCAAAAGACTAGGAACACACCCCCAAATGCCCAACCGTAAGGCAAAGTTGTTAAAACTTCAATTGGGGAAATGTCCTTGGTGCGGCTTAAGCTTCCAAGAATGGGATGTTTTAGAAGTAGACCACATCACCCCCAGAGCCATTGGCGGCAAGGATGAATACAAAAATCTGCAATTACTGCATCGGCATTGTCACGACGAAAAGACCGCACTTGACCTAAAAGAAATACGGAAGAAAGACCGCTCCAAATTCCTAGAGAAACTCTCTCAATTCTGGAACAAATTTAACTGGGAGTGGATACATGATATTCCTAATTTCATAGGTCAAAAGGTTAGGGAGTCCGATTTGACAAAAGGATAACACACTGAGTAGCCGTGTGCAGTGAAAGTTGCACGCACGGTTCCGAATGGGAGGGGTGATGCAGTAATGCACACCTCGACCCTACCAAAATCTCAGGTGGATGTTGCTAAAAACGACTTGGGGAATGTAGAAACCCCAAGCTCAGGCGAAGCCAGCTTGGGGTAGTTCATAGAAATTCAACTTAAAGAGAGACTACTGAGGGTCATCCAAGACGGAACTGTGAGCTTGTGGTTCTTGAATGCGGTGTTGTATATAGCTCCGTCGAGCCTTTGCGATTTCTTGATAAACCTTCTTGCGAGCTAAGTTGACGCTACCTAGGGGCGCGTGTTCAGTCAGGGTATGCCAGGGGTTGAAGGAGAGTCCTTCATTCAACCGATCCCGCTCCTGGAAGTCGAATTTCTGAGTGGGAATTCTAATAGTTGCAAGCTTAATAAACGGTGAGTCTTCTTCTTTCCACTCTTGCATCGGATCTTCGATAGGGGTTTTCTCGTCATTGACATAGGACTGTACCAGAAAGTCAAAGGTGGCCTCTTGACCGTCTGCCGACAGATAGGCGACTATTGCTTCACGCAGGTAATTCTCGGAGTCGGGGATCGAATTGGGAGACTCTTGCTGTTGAGGTTTTACGGAATATTTGATGGACTGAGAACCCAATTGATAGGGCGTTGTACTCCAGTATTGAATCAGCAGGGGATTGGCAACTTGTTTGCTGGTGACTGCCTTAAGGATTTCAAAAGTGGGGGCTAGCGATCGCAATTCTTCTGCATCTGCCTTACCAACGCTTGCTTTCGTCAGGATGGCAAACCCTTGAGCATTTTTCACAAAAAAGATCGGAGTATTAATCAGCAGAAAATCTTGAGTTTCCTGCTCATCATCCAGTACTTTTTGACCCTCTACCTGCATGAGTTTGATGGCCATTGCTCGAATATCGGGTTCTAAATCTGACTTGAGTTTACCGCGCTTCTCGGCATCGGAAGCATTTGAGAAACGTACCCAAATTGGATAAGTCTTAGACTGAGCGAAAATGCCAACCTGTAATGATTGGGGAATGTTGTCTTCAATAATAAATTCTCCCCAAACTAAGCCGTGGCTTTTGGGATGATCTTTCCGCAGGTCTGGCCCTTTTTCAGCTTGAACATCGAGATCGATATCCAGAATAGTATCAGTTGCCGCTTCTTGTGTAGTAGTAGATAAGTTGGCATGAGTCATGGTTTTTCTCCTTTTTTTAACCAAATTCGGCAGGTTTAATTACGAACCCCAACCTGCAAAGGAAACTTGACGGCGATAAAATTTAATCTCGCAATTTCATTGCGTTCTGATTGCTCTGCAACAAGCTCAATCCCATGATTAAGATAATCTCACTTGAGTGAGGTACAAGAACCTCACCCCCCCGAAGAGCAAGCGAGGAGGGGACTATGATTTAAGGTGCATTGGAGTAACCAGAACGAAAAGACTTGATACTTTGTTGTTCTGGATTATACTTATTTCTTAAAATGCTTCCAATATCATTTCCCATAACATGAATTGAGATGGATGGTGCAAATACCGTAGTGGCTTTCACAGAGTGAATATCTCCATCGGGAGGCAACAAATGGTAAATTTCACCGCGTTTTACTTGATACAGACCAACAATCTCTAACTGAGCAAATCCTTCTAATTCACCATTATCTAGGCGATGGTACACAGTTTCTTCTTGTTTGCCTTGATACAACCCGACAAGTCCCCAAGATAAATGGTCGTGGATAGGGGTAATGGAATTAGGAGGAATCACTAAACTAAAAATAGTTAGCTCTTGAGAACGATACAGCAACCATTGTCCGATACCGCCGCCTAAACCACTGTCAGGGTTTGGTTGAGCAAAATGTTCTGGTAGCCAATCCTGTCTCTGGAGTAGGGCAGCAAAATAGGGTTCAAGGATATTGAGGGTTTTTGTGTGATTACGATTTGTGCTAGCAATAATTTCTTTGGCAGTAGCCACAAACTCAGATAATTCAGGACTATCAACAAACCATTGGTCTGTTTCTGAGGGTTCGAGAGTAGTTGTGTGAGGCATAAAATATTAGATGTAGGATTCAGGATGAGAACTTACTCTAGGCAACGGTGACTATTTGTTGTTCTCTTCGATGTACTTCTTTTTTTACCAACGGAATTACATCTTGACCAGAGGCGATCGCATCTTCCACGGGTCAAAACCGCGAATCAAAAGTGTTGTCACTCCAGCATCGTAATAATCAAATAACGATTCTGCTATTTGTTTTGGAGTCCATACTAAGGCACTAGTACCGCAAGGCGGAATTCGTAATTCGTAATTCGTAATTAATTGTTTGCAAGGGTTTGAGACATTTCAAATGGGTGGCTTATTTACGCCGTGCTGTACTAGTATTACTATAATCTCCTGTAGTAAGTAGGTCGGCGCAATTAAAGCTAAGTGCTGAAGGCTGTCATTTGTCCTCTCTTACAAAGTTCTGAGCGGAGGAAACCTCCGCTCAGACTTTGCGCTTTGTCACTTGTACTGAGCGACGTCGAAGTATTGGTCATTAGTAAGGGCTTAAAGCCTATTTACATTTCGTAATATACTTGGGTTTTTTCGCGCCAACTCACTTATATACAATCAGTGCCCACAGACATTTGTCGTAAATTTCACTGTCTTGGGCTTCCACTAGTGCGAGTGCAACCAGCAGTTAGAACACTGATAAACAGAGTTGTCACTAAAAAGCTACTGATTTGTTGTGATCTGGACTGTGAGATAAAAATCATCAGTGTAGTCCAAATGAATTAATAACCTACTGTTTGATCTACGATGTTACGCAGAGGTTTATCTTGGCGATAGCGGGTAAAATTATCGAGAAAAAGTGCAAGCGATCGCTCCTTAACTCTGGGAGAATTACCAGAACAGTGGGGTGTAATAAAAACGTTGGGCAAAGACCACAATGGACTTTCTGCTGGTAGTGGTTCTGTAAACACTGTGTCTAAAGCAGCCCCCGCAATTTCACCATCCTCTAATGCTTTCACCAGTGCAAATTCATCTACAATTGCACCACGAGCAATATTAATTAAATAAGCACTGGGACGCATCAAATGCAGTACCTCAGCATCAATCATGCCTTTAGTTTCCCAGGTCAGAGGCGTGGCAATCACAACATAGTCGGCTTCACCCAAAAGTGCTTTCCATTCATCTGCACCAACTACTTTGTCAAAGTTAGGTTGCGGTTGCGGGTGACGACGACTCCCAAAAATCCGCATCCCAAAAGCTTTAGCACGGGACGCAATTTCTTGCCCAATTCCACCTGCACCGATAATTAATAAGGTTTTATCTAGTAATTCTTGAATTGGCAGACCTTTTTGCCAATGGTGTTGAGTCTGTTGTTGGTGTAATTTGGATAGTTGCTTGGCATGAAACAGCATATAAGCAATGACGAATTCGGCAATGGGAATCGCGTGAACTCCCGCACCGTTAGTCAAAATCAGGTTACGTTCTATATATTTGGGTGTAAAGATGGGTGTAAGGATGTGATTTACACCCGCATTTGGTGCATGATGCCAACGCAATTGCGGTGCAGATTCTAAAACTCGATGCAATGTTGTTGGTTTCAGGAAAAACCAGCTAAAGTAAACTTCGGCATCTTTAGCATCGCCATCAAAGTTACCTTCGCTGTCCACACGCACAACTACTATGTCATCAGGTAGATGAGCCTCAAGTTCTGTGGCTACGTCTGTTGGTAGAATAATTTTCAAAGTTGACAACTCCCTTCACGTTGCTTTGTCGTGAAAAAGCAGGTGCGATCGTCGCCTAGATTTAAAAATTCCATCCATGACATTCTCGCACCCACCTCAACTGCCATAAGATATCCATCATCAGGTAACAGATTGCAATTTAGTGCTTGGCTCAAAAAACCAATGCCTTCAGTAGCAATGATGACTGTGTGCGATAAACTACGTCCCACCGTAGGCGATGGGCTACGGTGGGGCGTAGTTTATCGCAATTCATACTTAATACTCTTTGTCGGTCGTATTACCGTAGTTTGCATATAAAAAAAGCTTTGCACACTTTTTTTATAAAATCAAGGGCTATCTTAATAAAACTTAAAACTAACTAATGAAACAAAATTGTAAGTAATAGCAAAAACTAGGACTTACGCATTGACAGAGACAACCAAATGTGCATCACATCTCCTTACAAGGCTCTGCCTTGTAATGCTCTTGTGGGAGGGCTGCTGCCTCCTGTCAAACTGGGAGGCAGCAGCCCTCCGAGCGATCGCATTCCCAGGCAGCAGGCCAGGAACGATGTAGGGCAAGACTTTTATCTTAATCAGCTTCATATCCACATGATGCTCAATTTGTAAAGTGCGTAAGTCCTACATCTTATCAAGAAGATAATACACTAACTTGACCGATTTACCGTAAATTATGGTAAAATGCAAATTTAGCTGAATTATCGAACAGAATTCAGGAGTCAGGAGTCAGAATTCAGAATGAATTCTGTACGAAAAAGCGGATGAATAACCGGAGTTTTTGCACCCCCACCAAATCTATGATTTGGTGGTCAACTTTCGTAGTGGCGGGTCCCAATCCCCGACTGAAAGATTGCTGAATTCTGAATTCTGGATTCTGCATTCTTCTTCAACATCATTACTTGTTCTAAAAATCCTGTCAATCGAACAGATTAGTATTTCACCCGAAAAAAGAGGTAAAACTTAATGTTGAAATTTTTATTTCAGCGCCTAATAATCTATTGGCAAAAATGGGTTATTTTCAGATTTGCCAATCCAAGGCGATTCTTATCTATTGTCCCGATAAAATTTACTGGGGCATTTATTACTGGCTTATGCGTCAGCTTGTTATTTGCTGCTTGTACAGTAAATAATCCAACTAATACTACAACATCTGCCAATAATTCCACTCAAACCAAAGCATCAGTAGTCAGAATAGGCTATCAAAAATCCTCAATTCTCCTAAAAAATAAAGGGTTTTTAGAAAAGCGATTACAACCTGAAGGTGTATCTGTTCAATGGATTGAATTTCAGGCTGGTCCACAGCTTTTAGAAGCCATGAATGTTGGCAGTATTGACTTAGGAAATACTGGAGAATCGCCACCAATTTTTGCCCAAGCAGGAGGTACTGCAATTACATATATCGCCGGAATTGCCCCAAGTCCTGCTGGTTCAGCAATTCTTGTTTCCAAAAATTCTGCCATCAAAACAGTCAACGATCTCAAAGGTAAAAAGATTGCTTTCCAAAAAGGTTCTAGCGCCCATTATCTGCTTGTGCAAATTTTAGAAAAATATGGTTTGAAATATAGTGATATTCAACCTATATATTTACCACCAGCCGATGCTCGTGCTGCCTTTGTCAGAGGTAGTGTTGATGCTTGGTCAATTTGGGACCCATTTTACGCAGCAGCGGAGAAATCTGCCAATGCTCGTGTATTAATTGATGGTACAGGAATTAATAAACAAGGAGGATATTACCTTGCCAGCCAAAAATTTGCTAGCCAACAGCCAGAACTTATTAAGACAGTGTTAGAAGAAATTCAAAATTTTGAACAATGGGCTGATCAACATCGAGATGAAGTAGCTGCAAATCTCTCCTCCATTTTGGGCATTGATTTAGAAACAATGCAAAAAAGTACTAATAGAAGAAAGTTTGGCCTTATACCAATTTCTCAAGAATTAATTACTCTTCAGCAGCAAGTTGCTGATAAATTCTATGAACTTAAATTGATTCCCAAAGAAATTAACGTCAAAGAAGCGATGCTTACACCTGAGCAATATGCAGCTTTTTCACCCAAAACTAAATAATTAGTAGTTCGTAATTAAGCCTTTTCTTACAGCTATTTTCAGGTAAATAGACCACGCGGGTAGGGGCACAGCAATGCTGTGCCCCTACGACAGATGTGGTTCAAAACTTGTTCGCGGAGCGTCGCGCAGAGAGTATTTGAGACAGGACTTACGCAAACAATAGCCGAAACCCTTATTTTTGGGTAGGGGCAATTCATGAATTGCCCCTACCGCGTGTAGTTTTGCGTAAGTCCTATGAGATTTAGACTGTTTGCAGTTGGAGGTTTTTTTGGAATAGTTCTAAGACTTGTTGCCAAGCGTCGGCGGCGGCTTCGGGATTGTAGCTGGCGCGATGGTTGCAGAAAAAGCCATGTTCTGCACCCTCATAGCGGAAGATTTTATGAGGAATTTGATATTTCTTTAATTCGGCTTCAATTTGTTCTGTGTGTTCTAGTGGGATGCCTTTATCTTCTGTACCAAAGAAGGCGTAAATGGGGGCTTTAATCTGCGAAGTATGGGTGATAGTTGGTTCACCACCACCGGGTGTAGAGTTGGTAATTCCGCCACCGTAGAAGGAAGCTGTAACTTTAATGTCTGGTAAAGTGGCTGCTAAGTACACAACATGACCACCAAAGCAGAAACCAATAGAACCGATCGCATCTTTCTGTACATTTGGTAGAGTTTGCAAATAGTTGATCGCCGCTTGAATATCGCTCAATATTTCCTCGGCTGTGGTCTGTTCTTTATAGGTTCTACCACGCTGGATATCTTCTGGAGTATATTTAGCCTCGAAACCGGGAGCAGTGCGCTGATAAAGTGCGGGAGCGATCGCTACATACCCGTCCTTAGCAAACTTCTCAGCAACTTCCCGAATATGAATATTTACCCCAAAGATTTCCTGAATCACAATCACGCCGGGGAAAGTTCCCTCTTTTGCAGGTTCAGCTAAGTAAGCATCAATTTGCAAATCACCGTTTGGGACTTTAACTTGAGTTGTGCGAATTCCTGTGTTTGTCATTTTAGGATTTAGCCTACAATGTCGTTGAGAGTTGATTGTTGTTGATATTTATCGATATACTACGGTAAACACGTTAACTTACCGTATTTTATAAAAGCATCATTCCATAACCAAGTAAGAAAAACAAGTATGGAGGAAATAAAAGTGTGGCTCACAGGAATCGATCATATTCAGGTGACATCACCACCGGAAGTAGAAAACGCGATGCTGTTTTTTTACAACCAAATTTTGGGACTCACTGAAATTATTAAACCAGAGGCTCTCCAAGCTAATGGAGGCGCATGGTATGTGCTGGGGGATATTCAAATCCATGTAGCTATAGAGAAGCCGGCTAATAACGAAGTATCTAGGCGACATATATGTTTCCGGGTTCACAACTTAGAAGTATTTGCCAAACATCTCCAAGCATATAAGGTAGAAATTATTAGCGATCGCCCCCCAAGCGGATACAATCGCTTTTTTGTCCGCGATCCGGGTGGTAATCGCATAGAAATAGCAGAATTTATCTAAGAGGATGTTTGAAAAGTCCTCATCTTGGTAGCAAATACTTTGAGATCCCCCTAAATCCCCCTTAAAAAGGGGGACTTTAAGAAGTTTTCCCCCCTTTTTAAGGGGGGCTAGGGGGGATCTAGAAGTGCCTAAAATCACAGCCAACCACTTTTCAAACAACCTCTAACACAATTAACAATTAACAATTCAAAATTCAAAATTCAAAGTGCATAATCTGATTGTCATCCTCACTTTTTAGCGAATTTTAGATTTTAAAATCTAAAATCTAAAATCTGTCTTGAAAAGTTTGCTCAACGGGGGGAACCCCCGCACGCAACTTTTCGCAAAATCCAAAATTGTGTGACCAAATCCGCCTCCTCCAGGAGTTTCTATCACAAAAACATCCCCATATCTCATCTCTACTGTTGCTGTGCTGTCTAAATTCTCTTCAATTCCATTCTCACGTTGTATCCAGTTGCGTCCGACAATTCCGGCTTCCCCACCATTTAATCCAAAGGGAGGGACAACCCGATGACTAGAGAGAATATTAGCTGTCATCGGTTCTAGAAAACGGATGCGGCGGATAACTCCATTACCACCAGAATATTTCCCTTTACCACCGCTATCGGGACGAAGACTAAAGCTTTCTAAAAGTACCGGATAACGGGTTTCTAAAACTTCTGGATCGGTCAAGCGGGAGTTAGTCATGTGAGAATGAACACCATCAGTTCCATCAAAATCAATTCCTGCTCCAGAGCCGCCACAGATAGTTTCATAATATTGATATTGCTCATTACCAAAAGTAAAATTATTCATCGTTCCTTGAGAAGCAGCCATCACACCCAAAGCGCCATATAAAGCATCAACAATGGTTTGAGAAGTTTCGACATTACCCGCTACTACTGCTGCTGGATAAATTGGATTCAGCATACAGCCGACAGGTATAATAATTTCTAGAGGATTAAGACACCCGGCATTCAGAGGAATATGATCATCAACCAAAGTCCGAAAGACATATAAGACTGCTGCTTGAGTTACCGCTTTCGGAGCATTAAAATTACTATTTAGTTGCCCAGATGTGCCAGTAAAATCAATGGTAGCACTACGACTTTCTTGGTGAATTGTCACTTTAACTTTAATTATTGCCCCATTATCCATTTCATAAACAAATGAGCCATCTTTGAGAAGATTGATAACCTTTTTCACTGACTCTTCAGCATTAGCTTGCACAAATTTCATATAATCTTGGACAGTCTCAAGCCCGTATTGTGAAGTCATTTTACGGAGTTCTTGAACTCCCCGTTCATTTGCGGCAATTTGTGCTTTTAAATCAGCGATATTTTGCTCAGGGTTACGCGCAGGATAAGTATGATTTGAGAGGTGCTGTCTGACTGCAATTTCTCGAAAATTTCCCTCTTCAACTAAGAGAAAATTATCAAAAATAATTCCTTCTTCTTCTACTGTGGTACTGTGGGGAGGCATTGAACCAGGAGTAATTCCACCGATATCGGCTTGATGTCCACGAGAAGCGACGTAGAAAATCGGAGTAGGCGGTGTAGTATTTTCCTCACTTTTCAGAAATACAGGGGTAATTGCAGTGACATCAGGAAGGTGGGTTCCGCCATTATAGGGGTTATTAGATAAATAGACATTTCCTGGTTTTAGAGTGTCACCTTGATCGTTAATTAAGCTGCTGACACTTTCACTCATTGAGCCTAAATGTACAGGAATGTGGGGAGCATTAGCGACTAATAATCCCGATGAGTCAAAAATAGCACAGGAGAAATCTAGCCTCTCTTTGATATTCACTGATGTGGCCGTGTTTTGTAACACAATTCCCATTTGTTCGGCGATAAATTGATAGAGATTTTTGAATATTTCCAAGCGGACGGGATCAGGTTGAGTTGTTGTGTACATTTTTGATTTCTGTTTGTTTAGGGACTTCCAAGAAGTAAATTATTTAAGGAAACGAACCACAGAGACGCAGAGAACACAGAGAGAAGAGAAATAGAGAGGATTTTTGCGTCAGTTTTGGGATATTTTTTTATTTGGATGTCACATAGTGTAAGAGGTTGTTTGAAAAGTTTTTCGCTGTGACTTTAGGCACTTTTAGATCCCCCCTAACCCCCCTTAAAAAAGGGGGAACCGGAATCAAAGTCTCCCAATTTATCGGGAGATTTAGAGGGAGCTAAAACTTTTGATACCGATAACAGGACTTTTCAAACATCCTCTAAGTTGGCTTCGATTTCCGCAGGAAGTTAAGCATAGCTGAAACCACAGCATCCGGTGACTCAATTAAGAAGCCATGACCACCACAGTCGAGGACTAAAAGTTCAGCGTTGGGAATGCCTTGAGCAAGTTGTTGAGAAAACTTTAGCGGGGTGAGAATGTCTTGTTTGCCAACTAGAACTAGGGTAGGACAATGAATTTGTTGAAGGCGATCTGTTGTGTCAAAGTCAAGCATGGCTCGGCTGTGATGATAGAGTGAATGAGTCGCAGGCAAGAAAGGATATTTGATTGCAAATTCGATCAGACCTTCGATCATTCCAGGAATCGAGTAGAACGTATCTGTAAATATCCACGGTAATACGACTTTTTCATAAAGTTTCAGGTCTACATTAGCGCAGAGGTCGCCCCAAGTCTCAATAATGCTGTTGAATAATGCATCACCCTTTGCTAACGATGAAAGTAGCATCAGACTTTGTACCTTTTGAGGATGTGCTAACACTAGTTCTTGGGCTATCTGACCACCCATTGAATGACCTGCTAGATGCACTTTATCGATCGCAATATGATCAAGCAATGCTGCAACGTCACTAGCCATCTGTTTGAGACTATAGGGACTTTCGGGAGCAGAACTTCGCCCCATACCTCGGTTGTCCAAGCGAATAACTTGATAGTGCGAAGTCAGCGATCGCATAATCAGCGACCAATAGGCATGATCGCAAAGGAAGCCAGCTATTAATAACAATGGCTCACCGCTTCCTTTAATATCGTAGAACAAATCAATTCCGTTAATCTCAACCTTGGGCATAGTCAATAAGAAATAAGAATTAAGGTTAAAAGGGCGGTTAGAAACCGCACGCCAGTTGCAACAAGAGTGGCTCGCCGCCCAACGCACTGGCTTGTCTACACGAGGCTTTACCCACCTTTCCTGCGGAACGCCAAGGGCGAACGTGGGTTAAGAATCCTTGATTTTGTATTAGTCCACGGAGGTGGACTTTGTTTGTGTAGCCGCGAATTCTATTCGCCCTGGCTTAAGTTGACACGGATGAGCAATGCTGTGCCCCTACCCGCGTGGTCTATTTACCTGAAAATAGCTGTAATGAAGTTTTTCTCATTCCCATGCAAAGCATTGTCAGCCAATACAATGGCATTGTCAGCCGATGCAATGGCATTGTCAACCGATGCAATGGCATTATCAGCCGATGCAATGGCATTATCAGCCGATGCAATAGCATTGTCAGGCGATGCAATGGCATTGTCAGCCCATGCAATGGCATTATCAGCCCATGCAATGGCGAAGAATAAGTTGCACATCGAGTCAGATTCATCGCAACTACTCAAGCCGGATAGAAAAACTACATCTGACTAGATATGACTATCTTTTAAGTAAAGTTTTTTAATTACGAATTACGAATTATTTATACTCCTGCAAAGCCCCTAACTTCCGAATTCCGGGCCAAATCATCGCCGTAGCAATCACTACTACAATTGTGCCAATTCCACCACCTACAACCGAAATCACTGGGCCAAACAAGGCAGCTGTCAAGCCTGACTCAAAGCCCCCTAATTCATTTGAGGCACTAATAAACACGCTATTAATAGCAGCAACCCGACCACGCAAATGATCCGGTGTTCTAATTTGAACTAATGTATGGCGAATCACAACGCTAATACTATCTAGTGCGCCACCCAGGATCAGCATCAACATAGATAGCCAAAAGGAACGAGAAAGTCCAAAGATAATTGTGACAACCCCAAAGCCAACCACTGACCACAATAAGGCTGGGCCTGCTTTGCGTAACGGTGGTAAATACACCAGGGTAATACCCATGCTCAAAGCACCGATGGAGTGTGCTGCCTGTAAATATCCCAACTCCACTGGCCCCACATGTAAAATATCTTTGGCAAAAATCGGAAGGAGCGCGATCGCACCACCCAACAAGACAGCAAACATATCCAATGTAATTGCTGCTAAAATTAACTGATTCTGCCAAACAAATTTAGCACCAGCTGACAGGGCTTTGAGTGAGATTGGCTCTGTTGTGCGAATACCTTTTTTCTCTTTGATCGCCAGCGTTAAAATAAAACACAGCAACGCCGCGATCGCAGCTAGCACATAAACTCCTGTAGCACTTCCCAGTAGTGCAATTCCAAATCCTCCAAAGGCTGGGCCGATAACTGCGGCTAATTGAAAGCTACCACTATTCCAGGTTGCTGCATTCGTAAAAGCACTGACAGGTATCAACTGCCACATGAAGGCATCACTGGCAGGTCTGAGGAAAGCCCTAGCAACACCTGTTAATACCAAGCAGGCGTAAATTAGAAAAACTGCACCTTTAGTATAGGAAAGTACACCCAAAGCTAGGGAGCAGAGAGCTAGCAACATTACCGACAGTAAAATGATCAGTTTGCGATCGCGGCGATCGGCCACATGTCCGACAATCAAGGTGAGAGCAATCATCGGCAAGACTTGCGCCAGCCCCACGCCACCTAAAGCGATCGCTGAATCAGTCCGCTCATAGAGTTCCCAGCCGATGGCTACAGTTTGCATTTGCGATCCCACAAACAGCACCAGCCGTCCAATGGTAAATAGTCGATAGTCTCGAAACTTCAGGGCTGCAAAGGGATCGTGCTGTGCAACCTCAGAGTTATGGGGATTTGAGTTCTGTTTGCTCGAAGACATTTTTTAGTAGAGTTAAGCCTTCTTCAATGTTGGAAATTTGCTCTTCTGTAAGACCTTTCAGCAGATCGGTAATATGAGCGCGAGTTTGATCTTGGGATTGCTTGAGATGGTGTCTTCCCTCTTCAGTGAGATTGAGCAGCACCCGCCGCCGCTCTTGAGGATGATCGCAGCGTTTCACGAAATCGCGTTGGACTAAGCGTTCTATGGTTGCTGATGCCGTGGCAGAGGTGACACCTAAATGCTCTGCTAGCTCAGATAATGAAGCTCCAGGATTGCGGTTGATAAATGCTAGCGATCGCAACTGAGGTATAGATAAAAAAGCAGCGCTATGGGCACGCATATCCGCTCGGATAAACCGCATCACTAATGGAACTGTGTCCATTACCCTAGCGGCACATTCTTCGGAAGTTGCACCTTTAGTAGGTTTATCCAAGGTCATGGGCTTGTTGTTCTCCTGATTACATTTCCATCCGTGGATAAAGTTTTCCAGCGATGATGGTTAAGATAATTAACCTTAATAAGAGAATTGTACAATCCAGACCAAAGCGATAGATGCTAGTACAACACGGCGTAAGGGACTTCCAAATAAAAAAATACTCGAAAAACTGACGAAAAAACTCTCTCCTCCTCATTCCTCTGTGTCGCGCCAGTTGCTTCAAGTCGGGGAACCCGCCCAACGCACTGGCTTCTCTGTGTCTCTGTGGTTCGTTTATTTGGGTAATTTATTTCTTGGAAGTCCCTAAATAAACTACCGATTCCAAATCAATCAACCGCTTACGCTGTATACCTGTTTGAATTTTGAATTTTGAATTTTGAATTCCGCCTTGCGGATCACATTGCTACCCGTGGATAAAGTCGTCCACCGATGATCGTCAAGACTGTTACTGCTAATGAGAGAATTGCTAAATCCCAACCAAAGCCATAGACGCTGATTCCATCCGCTAGCATGGCGCTGCGTAAGGCGTCAACCTGATAAGTTAAGGGATTTAAGTGGGAAATAATCTTTAACCAGCCGGGCATCATTGAGATGGGATAAATAGCATTGCTGGCAAAAAATAACGGCATGGTTAACATTTGTCCAATTCCGGTCATCCGCTCTCTGGTTTTTGCCAAGCAGCCAATGATTAATGAAAAAAGACAAAAGCAAGCCGCCCCCAGCATCACTACCAATAGCACTTGCAGAAATGCTAGAGGATGGAGATTTAATTTTACACCTAAGAAAAAAGCCAATACATAAATTACTGCTACTTGGGATAAGCACCGGACTCCACATGCTAGAGCTTTGCCTAAGACCATTGCTACACGGGGTGTAGGACTAGCAAGAAATTTATGTACAATCCCTAAATCTCGTTCCCAAATTAGTGTCATTCCACCAGTGAAAATGGCCACATTCAACACGCTTTGAGCGAGAATGCCAGCAGCCATAAAGTCTAAATATGGTAAGTTCCCTGTATGAATTTCGTGAAGTTTGGAGAACACTTGCCCAAAAATCAGTAACCATAATGACGGTTGCACCGATCTAACTACTAAATCAGTGGGATCGTGGCGGAGTTTACGCACTTCCAATTCTGCGATCGCCAGAGTTTTCGTAACTACCTCTTTAATTGCAGAGATAATATTTCCTCGGTGAGTAGCTGGGCTTTTAACCCAACCGTTGAGCAGTACGTCTGGTTCTTGCTGTGTCACGGTAGTTGACTCCTGATGTTAACTGGTCGCCTGTATAGTGAATAAAGACATCATCCAAAGTTGCGTTTGGTTTATCTAATGAAGCTTTTAAGTCGCTTGGTGCGCCTGTAATTACGACTTCACCTTGCTGCATAATCGCCACGCGGTTACATAAGCTATCTGCTTCTTCTAAAAAGTGGGTTGTTAAAAATATAGTTGTGCCGTAATCAGCACAGAGTTGTTCCACAAGCTGCCATACTTGAGTTCGAGCGATGGGATCTAGTCCGACAGTCGGCTCATCAAGAAACAAAATTTGGGGTTGATGTAGCACTGATACGCCGATTTCCAGCTTGCGGATCATCCCACCAGAGTAGTTTCGTACCAAGCGCTTCGCCGCATCTTGCAAACCCATGTATTCTAAAATTTCATAGATGCGGCGATCGCGTCCTTTGGCAGGTATTCCATACAGCTTGGCAAAAATTAAAAGATTTTCGTAACCCGTGAGGCTACCATCAGCAGAGAGCGCCTGGGGTACATAGCCAATAGCCCGTCTCACAGGATTAGATTCACGAGTCACATCATAGCCAGCTAAGGTTGCTGTTCCTGCACTGGGAGGCAGTAAAGTTGTCAACATCTTAATAACTGTACTTTTCCCTGCCCCATTCGGTCCAAGCAGCCCAAATACTTCACCCTGTTCCACAGATATGCTCAGGTTATTAACAGCCGTTAACTTCCCAAAACGGCGTGTGAGTCCCTGAGTTTCCAAAATCAGCCCTCTTGCTTCGCTAGGAGGTTCTGACCGATTTATTTTTCCCGTCAGTATAGTCACAAGTTTGATGCACTCACAATAATTAGGTAAGCTAACTATTAGTTTCTCAACATATTGGTTGGAAGTCAATAGACTTTTGGCATAAATCATTAACAACGAGGTGAATTTATGTCTCAAAATCCAATTGCCCAGTTAATTCACGATCGCATTGGGAATTATAAAGATAGGGATACAAAATCACAATAGTTTTGACGTATCCTTTTTATAGTATAAATGTACTGTTAGCTTGAGTTATACAGCCATGCAACCTCTTCAGCCAGTTAGCGGATCAGATTTGCAAAGATTTTTGTCAGCGCCAGAGCAGTTATTGCAAGAGTCAGTAGCATTGCAATTAGCGATCGCTAGTTTCCACCAGACACCGCGTAGTCTTTTAGAAATTCTAGTTAATAGTGCTGATGCACAGGTAGCAGAAGCGGCAAGTTTACACGTAAATTTTGCCGGAGAAATAACAGACGGGTGGCAGCAAGCAGTTGATGAAATCCTGCAACAGCGTCAGCTAGGGCAAAACGACCGATTGGCGGTAGAACTGCTCAGAATCGGGTCTGTACCTCCTTGCTTTTTCAGCGAATGGGTTCCAGCCGAGCCACTAATTCAAGGATTGCGAAATCCCCAAATGCCGTTGCGTTATCGGTTGCAATTATTACAACGACTGTCACAGGAACCAAGCCTAGAACCAAGGTTACAGGTGGCAGAGTCGCCAGAAACGCCGTCAGCAGTGTTAGAGCAGTTGGCGGGTGATTTAGAATTACCAGTACGGTTGGCGGTGAAATTTAATCCCAGTTGTCCACCACCATTAATTGAACTGGTGGAAGGACAGTATGCCGTTGCATCTGACTGGAATACCGATGGTGAACAATTAGCGATGCTGGGGCTGAGTCGTTGGCCGTGGATTCGGTTGGCTGTGGCGCAAAATCCCTCAGCGACAGCAGAGACGCTGATGCAGTTGGCTGGGGATGCGGTGTACAAAATTCAGTTAGCGGTAGCGAAGAATCCAGAAACACCCGCAGATGTGTTGGCTGTGTTAGCAGAACATCAAGATAAAACGATACAAGCAGCCGTGGCAGAACATAGGAATGCAACGGAAGAAATATTGCATCAATTATTTCCAACTCAACAGCAACTTTTGGAAAGAAGGAAAAATTTACCAACTAGTATTTTAGAGCGATTTTTTAACGAAGTAGCGACAGAGAAACCGCTTTGGAAAAATTACAAATGGCGGTATCTGTTTCTGGATCAGCCAAATACACCAACCTGGATTTTAGCTGAGTTAGCGAATGTTGATTTGGATGCATTGAAGAACCAAACTAATTTTTCACTGATATTCCAAACTTTAGAAGAAGGCATGACCGTGCAAAAATGGCTTCAAGATGAGACAAGATTTTTAGCTGATATTGCCAAACATCCCCAAGCTTCAGTGGAAATTTTACAACATTTGACACAATATCCTAATCCGTATGTACAACTAGCCCTTGCTCGGAATTCTCAAACTCCTGAAGAACTCAAATTAAGTTTATTAGCAGAGTTAGCTGTTAATGCTGACGAGAGGATTCAAGTCCAAGTCGCGGAAAATCCTCATACACCTGTGCATATTTTGCAAACGATCGCGCAAAATGAGTTTTATCAAACAAAAGTCTTACGAGAAATTCGGCGAGTTTTAGCATCAGAATATGCAGCAAATGCTTTCCCATTCAAATCTCATGCTGACGATGTTATGTATCATTTACAGCATGAGATTTTATATCCAGCAGGTATATCTGTTGATGTTGAAAGCTGGATGGAAATTATTGAGAGTCATAATTTGCTCGAAGTAATGGAAAGCAACTTAACATCTTTGGACACGAGTTGCCAACTGACTGCATTGATGATTCAATTAATGCCTCAATGGGCTGAAGTGCTTCCCAATATAACTGATAAATCACTGGAACGAGTTGTCAGAGACCTAAAAGATATTTTGGAAGAGATTAACAGTTCTGTAAAATATACCCTACGGTCAGTCGGAGTAGCACTTGTTGGCAATCCTAACACTCCAGTGACTTTGCGAGAACACTTAAAAAATAAACTTATCAGACCATCAATCCCGCTTGATTATCAATATAGTGATCGTGATGTACTTTTAGCGCTAGCTTATAATCTACAGGTTCCTGAAGTCGAACGGATGGAATATTTACAACAGCTTCTCGATCATGTTGGCAAAGAAATTGCTATGGATTCTCGCACACCTCTTTCAGTGTTAGAACAATTACTTGAACAAGGACAACAAAAAGCGATCGCCAAAAATCCTGCTACGCCTGAATATCTTCTCAGGCGAATTGCAAATCAGCCACAACCGCATGATTCGATCTGGAGGGTTATTGCTGAAAACCCAAATGCTCCTGCTGATTTACTGCTTCGATTTGTCCATCATCCCCATGAGAGACAAACTGAGAGTAATGTCACAATGTTTGATATAGTTATTGCTAATCCCAACTTACCTATTTTAGAACGTTATCGGTTGTTACTTGGTAAAGAAGAAGCTCAAGAAGTTGCCAACACTCACCAATTAATGGCACAGCGTTACGATAGTCCTTATGCTTTAGCACAGGTTCTGCAAAACGGAGATCAAAAAGCTAAATTGACCGCAGCAGGTAGCAATAAAACTCCGATTCAAGTCTTGGAACAACTGACCAAAGATGCAGATGAAACCGTGCGTCAAGTTGTTTTACAAAATGCCAATTTACCACTCCAAAATTTGCTAGAACTGGCGCGAGATAAAAGCTTTAACGTGCGTTCACTGCTTCTCTACAAATCATCTTATAACAAAACACCAACGCCTATTCAACTATTAGAAATATTGGCGCAAGATGAATCTGAGGAAGTCAGAGCCAAAGTTGCAGAACATCCCGATTCACCTGTTGAACTTTTGACGCGGTTAGCCAATGATACTAGCCGTGAAGTCAAATCAAGACTAACTGCTAACCCCAATACTCCAGTCACAATACTCACTCGCTTAGGCTTAGAAGAAAATCTCGTAAATCAACGTAATCCTAATACACCAGGAATTGTACTTGCTCAGGCGGTTAAAAGCATGAGTAGCAAAAATCTTGCTGATTTTATTAAACATCCTGTCAAAGGTTCACAAATGCCTGCTGAAACTTTGTCACAGTTAGCAAGTCACACCGATAGTTCAGTGCGTTATCGAGTCGCATCTCACCCTAATACACCAGCCACCGTTTTAAGACAGTTAGCTAGAGATTCTTATGTAGCTACCGTGCGTGCTGTCGCCAGTAATGCTAATACATTTCCTGAAACTTTGGAAGTGCTAGCTAGCCATCCAGATTTTACAACTCGTTTGGAAGTTGTTCGCAATCCCAACACACCGCCTCGCGCACTTGCTCAAATTGTTCTGAGTACCCAAAATTCAGGAAATACGCCAAATCAAACAGTGGATATGCTCAAAAGTGCATTTCCGGGCGATCATAATAATGTACTGCGTTCAATAGCTGGTAATCCTCGCACACCTATAGAAGCATTGGAGATTTTAGCAAGAAGAGAATTTATCGGTGCAACACCCGATCCTCGCTCGATTATTCCACCTACAACTGATGATAGTATAGTGCGATCGCTTGCGTACAACCCCAGTTTAACACCGCAATTGCTGGGCATTCTTGTCCAAGACCCTTGTGTAGAAGTGCGGGTTTATTTAGTCCGCCATCCCAATTTGACAGAGGCGTTGTGGTTGCGGTTAGCGGAAGATGCGGTAATATCCGTGCGTGAAGCTGTTGCTGCTACAATCAACGCACCTGTAAGTGTTTTGGAATTACTGGCGCGAGATGAACAAGTAGAGGTGCGAATCAAAGTAGCGACTAACCCCAATACACCAATTACTGTCTTACAAATTCTCGCAGGTGACGAAAACTCCAGTGTACGCACTGCTGCGGCTAGCAATTCTAACCTACCTGCAACAATACTGACACAATTGGCAAATGATCAAAAAGTCGAAGTCCGCCGCGCAGTTGCTCAAAATCCCAACACCCCTGCACCCATCCGCGAAACCCTCCGCGATTTGGTTGTACAACCCACCACCCGCCAAACTAGTCCTACCTTGCGCGGACTCAACCGCCTCTACAACCCCAGCACTGATGATTTAGTCAGCATACTTGCAGAATACGCAAGTTCAGAAAATGCCTTTGTGCGGTTAGTAACACTCCTCCACCCGCTAACTCCCCATGAAGTGCTGACTCAAGGGGCGCAGTCTGCATCCTGGCTAGAACGCTACGCCGTTGCTGATAATTCTGGGACTCCTAGCGTTTTACGTCAGCAACTTGCTGAAGATAGCAACCGGATTGTCCGCGCAGCCGCTAGAGTTAATACTAATTCGTAATTCGTAATTCGTAATTCGTAATTCGTAATTAATATCCGTCAGATTTAGTCTGACTTTTCACGTTATGTGGAAAAGCCACGAAAAACCTAACCCCCTAACCCCCTTCCCTACTAGCGTTGGGGGAAAATTCAAAGTCTCTCTCCTTTTAGGAGAGAGAAATAGAAGTGAGGTTTTCCAGATACCGTGAAAAGTCAGAGATTTAGTGGGGGTTTTAGAGTTTGAATTTGTTGCTGGATTTTAGAGAATTGGTATAACTTGTGAATAATTGAGGATGTTGCAGATGGCATACAGTGATTTCACACTTGCCAAAGTTCGAGAAACGTTTCAACTTGTAAGTGATGAAAAGCGCAATCTATTCAAAGATGTGTCGCCTATTCAACCTTCCGCTAGCTTAACAACGCTCTTAGAAGAATATACTCAACTAGCAACTGCCATCAACACGGAAAAAGCTCGTTCAGAATTACTAATTATGCCAGTTCTTACCGAAGTTAGACGACAGTTAAGTTATCAAATATCACTGTTTTCTGGAACAGATTTTGATGTAGATAGTAGTAAAGTATTGAATGGATTTTGTGATTTCATTCTCTGTGATTCTGAAGAACAGTTTTACATTAAAGCGCCTGTGCTTACAATTGTTGAGGCGAAAAATGAAAATATCAAAGGTGGTTTAGGACAATGTATTGCCACTATGATAGCTGCCCAATTATTCAATCAAAATACTCAACAAGAAGTTAAGACAATCTATGGAGTTGTGACTAGTGGAACCAACTGGCGGTTTTTAATGTTGGAAGGACTAACAGCATACATTGATATAGTTGAATACTACATCAATGATGTTGATAAGATTCTTGGTATTCTATTGCAACCATTTAAATCTGCTTTACTACAAGCATCCTTATGATAATAATCGCAAATTTATCAATCACATAACTGTAATTAAATTGCACCTAATATATTATGCACACTGAAACAGAACGCATTTTTGGAACTCTACAAGTTCTTGTTGATCCTTACTTAACTGTTCGTTTACCAGGTCATGAAGACGGCGGTACTATTGTTCCATTTGTTTGGGACGTATCTGAACAAGGAGAATTTAATATTATCAATCTCTGTCTGGCTAATGGTTGGCTACAGCTTACAGATGTAGATATTATAATTAAAAGTTGGCAAGAATTGGAATATCTGGAATTTTTTCCCAAAATCAATTTAAGCTTGCTAGAGAAAAATATTAGGAACAATAAATTAGCAGCTTTATTTCAGTTTTTGCAGACCAATTTACAAGAATTAGAATCATTTAGATTCAAGAAAGTTTATTATCCTACATCGTCTTTTGTAATTGGGAGAACAGAAGAAGGTAATTGGATTTGTATTTGTCCAACTGTTTATACAGAAACAGGAATTCCGCAAGAGCTAATTTCTCGTTCTTCTCTATCTCGATCAACCTCTAGTCAATTATACGGTCAAAACACACTAAATTTCATTTCACAAATTGAAGCAATTACCTCAGAAATAGGCACAATTTCCTTAGAAGGTGATTTTGGTGGTGGTTATTACTATAGCTATGATCATCAAATTGTTTATGGTGTTGGTGTATCTAAAGAACTAGCATTTGAACAGGCTTTTCAAAAGGCTAGACTTCTAGAACTAAAACAATTTCATAGCTTTTATACTGATAAAAACTACTTAAGCGACTACTATGAGGAAGATTATGAAGAAATTTATGCAAAATATGAGCAAGTTAATAAATTTTTTAACCAGAGATTTCCTGAAGTAATTATGTATAGATTCAGTTTTTTTACTCAGGAGCATATATACATAATAGGTCAAAGTCACCCTGGAGATTGGGTTGGACTATATCTAAAAAGTGAATTTGTTTACAATCCCTAGATTCAGGGCTATTTCTTTCTCATCTAGCCCGCCTCAGAATGAATTCTGAGTCTAATAGCGAAAGTCGTCTAAAGACGACTAATAAAAGGTTATAGTCCGTTTTAACGGACTTTAGTTATTAGCCCGGAACTTTATTTCTGGGCGGTTTATGTCTAGAGCGAAATAGCCCTAGATAACTTAAAATAGTTTGCTTAAGTATCAACCGTAAAATTAATTAGAGCTAAATTTATGCATTTAGAAACAGAAAAAATCTTAGGTACTCTTGAAGTATTGACGGAAAAACCCCTTGAGTTTCGTCTGCACAGTAATCAATATTCTTCTTTAGTACCTTTCGTTTGGGATGTAAAGGAAAAAGGCAACTTTAGCTTACTCAATCTTGGACGCGATCAAAGATGGATAACTCTAACAGATATTGATGTCGCCGTAAAAAGTTGGCACGCATTAGAACGTCGCGGTTATCTAAACCCAGATGATGATCCGAGTGATTATGAAGATGAAGATATTATCAATCCTGAATTAGCTGATGAAAGGGCAAATATATATCAGGAATTAGCTGATGCTATCCAAGAAAAACTCCATAATATAGAAGTGTTTAAATTCAGTAAAACTGTTTACTATTCTTTTTATGTTGTGTTAGGTCAAAACCAAGAGAATAATTGGTTTTGTTTTTCTCAAACTGTTGCGAGAGAAACAAGATTAGAAGGCGAAATAAAATACTCTGATTTACCTGATTTAACAATGCAGCCATCTTTCGATAGCAGTACTGCTAAATTGAAAGATAAATTTCAGCAAATTATCAATCAATTACAACCGATTAGTATTTATGGTTATTATGGTGGTGGCTATGATTATAGATTCAATCATTGTTTAGTTCAAGGAATAGCCGACTCTAAAGAAAAAGCATTGTTAGTAGCTCTACATCAAGCAGGAATGCTAGATATTGCTAAATTTCATGAGTTTGACCCAGAAGCTTTATCTTGGATATGGGACGAGGCTGAAATTGCTGAGTTTTATCCCAGATACCAAAAAATAAATAAGTTTTTAACACAAAATCTTTCCGATTTAAGAATGATCAGATGTAGCTTTTGGAATCGTGAATATATATATGTCGTTGGTCAAACCAATGCTGGAGATATAACTGGAATTTATATAGAAAGTGATTTTGATTACAATCCCTAATTTTACATACAACATCTCAAGAAGATAAATTATGCACTCTGAAACAGAACGCATTTTTGCAACTCTACAAGTTCTTATTGGCTCAAATTCGTTTGTTTGGGAAACTACAACCCAAGGTGAATTTAACCTCTGGAATTTAATGATTTCCGAAGGGTTTGTTCATCTAACCAACATAGAACTTGCTTTTAAACATTGGCAAAATATTGAAGAATGGAGAACTCCTACTAATCAACAAGAATTTTGTGAATACGCCCCGCCACGTTCAGAACGCGAGGACAACACTTGGAACGAAAGTATTGCTAATGAACGCCTTGGCTACTATCAACAACTCCAGCAGTTAGTTGAAAATCATCTGCAAAATATCCAAGCATATAATTTATCTGTTCCCAAAGCAGCACATCAAAGCTTTGAGTGGGAACATCCATATTTTTCTGTGTCGATTGTGGTTGGTGAAACTAGCGATCGCAACTGGTTTTGCCTTGCCCCCACCATCCCCGATCAAGTAAGCTATAATCACCGCGATCGCAATCAACCCACAACACAAATTGTCTACGAAGAATCACCAAGCGAAGCACCTCAAACTCTGATAACTGAAGTTCAAATTCTGCTTAATAATCTCACCCCAATTACCAACTACGGCTACTACCACGGCGGATACAACTATACCTATCAACATCAAATTGTCGGTGCGATCGCCAAAAGCAAAACGACTGCCATTGAACTTGCACTGCAAGCAGCAACTATGGTTTTTTTGGAGAAACGAACAGTTGAATATACTGATGGTCGCTACAATAGCCGTAAACTCAGCCAGTTTATGAACCAGTGCTTGCATAACCGCACTGACTACAGTATCAGCTTTTGGGATGTTGGCTACACCTACGAAGTCGGACAAACCCCAGCAGGAGATTTGCTAGGGGTGCGATCGCAAAGCGAATTTGAATACAATCCTTAGAAAGAGTAGCAAAAACCCAAATGTCTAAAAAGTCCGATTCGCAGTTCCAAAAGTTTAAAAGTAGGTAAGCGACTATTCATTTTATCGAACAGAATTCAGGAGTCAGGAGTCAGAATTCAGAATGAATTCTGGGCGACTGGCGGATAAATAATCGGCGTTTTTGCACCCCCACCAAATTTTCAATTTCCTGGTGCAACAATTCAGTCGCGGGTCTGAATCCCCGAATGATTGATTCTGGATTCTAAATTCTGAATTCTGAATTCTGGATTCTGCATTCTTCTTCAATTAAACCTTTGTTCCATGTGCATAGATAAAATAGTTATCTGTCACCTTCACGTCAGTCTGAAAACCTGTTTTATTTAGCTGATCTTGAAGTTCATCAGGCTGATAAAAAATTTTGACAATCTGAAATTCTTGACCATCATTTAACTTCCGGCTTTTATATATGTTTCCGTCATCTTTAAGAATATGATTGTTAGCCGTAGATGTCGGTTCAAAGCGAGAGTCAATGATAAATACTTGTCCACCAACGCGAACAGATTGATAGACTTTCGTCAAAAATGAATCGAGTAATTTTGGCGGCACATGAGACAGCCAAAAGGCAAAAAACACTAAATCATATTCAGTGTCAGGTTGCCATGTAAATAAATCGATTAGGTGATATTCAACACTCAGTGAATTTAACTTGGAGCGATTAATTGTAATCACTTCTTGGGAGGCATCGATCGCAGTAATTTTTTTACCGATAGTTAAAAGTTCCTGCGTCCAGATACCTGTTCCACAGGCTAACTCTAAAATATCATCCACCACGCCAATTTGGTGTAATGTATTTTTGATCACAGCTATTTCATAAAACCAGCGCTGGTTGTTTTCGGTACCGCGATCGTAGCGTCCTTTCCTATAGAACCACTGATCATATTCGTTGGCTCTAGCGCGATAGTAATCAATCTGTTGTTGAAGAATATTATCTGTCATGGTGTGCTTTCTGATCCGATTGAATTTAGATTTGACGTTGCTATAACTTTTAGGAAGAATTTTTTCTTCAGCGAATCAACTTGCATTTCAGCTTGAATTATGTGATATTTTTATGATTCCATAATAATACGGTAAATCAATAAACTTGCCGGAGTTGTACCGGAGGTTTGCTGAAGTCTGATAGTTATTTATCCCTGAAAGCAGAGTAAAGATGTTGACTAAGTTCTCTCCAAGTCGATTTTTGGGTATTGCGATCGCCTTTCTCCAAAGGTTCCAACAACGAAGAATCCGCACCTTTTCTATAATGTTTGCAGTGGGACTTAGCTTAACTTTGGCTCTCTCTGCTTGTTCTCCAAGCGCAAGCGACAACTCTGGCACACCGCAGACAACCCAAGCCCCCAGTCCAGCAGCTAGCGCTACTACAGTTCGCATAGGTTATCAGAAAGCATCAACTGTCCTCTATGCGCTGAAGGCGAGAGGGGAATTAGAGAAAGCTTTCGCAGCTTCAGGCTCTTCCGTAACTTGGTCAGAATTTCCTGCTGGACCCCCACTCCTAGAGGCATTGAATGCAGGTAGTATTGATTTTGGCTATACCGGAGAATCACCACCTATATTTGCTCAAGCTGGGGGTATTCCTTTAGTTTATGTTGCCTACGATCCTTGGAGTCCCAAGGCTGAAGCCATCCTGGTGCCCAAGGATTCACCTATTAAAAGTGTGGCTGAACTCAAGGGTAAAAAAGTTGCTTTTGCCAAGGGTTCTAATGCTAACTACCTATTGGTGAAAGCACTGGAAAAGGCAGGGGTACAGTACAGTGACATCCAACGAGTAACTCTGACTCCCGCCGATGCTCGTGCTGTCTTTGAGGGAAAAAAGGTTGATGCTTGGGCAATTTGGGACCCTTACTTAGCCGCAGCAGAAGCAGCAACAGGCGCACGTACTTTAGCAGACGCGACGGGATTAGCTCCCAATCGTGGTTATTATCTGGCTGCAAAATCTTTTGTTGATGCCAAGCCGGATGCCTTGAAAATAGTTCTCGATCAGGTGAAGAAAGTTAGTGACTGGGCAAAGAATAATCCTAGTGAAGTTGCTAAGTTTCTTTCCCCTGCTTTGGGTATAGATGCTCCGGTGTTGGAAATAGCAGAAAAGCGACGTGAATATGATGTACTTCCGCTCACAGATGAAGTGATTACTAAACAACAAGAGGTTGCAGATACCTTCTATAAAATTAAATTGATCCCGAAAGAAATCAAAGTTAAGGAAATCGTTTGGCAAGGCAAATTGAATAAATAACTGAATCGTAATATGAAAGAGTGGTACAAGGACGATCTCGCGTATATCCATGATGTCGGTTATAGTAATTACGCTCTCAAATCTGCTCCCGGCATTATAGAAATTCTGAATCGGAGCGGAATACGGGACGGGCTAGTGGTAGATTTAGGGTGTGGAAGTGGATTATCAGCGCAAGAACTCACGAAGGCTAATTATCGTGTTCTCGGAATTGATATCTCTCAGTCAATGATTGAAATCGCTCGCAAAAGAGTGCCAGATGCAGAGTTCCGAGTCGAATCATTTTTCAAAGCTGAGATTTCACCGTGTCATGCTGTGATATCGATCAGTGAATGCTTTAATTACTTGTTTGATCCAGATCCCGAACGTCAAACGTTGGTTGATCTGTTTGACCGCATATACAACGCTTTAGTTTCTGGAGGTGTCTTAATTTTCGACATTGCAGAGCCAGGACAGATTGCACCGGAAATCACAACTAAGGGATTCAATGAAGGAGACGATTGGATAGTACTCGTCGAAAAAAATGAGGATCAAAAGCAGGGGATACTCACCCGTCGAATTATTACCTTTCGTAAAGTGGGAGAACACTACAGACGGGATGATGAAGTACACCATCAGCAGTTATATGAAGCGACAGATATTGCAGAAAAACTTCGTCAAGTTGGTTTCCAAATTGAGATCGTGCGTAGTTATGGTCAGTACAATCTGCCAAAAGCTCATGCAGCATTCATTGCCCGTAAATCAGTATGAGACTACAACAAAATATGCGCGAGTAATGTATAATGAAATATTTATTATGGGATTTTGAGAATACACTAGGTTTATAAAAATGTAATTTTATCGAATCATATACCCGAACTTAACGATATTATAGAGAATTTAGGAATTAGAGATTACTTTACTGAAATATATACATCTGGAAAAATTGGTTATGAAAAACCAAACATCAAATTTTATGATTACGTTATCAACGATTTAAATCTTGAAAATAAAAAATGTATCATGATAGGCGATAGTTATGACGCTGATATAGCTGGAGCTTTACGCGCAGGAATCAAAGCAATCTTAGTAAGAAAACCAAACGAAAAGAATTACAGATTTTATTGTAAAAATATAAGAGGAATAATAGAAATAATAAAAAATATGTCAATTTAAACACATTTGCACCAGATGGCTTAAGGGAGTACCAAAAAAATCATCCAATCTTAATTTGTAGGATGCATTATGCCTCTACCTAACGCACCATAATAGATTAGATTTCGAGTAATATCTAAAAAAAATAAGTAGTTGAAAACGACACTAAGAATCGACTAAATTTTTTAAGATGACCAATCTCAGCGTTAACCTTAACAAAGTCGCTTTACTCAGGAATGCTCGAAATTTTGGGAGACCGAGTGTGATTGAAGCGGCTTCTACCTGCATTAAAGCTGGCGCACAGGGAATCACAGTTCACCCACGCCCAGACCAACGACATATCAAGCCGGAAGATGTCGATGCACTGGCGCAGATATTGACTGTTGAGTTCAACATAGAAGGTAATCCTTCACCTCAATTTTTAGAGATAGTCCGAAAAATCAAACCAACGCAGTGTACCTTAGTTCCCGATGCACCAGATGCTTTCACATCAGACCACGGATGGGATCTGGCTACAGATGGCTCTTGGCTCAGACCAATCATTCGAGAGTTAAAAGACCTCGGAGTTCGAGTCAGCTTGTTTATGGATACTGACTTAACTCAAATTAAACGTGCTAAAGAGATTGGAAGCGATCGCATTGAGCTATATACAGAACCTTATGCTACAGCTTTTCGTAATGGCAATGTAGAATCTGTATTCCAAGACTACCAAAAAGCAACACAAAAAGCTCAGGAAATTGGTTTAGGAGTGAACGCTGGGCATGATTTAAATCTGCAAAACTTAGAAAAGTTCTGTTCAATTTCTGGCATACTTGAAGTGTCTATTGGTCATGCGCTGATTGCCGATGCTTTGGAGGTGGGACTATCTACTGCTGTGCAAAAGTATTTAAAAATCCTATCTTTAAACTAGATTTAAAAACTTTTCACAAGAGGTGAATAGACAATGTATTTTACCGCCTGAATGTTCCGGCAAAGTATTCTATAGGACTTACGCAAAATATCTCTCAAACTCTGATTTCTCCATGCCCTCTGCGCCTCTGCGGTTCGTTATTCCGTAATTTGTGCGTAAGTCCTATTCTATTTAATCAAAAAATAAGTAACTATTTTATGGCTGCAACAAGTAACTTCCAAGATTCAGAAGTCAGACAGTTAAAGATGTATAAGTTTGCCCCGGCTTGCGAGAATGAGCAAATAGTATTTGGTGCTGCACGACCTGGATACAATAATAAGAAGCTTCAAGATTGGATAGAATTCATGAAGCGCCAAGATATCAAGCGAGTTTGCTGTCTTCTTCCAGAGCAACAGCTAGCTTCTTACTCTGATCTTCTGGGCACATACAAACAGGAATTTGGTAATCAACTAGTTTGTTGGGCACCAATTGCAGATTTCCATCTATGTAATTTAGAAACCCTCACACAGAAAATACTTCCTTTCTTAATAGAAGCAGATAAACAAAACGAGAAAGTCGTTGTACACTGCTCTGGTGGAATTGGACGTACTGGACATGTGTTAGCGGCATGGCTAGTTAGTGTCCGAAAATTATCAAATCAAGCTGCAATAAATGCTGTCAAGAGAACAGGTAGAAATCCTTATGAAGCTGCGATCGCTGCTGTCTTTAGAGGTATCAATCCCTTGAAAGTTGTAAAAGAACTTGACGTACTTCTGAATGATTGCCGTCAAGCAGTGCATCAAGTATAGGACTTACGCATTGACAGACATAACCAAATGTGCATCACCTCTCATTACAAGGCAGAGCCTTGTAATGCTCTTGTGGGAGGCTCTGCCTCCCAGTTTGACACGAGGCAGAGCCTCCGGCACGCGGACGCGAACGCTACTACACAAAGCTTAGTCCACCGACCTGGACTAATACAAAATCAAGTGTTTTTAACCTGCGTTCGCGTAGCGTTCCGTAGGAAAGGCAGGTTTTGCCTGTGTAGCCGCACCTGTGCCAGGGCTAGTAACAAATTAGACTTTTCAAACAACCTCTTAGAGGCGTAGCTGTATTTGCTGCTTGATTCTTTCACAAGTCTATGATATTATCCGTGCAATTGGATTGATACAGTAATCCGATAGATTTACAGTAGATTAAAATCTGTCCGAGATTATGCGCCATTTCCCAAGTTGCTTAATTAAATTTATCAGCTACAACTTTCATTTCACTTTCCAGCTAATTGCCAGTAGCACAAAGGGCAGACATTCAGTATTGAATAAACGAAAACATTAAAAAATTACTACTGCATTATGGTAGAAATATCGAGCAAATCTCACTTTAAGCTATTCAATTACTTTCTACTATTCTTAGTAGGTGCAGTATTCACCTTATCTACGACTTTAGTCAGCTGTAAAGCACCAAGTACACCAGAGAAAGCCGCTAACGCCTCTAATAGCAATAAGACAAAAGTCTTACACATGGGCTATATGACAGCTGGAGACTTACTCAAGATTAAAGGACTGTTAGAAAAACGTTTAACTCCACTGGGTATTTCTGTAGAGTGGTCAAAATTTGCTGCAGGACCGCAACTTCTGGAAGCGATGAATGTGGGAAGTGTAGATTTCGGCTTTGTCGGTGAAACTCCGCCTATCTTTGCTCAAGCGTCCGGCGTTCCTTTTGTTTATGTTGCTAGTAGTAAACCTGGGACTGGTGAGGAAACTGCTGTTGTAGTCGATAAAGACTCTCCAATCAAGACAATAGCTGACCTCAAAGGTAAAGGACTCGCCTTTCAAAGAGCTACTGCACAACAGTATTTCGTTCTGAAGGTTTTGGAAGAAGCAGGACTAAAACTTAGCGATATTAAACACATTAACCTCACACCATTAGAAACTCGTGCAGCATTTGAACGTAAAAGTGTTGATGCGGCTGTAATTGGCGACCCCCACCTGGCGCTATTTCAGAAAACTGGCAGTATTCGGATTATCCGAGATGGTAAGGGAATTACTACCCAAGGAGCCTACTGGTTAGGTTCGCGCAATTTCGTCAGAGATAATCCTGATGTAGTGAAAATCATTTTGGAAGAAGTCAACAACGTCGGTAAATGGGCTGAAGCTAACCCACATCAAGTAGCTGAACTGATTTCGCCCGAAGCAAAAATTGATGTTCCAACACTAGAACTAGTATCAAAGCGCAGGCATTACACTTTAAGACCTCTTAGTGAAGAAGTTTTGTCAGGACAGCAGAAGATTGCTGATTTGTTCTATGAGCAAAAATTCATCACTAAGAAAATTAATGTTAAAGAAGCGACACTTTCCTCTGAACAATATGCTGCTTTGACCCCTTCGGTAGTTAAGCCTTGAGTATTTGCAGTAAACTTAAGCATCAGAAAATTGATAGCATATTATGGTAGCTAAAAAACACAACTTTCTAATGTTATTAATGGCTGGAGTATTTACTCTATCCACGACTCTAATTAGTTGTAAGACACCAAATACACCAGACAAAGCCGCCGTCGCCGCTTCTAATGGCATCAAGACGAAGGTGTTACGAATAGGGTATTTTACTACTGCGGATATAACCAGAAATAGACAAGTTTTAGAGAAACGCTTGAATCCACTAGGCATTAATGTACAGTGGGCAAAATTTACCGCCGGGCCGCAACTTCTAGAAGCGATGAATGTCGGCAGTTTGGATGTCGGTGCTGTCGGTGAAACTCCACCCATCTTTGCTCAAGCAACTGGCATTCCTTTTGTTTTTATTGCTAGCACTAAACCACCTACTGGTGAAGGAACTGCGATCGTAGTACATAAAGACTCCCCAATCAAGACTGTAGCTGATTTAAAAGGTAAGACTCTTGCTTTTCAAAGAGCTACTGCGAGTCAATACTTTGTGGTGAAGGCTTTGGAGGAAGTAGGGCTGAAGTTGAGTGATGTCAAATATCTAAATCTCATATCACCAGAAACTCGTGCAGCATTTGAACGTAATAGTATTGATGCAGGTGTAATTAGTGATCCTCAACTTGCCGAGTTTCAGAGAACTGTGGGAGTTCGGATTCTCCGGGATGGTAAAGGGATTACGACCCAAGGTGGTTACTGGTTAGCTGCACGCAGTTTCGTGAAGGAGAACCCGGAATTAGTGAAAATTATCCTCGAAGAAGTCAATAATGTAGGCAAATGGGCTGAGGCAAATCCACGAGAGGTTGCCGAAATAATCGCGCGTGATGCCAAGCTAGATATTCCAACATTGGAAAAGGTAGTCAAGCGGCGGCGTTATACCTTAAGACCTATTAGTGATGAAATTCTGTCAGGGCAGCAGAAGATTTCTGACTTGTTCTATGAGCAAAAATTTATTACTAAGAAAATCAATGTTAAAGATGTGGCGCTTTCCTCTGAAGAATATGCTGCCTTGACCCCACCCGAAATCAAGCCTTAGAGGATGTTTTAAAAGTGGTGGCTGAGGTACCAAAACTTTAGCTCCTCCTAAATCCACACCACTTGCTTCAAGTCCGCAGAGCCGACGCCAGTCGCTCATGGGGGAAACCACGCCAGATGCTTCAAGTCGGCGGAGCCGCCCAACGCACTGGCTCCCCAAGACCGCGCTGGCTCCCCAAGGCACTGGCTCTCCTTAAAATAATTCGTAATTAAGTTTTGTGACGAACGCGAACAGCGTCTCTAAGAGTTGAGTGCTGTTGTGGCGACGGTTTCCGACTCGCATTACTTCGAGTGAAAAAGAATGTAGAGACGTAGCACTGCTACGTCTCTACAAGGGTTCTTGATAACGCATATTTAATTTCTAAACCATCCATATTGGGCATGGCTAAATCGGGCAGAATCACATCTGGATTGTATTCAGTTGCTACTTACAGCAGAATTCAGGAGTCAGAATTGGTGAATTCAGAAGTAAAACACGCTTTATACCTAGCTTTGAGACGAATCGTTGTCTACTTCACCTTCCTTGAAATCTGCTGTATATCGCGTGTTTGCAGGAAAATTGATAACCGTGAAACACTATATTTCACTCATAAATTCAGATGTGCTGACCCTGATTTACTAGGTTTCAGAGACTTTTTCATTTTGAGGACAAAGAGAGCGAATTAACTCCCGAATCACATCGGTTGCTGGTCTTCCTGTGATTGAACAGTATTGTTCAAGCTTCTGTGCCTCGCTTGATGTGAGATTGATTGTAAGTCGTTTAGCAGCCCATTTTTTATTCATGTATTAGAGAGACAAGCGATATTTTTAAACTACTTCTCTAATATCAATCATTTAAGCTGCTAAGACAATGGTATAACTAATGACATCTACTTCAAGTAATCATGAAGCTGGATATTATTTTTTCTAAGCAATAGTCAAGAGGTAGGGTATATTCTCAAGTATGAAGTTTAGCTACTTTTAGGGCAGTAATTATAAGTAGAATGTAAAAGGAATATTAAAGTAAGTAAACACAAAATAAGTATTTTCACCAACTGTCATTAAACATCGACGTCGCCAAAGTGTTAGAGGATGTTTGTAATGTCTTAGTTTTCCATATTTTAAAACAGGAGTTTGAAACCATCTGACGGCAAGAGGGAATTTTGCAATACAACTGGATTCTTTCATCGCCCCTGCCTTAATTCAGTAACTGAATTATGTAAGATTATTAACAATTCTTGTATCTGGTAGTAAATAGCTGTACTGTAAACGGCTAATAATAATACTGTTTAGTAAGGGGAGATTTATGAAATCAAAAATGGTTGCAGCTTGGCAATATGCAAAGAAAATTTTTGTTTTCCCAAGAAATATTATATTTTTTGGGTTGGCACTTTTACTGATTTTAGCTTTTAGTACGATTGTAAACTTCACACCATTGGCTCAACCTGCCACAGCTTAAGTGACGCCAATCTCAACCACTATTCCACATTATGCCGTAACTGCTGAATTTGGTAGAGATAGACCAGGTAGCGATTACTATTCTTTTACGATTTCAGCATACGCTTCAATTTGCCAGCAGGCTTGTATTAATGATACCGGCTGTATTGCTTATACTTATGTTCGACCAGGGCCAAAAAGTCCTAGTGCTGTTTGTTATTTAAAATCTGTAGCCCCAGCTTCTAACCCAAATGACTGCTGTGTATCCGGTGTGAAATTGTAACCTAAAAGTGCGGTGCGATCGCATCATGACATAGACTTACAGCAGTTTTTATGTATTTGAACTACATCTGTCGTCGGGGTATAGGAATGCTGTGTCCCTACTGTGTGGTCTGTTTACCTGAAAATAGCTGTAAAGACTTTAATACAGCACAGCGTAAATCCAGCTACCATCTCAATTAACCAGACAATTATTTGAGCAACTTGTTAAAGGTAGGCAAACTTCCGCCACAGTGTAGTAGGATGATTGTTTAGCGCTAATTTAGTGATTTCCGATAATTATGTTTTGATGTAGTTTGCAACTTCAACCTCATGAGCGATGCTTGTAGGTTTAGGAATAGGTAAACCATCTTCTAGCATTCCTTCTAGATGAAATTCAATAGCTTCTGCAATCATCTGCTTGACTTCTTCTAAAGTTTCACCCACAGCTACACAACCTGGTAAATCAGGGACATAAGCGCCGTAGCTAGTTTCTCCCTTTTCAATCACAACTGTATAATGCATCAGTCTTCCTCCAATTGAGCTTGTCTCCAGATATTTTTCAGAGTGCCAATTGGCACATCCACATTTGGCTTACCAGACACTGTTACAGCACCAGGTTTATCTGGATGTTTGAACTGTCGATGACTACCTCTAGTTCTATGAAGATACCAAGCATCAGCTTCTAGTCGTTTGATAACTTCGCGTACTTTCATGCTACTACTTATCTGTACAGATAAAATTTCTGTTACAGATAGAGTCGCTAATTGAGAAGTCAAAAGTCAATAAGATTTCCTCATTTTGGGAAATTTCCTCATTTCGGGAATATTTTGGATTCAGAGATTCCCGACCCTATACCCCACAAAAAAGAATAAATTAGCTTAAAGTCTTATCAAACAGAGACTTTAGTTATTGAGTACATTATTAATACATATTAATAGATGCAGTATTGGGGATGAGATATTAATAGATGCAGTATTTATTTAAAGTTAACTTAAGGCTATTTCTGATTCTTATATTCACACGTTCTGAATAATCCAGCTTAGAGGCGGGGACAAAAATCATATTATGAACAAAACCTTTGCAACTATTGACGGGAATGAGGCTGTCGCCCGTGTCGCTTACAAATTAAATGAAGTGATTGCCATTTATCCCATCACCCCCTCTTCAGCAATGGGTGAATGGGCAGATGCTTGGTCAGCAGAAGGTCGTTCTAACCTCTGGGGTACTATTCCCAGCGTTGTGCAAATGCAGAGCGAGGGAGGAGCCGCAGGCGCTGTGCATGGAGCATTACAAACAGGTTCCCTGAGTACCACTTTCACGGCATCTCAGGGGTTATTATTGATGATACCCAACTTCTACAAAATTGCTGGTGAACTGACTAGCGCTGTGGTTCACGTTGCAGCCCGCTCTTTGGCTACCCACGCTTTATCTATTTTTGGCGACCATAGCGATGTGATGGCAGCTCGTGCTACTGGTTTTGCGCTGCTGTGTTCCGCTTCAGTGCAAGAAAGTCAAGATTTTGCTCTCATCGCCCATGCTGCTACCCTAGAAGCGCGAGTCTCGTTTATGCACTTCTTTGATGGCTTCCGCACCTCCCATGAAGTCCAGAAAGTCAAATTGCTGTCAGATGACGATTTGCGATCGCTAATTCACGATAACCTAATACTCGCACACCGCGCCCGTGCGCTGACCCCAGATTGTCCAGTATTGCGCGGTACTGCCCAAAACCCCGATGTCTACTTCCAAGGACGTGAAGGCGCTAACCCTTACTACAACGCTTGTCCAGAAATTGTCCAGCGCATCATGGATCAATTTGGAGAACGCACGGGAAGGCATTATAAAATCTATGAATATTACGGCGCCAACGATGCCTCGCGCGTTATCGTTCTTATGGGTTCAGGTTGTGAAACTGTCCATGAAACGATAGATTATCTTAACGCCCGTGGTGAAAAACTTGGTGTAGTGAAAGTGCGACTTTACCGCCCCTTTGATGTCCAAAGGTTTGTTGCAGTATTGCCAACTAGTGTACAAGCGATCGCTGTTCTTGACCGCACTAAAGAAGCAGGTAGCGCCGGGGAACCTTTGTATTTGGATGTTGTAGCTGCTATTCATGAAGCGTGGGGAGTAGGGGGAGATGAGGGAGTAGGGGGAGATGAGGGAGCGTGGGGAGATGAGGGAGCAGGGGGAGATGAGGGAGCAGGGGGAGATGAGGGAGCGGGGGGAGATGAGGGAGTAATGGGAGCAACATCCTCCTCATCCCCCTCATCCCCCTCATCCCCCTCATCCCCCTCATCCCCCTCATCCCCCAAAATCATTGGTGGTCGTTACGGTCTTTCTTCCAAAGAATTTACTCCGGCGATGGTGAAGGGCATTTTTGATAACCTTGGTAAAGCTAAACCAAAAAATCACTTTACTATTGGGATTAATGACGACGTTACTCATACTTCCTTGAGCTTTGACCCCAACTTCTCCACAGAATCGGATAATGTTGTTCGGGCTATGTTCTATGGATTAGGTGCTGATGGCACTGTTGGGGCTAACAAAAACTCTATCAAGATTATTGGTGAAGAAACCGATAATTATGCCCAAGGCTACTTTGTCTTTGACTCCAAGAAATCTGGCTCGATGACCGTCTCTCACCTACGCTTCGGCAAAGAGCCAATTCGCTCCACTTACCTAATTGACCAAGCCAACTTTATTGGTTGCCATCATTGGGGATTTCTGGAACGCATAGATGTTTTAAAAGCTGCTACTTCTGGGGCGACTTTGCTGATTAATAGTCCATATAATGCAGATACCGTCTGGGAAAATCTGCCGCTCAAGGTGCAGCAGCAAATTATCGAAAAACATTTGAAGTTATACGTAATCGATGCTAGCCAGGTTGCCCGCGAAAGTGGTATGGGTGGACGTATTAACACTATTATGCAGGTATGCTTCTTTGCATTAGCGGGTGTCTTGCCACAAGAAGAAGCGATCGCTAAAATCAAACAAGCAATTGACAAGACCTACGGTAAAAAAGGCGCAGAAGTTGTCCGCATGAACTTACAAGCTGTAGACAACACCTTAGACAACTTGCATAAGGTAGATGTACCACAAACACTCCCCACAGACGCGATTAATCGCGTCTCTACTCCAAACTCTTGTACAGACGCGATTAATCGCGTCTCCGTCTCCGCTCCCGAATTTGTGCGAGAAGTTCTGGGCAAAATCATGGTATGGGAAGGCGATGACTTACCTGTTAGCAGACTACCCGTTGATGGCACTTTTCCCGTAGGTACTGCCAAGTGGGAAAAACGTAATGTTGCTGAAGAGATACCTGTATGGGAGCCGGATGTCTGCGTCCAATGTGGTAAGTGTGTGATGGTTTGTCCCCACAGTGCCATCCGTGCCAAAGCTTATCAAGCGGATGAGTTAGTCAATGCACCGGGAACCTTTAAATCAACTGGTGCAAAAGATAAAGACTTTGCTAATCAAAAATTTACCATTCAAGTTGCCCCAGAAGATTGCACAGGATGTACTATTTGTGTAAATATTTGTCCTGCTAAAGATAAATCTCAGCCATTGCGGAAAGCGATTAACATGGCACAGCAGTTGCCTTTACAAGAACAAGAGCGGAAAAACTGGGATTTCTTCTTGAGTTTACCCAATCCTGACAGGCGATCGCTAAAATTAAACCAGATTCGCCAACAACAACTACAAGAACCTTTATTTGAATTCTCTGGTGCTTGTGCAGGTTGTGGTGAAACACCTTATTTAAAATTATTAACACAATTGTTTGGCGATCGCGCCGTCATCGCCAATGCTACAGGTTGTTCCTCAATTTATGGTGGGAACCTCCCCACAACTCCTTGGACAACCAACGCTCAAGGACGCGGCCCCGCATGGTCTAATAATCTATTTGAAGATAACGCCGAATTCGGTTTTGGCTTCCGTCTTTCTCTCGATAAACAAGCTGAGTTTGCGGCGGAATTGTTGCAACAGCTAGGGAGTGGGGAATGGGGAGTGGGGAGTGGGGAATTGGGAATACATCAGGAGTTGGTACAGTCTATTCTCAATGCCAAACAAAACACTGAGGCTGATATTTGGGAACAACGAGAACGGGTAGCGCTGTTGAAACAAAAGCTAGATGAACTGTTAGAAAAAAGGAATTACTACTCCCATGCCCAAATCCAAAGTCTCAAATCCCTTGCAGACTACTTGGTGAGAAAAAGCGTCTGGATTGTTGGCGGTGATGGTTGGGCTTATGATATTGATTTTGGCGGTATCGATCATGTAATCGCTAGTGGTCGAAATGTCAACATCTTGGTAATGGATACAGAAGTGTATTCTAATACAGGCGGTCAATCTTCTAAAGCTACGCCACGAGCAGCAGTTGCTAAATATGCCGCCAGTGGCAAGCCTGCACCTAAAAAAGACTTAGGGATGATTGCCATGACCTACGGAAATGTTTACGTAGCGAGTGTAGCCCTTGGTGCTAGAGATGAACATACTCTGAAAGCATTTTTGGAAGCAGAAGCTTATGAGGGTCCATCACTGATTATTGCTTATAGCCATTGCATCGCCCACGGCATTAACATGACTACAGGGATGAATCATCAGAAAACTCTGGTAGAATCAGGTCGTTGGTTGCTGTATCGACATAATCCAGAGTTGCTCAAACAGGGTAAAAATCCTTTGCAATTGGATATGCGATCGCCTACGCAATCTGTAGAACATTCGATGTATCAAGAAAATCGCTTCAAAATGCTTACCAAGAGCAAACCCGACGTAGCCAAGCACTTATTAGAACAAGCTCAAGCTGAAGTAGATGCACGTTGGCAGATGTATCAATATTTGGCAAAGCGTGATGTTAATGACTAAGTGACATCTCTCCGTCCTAAAGGCTACGGTGAATTACCCCCCTTAATCCCCCCGATAGATTGGGGGGAAACCGGAAATCTAGTTCCCTCCCCTTTATAAGGGGAGGGTTAGGGTGGGGTAAAACCTTGGTTAACGTGCCGTGAGTTCGGAGAGGGGAGATAAAGCGCAGCTTTATCGGGGTGAGGTTAAGCTGTACTTCACTCTTATTAGGAAACACTATAACATCGTGATATTCATGAGAAACATCGTGATGTTCATGAGAAACATCGTGATGTTCATGAGAAACATCGTGATGTTCATGAGAAACATCGTGATATTCATGAGAAACATCGTGATATTCATGAGAAACATCGTGATATTCATGAGAAACATCGTGATATTCATGAGAAACATCGTGATGTTCATGAGGAACATCGTGATGTTCATGAGGAACATCGTGATGTTTATGACAAACCCTGTGCTTTAAGTTGTATTAAAGGCGAACTTTATCCAACAAACACGCAAATATTGGGCTTGGTTTTTCAACACAGCCTATAAAAGGCTTCTTGCTGTTTCAGCTAAAAAAATAATTAGGCAATTTTTAATAACGCGAGGAAAAAAGAGTTTCCCAGTCAATCACAGGCGGTCTTTGTCCCTGGTTGACTATTTCAAAAATTTGTCTCGAACTATTTGGCTGAAAAAGGCATTCCACACAAGCGCTGGCGACATCAATCCGGCTGGCATCACCCGAAAGTGTATCCCCAGTGGCTACCACCACACCGTATTTACCCCCAGTTTTTGCCTTTAAGAGCGTGTTGAGGTCGTATGAGGTATATGGGCCGTCAATGAGGCGTCCTGGGCGGATAATAGTGTAAGGTAATCCTGAATTAATAATGGACTCCTCGCCCTTTTGTTTGGCATCCAACACGCCGAAGGCATTAAGAATACTAAAAGGAAACTGATTTTTACGGAGAATTCCACAGGAAGAGACGAAAACAAATCGCTGCAAATTTCGTGGTGCTGCTGCCACTAGGTTGCTGATACCTTGGGCATCGACCTTCGCCGGACTATTCTTTGCTTTTGCTTCACTAGATTTGGGGTTAAGAAAAGTGATTCCCCATTCAATCAAGTTTGGAGGTTCGTCAAACTCCCATCGCGCAGAGGGAAAGGCAGTGGTTCCAGTACAACTTATGATGTGGCTCACACCTAGCGTTGCGGCTGGCAGTGTAGCTGGCTGGCGGATGTCACCAACGGCAATTTCCACACTAGAGTTAAACATCTCTTCAGCTTTTGCAGCATTGCGTGTCAGGACACGAACTTTCAAGCCTTTCTCTAGCAGCTTACCTACCACCAGTTGCCCCACTCCACCAGTAGCACCAGCAACTAGGACCAAATTTTCAACTGAAGTTTCAAAAGAAGTCATAAAGTACCTGTGAGATAGTCTATAGCGGTTCTCAATTGCATGGAATACAGGAGCCAGTCGGGTGGGCGAGTCTCCCGACTTGACCGAACTGGCGTACCACTCCCAGGGGCACAGCATTGCTGTGCCCCTACCATCTGTTGCATCCCAACGAGAACTGCTATATTGCTAATCTAGTGACATACTCCACACACTCCCTATAAGAGTGAGTGTGGGCTTCTCAGTGACTCCTCTAGGAGGACATTAACTGAGCTTTAAAGCCCTATGCCCTAGGGACTTTTGGAGATAATTTTGAACTTTTTTGATAGGCTGCTTTTCAGCATTTAATTGAGTTACACCTAGTGGTTAAAATTATATCAAATATTTTGAAAAAAATCAAGAAAGTGTTCATTCCTCAATGCCTACGGCACGAAGATAGCGAACGACCAACATTGCTGATTTCGCAATGCTCAATGCAAGGAAAGTTGGTCAAGAAAGTCACCACGCGTATTCATGAGGCAGCGCTTTGGGCGGGTTTCCCGACTTGTAGCGACTGCCGTCTCATCACCTCCCTATCGGGTAGGTGAGAGGCTTCTACTGTTTAAGCTAAAAAAATGCGATGTCTACGACGGGCGTAGATGCAGTACATCGCCAAAATAGACCTAGATTAAAAATTTTGCTCATGGCTGTTGACTCTGTAGCATACAGGCTGAAAACTGGGAATTTTAAGATCAGGGCAAACTCCCTAAATCTAAATCAGCACAGTAGCCAGCACTTGAGGTTTCGAGCCACGAATGAAAATTAGTCAAAAATTAATTTCGGGTATTCTAGGAATGGTTACTCTCTCAGCAACTATTGGTGCAATTAGTGCCAATCAGCAATTGAAGATGGCTAAGTATCTTGCTCAACAAGAAGCTGAAGAAGTTGCGGGACTACTGGGATATTTCGTAAGTCATGAGATGCAATACCACGAAATGCGATCGCAAGAGGAGTTGCTAGCCCATTTGCAAGAGCATGTTCAAGCCCTACATAAGCAACGTCAGCGTGATCTGGAGATTGTAGACCGCAATAAAATCATTCTGGCAGATGTAGTTACCGAAGACATCGGTACGCGATTAGATCACGATCGCAATAATGAAGTTGGTAAAACTATTCACGATGGTATACCAAGAACCTATGTTGAGACTAGTTCTGAGTACCCAAAGGGGATTCAATTGATTGCTGTTGCTTTTAAGACTAGCAACGGTGAAACCTTTGGTGCAGTAATTCTGGAATATACACCGCTTTACGAAGCAGCGCTAGCAATAGCCTATAAAAATATTGTTGTGACGTCGGCCATTAGTTTGGGATGTGGCATATTTGCATTAGCAGCAGTTTATCTGCTCTCCAGAAGTATCTCAAAACCGATTAAACAACTCCAGCAAGCTGTAGTATATCTGGCTGAAGGTAAGCTGGATACCAGAGTTAGTATTGGTTCCCAGGATGAGATTGGCGAGTTAGCCACCTCGTTCAACAAAATGGCGGACGATCTGCAATATTCTAGAGTTGAGTTGGTCAATGCTAACGAACAATTACGAGACGAGATTGTTGAGCGCCAACAGGCAGAAGCCGAACTTCAGCAAGTTCTGAAAGACCTGCAAAAAACCCAAATGCAATTAATTCAATCTGAAAAAATGTCGAGTTTGGGTCAACTAGTGGCGGGAGTTGCCCATGAAATCAACAATCCGGTTAATTTCATCTACGGCAACCTCCAATACACTGATGATTACACTCAACAGCTGTTGCTGTTAATTAAGCTTTATCAAAATTATTATCCCTACCCAGAGCTAGAAATTCAAAATGCTAATAAAGAAGCAGATATTGAGTACCTAATAGAAGATTTGCCTAAGATGTTGTCTTCAATGAAGATGGGGGCTAAACGCATCCGTGAAATTGTTCTCAGTCTACGAATTTTCTCTCGTTTGGATGAAGCTGAGTTCAAAACGGTTGATCTGCATGAAGGAATTGACAGTACTCTGTTAATTTTGCAACACCGTCTTAAGGCACAAAATAATCGCCCTGAAATTAAAGTGGTCAAAGAATATGGTGAAATGCCTAAAATCCAGTGTTTTGCAGGGCAAATGAATCAGGTATTTATGAACCTCTTGGCAAATGCAATCGATTCTTTAGAAGAGGGGTTCCAAAAAGAACTTTGTCCAAATCCCTTGATTCGCATTTCTTCTGAACAGGTAAATGAAAATGTCGTGATTCGGATTGCTGACAATGGAGCAGGAATTCCAGAAGAAATCCAGTCGCGTCTATTTGACCCTTTTTTCACCACGAAACCAGTTGGTCAGGGGACTGGTATGGGATTATCGATAAGCTACCAAATAATTACTGAAAAGCATGGTGGCTCTTTGCAATGCATTTCATCACCGGGACAGGGTGCAGAGTTTGTAATTACAATCCCGATTCGAGCAGTGAAATCAGCACAATTATCAATAGACATCTCCAGAAATTAAAGATGCCTTATCCAGAATCCTTGTAGAGAGACGTAGCAGTGCTACCTCTCTACATTCTTTTTGACTAGATGTCTAATCTGCGATCGCACTTACAGCAGAAATCATGTATTTGAACCACATCTGTCGTAGGGGCACAGCAATGCTCATTGGTGTCAACTTAAGTAAAAAGTCAGCAGAAGATGTAATCTAAGGACATCTGGTTTGATGTTCTTAGTGATACATCATGAGTACAAAACGTCCAGCGCGAAAAGGAAACCCCGATCTGCGGCAGCAAAAACATATACCAGCACCGCCGATAGAGGAAATGGAGAAAGAAATAAATTCAATTGCTATCTCCAGTGAGCTTTAAACCCCTGAGATTGTATGAAGACAAACAGAAGAAAAAATTCCGAGATAGAATATTAACCCTACCGATGATGATGGCGATGGTCGCTCCGCGAACCGCCGCAGGCATCGTTGTGAGTTTAGTTGATCGCCAAATTCCAGGCTTAAGAGAAGTACAAAGGGTCTTGTCACGCATTGGGATTGTTATGGGTGGAACGAATGGAAGTGAGTGCCCAAGCAGTGTCAAAACGATTGCGAACATTGCCAATTGAATTATTTGCACAAGTTTTTGAGCAAGTAATGCAAAGAATCAGTACTCAACCAAAAAATCAGGCAATTCCAGAGAATTGGCTGGAAGTTTTAGTTATCTTCGGAAATTGGTTTTCCAAAATTAGAAAGTCAATTTCCTAACTTGACGATGCGCGTCTAATTAAATTTATCTATTGTAAAGGAGTGCAGTCAAGGCGAACACCTAAAACGCGATCGCTGCACAGACTCAACTTACTAAACTCCCTCAATTAAGTAAGGAGAAAAACAATGTTTAACATCAACAACCAAACCCAAGACCTCTACAGCCTCGAATTGGTGCAAGACCTTGACCATGAAGCCGCTGCTACTGTTACTGGTGGTTATTTATCCATTTCCACTGATGCTAATGCTCAAGGAAGTCAGCTAGTTCTCGGACAAGGATATACCAGTTTAGGAGGCTATAACAATAAAGTATCTTGGTACCAAACGACTAACGAAGGTTGGTATGCCTACACTGGTGAGAATTACACAGGTCAATCCTACTATCTACCACCAAACACCTCAGGTAACTTATCCGCTTATGCTAACGACACCTGGCAGTCTGCCCAACCTGCATCCCAATCTGCTCCGATTAACGGAGGTCATCACTGGTGAGAATTACACAGGTGAATACTACTATCTACCACCAAACACCTCAGGTAACTTATCCGATTATGCTAACAACACCTGGCAGTCTGTCCGACCTGCATAATCAGCTCGGTTCTATTTCGTACCGCAGACTAGAATCATGAAAAACTTAAAACAGAAAAAATGCTCTCACACAAGCTTTTAGCTGAGTAACATCCTTTTCTGGCAGTTTGTAGGGGCGAGGTCGTTTTCGCTCCTAGTTTTTGATTTTATTTAAAATAGCACAAATAAACGTAAATGGCAATATATATAGCTTGATTGAAGCTCAGGGATGGATGTACGGATCTAATAGGACTCTTTGAGGTTTTGTGTTGGGTAATTCGATGACTTGTGTGTACACCGTAGCCTTAAAAAGGGGTGATTTCTAAAGCTTTTTAGGGGGTTGGGGTATCTGAGTGCGTAAGTCGTGGAAGTTTTAGTTATCTTCGGAAATTGGTTTTCCAAAATTAGAAAGTCAATTTCCTAACTTGACGATGCGCGTCTAATTAAATTTATCTATTGTAAAGGAGTGCAGTCAAGGCGAACACCTAAAACGCGATCGCTGCACCGACTCAACTTACTAAACTCTCTCAATTAACTAAGGAGAAAAACAATGTCTAACATCAACAACCAAAGCCAAGACCTTTACAGCGTCGAATTAGTGCAAGACCTTGACTATGAAGCCGCTGCTACTGTTACTGGTGGTACATTATACATTTCCACCGGACCTAGTGGTTCAGGAAGTGAGACAGCTGTCGGAAAAGCATATCCCGATTTAGGAGGCTATGACAATAAAGTATCTTGGTACAAGGTAACGGGTAACACTGGTTGGAATGCCTACACTGGTACGGATTACACAGGTCAAAAATACTATTTAGCACCAGGCACACAAGGTAACTTAGGCGGTGACGCTAACAATAACATTGAGTCTTTACAACCTGCATTACCTGCATAATCAGGTCGGTTCTATTTCATACCGCAGACTAGAATCCTGAAAAACCTAAAACAGAAAAGAATGCTCTGACATAAGCTTTTAGCTGAGTAACATCCTTTTCTGGCAGTTTGTAGGGGCGACGTCGTTTTCGCTCCTACTTTTTCATTTTATTTAAAATAGCACAAATAAAGGTAAATAACTTTCCAAAATTGGAAAGTCAATTTCCTAGCTTGACGATGCGCGTCTAATTAAATTTATCTATTGTAAAGGAGTGCAGTCAAGGCGAACACCTAGAACGCGATCGCTGCACCGACTCAACTTACTAAACTCTCTCAATTAACTAAGGACAAAAACAATGTCTAACATCAACAACCAAAGCCAAGACCTTTACAGCGTCGAATTAGTGCAAGACCTTGACCATGAAGCCGCTGCTACTATTAGTGGTGGTACACTATACATTTCCACCGGACCTAGTGGTTCAGGAAGTGAGACAGCTGTCGGAAAAGCATATCCCGATTTAGGAGGCTATGACAATAAAGTATCTTGGTACAAGGTAACGGGTAACACTGGTTGGAATGCCTACACTGGTACGGATTACACAGGTCAAAAATACTATTTAGCACCAGGCACACAAGGTAACTTAGGCGGTGACGCTAACAATAACATTGAGTCTTTACAACCTGCATTACCTGCATAATCAGGTCGGTTCTATTTCATACCGCAGACTAGAATCCTGAAAAACCTAAAACAGAAAAGAATGCTCTCATATAAGCTTTTAGCTGAGTAACATCCTTTTCTCGCAGTTTGTAGGGGCGAGGTCGTTTTCGCTCCTACTTTTTCATTTAAACAATTGTAGGACAAATAAACGTAAATAACTTTCCCAAATTGGAAAGTCAATTTCCTAACTTGACGATGCGCGTCTAATTAAATTTATCTATTCTAAAAGAGTGCAGTGAAGGCGAACACCTAAAACGCGATCGCCGCACAGACTCAACTTACTAAACTCTCTCAATTAATTAAGGACAAAAACAATGTCTCAGATCAACAACCAAACCCAAGACCTCTATAGCATCGAATTGGTGCAAGACATTGACCATGAAGCAGCTGCTACCTGTAGTGGTGGTGCCTACGACCCAGATGTAATTTTGTATAGAGATGCAGGAGCAGGCGGCGCTAATCCTCTGGCGGTTAATGCATCAATTGGCGATGGTCTTAACTACGTTGGTAATGATTTCAACGATGTAACCTCATCTTTTGTGATTCAGAGGGGTACATGGAGCTTCTATAGAGACGCCAACTATGGGGGGTATGAGGGGACTTACGGACCAGGAGTATACTCTAGTCTCCCATCGGGTATTGGAGACGACAGTATAAGTTCCCTCTATCGTGCAGGGTAGATTTAACTATACTCTAGTCTCCCACCGGGTATTAAAAACGACAGTATAAGTTCCCTCTATCCTGTAGGGTAGATTTAACTATCCTACACGATAGATAAAGGGATTTTACGCCGGGGTAAAGCTACCTTCGAGTATACATTTTTCAGATAGTATTAACACTATTTAGCTATCAGTTACTTTAAGAATATCAATAACTCAGTTAGTAGTTATTCACTTTTGACTGATAACTATTCACTGTTTACTTACTTTAATCATTGAACAATGAAATACCACAGCATATTGCAACACAGTGAAGAAGATTGTGGCGCTGCTTGCCTTGCAACTGTTGCCAAACATTACGGACGCACTTTGACTCTGAGCCGGGTACGAGAAGCAGTAGGCACGGGGTCACGAGGTACTACTCTGCTTGGTTTGAATCGGGGTGCAGAAGCTTTGGGATTTAATGTCCGCCAAGTCAAAGCTTCTCCTCAATTGATCGATAGTTTAAATAAAGCTCCAATGCCCGCCATTATACATTGGAAAGGTTATCACTGGGTAGTTTTATACGGTCAAAAAGGGAAAAATTATGTAATTTCCGATCCGGGTTTTGGTATCCGCTACCTCAGTCGTAAGGAATTAGCTGAGGGTTGGAGTAATGGAATCATGCTGCTATTGGTGCCAGACGACACCCGTTTTTCTGAGCAGCCAAATGACAAAATGACTGGCTTTGGACGCTATCTGGTGCGTGTTTGGCCCTATCGCTTCCTTCTGGGTCAGGCGATCGCAATTAATATTGTAATCGGACTTTTGTCTCTCGCCTATCCTTTGATGATGCAACTGCTCACCGATGATGTGCTAGTGCGGGGAGATACTCAACTATTAACTACCGTGGCAATTGGGGTAATTGCCATGAACTTGTTTAAAAGTGCAATTGGTTTGGTACAGTCTCACCTGATCGGTCACTTCGGTCAACGGTTGCAATTAGGACTGCTGATGGACTACGGTCGAAAACTTTTACACTTGCCCTTATCTTACTTTGAAGGACATCGTAGCGGGGAAGTCGTCAGCCGAATTTCCGATATTCATGCCATCAATGACTTAGTTTCGCAGATTGTTCTTGGTTTACCTAGCCAATTTTTTATTGCTGTAGTTTCCTTGGGCTTTATGCTGTTTTTGAGTTGGCAACTGACTCTGGCTTCGGTATTAGCCTTTATCGTCGTCACCTTAGTTAATCTGCTTTTCCTACCCGCTTTGCGCCAGAAAACTCGTAAGCTGATCATTCTAGGTACTGAAAACCAAGGCTTTTTGGTAGAAACTTTTCGTGGCGTCCAAGTACTCAAAACGACCCAAGCAACTCCGCAAGCTTGGCAAGAATATCAAACCAATTATGGTCGCATCGCCAACTTGGGTTGGAGTACGATGAAGTTGGAGCTATACAGCAGCACATTTACTAATATTCTTTCAACTATAACTAATATAGGTTTACTCTGGTTAGGCAGCTATTTAGTAATTAATCACACATTATCTATTGGTCAGCTACTAGCCTTTAACGGCATGAGTGGCAACTTTCTCGGTTTTCTGAGTTCAGTGATCGGGTTAGCTGATAAGTTTATTACTGCCCAAATTGTCATCCAACGGATGTCAGAAGTGATTGACGCTACCGCAGAAGACTCGAATGAAGAGAAAAAGCCTTGGGCAAAAATTCCTACTGATGCAAATATTATCTGCACTAAAGTTAACTTTCACCATGCTGGCAGAGTTGACCTCTTGCAAGATTTTACGTTGACTATGCCTGGTGGTAAAGTGATTGCTTTAATTGGTAAATCTGGTTGTGGTAAAAGTAGCCTAGCTAAACTGATTGCTGGTTTATATTCCCTCCAATCAGGCAATATCCGTTATGGCATCTATAACAAACAAGATTTATCTTTAGAATGTCTGCGACAGCAGGTAGTTTTAGTCCCGCAAGAGCCGCACTTCTGGAGTCGCTCAATTTTTGATAACTTCCACTTCAGCTATCCTGACGTGACTTTTGAAGAAATTGTCACAGCTTGCCAGATTGCAGGAGCAGATGAATTTATTAGCGAATTACCTGACAAATATCATACTGTGTTAGGAGAATTTGGAGCGAATCTTTCAGGTGGACAACGGCAGAGATTAGCGATCGCCAGAGCGATAATTACTAACCCGCCGATACTGATTTTAGATGAATCTACTGGCGCTCTCGATCCGGCCAGTGAAGTTGAAGTACTAGATCGACTGCTTGCCCATCGCCAAGGCAAAACCACAATTTTAATTAGTCACCGTCCCAGAGTCATTGAGCGAGCCGATTGGATTGTATTACTAGAGAAAGGACGTTTGCAAATCCAAGGTTCTCCAGAAGAATTGCGCCAAATTGCTGGCAATCACTTGGACTTCCTAGAGAATGTTCGACCATCAACTCCGAGTTTACTAGGGAAATCTTCCGGCTCTGCTGCTAATGGCAAATACGTCACCATCAGTTAACTAATTCGTAATTCGTAAGAGGATGTTTGAAAAGTGGTATGTTGTGATACTAATCGAATAATTACCCCCCTTAATCCCCCCGATATATTGGGGGGAAACAGGAATAGGAATCCGGTTCCCTCCCCTTTATAAGGGGAGGGTTAGGGTGGGGTAAAAGAATATTTGATACATCAATCATGACTTTTCAAACATCCTCTAATTCGTAATTCGTAATTAACTTTCATTCGGTGGGTTTAAGTTTCATAGCAACTAACAAGCCGCAAGTTTTGTGGCTCTTGTATTTATCCCCGTTACAAAACTGTACTTCCGACTTCCGACTTCCGACTTCTTTAATTCTGTTTAGGTACTTGTTATGGTTAGTCAATCTAATTCTGTCGGACTTCCCCAAGCTGAAGAAAACGATTTTCTGCCACCACTTGGTAATTGGACTACTATTGGTGGCGCGATCGCATTGGTTGCTGTGACAATAGCAGTTGCCGCGGCCTCTGTAGCTCAATACAAAACCACCGTTCAAGCACAGGCAAGCCTGCGTCCGACTGGTGAGTTGCGGCTGGTTCAGGCTGCTACAGAAGGCCCAGTTATGCGGATTTTTGTGAAAGAGAATCAGATTGTTAAAACAGGAGATGCGATCGCTACTATTGACGACTCCCGCCTGCAAACTAAAAAGAGCCAACTAGAAAGTAGCATTGGGCAAACAAAATTACAACTGGTGCAAATCAACGCTCAGATTCATGCTCTTAATAACCAAATTGCAGCCCAAACTGACAGCAGTAACCGTACAGTGGCGGGGGCTGAAGCTGAATTGAGCAGTCGCAAGCGGGACTATCAAGACAAGCGAATTACTACTGTTAGTGATGTCCAAGAAGCCTCTGCAAACGTCAGAGCCGCAACTGCTGGCTTAAGTGCAGCGCAGACAAAGCGAAACCGATATGAGAGTGTAGCCAAAATTGGAGCTTTGTCACAAGATCAATTCGAGGAAGCACAACTAGCTGTTCGCCAGCAAGAACAACTACTTGAGGCAGCCAAAGCCAAATTGCAAAGCTTACAAGCTGCCCTGAATCCAACTTCGGCAGAAATTGCGATCGCCCAAGAACGCATTGCTCAAGAAAAAGCTACGGGACAGGCTAGCATCGCCACATTAGACAAAGAACGCAACGCGCTTATTCAACAACGGATTGAAACGCAAAAACAGTTCGAGCATGATGACCGCGAACTTAAACAAGCGAATATCGAGCTTAAGGAGACGATCATTTCTGCCACAGCAGACGGTGTGATCTCCAAGCTAAACCTACGTAATCCCGGCCAAACATTGCGCCCTGGAGAAGAAATCGCCCAAATTGTTCCTACTTCTGCCCCCTTGGTGATTAAGGCAGTGGTAGGAACTGAGGATAAAAGCAAGTTGAAGCCAGGACAAAACGTGCAAATGCGAGTTTCTGCTTGTCCTTATCCAGATTACGGTACTCTCCAAGGTAAAGTTAAATCAATTTCTCCAGATGCATTTTTTCCATCAGCGAATAATGATGCTGCTACAGGTGCTACTGCAACTACTCCCAAAGGTGCTGCCTTCTATGAGGTAACAATTGAACCTCAAAGCCTGTCTTTAGGTCGAGGAAACAAACAATGTTCCATTCAAATGGGAATGGAAGGCAGAGCCGACATTATTTCTAAACAAGAGACTGTACTCCAATTCTTTTTGAGAAAAGCAAGGCTAATGGTAGATGTTTGAGCAAATAAAGGGGAGTGGGGAGTGGGGAGTGGGGAGTGAGGGAGTAAGAATTTTAGATTTTAGATTGAAATTTAATCCAAAATCTAAAATCTAAAATCCAAAATTGAATTGTCCAATGCCCTAATTCCAATCCTGTTCCTCTTTCTTGCCGCGACTTTTGTAAATTCCCCCCAAATCGTGAATTTGGCGAGTTTTCTCAAAAAGCTCGGCTTCGGTCAAACCCCACTGCTGCAACACTTTATCTAGGTCTTTTTGGATGTCTCTCGCCCCTGGAAACCCTTGATAACGCATTCGCAGCCTAGCCAATTCTGCTAAATTATAGTCTGTCGCCTCTTGAAGGAGTAAAATATCAATAACAGGGCGATCGCGATTATAAAGAGGATGTTGTTGGTCTTTCCCTGCGGGTGCATCAGTCATAGTCAAGTCCTGTTAGCGGATAGCTAGGGTTTAGCCCGTGCTGAGTCCTGAGTTTTTAGTTTAGCTGAGGAAGGGAGGCAGGACAGGCACAAGAAAATTGTTAAATACTGAAAAATTCACTGTCAACTTTGCAACTCTTTACTTACCCCACTCCCCACTCCCCACTCCCCACTCCCCACTCCCTCACTCATAGTAGACGGCAACTACACCTGAGGTCTTACGGCTCTCACCACTGCCACCTAACTTTAAATAAAGTTACATTAGTCCTTAAGAAAATACAAAAAACTTTAGATGAGGGTGAATTTTATCTCACCCAAAGTCCAAGCAGCTAGGGAGCAAGAACCCGCTATGTTTGAACACTTCACTTCCGAAGCCATTAGAGTAATTATGCTAGCTCAGGAGGAAGCACGTCGCCTGGGGCACAACTTTGTAGGAACTGAACAAATTCTCCTGGGTTTGATGGGAGAAGGAACTGGGGTTGCTGCTAAAGTACTGGCCGAATTAGGCGTTACCCTCAAAGATGCCCGCCGCGAGGTAGAAAAAATTATTGGCAGGGGTTCTGGCTTTGTACCACCGGAAATTCCTTTTACACCCAAGGTGAAAAGTCTCTTTGAGCAATCCTTTAAAGAAGCTCATAGTCTGGGACAGAATTACATTAACACTGAACACTTACTCTTAGGATTGACTGAGGCTGGTGAAGGTGTCGCCGCCAAAGTACTGCAAAATCTAGGGGTTGACTTCAAGAGTGTCCGTAGTGCGATCGTTCGCCGTTTGGGTGAAAATTCTCCGGCTTTCGCTGGTAGTGGTAGTCAAAAGCGTACCCAACCGCTAACGATGGAAGAGTATGGCAGGAATTTGACCAAATTAGCACAAGAAGGCAGACTCGACCCCGTAGTTGGTCGCCAGAAGGAAATTGAGCGGGCGATCCAAATTCTCGGTCGCCGTACTAAGAATAACCCAGTGCTGATTGGAGAACCAGGAGTTGGTAAAACTGCGATCGCAGAAGGTCTAGCTCAACGTATTATCAATCAGGATGTTCCCGAAAGCTTACAGGGCAAACAAGTTATCAGCCTCGATATGGGGTCATTGGTAGCTGGAACTCGCTTCCGTGGCGATTTTGAAGAACGCATCAAAAAAGTCGTGGAAGAAGTCCGCACTGTCGGCAATATCATCCTGGTGATTGACGAAATTCACACCTTGGTTGGTGCTGGTGGTACAGAAGGTGGCTTGGATGCAGCCAACATCCTCAAACCTGCCTTAGCACGAGGTGAACTCCAGTGCATCGGCGCGACTACCCTTGATGAGTATCGTAAGCATATCGAACGCGATGCCGCCCTAGAGCGTCGTTTCCAACCGATTAAGGTCGGGGAACCCTCAGTAGAGGAAACCGTACAAATTCTCTACGGTTTGCGCGGTGCTTATGAACAACACCACAAAGTCACAATTTCGGATGGGGCACTTGTGGCAGCAGCAGAATTATCAGACCGCTATATTAGCGATCGCTTCTTGCCCGATAAGGCAATAGACTTGATTGATGAAGCAGGTTCTCGCGTTCATCTGCGGAACTCTCAGAGTTCTCCAAATAAAGAACTCAAGCGTGAACTCGCTGGCGTTACCAAATCTAAAGAAGCAGCAGTCAGAGTCCAAGATTTTGACAAAGCTGGAAGCCTGCGCGACCAAGAGTTAGAACTTGCAGAACAACTGCAAGCAACATTTACACAAAATGGTCAACCTGTCAACTCTAATGTAGTTGACGAAGAAGACATCGCCCAAATCGTTGCCTCTTGGACTGGCGTACCAGTCAACAAGCTAACTGAATCTGAGTCAGAGTTGCTCCTGCACCTAGAAGACACTTTGCATCAACGGCTGATTGGTCAAGAGCAAGCAGTCTCGGCTGTATCTCGCGGTATCCGTCGCGCCCGCGTCGGACTAAAAAATCCCAATCGCCCCATTGCTAGCTTTATCTTCTCTGGCCCCACTGGAGTCGGTAAAACAGAATTGGCGAAGGCACTAGCTGGCTACTTCTTCGGTTCGGAAGACTCGATGATTCGCCTAGATATGTCCGAATACATGGAAAGCCACACCGTCGCCAAGCTGATTGGTTCGCCTCCTGGTTATGTGGGATACGACGAAGGCGGACAACTTACAGAAGCTGTGCGGCGAAAACCGTACTCAGTGCTGCTATTCGACGAAATCGAAAAAGCTCACCCCGATGTATTTAATATGCTGCTGCAACTCTTGGATGACGGTCATCTTACCGATGCCAAAGGTCGGAAAGTTGACTTCAAGAACACGCTGATCATTTTGACTTCTAACATTGGTTCCAAGGTGATTGAAAAAGGTGGTAGTGGTTTAGGCTTTGACTTCGACACTCAAGCCGACGCTAGTTATAACCGCATCCGCACCTTGGTAAATGAGGAATTGAAAGCTTACTTCCGTCCTGAGTTCCTCAACCGTCTCGATGAGATCATCGTCTTCACCCAGCTTTCCAAGGATGAAGTTAAGCAAATCGCGGAAATTATGCTCCGCGATGTTGCTAGCCGCTTGACGGAAAGGGGAATTATCCTAGAAGTTAGCGATCGCTTCAAAGAGCGTGTAATTCAAGAAGGCTACAATCCTAGCTATGGTGCTAGGCCATTACGTCGGGCAATTATGCGCCTCCTAGAAGATTCTCTCGCCGAAGCAATGCTGTCTGGTGAAATTACAGATGGAGACACAGCGATTATCGATGTTGATGATGACTCTCAGATCAGAGTCAAAAAATCAGAAAAACGAGAATTACTGTTGGCAAATGTTAGCTAATGGCTCACCTCTTATCTAAGTAGAGGTGTCTCTGATAAACATCAAGTGAGATGGTATTATATCTTACCCCTGGTAGAAATGCTAGGGTTTTTTTATGCAATTTTCTTTTTAGTGGGCAATACCCACCTACCCACAACTGTTTATAATGAGTTTAAGATATAGCAGCAATATGAATGATTAAAAATCAGAACTTCCACATAGTAGACGTAGGTTGGGTGGAGCGGAGCGCAACCCAACATATATCAGGATGTTGGGTTACGCAAAGCCTCCACCCAACCTACAATTTTTTTGCAACATTTTAGGCAAGAGGGTCTACTACAAGACTACCGAGATTTTTTCAGAAATCAAATATGATTCCTATAGCAGCAATATGATAGAAAATCAGAACTTCCACATAGTTAAAGATACTGTCAGAACTGATGACAAAGGACGATTAACCTTGGGTACTGTTGCCAAAGGAAAGAGCTACCGAGTCCTCATCAATGAGGCAGGACAAATTCTGCTAGACCCAGTTGTAAACATTCCAGAAAGAGAACTTTGGATATGGCAAAATTCTGTAGCTCGTACCTCATTAGAAGTTGGTATAAAACAGGCAAGTTCTGGTGAACTTCACGACTTAGGCTCGTTTACCCAGTATGCGGATCTAGAAATTGATGAATAGGGTGTCTCTATGACACAAAGAAGTCAGCAGGACACTAGCCCTGGACACTAATCTCAAAATATAATCCTAGTCACGAGAGTTAATCTGCAACACTGAGTAATAGTGAATTTTAAGATAATATTTTCAACCGAGGCTAGTACAGCACTAGCTAAACTACAACAAACTGACTCTAAGAAGTACCAAAAAGTTTTAAAAACGCTGGGTTTAATGGAAATAAATCTACGACACCCTAGTTTGAATACTCACAAATATGAATCTTTATCAGGACCCAATGGAGAAGAAATTTTTGAAGCCTATGTAGAAAACAAAACACCTGCTGCTTTTCGAGTTTTTTGGTATTACGGATCTGAACCAGGAGTTATAACTATCCTGACAATTACACCCCATCCTTAATGACACCGTTGCAACTTCTTGTTAATTTTTTTATCAACAAACTCATTACGATACTGATTCCTCTGGTAACAATTCTGATGCTGCTTCACCATCAACAGCATTATCGGAATCACCAGATTTAGAAAAACCATCTGCTACATCTTTGATAAAACCAGCTATAGGTACTGCAACTACTAAACCCAAGACTCCAGCAACATTGGTTCCTACAAGCAAAGCAATTAACACCCATATTGGTCTAAGTCCAGTAAATTTACCTAATAATCGGGGTGCGATCGCCTGATCAATGAACTGATCAATGACAACAGCTACTGCAAAAACCTTCGCTGCTAGCCAAAAGTCATGTGTAGCTATGATGAAAGTGATGACAATCAGACTGACGACATCACCAAAGGGAATTAAGCTCAAAAGTCCAACTCCCAAACCAAAGAGTAAACCAAACTGGACTTGAAAAGCTAAAAACAATAATGTTACTGAAAAACCCATCAGCAAAGCCAAACTTCCCTGACCAATCAAGTAATTTTGGAAGTTTTGCTGAATAGACTGGCTAATCTCCTGGGCAACATTTCCAGGTAACTTCTTAAATATCGCCTCCCAAATTCTTGGCCCATCTAACAACAGATAAAAAGTCAATACTACTGTGATTAATGACTCAGAAATACTATCAATAGTATCTATGATAATGCTTAAAAGCTTATCGGAAATAAACTCTAATTCATTGGGGAATTTGTTGGTTATTTGTGTTAATAACTGACTGAGATTCACATTTAATTTGTGCCTAAAAAACCAATCATTTACAATCTGAAGTTTTTCTTCACTAGAATCAATCCATTGGGGAAGGACTTTAACCATCTCATTAAATTGCTCTAAAACAATGGGCAATAAAGTGATACCCAGAGCAACAACAATTACTAATGCTAATATAAAAACTAATGCTACTGCATAGCCTCGTTTAACTCCCCTCTGTTGGAGAATCGAAACAGGATAGTTTAAAACGAATGCAAGCAAAGTAGCCAAGACAAGAATTGTGACGACAGGTTGAAGATTTTTAACAAGCAAAAATGCTAGCCAACCATTGAGAAAGACTAGAGGAAATAGCAGCGTAAAAATTAACCATCTAAGTAGTTGATTCAGTGAAAAATTCATCATTAATTTAGAAATCAAAATTATTCTAGTTACTAGATTGAACCTGAAAATTAAATCTGCCTAATGGGAAGTAGATAAAAAAATCTTTCCCCATTCCCTAGTAGAGACGCGATTAATCGCGTCTCTACTCCCCACTCCCCACTCCCCATTATTCCAATTACTAACTTTCAGCAAAAGCCAAAAATTGCTCCTCATTTATTCGCCCAGCTTGATACAGAGTATTAGTAATTTCCGAAATAGTTAAAACTGCATGACCGCGATAACCATTTTGCTGTAACCTATCTTTCACTCCTTGTTCATGGTCTATTAATACCACAATATCATTAACATTTAATCCTGCTGATTTTAACTTTTCTGCCCCTTCCATAACACTTTTGCCACTGATGAGAATATCATCAACGACCACAACCGTTTCACCAGGATGAAAGTTACCCTCAATTACTTTCCGAGTTCCGTGCGCCTTCACCTCTTTACGAGGGAAAATCATTGGACAATGAAGGCGTAAAGCTAAACCAGTCGCAGTCGGTAAAGAACCATAGGGAATACCTGCTAATCTATCAAAACTAAGGTTTTTCAAAATATCCTGATATGCAGTGAGAACTTGATTAAAAACTTGGGGATTGGAAATAATTTTGCGTAAGTCGATGTAATAAGGAAATATTGCTCCTGATGCTTGGATAAAGCTGCCAAACATAATACAGTCAATGTCATAAAGTTGTAAAATTAAATCTTGTTGGGGGTGCTGATTTAGCAAACAAACATCAGGAAACCACACAGAACAAGTGGAATTGTCATGAATAACTTCAGCTTTGATTTGATTAATTTCTGCGCGTAAAGATTGGACTTCCTGAGATAGTTTTGTCTTTCCCAACATATCTTGAGGAACAGGAATTAGCAAACCATCACCGTTAGCATTCAAACCTGCTTCTAAAATTTGTTTCAGGTTTTGACCCTCCGCCCAGATGCTACGCGCCATAATGATTCGTTCAGGTGCGATCGCTCGAATAAGTGCTAAGATTTCAGGATTTGTAGTTCCCACTTCCAAACCCAATTGTTCTGGAGTTCCCCAGGTTTTTGATTCTTTGACCACCTGTAAATAAAGGGGTGATTCGTTTGTAGGATATTGCTGTAAAGCTTCTGCACTTGGATTAGAAGTACAGCATAAAATAAACACCGCTTTATCAGGATATACCAAAAAAGGTGCTACATGATCTTGTCCTGTATAAGGACTGAGAGTGATTGCATCTACTTGCCATTCTGTAAACACAGTTCGGGCAAAAATGGTACTAGTATTTAAGTCACTGTGTTTGGCATCTAAAATAACTGGGATGTGGGCTGGAATAGCTGCTAAAGTTTTGTACAGCAGTTCTAAACCGGGAATACCTAACGCTTCATAAAAGCCAAGTGTGGGTTTATAAGCACAAACGAAATCAGAAGTTTCTGCAATAATGAATTGTAACCACTTCTGTAAACCAGCGATGAGTTCTTCAGATTCATAACGCACAGGCATCATCTCTGGATTTGGATCAAGTCCTACAAACAGTAAGCTTTGATTTTGCAATATATTACGATTCAATTTATCAAAAAAGTTCATATTTATCAGTAAAAAAGGATCGTTTACCAAAACATCGATTCTGTAAGTTGAGTGCCTCCAGCTTTCCGCCCTAATCGAGAGTGAATCACTGCAAATAAGATAACCATTGGTACTGAGGCAAAGTGAACAATTCGCAATGCTTGCCAACTGCCAAATAAATCCACAATCCAGGAAAATTGAGCAGGTTTATACATTCCTATTCCTGTAAATAACGCCAGCAGCAAGATCGGAATAATTGCTGTATAGGCAATCCGATGCCAAGCATAAATTAGGCGCTGGGAATTTTGAGTTTTTTGTAATGCTTTGAGGTCATTAGCACCTACAAACCGATGTCGCCAGCGCCGGGTAATTAAAACGTAAATTCCATACCATAAGAGATTTAGCGAAAATAGCCACATTGCTGCAAAATGCCAGTTTCTACCTCCTGCTAGCCAACCTCCTAAAGTAAATATCGGAGGAATGTGCAAACCTGCACGTCCACCAAAAACAGGGTTGGCGTTGTAAATTTGTAGTCCACTGGTGAGCATGATAAACAGACTAATGATGTTACAGGAGTGGAAAATTTTGGCTCCTATTGCTTGAGTAGGCGGCTTCCGAGTTTGAGGGGGAACGGCTGAAGTCATAGATTTGACTGATAAAAATTGCTGATTATCTGTCTTGGGTAAATAGGCCAGGAAGTTTGGGGATTATTACTTATCCTTATTTTCTCATCCTATGATTCAACAGAACAAGTTTTGAGATCAGGGGATAGCCGTTAAAGTTTGCTAACTCTACCAGTAATTGATCTAGTTTAGGAATAAGAATTAAATAACATATATAGCGGTTCTCAATTGCATGGAATACAGGAACCAGTCGCGTGGGCGGGTTTCCCGACTTGGGCGAAGTAGGGGCACAGCAATGCTGTGCCCCTACCATGTGTTGCATCCGAACAAGAACTGCTATAATTGATGTCCCTGGTTTACCTCACCCTCAATCCCTCTCCGATATATTGGAGAGGCAAGCTAGATACAGGATGAAGTTTTGCATTTTATTTAATCTACCAGGACTTACGCAAAAAGCCAGTGAAAGCCTTGATTTACCGTAGGGGCAATTCATGAATTGCCCCTACATTTCGTACTTGATGCGTAAGTCCTATCTACGTTCCTTAGTGAGGTTTAGGTGTGCGATCGCCTTTTGCCGGAGTAACTGTCAGCAACGGCTTACTTGTGTTCGGGCGATCGCACCTATGAGTCCACTCCCCTAATTCACTCCTGTCTTCGTACTTTTGTCATTCCCCATCGCCTTCGCTAGATTTGGTGCTATCACTGTCAGTCGTTGATGCAGCATTAAGAGCAGGTCGCTTATGACTCTGGCGCGGCTTTCCCCCCGCTTGCATATACTGCAAACTGTTCTTGCCATAGTGCGTCCTCACACTCATCAACATCTTTTCCGAATAGCTAATCAAATCCTGCTCTAGTAATTCAATCTGTCCCATCGCTTCATCCACGCTAGAAAGCATCGTGTTGTAGCTCGATAGCTTCGCTTGCAAGGTTTGAATTCGCTTCTCATACTCTACCAAACTCAAGCCATTACCAAATTCCAGCGTTTCACTAATCGATCGCATCCCCGCGATCCGTCGTGTTCCCTTATCCAGTGCCGTAGAACTGCGTTTTAATCGTGCCATATATGTATCTCCTATCAAAGCCAATGTGAAAATTAATACAAGCTTCTGTTTAAATTCTAGCCATCTGCTATCCCCATTGCCCTGAGCAAAAACAACTAAAATTAAAGTATGGTCTACAATAAAATCTCATATTTATTCCTTATTTTTACTTAAAAATATTGAAATTCACGGTATAAAATTTGCGTTTATTAGTCTTAAGTCCTTAAATATCCGATTGGAGTACCCAAATATCCGATTGAAGTACCCAAATATCCGATTGAAGTACCCAAATATCTTATTGAAGTACCCAAATATCTTATTGAAGTACCCAAATATCCGATTGGAGTACCCAAATATCCGATTGGAGTACCCAAATATCCGATTGGAGTACCCAAATATCCGATTGAAGTACCCAAATATTCTATTGAAGTACCCAAATATCCGATTGGAGTACCCAAATATCCGATTGGAGTACCTAAATAGACAACCTCACCCCGATAAAGCTGTGCTTTATCTCCCCTCTCCTTAGTCTACGGTGTACACACAAGTCTGAAATAGATGATTCACCAAGGTTTTACCCCACCCTAACCCTCCCCGATATATTGGGGAGGGAACTGGATTTCCGGTTTCCCCCCAATAAACGGGGGGATTAAGGGGGGTAATTTGACTGCGGGTGTGCGGGTGTGCGATCGCCTGTAGAATACCATTATTCACAACTGGATAAGTGCGATCGCCTTTACAACACCATTATTCCACCTCAGAACACAAAACTTCTAGATTAGCTCTATTCCTTACAATGGAATAGGGTTTTATTAATTTTCCTTCTTCAGGGAATCTCAAAGTCAATATACTAACTGATGCAATTTGATACCCAACTGCTACCACGTATTAATGCCACATCCAAGAGAGAAAATGGTAAACAATATTATGTAGATGCCAAGGGAAATCGCTTTCCCAGCGTTACTACAATACTTAATGCCACCAAATCACAAGCAGACCGAGACAGATTATTAAACTGGAAAGCGCGTGTTGGTACACAAGAAGCTACCCGCATTACTACAACTGCTAGTCGTCGGGGAACCCAAACACACAAACAAATTGAGCGCTACCTCCTTGGTCAAAACCCTGTTTGTCCTGAAGCGAGTCGCCCTTATTGGGAGAGTATCAAGCCAGTTTTACAACAAATTGACACAGTTAGACTCGTCGAAGGCTCTGTTTTTCATCATGATTTGGGTTATTCTGGCAAAGTTGATTGTATTGCCAGCTATCAAGGTATTCCCTGTATTTGCGAGTGGAAAACAGCAGACAAACCCAAAGGCTCAATTGAGCATTTATATGAACATCCACTGCAACTTACGGCATACATAGGAGCAGCTAACGAGTATTATCGAGATTATGGCATTCAGCTAAAACACGCTCTCTTGGTAGTAGCGATTCCAGAAATGCCAGCAGAGGTATTTTGGTTTGAATCAGCAGTCATCAAAGATTACTGGGAAGAATGGGAAAAAAGAGTCGCCCAGTTTTGGGAACGCAGAAGTGTTTGGGGTTAGTCAGAGGATGTTTTAAAAGTGGTTGGCTGTAATTATTAGGCACTTGTTGATCCCCCCTAACCCCCCTTAAAAAGGGGGGAACCAGAATCAAAGTCCCCCAATTTATCGGGGGATTTAGGGGGATCTAAAACATTTTTATACCGATCAAAGGACTTTTAAAACATCCTCTCAGTAGGATTGCACAATTAGCAAAAGACTGCATTTCGTAACGTGAAGTAAATTTTAACTCAAATACAGCAAGCAATCTAACCTTGTAACGCCAACACAGTAATTAACCCAGAAAATCTTGCAAAATCGCCTGTGTTGTGAGTGAGTAACTGAGGAATGCCATAAACTAGCATTGTGGCGACAATATTTGCATCATGAACTTGCTTACCACCGCTAGGAATTTCCTCCATGAGTGTTAGTAACTTTTCTGTAACTTGAGAATTATCTTCAGCCACCCGAAAGCGGTTATAGAAATAGCGGAGATCCTGAATTACTATTGCAATGGGTAGTGGGTTGACAAACTGTTGCGGACGGGTAAGGGTAGCCAAATATTCCCGCAATACTTGTCGGCTAATCCACAACTCAACCCCTGCATCATAAAAACCTTGGATAGCCTCCATAGCAGCTTGGTGAAATGGAGACTGAATCTGACTAGCGTACACCAAAATATTTGTGTCTAAAAAAACAGGATCAGCGTCCCCAATCTCCATACATATCCTCACGTCTTAAAGAAAGATTTTCAGGCCAAGGTCCATAATTATGTACAGGAAAGTTTAGAGGAGGGCGTTTTTCCTTGCTCTCTGCTTTCTCAGCCAAAGGCTTTTCATCAATTACTATTACCACCTGATGTTCACCCTCTGGAATATCCAATGGTAATTGCGCTGTAATCTTACCATCTTTTGTAACCGTGGCAATTGTTTCTATACTTTTCATACTTACTATTTCTATTCGATTAATACATCACTACTTGGTGAAAGAAAGATTTGGACACATTTGCATAAACGAAAATATTCGTATAGATAAATACAGGGTTATTAGTCGTTTGCATAAAGGTCTTCTCTGCGGAAAGTTAAACTTTCTGAGACTAATCCTACAGGATAGGCGGAAAACTTAAAAAGCATTTTATTTTCCTTACTCTCTACTTTCTCTACCAAAAGCTTCTCATCAATTACTATTACCACCTGATGCTCACCTTCTGGAATATCCAATGGTAACTGCGCTGTAATCTTACCATCTTTGGTAACTGTGGCAATTGTTTCTATAGTTTTCATCTCATTTATCCTTGTTCAATCCATTACAGCTAATACAGCTTTCGGCAATAACTTATCTTTAAACCAAACAATTCTGGCGGGGACATCATTTAATTTTACTCCCGCTTTTTCTAAATTAAGTCGCTCAGAAATTGCCAAAATCAAATCGTCACGTCCAGCCCGCCGTACCTGAGAAAACTTCTTTTGTAAATATTCTGGTCGCCAATAACCAACAATTTCTAATAAGAAGGTACGTCCATCAGGATGCACTAAGCGGAAATCGGGAATCATTACACTACCGGGAATTGGGATTAAATCAACTTCTCGCTCTAACGCCCAACCACTTTTCAACGCATCCCACTTATCAGCAAAGGATGCTTCTAGCATACTATCGTAGGGCTTCCCTGGTGGATAATGGGATACCAAACCACATTCAGAATTGAGAGTGAAACGTCCAGTTTTCCAAGTATTTGTATAAGCGTCGCGGGTTTGGAGAATTGAAGAAAGACTCCATCTAGTAACGTGAAGTAAAGCAGGAATAAGTTTTGCGATCGCTAACCCATATCGCGTACTAGGATTAAACAAACTCGTCGGACCATCAATGGTAATTGTAAACCCGTGGTCAGCATCACCCTCAATATAAGCCATCAATTGAAACAACTTTAAATAGCGAAATAACAGCTTATATTCACCCGGAACATTCCGGTGAGCATTTAATACAAGTTGACTGGCTTTATAAAATACACCCTGCACCTGAGATAAGTTATATCGATTTAACAAATCTGGCGCTATTGGTGCATCAAAAACAGTCAAAATCTTATTTTCAGATAAATCAGCATATAGTCCATTACGAACCTGTTCTGATAAAACTTCCCGTTCAAGTTCTTGAGTTAACTCATCAGCAAGTTTACCAAGAGTAACTTCTGTTGATTCCCGACTAGAAACAGACTTTGCAGCTAGCGAAAACACCCGTTCTCTTAACATTTGTGGTTCCAGAGGACTAACCACCTCAAAAGTGCAAAAACTGCTTTTGAGAATATAAGCTAATCCTCGCTTCACCCGATAATCTGTAGAATCTCCTTCAAAATCAGTCAGTTGTCGCTCAAGTACACCTTGAGTCTTCCCCACTGCTGATTGAAAATAATTAATTAACTCAATCGCCAAATCCGAAGTTTTCTGATCAATCTTCAGTCTCTTCGGAATAATCTCCTCCCCGTTTTGGCGATGCATCAGTAAGTCTGTCGGTAACATCTGGCGAATTTTGGATTTTAGATTTTGGATTTTGGATTGAATAATTAATTTCTAACTGTTCCGCAGCTTTCAAACTCCTTTCTTTCCCACTCCCGTACACAACCTGTAAATTCCCTTTGTTCTCCTCCTCCTCTCTGCGTCCTCCGCGTCTCTGCGGTTCGTTCCTCTTCTCCCCTCTTCGCCGCGCTGAAGTCCCCTCTTCACTCGTATCCTCCGCCACCACTTCATACAAAATCGCCCGTTTATTCTCAATATTCCCCTTCCGTAAAATCCTCCCCAATCGCTGAGTATACTCCCTAGCCGAACCCGTGCCCGATAAAATGATCGCCACAGAAGCCGCAGGCACATCAACGCCTTCATTCAAAACATGAGAAGCAACCAAAGTATTATATTTACCCTCTCGAAACTTGGTTAATATCTCATGGCGTTCCTTCACAGGAGTTTGATGAGTAATTGCCGGAATTAACAACTCTTGAGAAATGCGGTAAACCGTCGCATTATCCGCAGTGAAAATCAAAATTCGTGCCGGATAATGTTCTGCTAATAAATCAGCGAGAATTCGCAATTTACCATCAGTACCCAAAGCGATATCTTTTGCTTCCCGGTGCGCTAACATAGCTCTACGTCCAGATTGCGATCGCGCACTCATTTGTACGAACATTTGCCAACCTTGAAGACTCCCCAAAGAAATCTTCGATTGCTTCAAAAAGTCGTTGCGGGTTTGAATTAGTTGATTGTATCTTTCCCGCTCAAGTTGCGATAACTTTACCTTAATTTGGACAATTTCATGCTCTGCTAATGCCTTCCCCGCCAAATCTTCAGCGCGTTTGCGATATACTTCTTGGCCAATGAGGATATTTAAGTCAGCGTGTTTACCATCAGTGCGTTCCGGTGTAGCGGAGAGTCCCAGACGATAAGGTGCGATCGCATATTCCGCAATCACCCGATTAAAATCTGTCGGTAAATGATGACATTCATCAAAAACAATCAAGGCATATTGATTCCCCAACGTTTCGGCGTGAATTGCAGCACTATCATAAGTTGCAACTAAAATAGCCGTTCTATCCCGCGAACCACCTCCCAGCAATCCCACCTCAGCATCGGGGAAAGCCGCTACCAAGTGTGCATACCACTGATGCATCAAATCCAAAGTTGGTACGACAATTAGCGTCGTGCGCGGCGTTGACTGCATCGCCATTTGTGCCAAATAAGTCTTTCCCGCCGCCGTGGGAAGCACAACGACCCCTACTCTACCCGCCAGTTTCCAAGCCGCTAGCGCCTCAGTCTGGTGGGGATAGGGTTCCATTTCCAGACTGGGAACCAAATCTACAGGATAAAATTGCTTCGCCTCATCGATAAAATAAATATCTTCGGCTTGTAGTGCTTCCACTAGCGATCGGTATCTAATTGCGGGAATGCGAAATTTTTCAACTCGATCATCCCACGTCGCATAGTCCATCCAACCTTTGCCGCGTGGTGGTGGATGCAAAATTAATGTGCCACGATCAAAATTTAATGTAGGTGTACGAGCCATTTTGGAAACTGGGCATTGGGCATTGGGCATGGGGCATAGGGCATTGGGCATGGGGCATGGGGCATAGGGCATAGGGCATTGGGCATTCTTTCTCCCTCATCTCCCTCTTCTCCCCCACTCCCTACTCCCTACTCCCCACTCCCCACTCCTTTGATTACTAATAACGCAAAAAGTGCATGATTCATCCAAGTAACTCAGATAAAACCCAACTAGACGCGCTCATTAGTCACGGAATGTCCTATCGGCAAACCAACACTAACCTTGCCGAATCCTACAAAGAACAGCGACAGAGCTTTCAGTTGAAACGGCTGCAATTGCAGGCGCAGATTATCCTGGTAGCTGGCTTGACTTTGATCGCTTTTTTTCTTTGGGCAAATTCACAATTAGAAGCCAAGATATACGCCTTTAAAATCGGTCTGGTAGTAGAACTATTCACACTCATTTGTTGGGGTTTATGTAAAACCTCTATAGGTCGTCGTTACCCAAACTTAATTTTTTTGATTTTATGCTGGTCTGTAACTTGTGCTGTCCAAATTCATATAGCTTTGCTGTTTAAGAATCTAGAACCTAGAAGCAATATCTGGAATCTGATGTTTCTCACTCAAGCTACAATCGTTCCAGTGCAATGGTGGATACATTTAATAGCACAAATTGGGACAATTGGTTGCTATTTTATTTTATATATATTATATAATCCCATCTTAAAAAATTCATCAGCTTTTTACATTGAGCAGGGTTTATATTTATTTTGGACTTGCATAATTTGTGTCTTTTCTGTCTATTTATATGAACGCTTGCGAAAAAAAGAATTTTACGCCCGTAAGTCAATGGAACTAGCGCAGTACAAATCAGAACGGCTGCTATTAAATGTTCTGCCAGAGATGATTGCAGAACAATTAAAACAACAGCCGACAACTATTGCCGATAGCTTTCTGGAAGTTACGGTGCTATTTGCCGATATTGTTGGCTTTACAGAGCTTTCAACTCGGACATCTCCTGCGGAATTAGTCGAGTTATTAAATACAATATTCTGTTTGTTCGACCAATTGGCAGAACGTCATGGGGTAGAGAAAATCAAGACGATTGGCGATGCATATATGGCTGTTGCGGGGTTGCCAAATAAGTCTAACAACCCGGCTCCAGCGATCGCTAACATGGCCTTAGATATGCAAAATGCTATAGCTACGTTTAACGAAGAAAATAACCAATCCTTTAGCATCCGTATTGGCATTAGTACAGGGCCAGTTGTGGCAGGGGTAATTGGGCTGAAAAAGTTTGCCTACGACCTTTGGGGAGATACAGTCAATACAGCTAGTAGAATGGAATCACATGGGATAGCAGGTAGTATCCAGGTTTGTGAAGCAACTTATCAGCTTTTAAAGGATAAATACTTATTGGAGAAACGAGGTTTAATTATGGTTAAAGGTAAAGGTGAAATGATGACTTATATACTCAAGGAAATTAATTTAAAAATTTAATCAATCTATACTGTTTGATAGAGGATAAAACAGGAGTGAATAGTCCTATACATGGTTTAACTGTCATTCGCTATGACTAACAGTTGAATCAAGAGGAGGAATTTGATCGGCGGTTAATGTAACAACTTGACCATCTTGCCAAATGCTAATAGATTCTCCTAAACGGCGGTGTCTTTCAATAGCTTTAGCAATAGCAGCTTTGACACCAGCATCAATTTTTTGATGGATTTCTGTTAGGGGAATTTGCGCTTTATTCCCCGGTTGTAATTCGATTCCAGATTTGGGGTTCATAGATAATTGCTTCCTGATTGATATTTGATGCAGCCACTAATAGAGGTTCAGACCCAGAATTATCATAGATTATCCAAGTATCACACACAGGTAAATACAAGTTAATTAGGTTGCTGCGTCCGCGTTCGTAACGACGGCGAATAGTATCTTATCTGATATTGTGACCACCACTTTCTACACGTCTGCGTACCCGTGTAATGGCTAATTCGGGACTTTGTAACCAAATCCCCAGTGAGTTAGGAAGTGCGATGCCTGCGGCGGGCTGCGCCATCGCGCATTAGTGAGAAAAGGATAGTTTCAGGTAAGTAGTTGGGTAGACTAATTTTATACCTGTCGCGCTTTCAAATGAAAAACGTAATAAAATTTGTACAGCCAAAACGCCTAATAACATTAATCATCTTTTTGATACTCATGTATGAGACCAGGGTTTACTTAAATTATATTGGTCAGTGTGGAAAAATATCTATTCACAGAGATTGTAAGTAATTTTTTCAGCAAAGAATTACTCACCGTGAATAGCACCTTGATTTTTAATTAGATAAGCTTTAATTTCAATCATCTGCTCACGTAGGTGGTCTAACTTGCCTTCTACTTCATTGAATCCGGTAGCAATGCCTTGTGAGATTTGGATCTGGTTATTGCGGAGGTGATTGAAGTCTCGCTCCTCATTCACCGCCTTCTCAGCTGCCGATGTCGCTTCTTGAATAGCCTGCTGTCTTTCAAGACCAGATTGTTGCTTTTCAAACTTCTGTTTATCCTTCCATCGGAAGAACCAACCGGATGCAGCAACGATAAAAGAAAGTAGAAAACCAGCGAGACTAATATCAATTTTCATTCCTTTATTTTGACTTTAAAATCATCAAAACTGAAAGATATATTATTAGATTCAGCTATATATCTACATATCTACAAATTCCCATATTTTAAAAGTGCAATCCTTGAAGTATATTTGTGCTTCAAATGAGATTTGATAGTTAGTTGGAAAGCGCAAAAAATTAATGATTATCGGCGTATAAAGAGAGATAAAGTGAGATTGCCCAATCGCTAAACCTAATGAAAATGGCACGGGAACAGCTTGATGCAAATAGCCTGCTTTATACCAATTTGGCTTGGCAGTGGTAGCAGATACTTGCACAGCGATAATTGCTGAGGTGAATAGGTGAGGCGGTTCAAAAGCTGCTATACGCTCAACAATCGCCCCACCTGAGATGGTTGCATTTTTAGTGGAATCCATGATGAGGTTCCACTTACTCGCATCACTAAAATCACTCATTAAAACTTATTTGCGAGATATAACTCGACGTGGATCTAAATCACGGATTATTTTACCGCCGGCGACTTTAGCTATCTGTAAAGGCCAAGTCTTACCTATCAAGTTCTCTTTAACAGTGGCTGTCACTGTCTCAGCATACCTAAGTTGTTTTCGATATGTCTTAGTAGTTGCACCGCTTCCTGTAGTAATTTCAATTTCTACAGTATGTAGCACCCCTGCCAACAAAAGTTCTTTTACGGCTACTCTAGGCACAACTCCGTTTAACTTTGCGTCTGCTTGACTTATTCCTGTAGCAGTAGCAACATCGGTTACATATACACCTGGGCTGCCAAGAAAATAATAAGTTGTTGCTGCCACAACAGGGTCAGTTAGCGCTGGAGCAGTAACTTTAAGCAGTTCTAATATACCCGCCATAAATTCAAATTCCTTGATTGTTTAGAACTAACCGAGTTGAATATGTTGGGAGAAATAGGCTGACTTAATTGTGTCAGTAGCTCCTAACTTCAAAGTTGCCAACGCTCCTACCTGTGGGCAATTGGTAGCAACCATGATGACAGTTTTAGTTTTTTTGGTGTCTAACCGCACTGTGGCACGCCTGACTAATCCGTGTGCAATTGCAGCACTAACGGAGATGGTTTCACTGCCAGCAGTCGGAGCGCCAGTTAGTTTTTTTACTCCACAAATAGTCCCAATAGCGTCATATTCATCTGGTAGTGAGATTATTTTATTCCCCACCTGATGAGGAACTCTTGCTGTATATGCCATATTTTAAGCTCTTGCTAGATGTACAAAATGTAGCAGAAAGCTAATGAGATTAGTCATCGGTAAACTACTGATTTACCACTGTTCAACGACTATAAAGACTATCGCACCTTAATGCCCGACAGGGCCACGCAGAGGTTTACAGCTACTATTGCCCAAAAATATCTTTCTTTTTTCTAACCCTTGTATTTATACCCAGTTCACTAGGGACAACATACCAACGTCGCCCTAGTTTAAATCCTTGAAGTTGTTGATTATAAATCTTTCTAATTATTGACTTTCTGGTGTAGTGATATTTTTTACAAGCTTCTTTTAAGGTGATGACATTAGAAATATCGTCAGGGATATGCCACCAGGAATGAGGTGTTACCATTTGACAAGCCAGGTAGGAAAGAGAGTAAGGCAGCCAGTAGCGTAGAACTTTGCCATCCGACACTTAACTTTAATCTTTGTTATTGGAGTCGTGGTGCCAACTAAACATGATTTACTTTCATAAGCTCCATTCAAGTAATTTGGATCAACCAAGTCTTTGGCAGCACTTAGAATTTTATCGCCTTCTGTTTTATCAAAAGAGTGAATTGTTATTTTACTATTATCTTTGAGTACGAAAATTATTTCCCAATTACCACGCTGATAATTCGGAAAAGGTGGTTTAGGTAATACGAGCTTTTCTGGTTTGTGATGAGGTATGGTAATCCGATATTTCGGAGAGCCAATGATTTTACCACTATCATCGACCTCAGCAAATTGATAAATGGCTTGCGGTCGATGATACTCTGGACGGATTAGCCAGCCATCAGGACAAACAGCATCACCACCACCTGAAGAAGGGAATTGCTGATTAAATAATGTAATTCGACTTTGAGCAATTAAGCTAGAATCATTTGATTTAACAGTCATTAGTTGAATTGACTCGTTATCGGCAGCAGACGGAGTTGCACCAAAATGTCCAGCAATAGCCGGGTTATAAGTTGCAATCAAGCCTTTTCTAATTGCTGCCCAATCTCTAACAGGCATAATTAAGAATTAATCTCTTGATTTCTCGTGGTTGTAGCTTGAGTAATTTGTGTTTGGATAGTGGTGTCTAAGCTTGTGATCTCTGTTTTTATTTCTTGAAGTAGAACAGCAGCAGTTTTAGGAGTTTCATTGTTGATGATTGTCAAAGCATCAGATGGACTAACAAGGCTACCTGCTTTTAGGGATATAGTAGCTGGGTAATATTTCCAATTTGCTTCTGATAATATGCCATCGTCTTGGAGAGCATTAAAACCAGCAGCCGTTGTTTTGAGATTCTGTTCAGAGGCGTTCAACATTACTGCTGAAATCTCTCTGACTTCATTTAACAAATTAACGAATCCATTCCCGTAGCCAGCTTTACAACTGGCGGCATCACCAATAGAAATTTGTTTAAATTTCAGGCGTTCTGCATCTTCAGTTCCTTCGATGACGCTTATTGATTGTGTGGTATAAACAGGGTTTTTGTCTTTGTCGCAGTAGTCAAAAGTTTGTACAGTTATTATTGACGTTTTCACTGGTTTATCTTCTTTTTTAAGTTGTTCTATTTCTTGTTGTTCTAAAATTTCCGCCAAACTATTTAACCCAGTTACAGCACCAGAAAGAGCTGCTAACTCAGTAAGAACCTTGGCTTCTGCTCTAGCTGCTGACTCGCCTACCAAAAGTGCTGTGTTATTAAGGCTTGTGGCAACGCCCTCGAATTCAGCTTTTGCAGCATTTACCCCTGCTTCTAATTCAGTTTTAGCAGAGTTGCTCGCTGATTTAAGTTCAGTTTTAGCCGAATCGGCTACACCCTCAAGCGCATCTTTTTCAGCATCAACCACTAATTTAAGTTCAGTCTTGGCAGAGTCAGCTATTCCCTTGAATGCGTCTTTTTCAGCGTCAGCGATTGATTTAAGTTCATCCTTGGCAGCATCTGCTGTTCCCTCAAATACACCCTTTCCAGCATCAGCACCTGATTTGAATTCATCCTTGGCAGAGTCAGCTATACCCTTGATCTCGTCTTTTTCAGCGTCAGCGATTGATTTGAGTTCAGTTTCCGCAGAACTAGCGACTGACTTTAATTCAGTTTCAGCAGAACTAGCGACTGATTTCAATTCAGTTTCAGCAGAACTAGCGACTGACTTTAATTCGGTTTCAGCAGTTGTAGCGACTGACTTTAATTCAGTTTCAGCAGTTGCAGCAGCTGACTTCAATTCGGTTTCAGCGGTTGTAGCGACTGATTTAAGTTCAGTTTCCGCAGAACTAGCGACTGACTTTAATTCAGTTTCAGCAGAACTAGCGACTGATTTCAATTCAGTTTCAGCAGAACTAGCGACTGACTTTAATTCGGTTTCAGCAGTTGTAGCGACTGACTTTAATTCAGTTTCAGCAGTTGCAGCAGCTGACTTCAATTCGGTTTCAGCAGTTGTAGCGACTGACTTTAATTCAGTTTCAGCAGTTGCAGCAGCTGACTTCAATTCGGTTTCAGCAGTTGCAGCAGCTGACTTCAATTCGGTTTCAGCAGTTGTAGCGACTGACTTTAATTCAGTTTCAGCAGTTGCAGCAGCTGACTTCAA